>DVNK01000024.1 GCA_018714445.1 Candidatus Fimadaptatus faecigallinarum | reverse complement strand
CCACGTCAAATGCAACCGTCAATGATTACACCCTTAATCCTTACTGGGGTTTGCAATTACCGGCTGGCATGAAGGCCTATTCCTCCATAACATGGACAAACTCTTCTTTGGACAAGAACGGCATATCTGATGTGGAGGAAATACTTCTTGAAATTATGGTTATGGATACCGAAGATTGGTCTCAGCTATTGAATGAAAAATTCACAGTAACCCCGTAAGCAAGCCACAGCGCATCACACACCACACTGCGTGATGCGCTTTTTGTCGGCCTCACATTTCTACACAAAGCATGAGCTCAGAATGACCCGATTTACATTTCTCCCCCTTGACAAACCCCGAAAGCATGGTATCATATAAGCAGCGCCTTGAATGGCATATGATATGGACAGTGATGGGCAGGAGTAAGCGCGAAGGCACGCTCAAGAGAGCCGGCGGCAGGTGTGAGCCGGCGCGGACGCGCGCTGAACGGCGGCCCGGAGTCCGCGCGTAATGCGCAAAAATTAAGGTGGGCGGCGCATCGCCGTCAAAAAGGGTGGAACCGCGAGGTGATCCTCGTCCCTTTGTCAGGGGCGCGGATTATTTTTATGCGGAGGGATAACTATGGCTGAACTCACGATGGACAAGCTGGTCGCACTGTGCAAGAACCGCGGCTTTATATTCGCCGGCTCCGAGATATACGGCGGATTGGCCAACACCTGGGACTACGGCCCGCTGGGCGTAGAATTCAAAAACAACGTAAAGCGCGCCTGGTGGAAGAAGTTCGTGCAGCAAAGCCCCTACAACGTAGGACTGGACTGCGCGATACTGATGAACCGCGAGGTGTGGGTGGCCTCCGGCCATGTCGGCGGCTTCAACGACCCGCTGATGGACTGCAAGGCCTGCAAGGCCCGCTTCCGTGCCGATAAGCTCATCGAGGACTTCTGCGCCGCGCAGGGCCAGGAGATTCAGGCCGACGGCTGGTCCAACGAGCAGCTCGAAGCATACATCGAGGAGCACAACATCCCTTGCCCGCAGTGTGGCAAGCACGACTTCACCGGCATACGCCAGTTCAACATGATGTTTAAGACCTTCCAGGGCGTCAACCAGGACAGCGCCGCGGAGATTTACCTGCGCCCCGAGACCGCGCAGGGCATATTCGTCAACTTCAAAAACGTGCTGCGCACCTCGCGCAAGAAACTGCCCTTCGGCATAGCCCAGATCGGCAAGTCGTTCCGCAACGAGATAACCCCCGGCAACTTCACGTTCCGCACCCGCGAGTTTGAACAGATGGAGCTGGAGTTCTTCTGCCGCCCCGGCGAGGACCTTCAGTGGTTCGACTACTGGCGCGGATTCTGCCGCGACTGGCTGCTGAGCCTTAATATGACCGCGGAACACCTGCGCCTGCGCGACCACGCCAAGGAAGAACTCGCATTCTACTCCAACGCCACCACCGACTTCGAATACAAGTTCCCGTTCGGCTGGGGCGAGCTGTGGGGCGTCGCCGACCGCACCGACTACGACCTGCGCCAGCATATGGAACACTCCGGCGAAACCATGGAGTACGTCGACTCGTCCAACGGCGAGAAGATCGTGCCCTACTGCATCGAGCCGTCGCTGGGCGCTGACCGCGCCGTGCTGGCGTTCCTGTGCGACGCATACGAGGAGCAGGAACTCGACGGCGGCGACATGCGCGTCGTGCTGCACCTGCATCCGGCGCTGGCGCCCTATAAGTGCGCCGTGCTGCCGCTGCAGAAGAAGCTCGGCGACAAGGCCCGCGAGGTCTACGCCATGCTCAGCGAGGATTACATGGTCGACTACGACGAGACCGGCTCAATCGGCAAGCGCTACCGCCGCCAGGACGAGGTCGGCACGCCGTTCTGCGTGACCATCGACTTCGATACGCTCGAAAACGGCACCGTGACCATTCGCGACCGCGACACGATGGCCCAGGAGCGCATCGCCATCGACGCGCTGCACGGCTACATCGCCGATAAGCTCAGGTTCTGATGTATCATCGGGCGCGGCCGCGGGTGACGCTCATCCCCCTGCCGCGCCCTATTTATGCTCGGACGCGCTCATGCCAGCTTAACACAGCTAAGCGAGGTACATTACCATGCAGGTAGTATTCATCCGCCACGGCGAGCCCGACTACGCGCCCTGCGACGCGCGCGGGCTGATGGGTCAGGGCCGCGACCTGGCGCCGCTCACGCCGCGGGGCCGGCAGCAGGCGCGCACGGCCGCTGACAGTCCATTGCTTTGCGGGTGCGAGTTCATAGTGTCCTCGCCCTACACCCGCGCGCTCGAGACCGCTGCGATAATATCGCGCGTCGTCGGCCTTGGGATAAAGGTCGAACTCGACCTGCACGAGTGGATGCCCGACAAGACGTTTCGCTATTCCACCGCTGAGCAGTCCCACGCGCTGCACGCCGACTTCCTTGACTGCCGCGGCGTCTATCCCGAAGGTGAAACCCGCGTATGGGAGGCCATACCCGAGTTGATCGCCCGCGTAAAGCCCGTGCTGGACCGCTACTGCGCCGAGGGCGCGCGCCGCATCGCAATTGTATCCCATGGCGGCGTAATACGGCGGTTTGTCGGCAAGCCTGTAATCGACTACTGCGAGCTCAATGAGATAGACTACACGCCCGAGGCGCAATGCTTCGGCTTTGTATAGCACTCCGCGCGGCCTTGGTCGCCGCGCACGCCCTCAATGACACTGAACAAGGAGATCAGCCAGATGAAGAATTATGACGTAATAATCGTCGGCGCCGGCCCCGCCGGCATATTCACCGCGATAGAGCTGATGCGCAAGTCGCCCGACCGCCATGTGCTGATGGTGGACATGGGTACGTCGATCGACAAGCGCAACTGCCCCGCGCGCAAACTGGGCCGCTGCGTGCACTGCAATCCGTGCAACATAATGAGCGGCTGGGCAGGCGCGGGCGCGTTCTCGGACGGCAAGCTGTCGCTGTCAGAGGACGTGGGCGGCAACCTTATCGACTACATGACGCGCGCCGAGGCGCAAAGCCTCATAAAGTACGCCGATTCGATATACACCGAGTTCGGCGCGCCTCAGAAGGTACACGGCCTGGACGATCCCAAGGTCGGCGAGATAATGTATGAGGCGAGCCGGTACAACATACAGCTGATACCCTGCCCGGTGCGGCACATGGGCACAGAGCTGTCGCTGGTAGTGCTGCAGAACATGTACAACTACCTAAGCCAGTTCGACACGTTCGAGTTCCGCGATCACACGACCGCCGATGAGATCATCACCGAGGGCGGCAAGGTGGTCGGCGTAACGCTCGTCAGCCGCAAGGGCGAGCGCGAGGAAGTGCGCGCGCCGTTCATAGTGGCCGCGCCCGGTCGCGGCGGTGCGGCGTGGCTCAGCAAGGTAGCCCACGCCCACAAGATCGAAACCACCAACAACGAGGTAGACATAGGCGTGCGCGTCGAGGTGCCCAATTCGATAATGGATCACCTGACCGAGCACCTGTACGAGGCCAAACTGGTCTACTACTCCGACACGTTCGAGAACAAGGTGCGCACGTTCTGCATGAACCCGGGCGGACTGGTGTCCGAGGAGCACTACGACGGCGGCATAGCGGTAGTCAACGGCCACAGCTACAACGACCAGAAGCTGCGCACCGGCAATACCAACTTTGCCATGCTGGTATCGACGCGGTTCACTCAGCCGTTCAACCAGCCGATAGAGTACGGCCGCTACATAGCTCAGCTCAGCAACATGCTGACCGGCGGCGGCATAATGGTGCAGCGACTGGGCGACCTGCTCAAGGGCCGGCGCACCGACGCGTCGCGGCTCAAGAAGTCCACGACGATACCCACGCTCAACACCGCCACGCCTGGCGACCTGTCGTTCGTGCTGCCGCACCGGCACCTGACCTCGATCATAGAGGCGCTCAAGGCGTTCGACAACGTGGCGCCCGGACTGTACTCCAAGAACACGCTGCTCTACGGCGTGGAGGTCAAGTTTTATTCCAGCAAGGTGAAAGTGGACAATACGTTCGAGACAGCGCTAAAGGGCCTGTATGCGATAGGCGACGGCGCGGGCATAACCAGAGGGCTCATGCAGGCATCGGTCACCGGTGTGGTCGTCGCACGCGATATAGTCGACAAGATCGGCTGATTATTTTACAGCGGTTCGGGAGTTGCCCGAGCCGCTTTTTTCGAGCAGCGGCTTGCAACCTGCGTTCGATTGACATTTGGGCGTTCATGGCGCACAATATTGTCATCAGATAACGCACGGGAGGTTTCAAACCATGAATGAAGGATTTGCCGATACGCTGCGAGCGCTGCGCCGCCAGCAGGGGCTGACGACTGAAGACCTGTCCGACAAGGCCGGCGTTGATCGCGCACGACTCATGGAGTGGGAGTGCGGCGACGCAATGCCCACGCCCGACGAGTTTATGCGGCTGCTGAGCGCGCTGGGCGTCAGCGCTGACCGCCTGATGGGCGACGAACCCGGCCCGCATGGGCCGCATGAGCACCACGGCCCGCATGACAGGCACCGCCCGCATGAGCCTCGCGGCCCGCATGACGAGCATCGCCCGCCCGAGCCGCGTGGCCCGCATGACGAGCATCGCCCGCCCGAGCCGCATGGCCCGCATGACGAGCATCGCCCGCCCGAACCGCATGGCCCGCATGACGAGCATCGTCCGCCCGAACCGCATGGCCCGCATGACGAGCATCGTCCGCATGAGCCGCGTGGCCCGCACAGCGAGCATCGCCGTCCCGGTTCCCGCGATGACCATCGCCGTTTTGGCCCGCGCGCGACTAACAATCACCGCGCCGGCCGCCCGCATGAGCCGTTTAGCACCAGGCACACTATGCCTAACGCGGACGATCTGGCCGCAAAGCTAAAAGAGCAGCTGGAGGCCGAGTACGGCAACGTCGTAGACGAAGCCGCGATAGCCGATGCAGTGACGACCGCTGTCGAAAGCGTGAGATCCGAGCTTGAAGCATCCAATTCAGTAAACGGCCTGCCAGGTGACTTGACCGCAGAAATCAATCTAAACATAGCCGAGGAAGTAGCGCGAGAAGTAGCTCACGACCTTGTACACGACCTCGCACATGACTCTGATTATAATGAGAACGCAGGCGACGCGGATGACGATGTAGACGACGATGAAGGCGAGGACGCGGACGACGATGAAGACAACGACGTGGACGACGATGAGGACGTCGACGCGGACGACGATGAAGACAGCGACGTGGATGACGATGAGGACGATGACGTAGACGACGATGAGGACGTCGACTACGACGAGGACGCGGACGACGTGGACGACGACTACGACGAAGACCAGGACGAGGATGAGGACGCTGACGACGAAGATGAAGACGGCGATGATGACATCGGCAGCAATGACCGCAAACTGACCTGGGATCGCATCGCACAGATCGCGCCGTTCCTGAGCAAAAATGCGCTGGGTAAACTCGCACAGCGCGCAATGAACGACGGTCAGCCCAACTATTCAATAATAAAACGACTGGCGCCATTCCTTGACAAGGACACGCTGGACACGTTGATTGGCAGCATCGATGATGGCGAGGTCGACATGAAGATGGTCCATCAGCTCGCGCCGTTCCTGAGCCGCAAAACACTGGCGCGGCTGGCCGACCAGGCGCTCAGTGGCAAACAGCCCAACTGGGACATGATCAAGCGCCTTGCGCCGTTCCTGCCGACCAGCTATCTGGATGAGCTGGCACTGAAGTTGTTAGATTCGGATGGCGGTGGGGCTAATGATTGACACGGCAAAGGTGGGCCGGGCGATCGCCGAACTGCGGCGCGACGCGGGCATGACCCAGGCCGAACTGGCCGAACGGCTCTACGTTACGCACCAGAGCGTCAGCAAGTGGGAGACTGGCGCGGCGCTGCCCGACATAACCACGCTGCACGCGCTGAGCCGGTTGATGAACGTGAGCCTGGACGACCTGCTCTCAGGCAGCGTGCAGCCGCGCACATACTCGCGCTGGCAGGCGCTCGAAGCGATAGGCGCATACCTGTCGCCCGAGGTATTCGACATGCTGTTTGACAGCGCGCTAAGGCTTGAGCCGCCGTCATCCGGCACGGTACGCCGCCTGTTGAAACAGGACTTTCTGTCCGCGCAGCAGCGCGCCGCGCTCAAGGCCGCGCTCGACGCCAAACGCGAAGCCAGCCAGCAGCAGTAAGCATTCTGTCGTTGCACATTAAAGCGGGTGACAACTTTTGCCGTCACCCGCTTTGATATGCTCCTGCTTATGCAATGCCTGCTCGCACATGCTTGGCATTGGCTGCATTCCACGATGGCATGCCGGCGCGTCTGCCAGATGCATTTCCATATTAAGTAGACATACAAAAGCGGGCGACCACACGCGTTGTCGCCCGCTCAGTTTATTGACAAAGTATTACGCATACTGCATGCTTGGTCGAACTTGCAATAATGGCAAACAGCATCTGCAAGCCATGCCATAACGCCCGTTATACCAAACGTATTTGCATACATGCGTCATTTCAGAAAAGACTTAAACGCCGCATTCCGTCCAGTTGCCGGGACCTGGGCAACGGTCTGAGCGGACGTCCACACGCGATGTCACCCGCTTTTGTATGCGCCGCTATTGCGCCTTTACGCATCCGCCTCAATCAAACAATCGCATTCAGTACGGCGCTGGCGCAAACGGCTCGCAATTCGACTGCGCTCCCAGCATGCGCCGGCGTCAGTAGCCGCATCTGTCATAGTCCAGATCGCCCAGCAGTGCGGCAATGGCCTCCAGTCCCGCGCGGTCGACGCCGTCAAACCGGCCCACGCGCGGGCTGTCGATGTCCATAACGCCGATCACGCGCCCATCCTGGCGCAGCGGCACGACTATCTCCGAACGCGACGCGCTGTCGCAAGCTATGTGTCCGGCAAACTTGTGCACATCTTCGACCAGTACGGTCTCGCCCTGCCGAGCCGCCGCACCACACACCCCGCGCTCCAGCGGTATGTCCACGCATGCCACCTTGCCCACAAAAGGCCCCAGCAGCAGCGCGCCTTCATGCATCAGGTAAAACCCCGCCCAGTTGACGTCTTCCAACGCATCGTATATCAGCGCGGCCGCATTGGCCAGCGTCGATATCGCGTGCCGCCTACGGTCTATCAGCGCGTCGACCTGCTTTAGCAGCAGTGCGTACAGCTCCGCCCGATCGTCGGGCCAATTGATATCCTTGCTCATATGCATTCTCCCCCACCATGCTCAGTATACATCCGAACCAAACGGCATCAGCGCCAGCTGTGCCAGCTTAAAGCACTGCATGCCAAACGGTATGCCAATTATCGTGCAGCACAGCACCACGCCGCACGCCGCAGAAGCCAACGCCAGCGCCAATCCACCAAACACCAGCCAGCACACATTCAACAATACCGACCCCGCGCCGCCCCGGAACCGCACGTCCCGTCCAAACGGCGCCAGCGCCAGCAGCGCAAACTTGAAGCACTGTACCCCCACCGGTATGCCCACTATCGTACAGCACCACAGCACGCCCGTTATCGCCCAGCCCAATCCAAGCCATATGCCCGCAAACAACAGCCATAACAGATTGCCTATGCAACTCATTTGACTTCCCTCCCGTACGCTGCCATTATACACCGTCCGCGCCCACGCGTCATTAGACCCGGATTGGAATACGCTAAAAAAGCGGGCAGCAGATGCGCCCAATGGCGCTCCCCGCCCGCATTGCCGCCGCGTGCCACGCGCGGCTCAAGTCCGGCAACTCACTTGCCGGCATCTGCCGCACCACACGGCTCAGTCAGCTCGTCTATCATGCGCTTGGCGCGCTCGCAGCCTTCGCGGCTGATCGAGTAATACGTCCAGCGCCCTTCGCGCCGCGCGCTGACTATGCCGCTGGCGCACAGCAGTCCCATGTGATACGACAGCGTCGGCTGGCCTATGCCCAGCTCGTCCTGCATCCGGCACGCACAGCGCTCGCCGCAGCGCAGCATCGCAATTATGCGTAAGCGATTCTCATCGGACAGCGCCTTGAACAGCGCCGTTTCCCGCTCGTACATAGACTGCCTCCGTTCTGCCGGTCAGTTTATTTCGGGAATGTCTATCTCGACCTCGCGCCCCAGTTGGCTGGAGCGGAATATGCCATCGATTATCGCCTGGTTGTAGATTATCTCCTGCCACGGTATCGGGCTGGGGCCATGTGCGCGCGCCGCATCCACAAACGCCCGCACCTTGCGGTAGAACCGGTCATTCTCATTGGGCTTGAGCGGCACCTGCGTGCACACCGTCTCGCCACACATGTCGTGGTAGAGGTATACGTCGCCGATCGTGCCGTCCCACGCGCCGCCCCAGTTCAGCTCCGGATGCGGCGACTTGACCTTGAGTCCGCCCTCGGTGCCCAGGAACAGCGTGTCGCCCATCGTGTCCATGTGCATCGCCCACGACATCCTGAAGTCCATCACCAGGCCGTCCTCGAACCGTATCAGCGCCACCGCAAAGTCATCCACCGAGAATATGTCGGCGTTTTTGCAGTACTTGGGGTTCTTGCCGAAGTAATCCGCCGAGTACGCCGACACCGTTATCGGCTTGCGATACCCGATCGAGTTGAGCGCCATGTCCAGACCATAGCAGCCTATGTCGGCCAGGCAGCCCACGCCCGCGGTCTCGCGGCTCAAGAACGTCGGCCCGGGTATGCCGCGCCGCCGTCCGCCGCCGGTCTGTATGTAGTATATATGGCCCAGTTCGCCCGAGCGCACTATGTCCTTAACCATCATCATGTTGGGATCATAGCGCGGCTGAAAGCCTATTGTGAGTATATGTCCCGTGCGCACCTGCGCGCGCGCCATGTCCACAGCCTGCGCAAGCGTCACAGACATCGGCTTTTCGCACAGCACGTCGCAGCCCGCCTCCAGCGCCGCTATCGCGCACTCGGCATGCGTCGAGTTGTAAGTGCACACCGACACGCATTCGGGCTTGAGCGCCAGCAGTTCTTCCTTGCTCTCAAACGCCGGCACATCCTTCAAGCCAAACTCATCCAGAAACGCGCGCGCCTTGCCGGGCACTATATCCGCCGCGCCCACAATGCACACATCGGGCATCTGCTGATACGCGCGCATATGCGCGTGCGCGATGCCGCCGGTACCGATTATACCCACAGTCATTTGTTCCATAGCCTGTCACCTCATATGCGCCTTAGCGCTTAGTATGCGCTCAATTAATGACGCCCAGGTATTCCTCAAGGCATATGCCGGCATCCATTATGGCCTTCGCGGCATCCACGCCCACGTAGCGGAAGTGCCACGGTTCATATGTTATGCCGGTTATGTCGGTCTTGCCGTCGGGATAGCGAAGTATAAAGCCATACTGCGCGCAGTTCTCGGCGAGCCAGGCGTACACCTCGTCGGAGGTGGAGCGCTCATCGTCAGCGTTGATGTCGACGGCCAGGCCGGTCTGATGTTCGCTGTAGCCGGGTTCGGCGACGCTTTGGGAGGCCAGGCTGCGCGCATCGGCGTCGGTATGGCCCTGACCCTTGTAGTATGATATCTTGTCGTCCATAGTCTGCTGCTGCTCTTCGGCGGTGCGGTAGCCCGAACCCACCAGCGGATACACGCCCTGATCGCGCGCGTCATCGAACATCTGCTGCAGCGACGGATACATGCGCTCATCGACCGATTCGCCATTGGACAGCTCGGTCAGCGACGGCGGCTCATAGCCTTCGGGCAGCGCGTGCCACTTGTTGACCAGCATAAGCATCCAGGCGCTGTCGCCGGTCAGCTGCGTTCCGGCAGCCGGGATCTCAGTGGGCTGCGGCTCGGGCGTGACGCCGGGCATCAGCGTGGGCAATACAACCGCCTCAGGCGTTACCGGCTCGTTCATGCGCGCATTGACTATCCTTGAACCCGTGAATATCACGACCGCACAGACCGCTATAGTCAGCACTGCCGTCATGCGGCGCACGCGCGCCTGCCGCCGCTTGCGCTTGCGCGCCGCAGTTTCATTGCGATATCGTTCCATCAGACCATCCTTCTTGAGCGGCGCAGGCTCGTCGGCGCGCCGCGTGTTACTTTATCTCGACCAGTTCGTATTCCTGAGTGCCCAGTCCGCACTCTTCAAGCTTGTCCAGCTGTACGTAGGGGTTCTTGCCGTGCAGGCGCTGGAACAGGTGGCCTTCCGTGCCCAGCTCCATACCCTCGGGTATGCCCACCGGTATCAGGTCTTCCATCTTGATGGCGTCTATGCTGGCGCGCTCTATCGCCACGATGTCGTCAGACGCCATTATGCCGATATCCGGCACCAGCGACGGCGTGGTCATGCCCCAGCAGTCGCACAGCGCGGTTATCATCGTCAGCACGTTTATGAAGTACACCGAATTCGGCGCGAACGTATCCAGCACGGTCTTGGTGGTCAGCGCCATGCCGCTCTGGAAATCAGCGTAGTCGTGGCTGTCCAGCGTTATCGCATGCTTGGGGCAGACCTTCAGGCAGTGCTGGCACATCGTGCAGTGATGGTAATTGACCTTGTACTCGCCGTCCTTGCCGTCGGTCGTGAACGAGTTGGCGTGGTGATTGCAGGCAGGTATGCACAGCTTGCAGTGTATGCACTTGTCCTTATCCCATACCAGGCCGCCCTCCAGCGAGTGTATCTCGTGGCGCGTGCGGTCGGTCACGCAGCCCATCGCTATGTTCTTGCACGCCCCGCCAAAGCCGCACGAGCCATGGCCCTTTACATGCGAAAAGTCGACCAGCACGTCCGCGTCGTTTATGAGGCCTGCTATGTCCACATGCTTGAGCGTCTTGTAGTTTACTTCCTTGGTATAGAAGTACTTGCCCATGTATCCGGTGCCTTCCAGTATCGGACAGCCCAGGTTGTATTCGGTATAGCCGCGCTTTTCGGGATGGCGCGCGCTTATGTAGTGATCGGTTATGAAGCAGTCGCCGCCGTGCTCATGTATGAAGTCGACCAGCGTCGATATGAATACCGGCGGTATCGTCGAATACGTTATGCCGTCTCCGACGTGCATCTTTATGGCCACCTTTTTGCCATTGACCATATCGCCCAGCGGCGATTTTTTGAGCATGCGGGCAAACTTGGCCGGCAGCGTCTGGGTCGCCTCGTAGCGCGCGTACTTCATCGGAGCAAACAGCACCTTGGAAGCCATACAAAATACCTCCTGCATATATTGATAAAATTTAGACCTGCTATGTTCCCGGATTCCATGTTAATTTTTGGAAACATCGTCATGATGGGCGCGACGATAGCGCTTTTGTTTATGTTCGGTGCGCAGCTGGCGCTTGGTCTCGACATAGTCCATAAGCGGATTCTTCAGCTTGAACGGCGGCACCACATAGTCCAGCGGCTTGAGTCGCGCGCACAGTTCGTCGACGATGTGCGCGGCGATGTCCAGATCGCGGTATTTGAGCTGGCCGTCGCGCAGCCGCTTCCAGCCCGCGGCGTCGTCCGCCAGCAGCCGCCGCACCACGTCCGGCAACTCCCGCGGCGAGTCGCATACCACGCCCAGGTTATGCCGCACCATTATCGTGGGGTTGTGTTCCTCCTGCCCGGGCAGCGCGCCCACGCAGATTATAGGTATGTTGCACACCACGGCTTCCATAAGCGAATTGGGCGAGCCGCGCGCGATTATCATGTCGCACTCTATCATGTGCCGTTCGACGTCCTTGACAAAGCCCAGTATCTGCGCGCGCGCGCCAAAGCGGGGTTTGAGCGTCTGCATGAGCATGGCATGCAGCTTTTCGTTGCGGCCGCAGATCACGCGCACTTCGCAGTCGAAGTTCTCCAACAGCGCCAGCGCGTACTTTTTAAGGCTGCCCGAGCCCTCGCCGCCGCTCATTATCAGAAAGCGCAGCGGCTTGCCGGGCGCGTCGCCGCGGTTGAACTTGCGCGCGGCATCGCAGAACTGCCGGCGCGTCGGGAACCCGCACACCAGCATGCGCGCCGGATCGCAGCCCTTTATGCGGCACACGCGCGCCGCCTCGGGCGTGGGGCACAGCAGCAGACTGGAGCGCGGCTCGCACCAGGTCGCGTGCAGATCTATCATGTCGGCTATAAGCGTGACATGCGGTATATTAAGGCCGTAATCCTCGAGTATGTTTATGACGCTGCCGGCGAACATGGAGTGCACCGTCAGTATCATGTCGGGATGCTGCTCGGTCAGCAGCTTCATGAAGTTGTCGTGTATCGCGGTAGACATGAGCTCATTGAGCACGCGCGCGCTGGGCTGGCTCAGCTCAAACGTGAGCTTCCACAGGTCGCGCGAGTAGCGCGTCATCGGGCCATAGAGTCCCGAGGCCTTCTGTGCGGTCTGACTTATGAGCCGGAAGCCCTGCACCACCTCGACCTGCACGTCCGGATAGCGCTCAAACTGCTCCACCAGCGCCGTGGCTATAGATGTATGACCATGCCCGGTGCGATCGGACGATATGATGATGATCTTCCTCAAACGAATCACCCTTTTCATTGGCCACGCCGGCGGCTCACTGCATCGGTATCGACATCACGCCCGGCAGTATGTGATGCGGACGGTACGGGAACCTGTCCACATCCTCAGCCGCGGTCACGCCCGAAAGCACCAGCACCGTGTCTATCTCGGACTCTATGCCGGCGATTACGTCGGTGTCCATGCGGTCGCCGATTATCACGGTCTCCTCGCGCGATGTGCCCAGCCGCTTGAGCGCGTGGCGCATCATCAGCGGGTTGGGCTTGCCTATGAAGTATGCCTCTCGGCCGGTCGCCAGTTCTATCGGCGATATCAGCGCGCGCGTCGCCGGCGCTATGCCCGACTCGACCGGCCCGGTCAGGTCGGGATTAGTGCCTATAAGCCGCGCGCCGGCCAGCACCAGCTGTATCGCCTTTTCTATCTTCTCATAGCTGTACGAATGAGTCTCGCCTACTATGACGTAATCGGGATTGACATCGTTCATCGTAAAGCCGGCTTCGTACATGGCGCCGACCAGGCCCGTGTCGCCTATGACGTACGCGCTGCCGCCGGGGCGCTGTGCCTTCAGGAAGCTCGCCGTGGCCAGCGCGGAAGTGTAGAAATGGCTATCGTCGACGTCCAGGCCCAGTCGTTTGAGCTTTTGTTGCAGCTCGCGCGGCGAACGCTCCGACGAGTTGGTCAGGAACACATACCGCTTATTCTCGCGCTCAAGCCAGTTCACAAACACATCCACGCCCGGCAGCAGCCGGTTGCCATGGTATATAACGCCGTCCATGTCGCATATAAAGCCCTTTTTATCGCTCAGCGCGGTCATTAAATGCACTCCAATCTGTTGCTTATCATCTATTACACCCTCCATTATACCGCAGATTGCAAGTTTTGCATAGACACATTCGCCCGCGCTCTGTTATAATTAGGTCAGCAACGCGGCGAAAGGAGCACTGTGCAATGAACATGATAACCGGATTTGACCCGATCTGCGGCCCGGGCTGCCGCGTGCTGATACTGGGCTCGATGCCCTCGGTGCGCTCGCTGGAGCTGAGCCAGTACTACGGCCACCCGCGCAACGCGTTCTGGCCGATAATGTGCGAACTGCTGGAGGGCCGCTACATCGAGGACTACTCCCGGCGCGCACAGCTCTTGCTCGAACACGGCATAGCGCTATGGGACGTATGCCACTGCTGCGAGCGCGAGACCTCAAGCGACGCCCGCATACGCAACGAAGTGCCCAACGACATAGCCGGACTGGCGAACCGGTTCGGCATAGAACACGTATTGCTCAACGGCGGCGCCGCGGCGTCGCTTTACCGCCGGCACGTGGCGCTCGATCTGCCGTGTACGCGGCTGCCCTCCACGAGCCCGGCATATACGTTAAAATACGAGGCCAAGCGCGACGCATGGCGCGAAGCGCTGGAGGCGGTCGGGATTCCGCTCGCGCCCGCGCATGCCAACTTGCAGCGCGCCTGAATCCCGCCTGTCTAACACGCACCGGCACAGCGCGGATACAAATTCGATGGCGGCTTGCAGCGTAACCATGCGGCGCTGAGCCTGCTTGTCTCAGATTGCGGCGTGCACAGGCAGCATTCGACTCGCACGTCTCGGCTTGCGACGTAACTACGCGGCGCTGGACCCGCATGTCGCAGCTTGCAGCGTAACTACGCGGCGCTCGGCCCGCATGTCGCAACTCACGGCATGGCCACGCGGCGCTCGCGCTCAAATACAATGACCCGCTGCGGGCCTGAGCGCTAACCGTGCTCAGGCGCCCGAACATACAGGGAGGCGAATTCAATTGCGCATACTCGACATAATAGAAGCCAAAAAACTGGGCCGGGAACTTACCGACGAGCAAATATCACAGTTTGTGCGCGCCACGCTCGACCCGGAAACGCCCGACTATCAGCTGGCCGCGCTGCTTATGGCGATACGCATAAACGGCATGACCGACCGCGAAACGGTCGCATTGACCCGCGAGATGGCCGCTTCGGGCGACGAGCTCGACCTGAGCGCCATAGACGGCGTGCCGGTCGACAAGCACTCAACCGGCGGCGTGGGCGACACCACATCGCTGATACTGGTGCCGCTGGTGGCCGCGTGCGGCGCGCCGGTGGCCAAGATGAGCGGCCGCGCGTTGGGCTTCACCGGCGGCACGCTGGACAAGCTCGACTCGATACCCGGTTTCTGTCATCAGCTCGCGCCGGACGAGTTCATAGCAATCGTACAGCATGTGGGCTGCGCGATAGCCGGTCAGAGCGATCGCCTTGCCCCGGCCGACAAGCGCCTGTACGCGCTGCGCGACGTGACGTCAACTGTGGACTCGCTGCCGCTGATCGTGTCCTCGATACTGTCCAAGAAGCTGGCATCCGGCGCGCGCGCGATAGTGCTGGACGTCAAGAGCGGCTCGGGCGCGCTTATGGAGCGCGAGGACGACGCGCTCAAGCTCGCACGCGACATGGTGCGCATTGGCCGGCAGGCTGGCCGCGGCATGGCGGCGCTGGTGACCGACATGAACCAGCCTTTGGGCATGTACATAGGCAACGCGCTCGAGGTCGAGGAAGCCGTGCGCGTGCTGCGCGGCGAAACGGGCGGCGCGCTGCTGGAGGTAGCGCTGCGGCTGGGCGCGCTGATGCTGACCGCCGCGGGCGTGGCGCAGAATGCGGCCGATGCGCGCGCGCTGCTGCAGGCGAAGCTGAGTTCGGGCGCAGGGCTGGACAGGCTGCGTCGCATGATAGAGGCCCAGCACGGTCAATCGCGAATAGTCGACGACCTGAGCCTGCTGCCGGGCTGCCGCGAGGTGGTGCCGGTCAGGGCCGCGCGCACCGGCTGGGTCGCGGCTATGCGCACGCGCGAGATAGGCATCGCGTCCATGCTGCTGGGCGCGGGACGGCTCAGCTATTCCGACCCGATAGACCTGGGCGTGGGCCTGGTGCTCAAAAAGCGCCTGGGCGAGCCGGTGGAAAAGGGCGAGCCGCTGGCCGAACTGCATGTGAACTCCCGCGCCAATCTGGACGAGGCCGCCGCGCGGCTGCTGGGCGCGATTGACATATCCGACGCGCCGATCGAGCCTGCGCCTCTCATACACGCTGAGATAACATGCGGCGAGACCGTGCAGGACGTTGTCACGCGCTTCACCCCATAAGGCCGTATCATGCAACGCGGTCGCGCCGCTCAGTGCCGCGGTTGTACGCACCTCGATTGCAAGAGCCGCCGCATGGCGCCAGACCGCCAAACTGCAAGAAACCATCGCCATGTGCTCACACAAATCGACCCCGCGCACGGTGGATCAAAGTCCGCCATGCGCGGGGTCATATCTATGTCAGCCATACCGACGCGCCGTCGCGGCAGTCAGCACAGCCGATGTACAGCCGGACGCCGCAGCGTCCGCGCCGCACACATTACATCACGTACTCGGCAAACGGCAGCGGCTGCGCGCTCATCTCAGCGGCGGCATCCACATACTTCTGCTCCTTGTTGCCCAGCACCGCGTAGCTGGCTATCTTGCTCTGCTCGACGCCAGGCTGATCGAACGCATCGATGCCCAGCAGCTCGCCGGCATACGCCGTCGCCAGCTCGAAGAAATACATCAGCTGGCCGATAGTGTTGGCGTTGACTTGGGGCAGCGTTATCTTCTGGCTCATGCGGCCGGCCTTGGTTATCGCATACTCGGTGCCCAGCAGTTCGGCCTGGATCAGCTGATTGAGCGTCTTGCCGCTGAGGAAGTCGACGCGCTCTATGTACTCGCAGCCCTTGGGTATCTTGACCTCGGCGCGATAGTCGTCCACCGCCAGGAAGGTCACGACCTTGTCGACCGGGCCCTCGGTGTACAGCTGCAGCTGGCTGTGCTGGTCGGTCACGCCCAGCGACTTGACCGGAGTGGAGCCGGCGTTAATCAGCTTGCCGTCGCGGGTATGCGCCTTGCCCAGGCTCTCGGCCCACAGCTGGCAGTACCAGTCGGCCATGTACTTCATGCTGTCGGCGTAGGGCATCATGACGGTTATGTTGGCCTTGAGCTCGGTCATGGCCAGGTACATCACGACCGCCTGCATCAGCGCAGGGTTCTTCCACATGTCGGTGCTGGTGCAGCGATCCTGCATCGCAGCCGCGCCCTCGAGCATGCCCTTTATGTCTATGCCGCACACCGCCGCCGGCAGCAGGCCCACCGGGCACATCTCAGAGAAACGTCCGCCCACGTCGTCGGGTATGAAGAAGGTCTTGAAGCCCTCGCGCTTGGCGATCTCAAGCAGCAGGCCCGAATGGCTGCTGGTCGTGGCGATTATGTGCTTATTGTAATCGGCGCCTATCGCCTGCTTGAGCGCATCCAGCGCTATCAGGTACTGGCTCATCGTCTCGGCGGTGCCGCCCGACTTGGTTATCACGTTAAAGCAGGTCTTGCGCACATCGATCACGTCCATCAGCGCCGCCATGCGCTCGGGATCGATGTTGTCCTCGACGTAGAAGCGCGGGCCGGGGCGCTTGGAGTCGGGCAGCTCGTTGTAGCGCAGGTGGTTGAGCGCCTGCTGTATGGCTATCGGGCCCAGCGCGCTGCCGCCTATGCCCAGCACCACAAAGTACTCAAAGTTGCGCCGTATCTCCGCGGCCTCGGCGAGTATGCTCTCGACCACGTCCTGCTGACCACGAGGCAGGTCCACCCAGCCCACCATCGCCTTGACGTCGCCGTGGCGCGCGTTGAACGCCTCCACTGCCGCCGCGGCGCGGTCTTCCATGCCGTTTAGCATGTCGCGCGGTATACCCTTGCCCTCGCCCAGGAAATCGCTCATCATGTGGTTAAAGTCAATCCGTATGCCTTCCATCTGCAATCCCTCCGGTAGTTGGCTTGAAAACAATCCTGCCTGTATATTATAGCGCCCGCGCGTTAAGGCTGCATTAGCGCGCGCGCCCGTACAGAGATTTTGTCGCGCAATATGCAAAATTAAGGCAAAATTCGCAACGGTCGGCGGCCATTCCATCATTTTGCACGCGTCCGGTCGACAACAGTCGCGGCTGAGCGCCGGAGGCATGGCGCGCTGCACCGGCTCAATTCGAGGTCTTGTCCTGCTCGCGTATGTCCACGTAGTCGTTCATGTCTATGTCGGCCTGCTCAAACGACGCCATCGTATTCATCGTAAACAGCGCGTCGTCCATTATCTGCATCATTATCGGACAGCCGCTGCCTTCGCCCAGGCGCATGCCCAGGTTGAGCTTGGGCTCTATGCCCACGCCGCGCGCCGCCAGCTGGAACGCCGGCTCAGCCGAGACGTGCGACCCGAACATGAAGTCCCGCGCCTGCGGCGCCAGCCTGACCGCGCACAATGCCGACACCATGCCTATGAACCCATCTATCACTACCGCTATGCGCGCCTGCGCCGCGCCCAGATACGCGCCGGTCATCGCGCATATGTCCAGCCCGCCGACCTTTGAGAGCACATCTATCGGATCTGACGGATCGGGCGCGTTCAGCGCTATGCCGCGGCGCACCACGTCGCGCTTGAGCGCGAACTGCTCAGGGCTCAGCCCCGCGCCGCGCCCCACCGTCACGTCAGCGTCCGCGCCGGTCAGCGCCGACAGCACCGCCGACGACGTGCAGGTATTGCATATGCCCATCTCACCCAGACCGATGACCTTCACGCCTTCGCGCGCGGCCTTGTGTGCGGCTTCGCGGCCCACCTCCAGCGCGGCTATCGCATTGTCGCGGCCTATCGCGGGACCCTGCGTAAAGTCGCGCGTGCCGGACATTATCTTGCGGTCGATAAGCGGCGCGCACTCGGCGGCCGGCGCGTTTATGCCCACGTCATACGTCTCAAGCTCCACATGCGCGCATTCAGCCAGCCGACCCACGCCGGTCAGACCGTTGGCTATGTTTATCGCCTGAACCCGCGTAACCGACTGAGGCACCGGCGAGATCCCCTGCGCATGCACGCCGTTGTCCGCACAGAATATCAGCATTCGCTTACTGGCTATATCGCGCGGTATGCGGCCAAATATCCCCGCCAGCTTTTCGACTATCGCCTCCAGTTCGCCCAGCGAACCCAGCGGCTTGGCTAGTGCGTCTATGTATCTGCGCGCGCTGGCCACTGCATGCGCGTCCGCAGGCGCTATGCCTTCGATCTTGAAATCCATAGTGTATTTCACCCCTGCTTCATACAGTTATGTCGCATATCTTTTAACACTGCAAGATAAATCTACGGCGCATATATTCGCGCCGACAGGCTCGAATTCCTGCCTGTGCCCGCGTTCACTGCGCCGCCAACACCCAACTCGATATCAAAGTGCACGATTGTAACAAATTTTTGCACGCGTCGGGCATGGCGGTCAGGCCGTATACATTGCCGTCATGGCGCATAGTCCCAACCGCTTGTTCAGCAAACCGCATCCCGCCCAGGCAGAGCATGCCGCATCTGCGGGTAAAACGCGTAGCATGGCGGCCGACGTGCTTTAACCGCCGCCTCCTTACATGCCGCCACCCATGCGCATAAAATCAAACCCGCTCAATCGACCGGTCGCCATATCACATGCCACCGGACTCGATGATACAAGCATAAGCCGCCCATATAAACGCGCAACCGCCCCGACGCGCTTAAACGCACCGGGGCGGCATGCTTTAATAAACTACATAGAATCGATCTGCTTGGCGTCTCAATGCGCCGTCATGCCTTGGGCGGCTTGTAGAACTCGCGGTCGCGTGCCACGCAGCCCGCCGGTATGCCCGCACGCAGCAGCGCCGCGCACTGGCCGCAGGTTATGCACACCTTCTTGGGATCCAACTCGCCCTTCTTGAGCACGTCGTTGGGGAAGTCCGGGTATGCGAACGCCATGCGCCCAAAGCCCGCCATCGCCGCATGTCCGCCCGCTATCATGCCCGCCGCCAGATTCGGCGAGAACTGCCGCAGGTAGCTGTACGCGGAACCTATGACCGGCACCTCGGGTATCGCCGCCTGTATCTCGGCCACGCATTTCATCATGCGTCCCTCGCCGTACAGCGGGTGCTCGTCGGGTATGTATGCGCCGTTGTCGTAGGGGCGATTCACATGCGGGTTCTTGTAGGGATTGCCTATCGTTATGTCAAGCAGCTTGAAGCCGAATTCGTCGCGCAGCATCCGCGCCAGCTTGACGCCTTCATCCAACTGCGGCTCAAGTCCGGTCTCGGGCTTGACGCCAAAGCCATACGGATACTCAAACCCGTCGTATACGTTGAGCCGGCTGGTTATCAGGAAGTCGCCGCGCGCCTCAGCCTTAGCCGCCGCTATCGCATTGCGGTAGAAGCGCGTGCGGTTCTCAAAGCTGCCGCCGTACTCGCCCGGGCGCGTGAACGCGCTGAGCAGCTCGCAGGCCAGGTACCTGTGGCAGCACTTCACATCCATGCCGTCAAACCCGGCCTGCTGCGCCAGCTTGCACGCCGGCCCGAACAGCGACTCATAATGCCTGAGCTGATCGTCCGAGAGTATGCGGCTGGCGTCTATCGGCTGGTCGCCCTCGAATATCGGATTGTTATACGCTATCAGCGGCTCGGGATAGCCATGCGGCTTGCTGTACCGGCCTGAATTGGTGGCCTGCATTATTATCATCGGCTCAAAACCGTTTTGCTTTAGGCCGATCTCCTTCATGCGCTCGACCAGGCGCTTGAAGTCGTCCACGTTTTCCGGCGTTATGCGCAGCTGATGCGCGCTGGCACGCACCTCGGGCGCAGTGGCCACGGCCTCAAACCATATCAGCGCCGCGCCACCCGCCGCGAACCGCTCATAACGGCGTATCGTCAGTTCGCCCGGACGTCCGTCCTCGGTGCCGTCCGTGCCCTCCATAGGCTGGAGCGCGAACCTGTTGGGCAGCTTGCGTCCGTTTATTTCGACCGGTGTCGACAGTATCGATATATCATCCGACAGCGGCAACCATGCGCCGACCTCCTGCGCCCGCGCGCGGATCTCGTCCAACGACTTGTAGTTGAACTTCTGATGCTGCATACTCCTCACCCCACGTCTGTATTCTTATAGTAATGATACGACATTTTTGCGTGCAAGTCCATACCCAACTGCCGTCAATGCAAACTTTTGGCTGTGCAGGGTGCCCAGCGCCGCATTGCGCCATCGTCCGCACGCCGCACGCCGGTTGATCCACATCAGCTCAGCGACGATTCGCAGGGCACAACACGTCTGCCAACGAAGTCTGTCAACGCTTTCCCAGAACAGCCATCGCCAAAGCGCAATTGCTCGATGCGCGCAACTCAACGCAAAGCGCTCGCTCAGCGCAAAAAGCGCGGAGCTTACGCCCCGCGCATAATCAGTCATTCACGCCATTGAGCCGCATCAGCGAATCTGTGCGCCGAACTTGTGCGCGCAGTTGCCCACGACCTTCTTCATCGCGGCGTTTATCTCGTCCTCGACCAGCGTGCGGTCGGACGCGCGCAGCGTCAGCGAGAACGCTACCGACTTCTTGCCCGCGCCCAACTGCTCGCCGCGGTACACGTCGAACACGTTGACCGCCTCGCAGATCTTGCCGGCCGCGTGCGCTATCTCGTCCATGACCTCGCCCACCGGCTGGCTCTCGTCCATGACCAGCGCCAGGTCGCGGCTGACCGCCGGGAACCGCGGTATCGGCTTGGGCGCCTCTATCGGCGGCACGTTGGCGTCCAGCGCCGTCAGGTCTATCTCGGCCACGTACACGCGCTTGCCCTCCATGCCGAACGCCGCCGCCACGTCGGGATGTATCTCGCCCAGCTGACCCACCGCCTGGCCGTTCACGCTCACCGTCGCGCGCCGGCCCGGATGATAGTGCGCGCCGCCCTGCGCGGCGTACTTGCCCTGCTCGCCGAAGTGCGTCAGCAGCGCGTCCACCACGAACTTGAGCTTGTAGAAGTCGGCGTCGCCGCCATACATGCCTATCGCCAGCGTGGGCTTCTCATTGGGCAGGTTGGCCAGCTTGCCATCGGGTGTGTGCGCCATCTCGTCGGTCTTTTCAAAGCGCACCGCGGTCTCGAACAGCAGCGCCTGCGGATTGCCGTGGTTCATGTTGTAGCTGAGCGTCTGGAGCATCGACGGAGTGAGCGTGGTGCGCATCACCGAGGTGTCCTCGCCCAGCGGGTTGAGCAGCCGCACCGGGTTGAGCCGCGCATCATCCGCGGGCAGGCCCAGCTTCTCGATATCCTGCGGGCTTATGAACGAATACGTCTGTATCTCATAGCCGCCCACCGCCAGCAGCACGTTGCGCACGCGATCCACGACTATGTGGTCGTGGTTCTTGCCGCCGCGCATCGTGACGCCGGTCATCAGCGTCGACGGTATCGCGTCGTAGCCGTACAGCCGCAGCACTTCCTCGGACACGTCGGCATAGCTCTCCATATCCATGCGGTATTTCGGCACATGGCAGGTCAGCTCGTCGCCGTCGCGCTGGGTCATTATATCCAGGCTGTCCAGTATCTCGACCATGCGCTCGGCCGGCACATCGATGCCAATGTGCTGCTGTATGCGCTTGACCGACGCCTTTATTACGGTCTCGGGCGCGGGGTTCGGGTATATGTCCACGATGCCCGGCGCCACGTCGCCCGCGTCCAGCATATTGACCAGCTGACACGCGCGCATCATCGCGTCCATGCTCATCGCCGGGCACACGCCGCGCTCGTAGTGGCCCGACGCGTCGGTGCGCATGCCCAGATGGCGGCTGGTAAGGCGGATGCAGGTGCGGTCGAACGCCGCGCACTCGAACAGCACGTCGTGGGTGCCCTCGGTTATCTCGGACTCCTCGCCGCCCATTATGCCCGCCAGGCCGGTCGCCTGCTGGCCGTCGGCTATGACCAGCATGCTCTCGTCGAGCTCGCGCTGCTTGCCGTCCAGCGTCGTCAGTATCTCGCCCGGCGCGGCGCGGCGCACGATTATCTTGCCGTCGCGCACCTTGCTCATGTCGAACGCGTGCATCGGGTTGCCGGTCTCTATCATGACGAAGTTGGTTATGTCGACTATGTTGTTTATCGGGCGCATGCCGGCCGCATACAGGTACTCGCGCAGCCACTTGGGCGACGGCGCTATGCGCACGTTGCGTATCAGCTTGCCGATATAGCGCGGGCACAGGTCGCTGTCGCGCACCTCTATCGATACGCTCTTTGACATGTCGTCCACGTCGGCCTCGCGCACGGTCAGGTCGGGCGCCTTGTACTTCTTGCCCAGCACCGCCGCCGACTCGCGCGCCATGCCCCATATGCTCAGGCAGTCGGGGCGATTGGCCAGCACCTCGAAGTCAACCACGTCGTCGCCCAGACCGAACACCTGCTTTACGTCGGTGCCCGGCGCGACGTCCTCGAATATCTCGATTATGCCCTCGTCGCCTATGTTGGGGTACAGCGACGCCGGCACGTCCAGCTCCGGCCCCGAGCACAGCATGCCGTTGGACACCTCGCCGCGCATCTTGCTGCGGCGTATCTTGACGCCGCCCGGCAACTGCGCGCCGTCCAGCGCCGCCGCCACGCGCATGCCCGCGTGCACGTTGGGCGCGCCGCAGACTATCTGTATCGGCTCGCCCGCGCCCACGTCCACCATGCACAGGTGCAGATGGTCGGAGTTCGGATGGTCGACGCAGCTCACCACATAGCCCACGACCACCTTGTTGAACTGGCTGCCGGTCGTGGACGTGCCCTCGACGCCGTTGCCGGCCATTATCATGCGCCGCACATACTCGTCGGTCGCAATGTCTATATCTACGTATTCACCTAGCCACTTGAGCGGTGCTAACATCGTTTGCTTCCTCCTATTTGAACTGGCTGAGCAGTCGCACGTCGTTTTCGTACAGGCAACGCATGTCCGGCAGCTGATACTTGAGTATCGCCACGCGCTCTATGCCCATGCCGAACGCGAATCCGGTATAGCGCTCCGGGTCTATGCCGCACATCTCCAGCACATGCGGATTTACCATGCCCGCGCCCAGTATCTCCAGCCAGCCCGTGCCCTTGCATATGCGGCAGCCCTTGCCGCCGCAGCCCGCGCAGCTTACGTCGACTTCGGCCGACGGCTCAGTGAACGGGAAGAACGACGGCCGGAACCGCGTCGACACGTGCTCGCCAAACATCGCCTTGGCAAACGTGTCCAGCGTGCCCTTGAGGTCGCCCATAGTTATGTGCTCGTCTATGACCAGGCCCTCCATCTGATGGAACACCGGCGAATGCGACGCGTCAGCCTCGTCGGCGCGGTACACGCGGCCCGGGCACACGATGCGTATCGGCGGCTTGCGCGTGGTCATGATGCGCGCCTGCACCGGCGAGGTATGCGTGCGCAGCAGCACGTTGTCGGATATGTAGAACGTGTCCTGCGCGTCGCGGGCGGGGTGGTTCTTGGGCAGGTTCATAAGCTCGAAGTTGAAGTGATCCAGCTCTATCTCGGGGCCCTGCACGACCTCAAAGCCCATTCCGGTGAATATGTCCATCAGCGCGTTCTCAGCCAGCGAGATCGGGTGCAGCGCGCCGACCTGGCGCGTCGGGCCGGGCAGCGTGACGTCTATGGCCTCCTCGCGCAGGCGGGCCTGCTTTTCGGCCTCGGCGATGCTTGCGGCGCGCGCATCCATCGCGGATTCTATCTGGCTGCGCACGCTATTGACCAGCTGGCCCATAGCGGGGCGCTCCTCGGGCGAGAGCTTGCCCATGCCGCGCAGCAACGCGGTCAGCTCGCCCTTCTTGCCCAGCAGGCGCACGCGCAGCGCCTCCAGTGCGGCGCTGCTCTGGACGCTTTCAAGCTCCCCGAGCGCGTCGCGCAGCATGTTTTCCAGTTGTTCGCGCACTTTTCATCCATCCTTTCAATACTCATGCGGCGCACGCCGTCCGACGTCGCGTCGCCGCTTCCATCGATAAAAAAAGCCCTCGCCCCACGCAAAGGGGCGAGAGCCATAGCTCGCGCTGTACCACCCAAGATTTGTCGGACGCGGACGCGCCTAACCTCTCACGCGCATAACGGGCGTGACTCCGAACGGGCCTACCTGCATTCGCCTTCAGTCCGCCAGCTCCGGAGTGAACTTCCCGCCCGGCAGCATCCCGGCGCGCTCGCAGCCCATGGCGCGCCTCTCTGAAGGGCCTGACATGGCGGTACTCTCTCCATCACAGCTATTGAGTCGATTATAGCCTCGTGCGCGCCTTTTTGCAAGGCAGTTTACGGTTAATTTACCGTTATATGCCTTCACGGGGCAAGTCGCAGGCGACGCCGCGCACGGGTGCACGCGCATCCAACCGCAATCCGCACGCAGCGCGCTTGTAGCAGCAAGCGCTGGCGCCACTGCGCAAATGACAGGCCTCAACGCCGCGCAAGCCGACCGCCGCGCAAAAACCGGGCAACGCATCTGCGCCGCCCGGACTTGCCATATTCTTTGGATAATTCATACCGCCATGCCTGACCAACGTGCGCCCGAGCCATGAGTTTGCGCATATCGCGCCTGACCCGGCTATGGCGCAGCGTCGACGCAGGTCGCCCGCACATGGCCGCGGCGCATTAGGCGCACGCCACGCGCGGCATGATCCGCATTACTTCGCGGCCTCAAACGTCAGCCGCACCACCGAACACGCCGGCAGCGTGAACCGCACCTCAGTGCCCGAGACGGCCTTATCACACGCAACCGCATCGAACTCATCGCTGTGCACGCGCTCAGGCGCATCAAAATCGTTGAAGTCGCCCATCGCGCCGGTGAGTATCCGGCCTTCGACCAGCTTCATATCGCTGGAATCCAGCAGCATTTCAACGGGCTTTGCCGCGTCCAGCGCCGTGTTGCACAGCGTTACGTTCAGCCGTCCCTGAGCGTCCACCGACGCCGACTCGGATACGCCCGGCAGCACGAAGCCGTTAGGCGCGGTGCGGGTCTCATCGGCGATATGGCTCTCGACCAGTTCCGCGCCCTGATGCACTGCGTACATCTCGAATACGTGGAACGTGGGCGTCAGCAGCATGCGCTCGCCATCGGTCAGCGCCACTGCCTGCAGCACGTTTATCAGCTGTGCGATGTTGGCCATGTGCACGCGCGCGGCATGCTTGTTGAAGCAGTTCAGCGTCACGCCCGCTACCATGGCGTCGCGCATAGTGTTCTGCTGATACAGGAAGCCCGGGTTGGTGCCCGGCTCGACGTCGAACCACGTGCCCCACTCGTCGACTATCAGGCCCACGCGCCGGTCCGGATCGTAGCGATCCATTATCGCCGAATGGCCGGTCAGCAGCTGCTCCATGAAGTAGCACTTGCCGATGGTGTCGTAATAGTCGTCCTGGGTAAAGCCGGTCGCATGGCCCTTATGATTCCAGTCGCTGCCTATGGTCGTATAGTAGTGCAGCGACAGGCCATCCATCATGCGGCCCGCCTTGCGCATCAGCGTGTCAGTCCAGTCGTAGTTGGGATTCTCGGGGCTGGTGCCCGGGCCGCACGCTATTTTATAGAGCTTATTGTCGCCGTAGTTGTTGAGATAGGTCTGATACCTGCGGTACTCGTCCGCATAGTAGTCGGCCGTCATGTTGCCGCCGCAGCCCCAGTTCTCGTTGCCTACGCCGAAATACTTGACCTTCCACGGCGCCTGCTGGCCATTTTGCCGCCTCAGCTCGCTCATCGGCGACTCGCCGTCCGACGTCATGTACTCGACCCATTCGCTCATCTCTCGCACCGTGCCGCTGCCCAGGTTGCCGTTTATGTACGGCTCACAGCCCACCTGCCGGCACAGCTCCATGAACTCATGCGTGCCAAACGAGTTGTCCTCGACCACGCCGCCCCAGTTGGTATTGACTATGCGCTTGCGCTGTGCCACCGGGCCTATGCCGTCCATCCAGTGATATGTGTCGGCAAAGCAGCCGCCCGGCCACCTCAGCGCCGGCAGATGCATGCGCTTGAGCGCATCCACTACGTCGCACCGCATGCCGTTCACATTGGGTATCGGCGAGTCCTTGCCGACAAACACGCCCTCGTATATGCACCGGCCCAGGTGCTCCGAGAAGTTGCCATAGACCTCAGGGCGTATGTGCGCGCGCTTTATGTAGGGCTGAACCACGTATCTCATGCTATCGCCTCCGTAAAATATATTAATCGCTTGACAGCTAAAGCATCGGGTTAACTTGATATAGATGATAGCATCGTACGCACATTTTGTCAATCATTGCGCAAAACTTTTGCTGTGGACGCGGCGTCCAGCCATTGAATCGGACGCGCTCACATGATATAATAAACCTGATTCTGAATAATAGGAGCGTCAGTAAAGCCAATGCTTGAAGTAAACGACAGCGAACAGCTGATGAACCTGTGCAAGGCGCTGGCAAGCCCCACAAGGCTAAAGATAGTGCAGTTGTTGGGCCAGGCGCAGGGCATGAACCTGAACGAACTGTCCGACATGATGGGCGTAACCAATTCGGCTATGACCGCGCACATCCGCCTGCTTGAAGAGGCTGGCGTGATATCGATAGAGACTGTGTCCGGCAAGCGCGGCATACAAAAGCGTTGCCGCCTGCGCGAAAGCAAGTTCATGCTGAACCTGCTCTACGAGCAACAGCGCCGCAACACATATGACGCCGAAATACCGATAGGCAGCTATGTGGCATACGAAGCGCGGCCCACCTGCGGCGTGGCCACGACCGAGCGCAGGCTGGGCCAGTTCGACGATCCGCGCGTGTTCGACGACCCGGAGCGGGTCTATGCCGCGCTGCTGTGGATGCGGTCGGGCTACCTGGAATACCGCCTGCCCAACTACATGCAGCCCAATCAGCGCCTGATAGAGCTGCAACTCACTCAGGAGCTGGCCAGCGAGGCCAAGGGCTTCAACGAGGACTGGCCCAGCGACATATACTTCTCGATCAACGGCGTGGAGCTGGGCTACTGGACCAGCCCGGGCGACTTCGGCCTCAAGCGCGGCGCGTATACGCCCGATTGGTGGGTATACGGCCTGAATCAGTATGGACTGCTCAAGCCGCTGGTCATAAACCGTCAGGGCGCGTTCATAGACGGCGCGCGCATAGGCCACTACACGCTGGACGACCTGAACATAGTGTCCGGCGGCGAAATACGCTACCGCATAAGCGCACCCGAGATCGCCGCGCACGCCGGCGGGCTGACGCTGTACGGCCGCGGCTTCGGCAATTACAACCAGGGCATAACCATGCGCATGGTATTCGAGAGCTCGGGAGGCGATGCCGCGTGACCGGCCGTTACGAGGGCGGCGCGATACTGTGCCGCAGATGCCTGATGCGCGACGTGCCCGAAGCCGAACTGCTCAAGTACCTGGACGATTACGTATCCGAGCTGCCCGCAGACATGCGCGTAAGCCCGCAGGAGTTTGAGCGCCGGCTGAGCATATGCGCGGACTGCGAACACCTGATGCAATACACCTGCCGGCTGTGCGGGTGCTACGCGCAGGTCCGCGCCGCCAAGCGCATGAACCGCTGCCCGATCCCCTATGCGCCGCGCTGGGACGTCTGCACCGACGGCGGGCAACCGTGAGCCGGCTTTAACTCGGGCTGCTTGCCTGGCGGTATCTGTACGGGGACGCCTGGGCATGGCGGCAATGCCTGTGTTCTGCGCGGCGCAGAACTTGACCGCCTTGCAGCGTGTATACCGTTTTGCGCCGTGCATGTCGCTTTGCACCGTCCATGCTGCTTTGCATCGTCCATGCTGCCTTGCACTGCGCATGCCGCCTTGCATCGTCCATGCCGCCTTGTACTGCGCATGCCGTCTTGCATCGTCCATGCCGCATTGCATCGCGCATGCTGTCTTGTACTGCGCATGCCGCCTTGCACTGCGCATGCCGCCTTGCAGCGTGTATATCGTTTTGCACTGCGCATATCGCATTGCACCGCACATGCCGCTTTGCAGCGTCCATATCGCTTTGCGCCGCATATACTGCCTTGCATCGTCCACGCTACCTTGCACTGCGCATACCGTCTTGCAGCGTCCATGCCGCCTTGCACCGCACATGCCGCTTTGTACTGCGCATGCTGCCTTGCACCGCGCATGCCGCCTTGCACCACGCATGCTGCCTTGCACAACGCATACCACACCTTGCACCGTGCATACCGTTTTGTACCGCGCATGCCGCCTTACAGCGCTCACGACCACAATCACCTGTCATTTTGCGCCTCGCGCGATAGCTCCCGATCCATTACACTATGCGCATGCGTTTGCTGTCTCGACGTCCGCCTTTGTGCGCATACTGCCGTAAACTGCGCCGGTTGACGCCTTTGCATGCCTGGTGGCTTAATCTATGCCTCACAAATAAAGCGGCTCCCAGCCACGCAATGCGCGCAGCCGGGAGCCGCTCATCGTCCATATATGATGGCGAATTATTCGCCGTCGTCCTCGTCCTCTTCGCTTTCGACCATCTTCAGATACTTGTCGAACAGCGTCTCCAGCAGCTTTTCGTCGTCGACCGATACGTAGACGTCCTCGCCATTTTCGTCCTCGTCCACGCGCAGTATGACGACCTCGTCCTCATCCACGCCGTCTATCTCCTCGGCAGGCGTCAGCAGCAGATAGTTGGCACCCTCATGCTCGAGCATCATCAGGAACTCGAACTTAACGTTCTGACCATCCTCGTCGACCAGCTCGACCACGCCGTCAAAATCCATGTTTCCATCGTACTTTTCGTCCATTATACGAAATACCTCGCTCCCTGTGAATCTATATCGCGCGTCTTTCCAGCCCCCGCTGTCCAGGAAACCCTGCAATATGAGCGTCGCCGCCACGCGGTCTATGTACTGCTTGCGCTTGTCGCGGCGCATGCCGCTCTCTATCAGCGCGCCGCGCGCTATCGCCGTGGTCATGCGCTCGTCGTAAAACCGCACCTGCCACCCGCGCCCCGTAAGATGGGCGGCAAACTCACGCGTTATGCGCGCCTGCATGCCCTCCTGACCGCTGAGCGTGCTGGGCAGCCCCACCAGTATCCTGTCGGTGCCATAGCGCTCAAGCAGCGCCGCTATCGCATCCAGATCCGCGCGCAGGCTGGTGCGCTTTATCGTATCCACGCTCTGCGCCGTCAGTCCCAACGGGTCGCTGACCGCAACTCCTATGCGCCTCTCGCCCACGTCCAGCGCCAATATGCGCTTAATGCCATCCACGTAGCAACGCTCCTCGCTCGCAATGATTATATGCGTAAAGTATGAAACCCATATGGCGCCAGCGTTGATTTAATCCAACATTAGCCTGCCGCTCAGCGTTCACCGCGCCAAACCCGAAAGCCGTAAACAGCGCGGGCGCGCAATATATCCCGTTTAGCGCAGCACGCCGGCGCCGGCCTCGCGGCTCTTAACGCGCCGCCAAATGCGCTTTAATTGCGGCGTTCGCGCGACCGCGCCGATCATGACTGTACTCAGCAGACCTTTATGCAGAACTCGGGGCACACGCCCGCGCAGTACCCGCACAGCACACACCTGGACTCGTCCACCTGCGCATGCCCTTCGACCAGGCTCAGCGCACCCTGACCGCACCGCGCCACGCATCGTCCGCAGCCCTGACACCAGTCGTGTATCATCAGCCGCCTGTGCTCGCCCGCCAGCCTTCTGAGCGTGTCTTCGGCCGGGCGGCGTCCCTCGAACAGCGCCACGTTGCAGTCGATCTCATCCTCGCTCTTCATGCCCACGGCCACCGACGCTATGCCCGGCAGCCCCAGCACATACTCCAGCGCCTGCTCGCGCCGCGCTATCAGGTGGCCGCCGCCCAGCGCCTTCATAGCATACAGCCCCACGCCCGCCTGTGCCGCGCGCACTATCTCGCGCTCCATGTCAGCGCGCGTGCCGCCCTGTATGCCCAGACCATCTATATTTATTATCGGGAATATCACGTCCACGCCGCCAAAGTAGACCGCCGCGTGCACGCATTCGACATGATGGGTAGATACGCCCACCGCACCTATATATCCGCGCGCCTTCTGCTCGTTTAAATAATCCAGCGCCTCGCGGTGGCCGCGCAACGTATGTATGTCCTCCTGCTCATGCAGTTCGAAAATGTCTATATAGTCACGGCCCAATCCGCGCATCGCGCCCTCCAGCGAGGCCTGCGCGGTCTTTTTGTCATAACAATAGGCCTTGGCGGCGACCTTTATCGACGGTTCCCGCGCCAAAGCCGGCTTGATATGGGCATAATTGCGATAGTATTCGGCTGTATCGACAAAGTCGACGCCGCGCGAATGGGCATAGAGTATCAACTCTGCGCCGCGCTCGGGCGGCAGGTCGCATTGCAATGGGCTAAGCGTCAGTGCGCCAAAGCACAGCCGCGACACCTCAATGCCGGTGCGTCCCAGCACCGCGCGGCCTAACTCAGCGCTTGCCCTCGTTTGAGCGCACATAAAAGCGCACCAGCTCCTCCAGTATCTCGTCGCGCTCCAACCGCTTTATCATCGAGCGCGCATTATTATAGCTGGTTATATAGGTCGGGTCGCCCGAGATGATGTAACCCACAATCTGGGTTATCGGGTCGTAGCCCTTGGCCTTGAGCGCGGCATACACGCTCATAATAATGCTTTTGGCATCTGGTATATCGGCGTTGCGGCTATTGAACTGCATCGTCTCGCCAAATCTGTCACTCATTGGTTGTTCGCCTCCCTTGGTATTGACCACTGGCTGTTTGACAATATACAAACATTATAGGCCCTTTTAGCCATCCAGTCAAGGGGAACAGGCCGCCTGGCAGCAATTGGCCGCCACTTTTTTCATGTCGGGCATCATGCCAAAGCCCATAAAAGCCACCTGCCGCCCCATAGCCTCCCCGGCGCGCCTGTGCGGCGCACATGCTCCGCCACAGTCCAGCCGCGCATAGTCAGTCTATGCGCCCGGGCACATCGGCGTGCGCGCCAGCCATTGGCACCACCTGGCACACCTTCAGCTCGTCCCCCTGCACATTAAACCGCACGTCAAACCCGGCGAACTCCACGCCATACCGCCGCGCCGGGTCGTCCTCATAGCCGGGGCGCGGGTCCTGTGCCAGCGCGCCCATCAGCGCCGCACGCTTGTCCGAGGGTATCAGCGCAAGCAGCGCCTCCGGAAAGTCTACCTTCAGACTGTGCTGCCGCGTGCGCCCTGTAAAGCCCTCACGCGCATCCGTCCGGCAGTCGGCCACCGGCACGTAGGGCTTCACATCGTAAACCGGCGTGCCGTCCAGCATGTCTATGCCGGCCACATGCAGCAACGGCCCCCGCCGCGCATCCAACTCCACCGCCTCCAGCCGCACGCACGACAGCCCAAGCCCATTGGGCCGAAACGGCGAGCGCGTCGCAAACACGCCCATGCGCACATTGCCGCCCAGCCGCGGCGGCCGCACTGTGGCCGACCAGCCCGTGCGTCTGGCCTGTGAAAATCCCCATATCAGCCATATATGCGAAAACCCGTCCAGCCCGCGCACCGCCTCGGCCTGACGGTACTCCGGCTCGAACTCGACCACGCCGCGCAACTCCTCGACCAGTCCGCTCTGCCGCGGCAACCCGAACTTGGTTGGAAAGTCGGTGCGTATATGCGCTATCGGCGCTATCTCCACATTCATCACCTCGCCTGACGTTCTACGGTTCTGAGCGCAGTTCAGCCATGCCTGCGCCTTTTGCGGGCGAAATCGCGGTTTATGTCACAGGGACATATGCGGCGCTGCATTTATCGCCCATTTGCATGCAGATGCATGGCTGTGCGATTCGTTGCGGGGGCGCTTGCACAAGTATAAATGAACGGCTATGTGCTTCGTTGCGGCACCGCTTGCACATATGCAGATGTGCGGCTGCGCACTTCGCCTATGGTTGCACGCACATGTGCATGGCTGCGCGCTTGGTCTTTGGGCGCTTGCACATGCGCATATGCGCAGTTGTGCGTTTCGTCTTGGAGTCGCTTGTACATATGCAGATGTGCGGTTGTGCGCTTCGTCGCGGCATCGCTCGTACATATGCAGATGCACGGCTGTGCGCTTCGCCTTGGAGTGCACGCACATGTGCAGATGCACGGCTGCGCGCTTCGTCGCAGAACCGCTTGCACATATGCAGATGCGCGGTTGTGCGCTTTGTCACGGAGCCGCTTGCACATATGCAGATGCACGGCCGTGCGCTTCGTCGCTGGATCGCTCGTACATATGCATACGCATGGCTATGCGCTTCGACGCGGAATCGCTCGTACATATGCATACGCACGTCTGCGCGCTCCATCGCATGGCGTCTGTATGACCGATGGCGCGCACATAAAAACTCGACATTTCGATAGACTCGGACTAGTTCACGCCGCACGCAAGCTCGAACTCAAAAGCCTTTAAGCTCAGTTTTGTCACTGGCCTGACCGCGCCTGCCGGCATGCGCACGACACACGGCGGAATGATTCGCATACCTCACCGAATGATCGATACGCCTTGCTGCGCCAGCGCAAAATACCGGCGGGCGCGCATGACCGCGTCCGCCGTATGCTCAGCGCCGCCCAGCGCCGCAATTCAGGTAACATAAGCCCTCAGTTCCAGATCTGCGCAGCCTTGTCATATACCGGCTTGAGCGCAGGGTACAGCTCGCTGTATACGGAATACGCATCCTCGTACGCCGCGAAGTTGGCCGGATTGGGCAGAGTCTCGGTCTCCACGCGTATCACGCCTATCGCCTCGGCCAGGTTCTTCCACACGCCCGCGCCAACGCCCGCTACCAGCACTGCGCCATACGCGCCGCCCTCCGACGCCGCCGACATCGTGTACACCGGCAGCTTGAATATATCGGCCTGCATCTGCCGCCACAGCGCCGACGCCGCGCCGCCGCCCGATGTGTAAACCTTTTCGTTGGGCACCGACGGATCGAGCTGATTGGCTATATCGATGACCTGCTTTAGGCTATACGTCACGCCCTCCATGACCGAACGGGTTATATCGGCGCGCGTCGAGCCCAGCGTCAACCCAAAGAACGCACCCCGCGCATTAGCATCCGGATACGGGCACCGCTCGCCCGACAGGTAGGGCGCGAATATCACGCCATTGGCGCCCGGCCGGGACTGCTCGGCGGCCTCGCCCATTATGTCGTACACGTTGCGGCCAGTCGCCCGGGCCTTTTCGATGTCGGCCTCGCACAGCGCGTCGCGGTACCAGCGATATGCGCCGCCCGCCGCCAGTGTGCACCCAAACGCGTGCCACAGCCCCGGTTCATTGTTGCAGAACACCTGCAGCTTGCCGCCGGGATTGTCCTTGTAGCCGTTAAGCCCCATCGATACATTGCCCGCAGTGCCAATGACTACGCCTATCACGCCCTGACGCACCAGGCCCGCGCCGGTGGTCTGTATGACCGCGTCGCCGCCGCCGGCGTATACATTAAGCCCCTCGGGCAGTCCGGTGAGTGCCGCGACCTCGGCGGTTATGTGGCCGGCCAGCGCGGTGGACTCTATGCACTTGGGGAATATCGAGTGCGGCAGCCCCGCTATGTCTATCAGCTCCCAGCTCCACTGGCGCTCACGCACGTTGAAAAAGCCCGTGCCCGACGCATCCGATACGTCCAGCGCTATCTCGCCGGTCAGCTTGAAGCGGATGTAGTCCTTGGGATTCAAAAACAACTTCATGCGCTCGAAGTTCTGCGGCTCCTCGTCGCGCAGCCACAGCAGCTTGCCGCCGGTATAACCGGTCAGCATGCGGTTGTTGGTCATCGACACGAGCTTATCCAGGCCGCCGGCCTTTTGGGTTATCCACTCGCACTGGCGATCGGTGCGCTGATCGCACCACAGCATCGCCGGACGTATCACGTTCATGTCCTTGTCCATCGGCACCAGTCCGTGCATCTGCCCCGACAGGCTCAGGCCCACATAGGCCTCGGCGGGCAGCTGCGCCTTGGCGACTATCGCCCGCACCGACTTTACCACGGCTTCCCACCAGTCCTCGGGCTTCTGCTCAGCCCAGCCGGGCCGCGGCGTGTACAGCGGGTACTCCTCGGTCTTGGACGCGATGACCTTGCCGGTCTCGTCGGCTATTATGCTCTTGGTACCGGACGTACCTATGTCCACGCCTATCAGGTATCTCAGCATACGATATATCCCCCTCGACGTTTTGATGCTTGCGCAATTAATGTTCAGTTTTAACTATTGTAATTAACATTGCGCATTTTGTCAATCGCAATCATTGCACTTTCCGCACGCCTGTTGCCGGCAGCAACAGGCCGTACGGCCATATGATGCCGCTACCGCACGCAGGCCGGTTGCCCCAGTTTGGACAATGCCGGGTATCGGTACATAGGCTGCTCACGCATGCCTGCCGGTTGCCATAGCTTGGACAACGCCAGACGACGGTGTATCGGTCGCTCACGCATGCCTGCCGTATGCCCCAGATTGGACAACTCCAGACGACGGTACATCGGCCGCTCACGCACGCCGGTCAGATGCCCCAGATTGGACAACGCCGGGCGACGGTGCATAGGCTGCTCACGCATGCCTGCCGGTTGCCATAGCTTGGATAAGGCCGGACGACAAGTGCATAGGCCGCTCACACATGCCTGCCGTTTGCCCTGGCTTGGACAACGCCGGGCGACGATGCATAGGCTGCTCACGCACACCTGCCGGTTGCCAAACTCACGCGCTGAGCCAGTTAAGTATCAGCCGTTCAAGCGCCTCGTCGTCGCTCATTGCGCCGCTTTTTATCGCGAACTCGGCGTCCACGCAGTCCTTATATGCGCGCAGCAGCCGCTCCTCGGTAAACGCGCGCAGCTGCCGGCGCGTGTTGCGCAGGCCGTAGGGCGTTATGCCCAACGCCTTTACGATCTCATCGTCGGCCGCCTTGCGGCGCTGCATCAGCTTGATCTGCGCCATGAATCGCATCTGCCGCGTTATCATCGCCAGTATGCGCACATCGTCCTCGCCGCTCTCGCGCATCGCGCCCAGCATTCTGAACGCCTGCGCGCCGTTGCGCTCGACCAGCCGGTCTATCATCTGAAATACCGTGCACTCCAGCGTCGGCGGCACTATCTCCAGATCCTGAGCGGTTATCTCGGTGCGCTCGCCGGCATGCGCCGCCAGCTTTTCGACCTCGCCGCTGAGCCGCGTCAGTGCCGCGCCGGCGCGAAACTTCAACTGCGCCGCTATATCCGGCGATATCGTCTTGCCCAGCGCCTTGAACCGCTTGCTCAGCCACGCATGCAGCTCGCGCTCGCTCAGCTCGCCAAACTCCACGATCTGCGCCGACTTGCTCGACGCAAACGCCTTGTACAGCGCCTTGCGCGCATCGGCTGCGCCGCGCATGTACATGACCAGACATGTGCTCTCGGGCAGGCGCTCCAGGTACTTGCTCATGCGCTCGCTCTCGGCCTTCTCGTCGCGGCTCTGACCGCTCATCAGCGGCCCGAAGTCGCGCACGACCACCAGCCGCCGCTCAGCCATCATCGGCAACGTCTCGCACGCCGCGATTATGTCGTCGGCGACCTGACCCTCCAGCACGTTCTGGTTGAGCGCCTCCAGGCCTTCCGGCAACAGCCTGCGCTCCAGCGCATGCAGCGCCTCGCGCTTTACGTAGTTTTCCTCGCCCGTGAACAGATAGGCGCGCGCTATATAGCCCACCTTCAGCTTTTCAAAAAACTCGGTATGGTTCATATGATACACCTCCGCCGGCTGACCGGTGGTCGCAACATGCCGGCCGGCCATGAGTACGCTGCGCCTTGAGCGCAGGCGACAACCCTATTTATCCACCCAGACATTTCACGGCACAGTGCCCGCGCCGTGCGACGTACAACATTCACAATACCGACCTGTATGCTGCGCGCACAGGCCATGTCCATGATGCCGCTCTGCGAGCAGCCGCTCATTGCCTCGGCTTGCTGACAGCCCGCATCAATCGAGCAATCCACAAATGCGCAAACATCCGTACGCGCCTTGAACTTTGGCAAAGCGCGTCCCGCACAGCCAACATCGCGTCGCGCCAGATAGCATACGCCGAACCGCGTCGCATGCGCAACTCTGGACGGCAAATCCATCAGCCGATGCAGCGCCTTTGCCTTAGGCGCTACTGCATCCCGGACAGATAGCCGCGCGCCGTCATATCGCCGTCGGGCGATATGTGCACCGTTATGTCGCCGCAGTCCGCCGTGCTGAGCACCGGCACGTCCATGTAGTCAAGCCGCGCCAGCGTCTCGGCGCTGGGCAGCCCATACGAGTTGTGCGCCGACGCCGATATCAGCGCCAGGTGCGGATTGGCCGCGGCCAGAAACTCAAGCGTGGACGAGCCCGCACTGCCATGGTGCGCCACCTTGAGCACGTCGCACTCTGCGGGCGTAAAGTCCTCGCCATGTGCCGTCAGGTCGCCGGTTATCAGCACCGACCGCCCGGCATACTCGCACCTTATGACCAGCGAATAGTCGTTGGGGTCGTCAAACGCAGTCCCGGCGGTTGGGTGCAACACCTTCAACTCAAGACCTGATATCGGCTCCAGCACATCGCCCGCGCTCAGCCGCGCAAGTTCGACGCCGCGCGCCGTGAGCGCTTCGAGCTGCTCCAGCGCGTCCGCATCGGCCGCCAGCTCCGCGCCCTCGGGCAAGTACACCCGCTTAACGCGCGCCACCCGCGCAAACTCCTCCAATGCGCCGGCATGGTCGTCGTGCAGGTGCGTAATTATCAGCGCCTCCACGCGCAGTCCGCGCCGCCGCACATAGTCGACCAACGCCGAATCCTCCACGCCTACGTCTATCACCACCGCCGACGCGCCGTCGGTAAGCAACTGCCCATCGCCCTGACCCACGTCGACCAGCACGTAATCCAGGCCGTCGCCCGCGCGCGGCGGCAACAGCAGCACTACCGTCAGCGCCAGCGCCACACAGATACACGCATTGCGCCACGCACGCGCCAATGGCCGGTACCGCGACGCCCACAGCATCAGCGGCACAAACGCGCACAGCCACCATGCGTCAATCGCGCGCATATATACGATGCCCCAGTCAAAGCCCGCCGTCCACCCGGCTACGCGCTCGGTTATCAGCGCACACAGCCGCGCAAGCGCCGCTATCAGCTCGCCCAGAGGCCCGCTCCAGCCATACGTGAGCACCGTCAGCCAGCCCAGGCACATCAGCCCCATGCCCGACGCAATGCCGACCGGCGACGTGACAAGGCTCAGCACGTTCACCTGCCCGAAGTATGCGCTGGTCAGCGGCATAAGCCCCAGCATGACGCTCGCCGTAAGCGCTACGCCATCGCACACGTAGCCCACCGCGGCGCCGCCCACGCGCGCAATGCCGCTCAGCCGGCCGCCGGCCACATGGCCCGGCCGCGGCAGCAGCCGGCGCATCGCCGGATAGTAGGCGTATATCGCAAGCACCGCCATGAACGACAGCGCAAACCCGGTATCCAGCGCCGCGCCCGGCCATACCGCAACTATCACTATCGCCGCCAGCGCCAATGCCGACGGCCCATCGTACCTGAGCCCCATGCACTTGACGCCCAGCGCCGTCATGCCCATCACTCCCGCGCGCACTACCGACGGCGTAAACCCGGTCAGCGCACAGTACAACATGACCGCCAGCCCTATCGCCGCCGTGCGCAGCCAGCCCGGCACAAACGCCAGCACCCAGCCCAGCAGCATTATAACAAAACTCATGTGCATGCCCGACACCGCCAGTATGTGGCTGAACCCAGCCAATTGGAAGCTGTCGTACAGCGCATCGGGCATTGAATCGCTGTCACCCAGCATGATGCCGCGAGCCAGCGTGGACTGCTCGCCCAGCGCCACATCCAGCCGCGCCAGTATGCCGGCGCGCAGCCGGTAACACCAGTCGCTCAGCCACAGCGTGCCGGTCGGCTCAAACCGCGCCGCCGCCAGTTCGCCGCTGGCACACGCATACACGCCGCGCCGCATCAGATATGCGCGGTAGTCAAACCCGTCCTCGCCGCGCTGACCCTGCGGCAGGTATACCTCTCCAAACAGCGAAACCTGCGCGCCTATCGCAAAGCCGTCAGGCAATGCGGATGGTTCAGCCGCAGCGGATGGGGTGGACTCGGCGGATACAACGCTGCCGGTTGACGTTTCGGCCTCGGCGGTCACATCGGTTGCAACTAGTGGTTCTACCTCGGTGGACGCATTTGTTGCGGCGGATGATTCTGCATCAGCGGATGCATTAACCGCAGCAGGCAGGGTGGACTCAGCGGATACACCGCTGCCGGTTGACGCTTCGGCCCCGGCGGTCACATCGGTTGCAACTAGTGGTTCTACCTCGGTGGACGCATTTGTCGCGACGGACGATTCGGCCTCAGCGGATGCATTAACCGCAGCAGGCAGGGTGGGCCCGGCGGATACACCGGTACCGGTTGACGTTTCGGCATCGGCGGTCACATCGGTTGCAACTAGTGGTTCTGCATCGGTGGACGCATTTGTCGCGGCAGACGCCTCCGCCGCTTCGGCGTCATCCTCGTCCCATGCTCCCTCGCGGTACAGCGTCAGGCGGAGCTTGCCCTTGTAGCTCGAACCGTCGACGGTCACGCGATCCATGTCCAGCACCAACCGGTCGTCAACGTCCTTGTCGACGCTCACGACGCGCCCGGTAAGGTAGCATTCGCCCTCAGGCGGCAGTTCGGGCGCAGTCATCACGCTCGCGCCGGCCAGGCCGCCCAGCATGACCACGCATATCAGCAACAACCACACCCGCGGCCGTCCCGCCAGCGCCATGCCCAGTGCCGCCGCGCCCGCAATCAGCGCGCCCAGCACCCATGTCCGCAGCGAAATCTGTCCGCTTAGGGCTATCATGTCGCCCGCCAGCAGGCTCAGCGCCGTAAACACCAACGGCCTGCGCAGCCATATGCCGCTCAGGCCCGGTATGTAACCCTCATGTCCCGGCGCGAATGCGCGCGGCAGCCTCGCCGTGCGTTCCAGCTCCGCGTGCGCATCGCCGCGTTCCGGCATCCGTCTGCGCCGCATATGATCTCTCCCGCACCGCATTGGTGCTTGCTTTTGTGTGCGCTATAAGCGCATAAACCAAAGTCCGGCGAACAGCCAGAGCCATATGCACCGCGTCATGCGCCCCGGGGCGCAGTCCCGCGCTGATTACAGCCCTGCCCGTCCGCCGTACGTCAGTTTTTCTTCCAACGCTGTATCTTGGAAAAGTCGAGCGAGTTCTCGCGGTGCTTCAGCAGGCGCGACATGTTGCCGCGGTGCTGGAACAGCGCCAGCAGCGACACCACCATCGCAAATATAAACGTCGGCAGGTCGCTCGTAAGCGTCATAAACAGGTTCAGCACAATATACGCCACCGACGCCGCAATCGATCCTATCGACACCGTATGCGTCAGGTATACCGCCACTATCATGACCGCCAGCAGCACCAGCGCGCAAACCGGCTGTACCACCAGTATCACGCCAAACGACGTCGATATGCCCTTGCCGCCCTTGAATCCAAACGCCGCCGGCCAGTTGTGACCCACTATCGCCGCCAGTCCACCCAGCATTGCGCCGGTATGCCCCGCCAGCCACAGCCCTATCAGCGCCGCCAGCAGGCCCTTTACCGCATCGCCCAGAAACGTCATCAGGCTTGGCATCCAGCCCAGCGTGCGCAACACGTTGGTCGCGCCGGCATTGCCGCTGCCCGCCTTGCGTATGTCTATGCCGTTGGCAAGCTTGGATATCAGCAGGCCGGTCGAGATGTTGCCCAGGGCATAGCCTATAACTATCGCCAGGATCACCCAAAATGCCATGTCAACTCTCCTCCTTCTTGCGTTCGCGCAGTATGAACCTTATCGGCGTGCCCTCAAACCCAAACGACTTGCGGAAGAAGTTCTCCAGATAACGCTCATACGAGTAGTGCATCAGCGTCTGGTCGTTAACAAACATTATAAACAGCGGCGGCTTTACGCCCTGCTGCGTGGCGTAGTATATCTTGAGCCTGCGGCCCGACTGCGACGGAGGCTGCTGCGCGGCCATCGCGTCGGCCAGCACGTCGTTGAGCAGGCCGGTGGTGATGCGCCGCGTAGCCTGATCGTACGCCGCCACTACGCCCTCGACCAGTTTGGGCAACCGCTGCCCGGTCAGCGCCGACACAAACACCACCGGCGCATAATCCATGAACTTTAAGTCCTCTATCACCTGTTTGCGGTATTTTTCAAGCGTGCCGGTATCCTTGTCGACCAGGTCCCACTTGTTCACGACGACCAGCGCGGCCTTGCCCTGCTCGTGCACGTATCCGGCTATCTTGGTGTCCTGCTCGGTCACGCCGTCCTGCGCGTCTATGACTATCAGCGCCACGTCGCAGCGATCTATCGCCGCAAACGAGCGTATCACCGAATACCGCTCGACCGTGGCGTCCTCTATCGCGCGCTTGCGGCGTATGCCTGCGGTATCGATTATGACAAAGCTGCGCCCGTCGCGCTCAAAGCCGGTGTCTATCGCGTCGCGCGTCGTGCCCGCTATGTCCGACACCATGACCCGCTCCTGGCCCAGTATACGGTTGACTATCGACGACTTGCCGACGTTGGGCCGGCCCACGACGGCTATCTTTATGCGCTCGTCGTCCTGCTCGTCGGCGTCCGACTCGGGCAGCAGCTTCATCAGCTCCTCCAGCAGGTCGCCTATGTTCATCAGGTTCACCGACGAAATCGCTATCGGGTCGCCCAGCCCCAGCTCATAGAACTCGTACATGTTGTCCATCGCGTCGACCGAGTCTATCTTGTTTACGACGACCAGTATCGGCTTTGAGCTCTTGCGCAGCATCGTGGCCACGTCCTTGTCGTCATCGGTCAGGCCCTGGCGGCCGTCCACGAAGAACAGTATCGCATCGCAGGTCTCTATCGCTATTTCGGCCTGCGCGCGCATCTGCTTGAGCAGCGGATCATCGCTGTTTGGGTCTATGCCTCCGGTATCTATCAGCGTGAACGCGCGGTTTTGCCACTCGCAGTCGGCGTACACGCGGTCGCGGGTCACGCCCGGCGTGTCCTCGACTATCGATATGCGCCGCCCCGCCATCTTATTAAAGAACGTAGACTTACCCACATTGGGCCGGCCCACTATCGCTATCAATGGTTTAGCCATTTAAATCCTCCCCTGCAAGCGCATGCAGCAGTTCCTCGCCGTCGGTGAACACCGGTGTGACCGGACAGCCCAGCTTTGCCGCCAGTTCGTCCAGCGTCACGCCGTCCAGCAGCACATCGCCCCCGTCGCGCAGCATCGAACGCGTTATCAGCACCTCGTCCGCATCCGCGCGGCCTATCTGCGAGATGATGTCTCCGCCGGTCAGCAGCCCCGCGACGGTAACGCCGCCGCCAAAAAACTCGTTTTTGACCGCACGCACGCACACGTCCACGCCCGGCAGCGGATGAGCGCCCGTCAATCGCTCCATCTCGCCCCGCGCCGACTCGCCGGTCACTATCATGACCCGCCGTGCCCGCGCTGCACGCCCCGACGACATGAATTCGCCATACGCGCGCTCAAAGCCCTCGCGCTGCTGGCGTATCAGGCCCACGCCGTTGTCTATCTGCGGATAGTCCTCGTACTCGTCCTCGGGCGGCACGTCGCGCCCGGCCAGCACGTAGAACTCGTCCGCCGCAAACACCAGCGCCGTGCCCAGCGTGCGCCGGAATTCGGCCTGCCATGCCGCGACCTGATCCAGCACCTGCGCCGCGCCCTGCGCGTCGTACAGCTTTATGTCGCAAAGCGCCGCGCGATGCCCCGTCAGTCCCACCGGCACCAGCGCAAGCGTCATGCAGCACGGATACAGCGCCGCCATGTCCCGCACGGTACGCTCGAGCACCTCGCCGTCGTTCAGCCCCGGGCACAGCACTACCTGGCCATGAAAGCTGATGCCGCCCGCGCGCAGTTTGTTCAACTGCTCCATAAGCCGGGCCGCGCGCGGCTGGCCCATGAGCGATGCGCGCTCGGCGCCGTCGCTGGCGTGCACCGATATGTACAGCGGGCTGGCGTGACGGCGGATTATGCGCTCCAGCTCGCGGTCTGAGACATTGGTCAGCGTCACGTAGTTGCCCATCATCAGCGACATGCGCCAGTCGTCGTCCCTTACGTAGAGCGTGTCGCGCATGCCCCGCGGCAGCTGATCCACAAAGCAGAACTTGCATTTATTGGCGCACAGCCGCACCGGGCCCAGCAGGTCGTCCTCGAATTCGACGCCCAGCTGTTCGTCGAGTTCCTTGTCGCACTCTATCTCGGTGAGCTCGCCCGAGCTGTCGCGCACCGTCAGCACCAGTTCCTCGCAGCTCATCAGCTGCTGATAATCTATAAGGTCAATCAACTTTTCGCCGTTTATCATGATGAGCTCGTCGCCCCGGCGCAAGCCTAGCTCGTCGCCCAGTCCGCCGCGCTCGACACTGGCAATCCTAAAGCCCATATGTCCCTCCATCTGCGGATTCTATGCATATAATTATCCACCCTGCGCCCAGATATGTCAAGACAAATACGGTTACGTCCCGGGCCGGTTTATTCATAATCATGCAGGCAATTTGACGATTATGGCGGATTTATGCATATTGTAACGCGGCTTTGGCGCGGCAGCTGCGCACGCAAAGGCAGAAGCCGACGGCCTATGTATATTGCGCGATATATCCAGCGCCATGGCCGGCGCTTGCAGAAGTTTACTGGCGCCGATCCATCTGCGGCGTAACGCGCAAATGGCGACTCATCGGGCTGAATCGCCGTATTCTACGCGGCGGCAAAGCCGGCTTGCGCAGCGATATCCGCACTGACAACACATATGTACCGCCGGCGACGCGGCTCTGTCAATTGCAGTGAGCCGCGACGTGCGATAGCAGCGCATAAAGCGGCAACCGGCTGCAAACGCTGGCCCCGCCATCCAAACCGGTCAGCCGTAAATCGCTCTAAAGTCAGCGTTTCAATATACATATGCAGAATACATATGCAGATCAAAACGCGGCGAATTACTCGCCGCGTTCAGTTCACTGACAAAGTATTCCGCATACTGCCGACTTGGCCAAATCTGCAATAACGGCAAATTGCATATGCAAACCATGCCGTAATGTCAGTTATATCAAACGTATTTTAAAGCATCGTCCATGCGTCATTTCAGGAAATACTTAAACGATGCGTTCTGTCCAGCTGCCGTGACTTTGTCGACGGTATGAACGCGGCGAATTACTCGCCGCGTCCCGCAAATCATCTCAACTAACTACTGAGCAATTCCCCACACCCAAATTGCAGGCCTTTGTCAGCAACGCCAGGCTCAAATTGTCGCCCAGCCGATGCGTGAAACCCCGAAAGCGCCTGACTTGCATAATTGTCACATATCTGACGCAGCGAGTCGCCCGCCGCGTTGAAGAATATGCGATAACCCCGGCATATTCGGGCGTACGATAGCTCGCCATATTGCTCGCCACTCAGGCACTGACGGCGCTCTGGCTCTCGCCACGCATAAGCAAACCAACGCCCGCGCCCAACGGCAAAAGCAACATGCAAGCCGTTGGCGACAGCGCCGTGCTGATGGGCGGCATGGCGTCCAGTACCGACATGAATGTAAATCCAGCTATCGCCAGCTGAGCCGTCGCCGGATAACGTTCCATTATAAGGCTGACAACGCGCACCAGCGCCGCCGCCATCAATACAAACCCCAGCGCGATAAGCGCCAGCTCGCTCAGCCGCGCCTGTCCCAGCGCGCTCAGATACGCCCGGTACATGCCGCAGCGCAACAGCAGAAATGACGAGCTGACCCCCGGCACGACAGTGCCCAGCGCCAGCACCGCGCCGCAACCCAGCGCAGCCGGCGCATCCAGTCGGGCCAGTTCCGGCGCGGTGGGCAAAAGCCGGCTCAGCACCCAGTACGCCACAGCGCCCAATGCGAGCGCCGGCACACATCTGAGCCGCCAGCCGCCGCCCGCGCGCACCAGCCCCGGCAGCGATCCCAACACCAGACCCGCAAACAGATACAGCGCCTCGACCGCAAACATGTCCATGAACGCCATAAGAACATATCCCGCCAGCGCCATGCCCACGCCGCAACCCATGACCAGCGGCGCCAGATACGCCGCCGATTCGCGCGACTGCCGGCGCATGTGCGCCAGAGCATCGATAGCGGGCCGGTATACGCCCAGGCTCAACGCCACCACGCACCCGCTCACGCCCGGCGCGATACCCGCCGCGCCTATCAACACGCCCGCGCCAAATCGCGCCGCTCCTCTGTCGCGCATACTATAGACCTCCCTGTCGTCGGTTGAGTATCGTCCGCGCCGCATAACGGCGATATCGGCCGGGCGGTAAATGAATGCTGCCTTAATCCGATTGCAGCGGCCTTATCATTCGCCGTGCCGGTCGCGGTCCTTCTTGCGGCCCAGCAGTCCGCCGGTCGTCTCGCTCACGCCTCGCTTGACCTTCTCCCACATGCCGCCGACGCTGCCGGTCGTGACTATGCCGTAAATCACTATCGCCGCAATCGCCACGCCCACTACCACCAGTATGCCCCATAGCGCGCCGCTGCCGCCCGATTCCGCCTCGGCCTGGGCCGCCTGCGTCGCCGCGTCGCCGTCTGACGCGCCGTTGGTCGTGTCCGCGCCGGTCGCCGTGCCGTCGGTCGCGCCCTGCGCGTTGGCCGTCGTGCCAAACAGCACGCGTTCAAGCACGTCCGCCATGAACTCGGTCGACGTTATTGCGCGCTCCTTTTTGAGCGTATGCGTGCCGAACTCAAGCAGTATCGCGCGCGGCATCAGCTCCTGATTGTAGTCGCCCTTGCCTATATATATGTCCTTTATCAGCTCGGGATACATCTCGTCGGCCACAGCCTTTATCTGTTTGGCGAATTTTCGATTGGCCGCGGCGTTCGGGTTCGAGCGGCCCACCAGCAGCCGTATCTTGGTCGCGTCCTCGCCCTCTATCTCCTGGATATACTCGTCGGGATCAGGTATGCCGTCGCGGTGTATATCCAGCAGCGCCGCGGGCTGGGTCTCCATGAGGCGCGTCGCCGTGACGCGCGAACGCCTGTACGCGCCCGCGTCATGGGGCAGATGCGTCGTCAGATCCATCTCGACTTCAATGCCCCGCGCCTCCAGTTCCTCTTTCAGCGCCTCGTTTACGTCGAATATGCCCGGATCCTCCAGCTTGGATTCGGTGCCGTCGGTGGGCACGTATGATTCATCCGAATGCGTCGAATAGATCGCAACCATTCGCTTGGCATCGGTCGCGACCGTGGCCACCGCGTCGTCTATGAGGCCGGTCATGTCCTCCGGACCCATGTAGCGCGCCACCGCTTCACGCCGCGCATCATCCACCGATATCACCTGATAGAGCTGGTCGTCGCCGGTTATGTACTCGTCGCCCACATACACCCGGCCGTATATGCTGGTCAGGTAGTTGCCCGATTCGTCGTATATCGTATACACCGCATCCTGAGCCTCATCGGGCGCGGTACTGGCATCCGTCGTGGGCGCCGCCGTAGCGCTGGCCGCGGCAGTCGCCGCAGCGGTCGCCGTGGCCTCGGCACGCGCGCCCACAGGCGCCATTAGCAGCGCCGCCAGCAGCAGCGCGCACAGTCCTCGCTTGATCATTGGCCGTCCTTCCTCCTTATGTGGCCGTGCTCGAACACCCGGCTCTCGTCGCGCTGAGCGCCGCGCGTCACGCGCTCTATCAGCTCGCCGACCAGTTCGGCCAGCACTACGCCGGTCAGACCCGATATCAGTATCACGTCCAGCGCGCCCGCGCCGCCCAGATGCAGCGCCTGGTTGATGCCCGCCGCGCGCAGTTCGATCGCCTGATATATGTCAGCGCCCATCACGCCCAGCACGCCCGCCACAAACGCGCCCCGCCGCGACCGCCCCAGCAGGTATGCCGTCAGGCCGCCGACCAGGCCGTATACATAGTTCGGGTCTATCACTATCGCCTCCGGCTCGTCGGGCATGAACCGCCCCAGCCAGTATACCAGCAATCCCGTGGCCACCGCGCCTACCAGCGCGCGCACGCGCTCCTTGGCGGTGCCAGCGCGCACCAACAGATATACGCATATGCCCAGCGGTATCACCGCGCCGCCCAGATTCACGTACACGTTCCCGCCCAGCGGTATGTCGGGTATCAGCCCGCCTATGAACAGCGCCGCCGTCAGCGCCAGCGCCTGCCGGTCGGTGAGTCCCATCTTGTCCAGCACGCCCCGGCACACGCCCAGCAGCACAAGTATCGTCACTATCACCAGCAGTGTAAGTCCTACCGACATGTCCAAACACCTCTTTTCCAGATATGTGCTTAGTATGCGCTGTCGCTCGCGACGCAATACATATGCGCGGCAATTGCGGGATTTATATCCGCAAAAACGCAAAGCAAAAGCCCGCGCATATCCAGTTGCGCGGGCAAAAGCCTTATTATTATTCAGTTTTATCGATCCGGCTCGGTCAGGGCAGGCGACTCAGGAACGCCGCTATATGGCGCGCCAGCAGCTCATGGCCCGCATCGTTGGGGTGCAATCCGTCGGGCACGAACCGCTCGCGCACCAGCTCCACGCGCGGCTGCAATCCGCTGCACGCATACAGGTCGCACACCGCAAGCGAGTAGTATTCGGCCACAGCGCGGATTATGTCGACATAAGTCTTGAGCGTCGCCACCGGCACGCTCTTGCGGTCGCCTATCAGCGAATCCTCGTTGAGCCGGTGCAGCGGCGTGCATATGACTATACGGGCGTCAGGGTACGTCTCTATGAGCGTGCGCATAAGGAAGTGGCATGCGCCCCAGAACGTATCGGGCGTGCGGTCGTCCGGCGTGCCCAGCGGCGCGTCGCCATGGCCAAAGTCGTTGGTGCCGCCCATTACCACTATCGCATCCGCCGCCGGATCCATGCCGGTGCAGCGCGTGCAGAAGTCCCCGTCATAGCGCGGCTCGGCCGACGGAGTATGCTGGCGCGCTATACGAGTTCCGCCTATGCCGTAGTTGTTCGCGGCCTTCAGCCCGCACATGCGCGCTATTCGATTTACGTATATGTTTTGGGGATCGGCGACGCCTGCGCCCTCGGTTATGCTGTCGCCCAGGAAGTTTATCGTGCTGCCCTCGAGTTTCATGCCGGTCAGCCTCCTTGCGTATTCATTCATGCGCATTATACCGCAGCAGCCGCAAAAACGCAATGCCAATCAGCGCGCATCCCTATATAGGAAAACATCTGTCCGCACGCTGAAGTCAAACGCATATCAAACCGGCAGTGCGCCGTTCACAGTGCGCCCACAGCTCTCCCGGCAGGCGCAACGCTCGTGCGGCGCCGCTTTTTATGGCCTTACCGCGCTCAGCCATGCCCACGCCGGCCGATGCTTTACTCACATTAAAGCCATGCTCTGAGCATCCGGCCGCACATGCAAAGAACCACTGACCATTGCCGGCATATGCGCGCCATATCCGCCGCATGCAGGCATAATCCGCGCATAGGTCGCCGCCTCAAACGCGAAGACCACCTACACATCCATTCAAACGCCGACCAGGGGCCGCGTAATTATCGCCCAACCGCACGTATATCATTCACGTCAAGGCCTGACCCGCCTGGCCATACGCCGCATATCCCACACCTGCGCATACGCAAAAAGCCGCGCGCGGCTCATATGAACCGCGCGCGGTAAACATTTCTGATTCAGTTTGGCGATTAATACATGCCGCCCATGCCCGGGTTAGCCGCAGGCGCTGCCGGCGGATTCTTCTCAGGCAGATCGGCGACCAGCGCTTCGGTCGTCAGCACGCTCGCCGCGACGGAAGCCGCATTCTGCAGTGCCGAACGCGCAACCTTGGTCGGGTCGATTATGCCGCTCTCCTCCATGTCGGTGTAGACATCCTTGGCCGCATCATAGCCCCAGCCGACCTTGCCGCTGCTCTTGACGGTCTCAACGACCACAGAACCCTCGACGCCAGCATTGATGGCTATCTGACGAACCGGCTCCTCCAGCGCGCGCAGCACTATCTGCACACCGGTGCGCTCGTCGCCCTGCGTATTGTCGCACAGCTCCTTCAACGCGGGCAGCGTGGATATGTAGCTGGTGCCGCCGCCGGGCACTATGCCTTCCTGCACAGCAGCGCGGGTAGCCGCCAGAGCATCCTCTATGCGCAGCTTGCGCTCCTTCATCTCTATCTCGGTAGCAGCGCCGACATGGATGACCGCTACGCCGCCAGCCAGCTTGGCCAGGCGCTCCTGCAGCTTTTCCTTGTCGTAATCGCTGGTGGTCTCCTCGATCTGAGCGCGTATCGACGCGACGCGGGCCTTGATCTCGTTGGGATCGCCGGCGCCCTCGACTATCGTGGTGTTCTCCTTGTCGACCTTGACGGTGCGGGCCTTGCCCAGCATGTCGATGGTGACGTCCTTCATGTCGATGCCCAGCTCATCCGAGATGACCTGGCCGCCGGTCAGCACGGCGATATCCTGCAGCATGGCCTTGCGGCGATCGCCAAAGCCCGGAGCCTTGACCGCGACGCAAGTGAACGTTCCGCGCAGCTTGTTGACGACCAGCGTCGTCAGCGCCTCGCCCTCGACGTCCTCAGCGATTATCAGCAGCTTCTTGCCCGACTGCACGACCTGCTCCAGCACCGGCAGTATCTCCTGTATGTTGGAGACCTTCTTATCGGTGATAAGTATCAGCGGATCGTCCAGCACCGCTTCCATCTTCTCGGTATCGGTGACCATGTACGCCGAAGCGTAGCCGCGATCAAACTGCATGCCTTCTACCAGCGACAGCTCGGTCTTCATCGTCTTGGACTCCTCGACGGTGATAACGCCATCGTTGCCGACCTTCTCCATAGCGCTGGAGATCAGCTGGCCGATCGTCTCATCGGACGCCGATATCGACGCTATCTGCGCTATCGCCTTGGAGCCGCTTACCGGCTTGGACAGCTTCTTGAGCTGCTCGACCGCCACATCGGTAGCCTTCTCTATGCCGCGGCGGATGACCATCGGGTTAGCGCCCGCGGCCACGTTCTTCAGACCCTCGCGGATCATAGCCTGTGCCAGCAGCGTAGCAGTCGTGGTGCCGTCGCCGGCCACATCGTTGGTCTTGGTAGCGACTTCCTTGACCAGCTGCGCGCCCATGTTCTCAAACGCGTCTTCCAGCTCCACGTCCTTGGCTATCGTCACGCCGTCGTTGGTTATAAGCGGGCTGCCGTACTTCTTGTCCAGCACAACATTGCGGCCCTTGGGGCCCAGGGTTATTTTAACGGTGTCGGCCAGCGCGTTTATGCCGCGCTCCAGCGAGCGGCGCGCTTCCTCACCATACTGTATCTGCTTAGCCATAATATTTGCCTCCCGAAATCCCTTTAAATTATTCTTTTTATTCTACTATGCCCAGTATGTCGCTCTGACGCACGATTATCATTTCCTTGCCGTCGAGCTTTATCTCGTTGCCCGCGTACTTGGAGTAGATAACCTTATCGCCCGGCTTTACCTGCATCGTAACTTCCTTGCCGTCGACGTTGCCGCCGGGGCCCACCGCTATGACCTCAGCCATCTGCGGCTTTTCCTTGGCCGAACCCGGCAGCACTATGCCGCTGCGGGTGGTCTCTTCCGCTTCAACATTCTTAATTACCACGCGGTCGCCCAAAGGCTTGATGTTCATAATCTAACCTCCTCAGAGAATTCAACTTCATCATTTTTGTTAGCACTCTCGATTGCTGAGTGCTAACCGATTGCACTGATAGTTTATCCAAAAAGCCGATTTCTAGCAATCTCCACCCGCACTCGTAAGCGGCAGTTTAAACCTAAAATCAGCATTTTTTCAAATTTATCTGCCGTTCACTTTTATTTTCTTGCTTTTTATTCATATTGCATTCTATATTGCATTAAAAAGCGAATCATAACGTAAAAGTTACATAAATATCTCAGGCGATTGACAAGCACCGGCACTGATGGTACAATCATAAAATAGAAGACTCCGACGACAGCCGGAGCAAATCACTATGGGGGCAAGGATATGGATAAATGGGACGACAGATTTATGCAGATGGCATATCTGGTATCGACCTGGGCGAGCTGTTTTCAGCCTAACCGCAAGATAGGTGCAGTGATAGTCAAGAACAAGCGCGTGATGACGACCGGATACAACGGCGCGCCAGCCGGCGTGACGCCGTGCCGCGAGCGCGGCGAGTGCCTCAGGCGCAACCTCAACATACCCTCGGGCCAGCGCCAGGAACTCTGCTACGCGGTCCACGCTGAACAAAACGCGATAATACAGGCCGCAAAGCTGGGCATATCGATAGACGGCGCCACGCTGTACTGCACTCACCAGCCGTGCGTGACCTGCGCAAAGCTGATAGTCAACGCCGGCATACAGCGCGTGGTCTACTGCGAGGGCTACCCGGACGATTTCGCGCTGGAGATACTCAAGGAGGGCGGCGTGCTGCTCGAGCGGATGCCCGACAAGCCCGCGCTGCCAGTCATAGGCTGACGCGGCCACAGCGCGTTCGCAAAGCCCGTACAAGCTCAAGCAGCTTACTTCAGCGACGCCGCGCAGCACGTTCACAATACATGCGCAAGCTCAAGCGGCTTACTTCAGCGACGCCGTGCAGCACTTTCGCAATACACGCGCAAGCTCAAGCGCGGCGATATCGCATCTGCCGGCAGCGCAGGCGTCCGCCGCATGCGGCGCGCAGTACATGCGCTTTCCATACACGCACCAGCGCGGGCCGGTCGGGGGACATCCCCTTGACCGGCCCGCGCTGATGATTTGCTTTTCACATAAACAGCGCGTTGGGCTTGCGCGACGCGCACACGCCCCTGAGTTTGAACGCTATCGCCATATGCGCCGGCCGCGGCAGCGAACGCGCCCCGCGCGGACACATCTGCACGCACCGCATGCAGGTGATGCACAGCGTGCCATCGGCGCGCGCCGGATTGACCGGGTTGATCGCGCCCGCCGGACACACGCGCGCACATATGCCGCACGATGTGCACTCGCGCCCCGCCGTCGGATGCACCGGCAGTCCGCCGAACTGGCGATATGGCGCTTCGTCGCCCAGCTCGGCGCGGCCCTGTTCGGCGCGCTCCAGCCCGCCCAGTTTGACGCGCACCTTCATGGCGAACGCGCGCAGTTCGGCGCGGTCGGATTCATCGGGGCGGCCGGCGCCGTACTGGCGCGCCAGCGAATGCTCGGTGACTATCGCCGCTCCGGCCACAGGTATGAATCCATTGCCGGTCAGTATATCGCCCAGCTCGCGCAACGCGTCGTCATACGCCCGGTTGCCAAACGCCACCACCGCCACCGCCGGCGTGCCCCTTCCCGAAAAGTGCGGCAGGCGCTGCGCCGCCGGCGCCGGCACGCGCCCCCCGTAACACGGCGCCGCAACCACGACCAGCTCGTCCGGCCCAAACGCGCGCGCCCATGGTTCGCGCGCGTCGGTTATGTCGATCTCGTCCACAGGCGCGCGGAACTCGCCCGCTATCAGCCGCGCCGCGCCCAGCGTGCCGCCGGTCGGGCTGAAGTATATCAGCGTTACCCTCTTAATCAGCATTTGTTTTTATCACCTTTCATGCCCGGCTGCGGCTATTCCTGCTCGCGCTGCGCCGGCACCGCGGCATACCCGCGCAGCTTGCGGAGCGTGCGCTCCACCGCGTCCTGGCTGTTGCCCCAGGGCTTGTCGGCATTGCGGTAGTCGAACTTGAGCGTAAACCACTCCAGCTCCTTTTCGATGCGCTCCAGGTTGCGCTTCTGCACGTCGGTCAGCGCGCGCATGAACTGCTCCAGCTCGGCGCCCGACAGCTGCTCGGGCGCGGCCGCCATGACCTGCGCGTAGTGACTGAGGCACAGCCCCTTTGACTCGCTGAACGCGCGCTTGAACTCGGTCTCATGCTTCCACATGTATACCAGCGTATGCACATAGCGCTCCATCGTCTCGTTCAGCTTGTCGCAGAACAGACAGCTCTGCGCGGTCTGCGCCGCCCGGTGCGCCTGCTCGTCTATGCCCTTGAGCTGCGGGCTGGACTTGGTCGCGCGGCCCAGCAGGCGTGCCGGCGCGGGCTTTTTGCTCTCGCCCGCCGCGCATTCCACCGCCGCGTCGCTTATCGCGTTTAGCTTGCTCATGGTCTCTTTAAGGTGCGTGTGCGCCATCAGCGCCAGACCCAGCCGGTTGCCATTGCCGAACATCAGGCTCAGGTGCCGCTGGCAGAACCCGCGCTCGTTGACCTCGACCCGCCGCGACGGCTCCATGACCGACGCGCCCATGAACACGTCCAGATACTCCTGCTCATTGCGCTCGGCTATATCGCACAGCGGGCACTCGCCGCCGCGCTTGTACGCGTCCCACACGGGTATGGTATCTATATGATATTTCATCTGCCGCTTCCTCCATGCCGTTTTATTTATGATACCACATATTCAGCAAAGTTTAAAGCGGCCATGCGCTCACTTGGCCCGCGCATCAAAACTTCACAGCCCTGCCGCAACTTGACGGCGCCGCCTCGCCATTGCCGCGCGATCCGCCGTGTCGCCGCGGCAATAAACCCGCGCCCACCGGCATATGCTTAACCAACAAAACAGCCTGTGGAGGGACGAAGATGAGCAGATACTTACGCCGGCGGCGCGCACGCGGCGTCCGGCTTGCGCTGATGCTGGTGGCGCTGCTTGCGTGCGCATATGCGGCGGGGCTTATGCGCTCGGGGCTGCCGGGCGAGGTCGCCGCGCCGACCCCGTCGCCCGAGCGCGAAACGCGTTCGCTTACGCTGGACGAGTACCGGTTTTACGCGATACAGTTCGGCGCATTCGACAACGACGCCGACGCCCGCGAACTGACAAACAGCCTCACCGCGCGCGGCGCCGCCGGCTACGTGCTGACCGATACCCGCAGCCGCGCAATAGGCGCCGCATACACATCGCGCGAGGATGCCGACAAGGTCTGCGCAAACCTCGCCGCGCAGAACATCGAAGCTTACGTGTACGAGGTCGCCGCGCCGCGCGTTGAGCTGCGCGTGACCGCCGAGCCCGCGCTGCTGGATGCCATCGAGGCCGCGCTGCCCATCGCCGCGCAGGCCATCGACGAACTGGGCGCGCAGGCGCTTGCGCTCGACCGCGCGGATACCTCGGCCGAACAGGTGCGCGCCGGACTCGACGCCATTGCCCAGCCCGCGCGCGCCGCGCTGACCCGGCTGGAAACTCAGCTTGGCGGCCGCACGCACGCGCTGACCAGCGGCCTTATCAGCGAGCTCCACGCGGTGTGCGACGCCTGCGACGCGCTCGCGCAGCAATCTGTCGAATCCGCTATGGATTTTTCGGGAAAAATCAAGTATAATGTAATAGACCTGATGCACAGACATGTGCAATTCATGGATCTGCTTATTCAGCCCGCGGCGTCGGCTTAGGGCGCATACAAAAAGGATGATGCCAATGAAGATCTCGGATATCGCGCGGCTGCTGGACACCGACGTGATGTGCGGCGAGGAGTACATGGACGTCGAGATCCGCACCGCCTGCGGCTCGGACCTTATGAGCGACGTGCTCGCCTTCGTCAAGGACCACGCCGTGTTGCTCACTGGCCTTACCAACCCTCACGTCGTGCGCACCGCCGAAATGCTCGACGTGGCCTGCATCGTGTTCGTGCGCGGTAAACGCCCCTCCAGCGACATTATCGACATGGCCATCGACCGGGGCATGTGCATAATGTCCACCCGCCACACGCTGTACGTCGCCTGCGGCATACTCTACCAAAATGGATTGCCCGGCGGTACGGCCAAGCTATGAGCGACGGAATGAACGATTTTAAGGAAGTATATCCGGTCGAAGCCGGCGACTTCGCTTCGGCGGGCGAGGTGTCCGGCAAGATAAAGCGCATCATGAAGCAGCTGGGCATACCTTCGCAGATAGTGCGCCGCGCGTCGGTGGCCACATACGAGGTCGAGCTGAATCTGGTGATACACTCATACGGCGGCGACATAACCCTTGAAATATCGTCAAGCGAACTCAAGATAACCGCCCGCGACACCGGCCCCGGCATACCCGATATCAACCTGGCTATGCAGGAGGGCTACTCCACCGCCAGCGAGGAGGCGCGCAATATGGGCTTTGGCGCCGGCATGGGCCTGCCCAACATGCAGCGCAACGCCTCCGAATTCCATATAGAATCGACCGTTGGCGTGGGAACTACTATAACTATGCGCTTCGCACTCGAATGAGCCTCAGGCTCGAGCCATGCCGGGCGCATCAGGAGAAGACATGACAATGCCATATTTCCATTCCGTAACCCTGGAGCGCGAAAAGTGCAAGGGCTGTACCACATGCCTGAAGCGCTGTCCCACCGAGGCCATTCGCATACGCGACGGCAAGGCGTCGATAATCGGCGAAAGATGCATAGACTGCGGCGAATGCATACGCGTCTGCCCCTATCACGCCAAGGTCGCGCTGACCGATCCGCTGGCCGCGATTAACAATTTCCCATACAAGATAGCGCTGCCCGCGCCCACGCTCTATGGCCAGTTTAAAAACCTGTCCAACATCGACCGCGTGCTGGCCGGCCTGTTGCAGATGGGCTTTGACGACGTGTTCGAGGTCGCGCGCGCAGCCGAGATAGTCTCCCAGGCGATACAGCGCAAGCTCGCCTCCAAGGACTGCCCCCGGCCCCTGATATCGTCGGCATGCCCCGCGATTGTGCGCCTGATACAGGTGCGCTTTCCCGAACTGATAGACAACATCGTCGATGTAAAAAGCCCCATGGAGGTCGCCGCCCTTGAGGCCAAGCGCCTCTACTCCAAGAAGATGGGCGTGCCACAGGATCAGATCGGCTGCTTCTTCATAACCCCCTGCGCCGCCAAGATGACCGCCGTGCGCGCGCCGATCGGCCACCAGTTGTCCGCCGTGGACGGCTGCCTGTCGATACTGGAGGTGTACGGCCTGCTGTCCACCCAGATACGCAAACCGCTTGAGAGCAAGATAGAACACAAGGCCGGCGCATTCGGCGTGGGCTGGGCCAACTCCGGCGGCGAGGCGCTGGCCGTGGGCATAGACAACTCGCTGGCCGTGGACGGCATAGAACACGTAATTCGCGTGCTCGAGGAGATCGAAAACAACAAGCTCGGCGACCTGGACTTCTTTGAGGGATTGAGCTGTACCGGCGGCTGCGTCGGCGGACCGCTGGTCTTTGAGTACAGCTACGTCGCCAAGACCCGCATACGCAAGCTGATGGAGCGCCTGGACAAGACCCGCCCCGAACAGCGCGTCACCGACATAAACGAATTGCCGATATACTTCGACACGCCCATTCAGCCCAAAAACGTTATGCAGCTGGACGACGACATACGCGTCGCGCTCCAGAAGATGGATCAGATCGACCGCATAGAGCGCGCGCTGCCCGGCATTGACTGCGGCTCGTGCGGTTCTCCGACCTGCCGCGCGCTGGCCGAGGATATCGTGCGCGGCAACTCGCGCGAGCTGGACTGCGTATTCCGCCTAAAGGAGCGCGTGCGCACGCTCGCTCAGCAGATGATAGAGCTGTCCGACGGCAACTTCTGACCGATACCGCAATATAAGGAGTTGATGCTCAACATGACGATTGGCGAACTCAAGGAGCTGATAAAGGCCCGGCCGCTCACCCAATGCGACGACCAACGCCCCGTGACCAGCGGCTGCGCCTGCGACCTGCTCAGTTGGGTCATGGCGCACGGCTGCGCCGACATGGCCTGGGTCACAGTGCAGACGCACATGAACGTCATAGCCGTGGCGGCGCTGCTCGACTTTGCGTGCGTCATAATGCCCAATGGCATAAAGATGCCTGAAAACGTGCTCGAAAAGGCCGCCGAGGAGGATATCGCGGTGCTCGAAAGCGAACTGGATGCGTTTTCGATCTGCGGCCTGCTCTACTCCGGCGGCGTGCCTGGCGCGCGCAAGACATGAACATCGCAGTAGATCTGCACATGCACTCCTGCCTCTCGCCGTGCGGCGACGAGCTGATGACGCCCAACAACATAGTCAACATGGCCAAGCTCAAGGGCCTGGACGCCATCGCCGTCTGCGATCACAACACCGCGCGCCACCTGCCCGCGATTGCAGCAGTCGCGCGCGAGGTCGATTTGACGCTGCTGCCCGGCATGGAGTTGACCACCGCCGAGGAAGTGCATCTGCTGGCCTACTTCCGCGACGTTGACGCCGCGCTCGAATTCTCCGACTACATTTACCAGTACCTGCCCCCGATACCCAACCGCCCCGAGTTCTTCGGCGAGCAGCTCCAGCTCGACGACGAGGACGAACCCGTCGCTACCGAGCCCAGACTGCTGCTGACCGCACTCGAGTTGGGTCTGGACGAGCTGGTCGCAGACATCAACCGCGCCGGCGGACTGGCCGTGCCCGCTCACATCAATCGCGGCGCTAACGGGTTGCTGGTCAATCTCGGCATGCTGCCGGCTGAAACGCGCTTTGCCGCGCTCGAGGTCAGCAACGCCGTGAACGCGCCCAGGTGCGAGCTGGGCGCATACAAGCTCCTCTTCTCGTCCGACGCGCACTGTCTGGAGAACATCGCCGAGCGCGAATACTTCTTAAACGTGCCCGATCCGACGCGCGAGGGGCTGTTCGACTACCTGTGCGCCTGCCGCGCGCGCGTATGGGGCGATAACATTTTGTAGGTACACAAACGTAATCGTAGGTGCAATTTGAGTTAAGCCCCAACCGCGCACGCCCCGCAAAAGCGCCGCGTCCGCTCAGACTCGGCTACCGCGTCAGAGCGCGCCGCAGCGCGGATGCACGGTTTGGCGCGCGCCCGGGCGGGCAGTCAGACGCCCTGGCCCGGGCAGGATTTGCACATTAAGACGGCGTTAAGAAATTCCAGTTTATTCTAAGGGCAATTTCTGTTGCGAAACGGTAAATTACTGTATAAACTGACGAAAATTCCGCTAGTTCGACAGAGAATTAACCGTGTCTGATGCTTTTTTAACGAGCATGTGATAAAATAGAAGAGTGTGATTTGGTGTCGCCTTAAAGGGGCAGTCCAATGGCAAACAAGGAGGTTTTTACTATGACCGGTACGGAATTCGCCGCGAAGATGGAAGAGCTCAAGGCCGTCATCGCGGAAAAGAAAGGCCAGCGCGGCGCGGTTATGCAGACGTTGCAGCAGGCGCAGAACTTATTCGGCTACGTGCCCGAAGAGGTGCAGATAGCGATAGCCGAGGGCCTGGGCGTGACGCTCAGCGAGGTGTACGGCGTGTCCACGTTCTACTCGCAGTTCTCGCTTGAGGCGCGGGGCCGCTTCGTGATAGGCGTATGCCTGGGCACGGCATGCTACGTAAAGGGCTCGCAGAAGGTTATGGACAGGGTCATGCAGGAGCTGAACATAAAGGTCGGCAAGACCACGCCCGACGGACGGTTCACGCTGCGCGATACGCGCTGCCTGGGCGCATGCGGTCTGGCGCCGGTCATGATGATAAACGACGACGTGTACGGCCGGCTCGTGCCCGACGATATCCCCGGGATACTGGCCAAGTACGACGGCATGTAAACCGCCATGGAAGAGCTGTCGCTGCATCTGCTAGATCTGATACAAAATTCCGTCAAGGCGGGCGCGAGTCTCATATCAATAATAATCAGCGAAAAGGCCAACTGGCTGACGATTATACTTGAAGACGACGGTTGCGGCATGTCGGAGGAATTTTTACAAAAGGTCGATTCGCCTTTTACGACGACGCGAACCACGCGCAAGGTGGGCCTGGGCATACCGCTGTTTAAACAGGCGGCGCTCATGGCCGGAGGCGACTTCTCTATAACCAGCAAACCCGGTGTGGGCACGCGCCTAAAAGCCACGTTCGAACTGGACAACATAGACCGCGAGCCCATGGGCGATCTGGCCGGCACCATGCTCCAACAGGTGCTGTCCACGCCCGTAACACCCGACTACCGCCTGGAATACACCGTCGAGGACCGGTACTTCGACTTCGACACCCGCGAGCTCAAACAGCAGCTGGGCGATGTGCCGCTGGATTCCCCCGACGTGATTATGTGGATGTCCGATTATCTATATGAAGGCCTCAAGGAACTTAATGGAGGTGCCTAGAGTTTTATGAAAAAGTCGATAGCCGATCTGGAAGCCATTCGCCAGCGCGCTCAGCAGCAGGTCAATATTCGCAAGGACAACAATGGCATCCGCGTGGTCGTAGGCATGGCCACCTGCGGCATTGCCGCCGGCGCGCGCCCGGTCATGCTCTCGTTCATAGAGCAGATCAACCGCCGCAACCTCACCAACGTCACCGTCAGCCAGACGGGCTGCATTGGCATGTGCCGCCTCGAGCCCATGGTAGAGGTCTATGTCCCCGGCCAGGAGAAGGTCACCTACGTAAAGGTCAAGCCCGAAATGGTCGAGAAGATAGTCGTTGACCACCTGGTAAACGGCAACCCCGTCGAGGAATACACGATAGGCGCCGCCGAATGAGCGCCAATGAGCATTTGACCTGAAGTTAGGGAGGTTGGCAGATATGAATCTGGTTCGTTCCCATGTTTTGATATGCGGCGGCACGGGTTGTACCTCGTCCGGCTCGCATAAGCTGATGGAGCACTTTGAAAGGGCCATCAAGGAAAACGGCCTGGAGGAAGAGGTGCGCGTGATACGCACCGGCTGCTTCGGTCTGTGCGAGATGGGCCCCGTGGTCGTCGTCTACCCCGAGGGCGCGTTCTATGCCCGCGTAAAGGACGAAAATGTTGACGAAATAGTCTCCGAACACCTGGTCAAGGGCCGCGTCGTAACGTCGCTGCTCTATCACGACAAGACCACCGCGCACAACGCCATCACCTCGCTTGAGAAGGTCGACTTCTACAAAAAGCAGATGCGCGTCGCGCTGCGCAATTGCGGCGTCATAGACCCTGAAAACATCGACGAGTACATCGCCGTGGACGGCTACAAGGCCTTGACCAAGGTGCTGACCGAAATGACCCCCGAAGAGGTTATCGCCGAAGTAAGCCGCTCCGGACTGCGCGGCCGCGGCGGCGCGGGCTTCCCCACCGGCAAGAAGTGGGAGTTCACCGCTAAGGCGCAGGGCGATCAGAAGTACGTGTGCTGCAACGCCGACGAGGGCGACCCCGGCGCGTTCATGGACCGCTCCGTGCTCGAGGGCGACCCGCACGCGATAATCGAAGCCATGGCCATCGCCGGCTATGCCGTAGGCGCCAACCAGGGCTACATCTACGTGCGCGCCGAGTACCCGATAGCCGTCAAGCGCCTCGAGATAGCGATAGGTCAGGCCCGCGAGTACGGCCTGCTGGGCAAGAACATACTCGATACCGGCTTTGACTTCGACCTGGATATCCGCCTGGGTGCGGGCGCATTCGTCTGCGGCGAGGAAACCGCGCTGATGACGTCTATAGAAGGCCATCGCGGTGAGCCGCGTCCCCGTCCGCCGTTCCCGGCAAACAAGGGCCTGTTCCAGAAGCCCACGCTGCTCAACAACGTCGAAACCTACGCCAACATAGCCCAGATAATCGTCAAGGGCGCCGATTGGTTCGCCTCGATAGGTACTGAGCGCTCCAAGGGCACCAAGGTGTTCGCACTGGGCGGCAAGATAACCAATACCGGCCTGGTCGAAGTGCCCATGGGCACCACGCTGCGCGAGATAATCTACGACATCGGCGGCGGCTGCCCCGGCGGCAAGGAGTTCAAGGCCGTGCAGACCGGCGGTCCGTCCGGCGGTTGCCTGCCCGCGGCGCTGCTCGATACCCAGATAGACTACGATAACCTGATCGCAGCCGGCTCGATGATGGGCTCTGGCGGCATGATCGTCATGGACGAGGACAACTGCATGGTCGATATCGCGCGGTTCTTCCTCGACTTCACCGTGGACGAGTCCTGCGGTAAGTGCACGCCCTGCCGCATAGGTACCCGCCGCATGCTCGAAATTCTCCAGCGCATCACCAACGGCCAGGGCCAGGACGGCGACATAGAGCGCCTGGAAAATCTGGCGTACAACATAAAGAACACCGCGCTGTGCGGCCTGGGCCAGACCGCCCCCAACCCGGTGCTGTCCACGCTGCGCTACTTCCGTCATGAGTACGAGGCGCATATATACGAGAAGCGCTGTCCGGCGGGCCACTGCCAGGCGCTGCTCCATTACGAGATCGATCCCGAAAAGTGCCGCGGCTGCACCGCCTGCACCCGCGTTTGCCCGGCCGGCGCTATCTCCGGCACCCCGCGCTATGCGCACACTATCGATGTCAGCAAGTGCCTCAAGTGCGGCGCCTGCATGGAGAAGTGCAAGTTCAACGCCATATCCCGCAAGTGATTCCGGCCGCGCTCAAGCGGAGGGGATTAAACCCAGGGGGATCCCGGCAACCGGCCAAACTCCCCCGCGCCCCATTCATATAAGGAGGATGCAGTCACTATGGATCTGATTAGCTTGACGATAGATGGCGTCCAGGTGGAAGTAGCGCCCGGCACAACCGTGCTGGAGGCCGCCCGACAGGCCGGCATACGCATACCCACGCTGTGCTATCTTAAAGGCATAAATGAAATCGGCGCCTGTCGCATGTGCGTGGTCGATACCGGAGCGCGCGCGCTCCAGGCCGCGTGCGTGCTGCCCGTCGCACCCGGTATGAAGGTCAAGACCAATACCCCCGCAGTGCGCGCCGCGCGCAAGATGAACCTGGAACTGCTGCTGAGCAACCACGACAAGAAGTGCCTGTCGTGCGTGCGCTCGACCACCTGCGAACTGCAGGCGATGTGCCGCGAGTACGGCGTGGACGATGAGGACAAGTACGCCGGCAGCCGCACCGACTACAAGGTGGACGATTCGTCGCCCTCGCTGGTGCGCGACCCGGGCAAGTGCATACTCTGCCGCCGCTGCATAGCGGTCTGCGAAAAGGTGCAGAACGTGGGCGTAATCGGCATGGTCAACCGCGGCTTCAACAGCGTAGTGCAGCCCGCGTGGAATCACCCGCTGGGCAGCACCGCGTGCATCAACTGCGGCCAGTGCATAAACGTCTGTCCGTGCGGCGCGCTCACCGAAAAGGACGACACCGCCAAGGTCTGGGACGCGCTCAACGATCCGAACAAGTACGTGGTGGTACAGCCCGCGCCTGCCGTGCGCGCCGCGCTGGGCGAGGAGTTCGGCATGCCCATGGGCACGTCGGTCACCGGCAAGATGGCCACCGCGCTCAAGCGCCTGGGCTTCGACAAGGTGTTCGACACCGACTTCGGCGCCGACCTTACGATAATGGAGGAAGCATACGAGCTGATAGGCCGCGTGAAGAACGGCGGCGTGCTGCCGATGATAACGTCCTGCTCGCCGGGCTGGATAAAGTTCTGCGAGGAGTACTACCCCGAGTGCCTGCCCAACCTGTCCAGCTGCAAGTCCCCGCACGAGATGCTGGGCGCCGTCATAAAGAGCTACTTCGCCGAGAAGAACGGCATCGACCCCAAGGACATAGTCACCGTGTCGGTCATGCCCTGCGTCGCCAAGAAGTTTGAGGCCGCGCGGCCTGAGCTGGGCCACGATGGCATGGCGGATGTGGACATAGTCATAACCACCCGCGAGCTGGCACGCATGATAAAGGAAGCCGGCATCAACTTCCCGGCGCTGCCCGACGGCGACTTCGACGAGATGCTGGGCGACTCCACTGGTGCGGCAGTCATATTCGGCGCGACCGGCGGCGTCATGGAGGCTGCGCTGCGCACCGCGTACGAGGCCATAACCGGCAAGACGCTCGAGGACGTCAACTTCACCGCCGTGCGCGGCATAGAAGGCGTCAAGGAAGCGACCGTCATGGTCGGCGACATGCCAGTCAAGGTGGCCGTGGCCAACTCCACCGGCGCGGCGTCCAAGGTCATGGACAAGGTCAAGGACGGCACCGCGGACTATACCTTCATCGAGGTCATGGCCTGCCCCGGCGGCTGCGTAAACGGCGGCGGTCAGCCGATCGTATCGCCCGAAAAGCGCCAGGAGTGCGACCCGCGCGTGCTGCGCGCCAAGGCGCTCTACAACGAGGACGCCGGCAAGCCCATCCGCAAGTCGCATGAGAACCCCTCGATCAAGAAGGTCTACGCCGAATACTTCGAGAAGCCCAACAGCCACAAGGCTCATGAGCTGCTCCACACGACCTACGCGCCGCGTGCCAAGTATCCGCGTTGATTTTATATCGTATTGCAAGGGCCCCTGTTTCGGGGGCCCTCTTTTTGTCGAGTGCGGGCTGCGCGATGCTATCATTGCGTATCGCATCCGACTCAAGGCGCGGTGCGGATGGCATATCACGGTAGCTCCAGGCGTTGTGCCAACGCGTGGCGCATGTGTTCGTGGTCAGCAAAGATAGCGCATCGTGGCAATTCTGGGCACGATGCAGAACATGTATCGCATTCAACTCGGGACGCAGCACAGCTGCATGTCGCGTTAGTTTGGGGGCGGTGCCGACGCGCATCGAATTTGGATTGTTGTGCGATGCGGATGGTTGCTGTATAAAGCCATGCTTATATTGCGCTCAACTTTTCGATAGCGCTACATTTCGGTACTAACGGCGCATTCAGAGCATCAATTGCCGACATCTTACAGTTGAGTTTGCTTGCGGCATTTACGGATACCAGCCGCGTTCGGCCTATCGCAATGTCCGGGACGCTTTAGCAAAATACAGCACTCGAATTGCGATCTCAGCCCTGTCAACTATCAGGAAAATTAAACTCCATCCGCGAGTTTGGCTTCATTCAATTTAACATATGTATTCGTTCTGCAAGTGCACACCCGCCGGATATCAAACCGCGCCTGCCCTGCGCAAATGCCGCGCCATGCCGCTGATTGCCATATACTAGCAGAAACTAAGTCAATTGCTTGTGCGTCTAAACTGTATTATCGTAAGCATGGTTTTGTTTACCTACAATTTACTCATTTGACTTCAAGACGTGCTATTTAATTCCTGCAATATGTGTCGGAATGTGGTACAATGTACGGAGTAATGCCATCGCCCGCCAGCGCAACTGCGCCCGCGGTGCGGTCGCACCTGAGGCACACCCGCCCTACCTAAACCAGGAGGAAAACGATGAGTCAATTTGACGATAACAACTACGACCGCGATCCTGCACGCCGGCCCGCACGCTATCAGCGCGATGACAATGCACGGCGCGCCGGTCCGGATGACTACGATTCGCCTGCCTACGACGACTACGACCGCAATCAACGCGATGACTACGATCCGCGCGACGACCGCCGCCAGGATGAAGGGTACGATTCGGACGGAGATTACGGCCGGTCGCACGGCGATTATTCGCAGCGCACAAGCCGCGCTCAGACTGCCCGACCGGCACAGCGCTCATCAAGCCGCGCGTCGCATTCGGGCCAGCGCACTTCAGCCCGCTCCGGGCAGCGCTCAGGCGGCAGGCGCTCGGGCGGCGGCATAGTGCTGCCGCGCGGCATTGGCCTGGCCGCGGGAGCCATGGCTGTGCTGCTGTGCCTGGCGATAGCTTTCCAGTACCTGGGCATAGGTACCGGCGAGACCGTGGCCGCTTCGTCCAACATAACCGGCAACGTGATAGAGGGCAGCCCGATACGCATAACCGAAGTCATGACGTCCAACTCCTCCGCGCTGGCCGACGAGGACGGCGATTACGTGGACTGGATTGAAATCAAGAACATAACCGATCAGCCGGTCAGCCTGGCCGGTTATCTGCTCAGCGACTCGGTCACCAAGGACAAGTTTTACCCGCTGCCGGCTGTTACCGTGCCCGCCGGGTCGTACATGGTCATATACGCCTCGGGCAAGAGCCGCGGCGGCGACGGCCAGAACATCCACACCAGTTTCAAGCTCTCCTCGTCGGGCGAGACGCTCTACCTGCTCGACGACATGAGCAATATACTCGATCTGGTCGATATACCCGCGCTGGGCAGCAACTACTCCTATGCGCGCGACCTGACCACCAACACCTGGACCGTCACCGACAAGTACACCCCCGGTTACCCCAACGAGGAGCAGTACTTTGAGCAGATACTCGCCTCACGCGTGGCTGCCGACAGCGCGCTCATAATAAACGAGATCTGCGCGTCCAACAAGACGATAATTGCCGACGAGGACGGCGAGTACGTGGACTGGATCGAACTGTACAACTCCGGCAGCGAGGCCATAAACCTCAAGGGCTACGGCCTGAGCGACAAGTCGGGCAAGCCCATGCTCTGGACGTTCCCGGACGTGACGATAGAGCCCGGCGCATACCTGGTCGTTTACGCCTCCAGCAAGAGCCGCACCGGCGCACAGCTGCACACCAACTTTTCGCTGGGCAGCGAGAAATCCGAAGTGCTGCTGACCGATCCTAAGGGCCAGATACTGGATCACGTCTACTACGACCTGATACCGCAGGACTCGACCTACGGCCGCGACGAAACCGGCAACTGGCGCGTGTTCGCGCAGGGCACCCCCGGTTATGCCAACACCCAGCAGGCCATGGCAATATTCGAACAGAACCTCTCAGCCCGGAACACCACCGGGCTTTTTCTCGAGGAGGCGCTGGCGTCCAACACCAACGAGACCAGCGCCAACCCCGAGTCGTATGACTGGCTTGAGCTGTACAACAGCACCGACGCCACGATATCGCTTGAGGGCTACGGCCTGAGCGACGACCCGTCCAACCCGCGCAAGTGGCAATTCCCCGCTGGCGCGACGATTGCGCCCGGCTACCGGCTGATAGTCTACTGCTCGGGCCAGGACACCTACGACCTGGACAATTCGGACTATCACACCAACTTCAACCTGTCCAGCTCGGGCGAAATACTCACGCTGTGCACGCCCGACGGCACCATCGTGGATCGCCTGCCGATGGACGCGCAGTACGCCGACGTGTCGTTCGGACGCGTGGACGATCAGGACGGCTTTTTTTATTTGACGACGCCCACGCCCGGCCAGCCCAATACCTCCGCCGTGAGCTACGGCAAGGTCAGTGAGGTCTCGTTCTCGGTCGAGGGCGGCATCAAGACCGACGCCGTCACGCTGGAGCTGAGCTGCTCCGACCCGAACACCCAGATATACTACACGCTCGACTGCACCGATCCCACCTCCGCCGCCACTCCCTACACTGGCCCGATACAGATATCGTCGACGACGGTCGTGCGCGCGGTCGCGGTGCGCGATGGGTACATGGACAGCTTCATACACTCGGCGACTTACCTCTATGGCGTAAGCCACACGATGCCGGTCATATCGATAGTCACCGACCCCGACAACCTGTTCGATTACAACACCGGTATAATGGAGATGGGCCCCAACGCCGAGGAAGAGTTCCCCTACGGCTCGCGCAACACCGGCGCCAACTTCTGGATGGACTGGGAGTACATGGCCGGATTTGAGTACTTCGACGTCGACGGCCAGCAGGTACTCCAGCAGAACATCGGCATAGCGCTGGTGGGCCAGTACTCCCGCGCCGAGGATCAGAAGTCGATCGGCCTGTACGCGCGCCTCCGCTATGGCACCGCGACGTTCGACTTCAACCCGTTCCCCGACCTGAACTTCAGCCAGTATCACGCGCTGGTAGTGCGCGCGTCGGGCCAGGACGGCAAGTATACCCGCCTGCGCGACGCGGTACTCACATCGCTGGCCGAGGGCACCGGAGTTTACTACCAGGAGGCCACGCCGGTAATCGTCTACCTGAACGGCCAGTACTGGGGCCACTACAACCTGCGCGAGCGCATAAACAAGTGGTCGATAGCCCAGCACGAGGGCATAACCGACGAGAACCAGATAGAAAACATCGACCTCATCAAGGGCAATACCCGCGTGCTCAACGGCTCATACGACTCGTTCAAGGAGATACTCGAGTTCGTGGGCAGCCACAGCCTGACCGACGCCGACAACCTGCAGTGGGTCGCCGACCGCGTCGATATAGAAAACTACCTGACGTATGTCGCGATGGAAATGCTGGTCGCCAACACCGACACCGGCAACATCAAGTTCTATCGCGTGCCGGGCGGCAAGTGGAAGTGGATATTCTACGACCTGGACTGGGCGTCGTTCGACATGAGCTACAATTACGTGCAGCGCTACCTCAACGACGAGGGCCATGGCGTCAGCCGCGCCTTCAGCAACCGCCTGATAATGGGCCTGCTCGAAAACGACAGCGTGCGCGACCAGTTCCTGACGATACTGGCAGACCTGATGAAGGGCAACTTCTCCAACCAGAACATCCGCGCCAAGGTCGAGGAGTACAAGGCGCTGCTCGAGCCTGAGATGGCCGGTCAGTTCGAAAAGTGGGGCAGTTCGTTCGAGAGCTGGGAGAAGTACATCAACACATTCCTGAGCAACATAACCGGGCACAAAAAGACGTTCCTGGAGGACCTGCAGGAGTACTTCGGGCTCAGCGGCGAGCAGATGACCGCATACTTCGGCGAGGTGGACATGAGCTAATGCACCGGCCGGAGTGGCTCCGGCAGAGCGGATATGCGCTGCTGGCCGGACAGACCTTGATGGTAGCTGACATGCGCTACTGGCGGGTAGTCCCCGACGGTGGCTGACATGCGCTACTGACTGGGCAGACCTTGACGGTAGCTGACATGCGCTACTGGCGGGTAGTCCCCGACGGTGGCTGACATGCGCTACTGACTGGACAGACCTTGACAGTGGCTGACATGCGCTACTGGCCGGACAGACCTTGACGGTAGCTGATATGCGCTACTGGCCGGGCAGTCCCCGGCAGCAGCGCATATGTGCCGCCTGCCGGAGGACCCACGGCAGGGTTGAACATGAGCTAAGGCAGCTGGCCGCCTGCGCCGGCGTGATGGGGAGTGATAGATTGGCAGGACTGTTATCGCACAGGCCGCCTGCGGGTTCACTGGAGATACCCGCGCGGCATGAGTTAAAGTACTTCATCAACTTCGGCGAGTACGCACACCTGAGCCGCACGCTCGATTACGTACTCTACCGCGACCAGAACGGCGACGAGTTCAACGAGTATCACATACGCTCGCTGTACTTCGACGACGAGTACAACACCGCGTTCGCCGACAAGCTGCGCGGCGTGCAGGACCGCGACAAGTACCGCATACGCATATACAACTTCTCGGACGCGCTTATACGCCTGGAGCGCAAGCAAAAGTACGGCGACGGCATAGCCAAGCAGTCGATAGCGATCAGCCGCGAGCTGTGCGAGCAGCTTATGGCCGCCGACCCCACCGGGCTGGAAAAGAGCGATCAGCCGCTGCTGCGCGACGTGTACCGCCAGATGCGCACCCGCGGACTCAAGCCCGCCGTGATAGTCGACTACGTGCGCGAGGCGTACGTGCACCCGGCCGAACATGTGCGCATCACCTTTGACAAGCAGCTGCGCACCGGGCTGTTCTCACAGGACCTGTTTGAGCGCTGGCTGCCGACCGTGTGTCCGCTAGAGGACAACTCGATGATACTCGAAGTCAAGTACGACAATTACCTGCCTGACTACATACGCCGACTGCTCTGGTCGTGCAATGCGCAGCGCAGCGCGATATCAAAATACACGCTGTGCCGGCGCTTCGAGCCAAACTGCGAACACTGAGCGGCTGATAACTTCAGCCATATATACACAAGGAGGGGTACCTGATGGGCGATACTACCACGATTACCGCTAATAACCTGGCAAAGTACTTTACGCAAGGCAACCTGGACATACTGAGCATACTGCTGGCGATAGTGTTCGCGTTTGCGATAGGCGTGTTCATATACTGGGTATACCACGCCAACTACCGCGGCGTGATGTACTCGCGCAACATGGGCGTGATGCTGGTCATGCTGGTGCTGATAACCACGCCGGTCGTAATGTGCATAAAGTCGTCGCTCGAGCTGTCGATGGGCATGGTCGGCGCGCTGTCCATAGTGCGCTTCAGGACCGCCGTCAAAGATCCGCTCGATACCGCGTACATGTTCTGGGCGCTGACGATGGGCATACTGCTGGGCGCGGGCTACCTGCTGATAGCGGTCGTCGTGGCCATTGCGATAGCGCTGCTGATATTCGTGCTCAACGCTATCAAGGTCAAGAAGGAGGACAGCTACCTGCTCGTGATGCACTACGACGATTACGCCGAGCAGAACATTGAGCGCGTACTGCGCTCGCTGCGCTTCCGCCACCTCAAGAGCAAGACCGTCACCCGCATGGGCGTCGAGATGACCGTAGAAGTCCGCGTCGAGAACAGCTCCAAGCTCGTAAACGCGCTGCTCGACCAGGAGGGCGTGCACGACGCCACACTTGTCGCCTACCAGAACGAGGCTGGCTGAGCCGCTCACAGGGCCGCACGCGCCGCCGTATGGTGCGACGCAAATACAGTCATGATAAAGACCAGCGCCGGGGCTTTGCTGCTCCGGCGCTGGTCTTTTCATATTTGGATTTTGCGTCATGACCGGACGCCATGACTGGTATATTTGGGCAAAACCTCGCCGGTTCCCCCGGCATCGATATATCGATATTACATCTTCTCGGTCGGCTCCACGCCAATCAGCTTCAGCCCCACGCCTATGACGTCGCGCGTGGCCTTGGTCAGCGCCAGCCGCGCCGCCGACACGCCCGGCTCGCAGTCGAGTATGCGGTGCTCGTAGTAGAACTTGTTGTACGCCTGCGCCAGGTCGACCGTATAGCGGGTTATCAGCGACGGCTCATAGCGCTGCGCGGCCTCATGCACCAGCTCCGGGAAGCGCTCCAGCAGCCGCACGACGTCCTGCGCCTCGGGATCGGACAGTCCTGCGTAGTCGGGCTGCGCATCGACATGCGCCTTGCCCAGCACCGAGCAGCACCGCGCATAGGTGTACTGCACATACGGCCCGGTCTCGCCGTCGAAGTTGAGCGCGCGGTCCCACCAGAAGTCGATGTCCTTTATGCGGCTCGCGCTCAATGCAAAGAACACCACCGCGCCTATGCCGACCTTGCGGGCGACCTCGTCCTTGTTTTCGAGCTGCGGGCTCTTTTCATCGATTATCTTGCGCGCCTTTTCAATCGAGCGGTCGAGCAGATCCTCCAGGTAGAGTATGCGGCCATGGCGGGTGCTCAGCGCCTGACCTTCGAACGATATCATGCCGAACGCCACGTGCTCCAGATCCTTCGCCCAGTCGTAGCCCATCAGCTCTATCACCTTGAACAGCTGCTTGAAGTGCAGATCCTGCTGGTACGCCACGACATACAGGCACTTGGTGAAGTCGTACGTCGCCTTGCGGTAGAACGCCGCCGCCAGGTCGCGCGTGTGGTACAGCGACGCGCCGTCGCTGCGCAATATCAGGCACGGCGGCATGTTGTACTCGCTCAGGTCGACCAGATAGGCGCCATCCGACTCCTTGAGCAGGCCCTTTGCGCGCAGCTCGTCTATGACCGGCTGCATCTTGTCTATGTAGAACGATTCGCCCGCGTACGAATCGAACTTTACGCCCAGCATGTCGTACACGCGCTGCACATCCTTGAGCGTCAGCTCCTTGAACCACTGCCAGATCGATATGGCCTCCTCATCGCCCTGCTCGATCTTCTTGAACCAGGCGCGGCCCTCATCGTTGAGCGAGTCGTCCTTTTCGGCCTCGGCGTGGAACCGCACATACAGGTCGCTGAGCGCCTGTACGCCGCCCTGCTCGACCATCTCGCGGCTGCCCCAGTGCTTATATGCGGCGATCATCTTGCCGAACTGAGTGCCCCAGTCGCCTAGATGATTGATGCCCACGCACTTATAACCCAGATAGTTATATATCTTATACAGCGAATTGCCTATCGCGGTCGTCGACAGATGCCCTATCGAGAAGCGCTTGGCAATGTTTATTGATGAATAATCGATGCATATGGTCTTGCCTTCGCCCTCGGTGGTCGCGCCATACCGGCCATCCGCGCCCAGCACCGCCTCGACCACGCTCGAGGCATACAGCGCCTTGTCTATAAAGAAGTTCAGATACCCCCCGACCGCCTCCACGCGGCTGAGGAAGCGCGCGTCAATGACCTTGACCAGCTCGGCCGCGATCATCGGCGGCGCCTTGCGCAGCGACCGCGCCAGCTTGAAGCACGGAAACGCATAATCGCCCATCGCGCTGTCGGGCGGCAGCTCGAGCAGTCCCGCGATCTCATCCGCGTTCAGCGGCGCGTTGCCGAACGCAATGTCCAGCGCCGAGGCGATCTCGCCGGCTATCATCCGCTTAAAGTCCATACTCAATCCACCCCTGTAATATTAAAAGGTTCTATCATCATACCATGCCGCAGTTAAGCCCACTAAAACATTTGGTAAACTCTATTGACTAAGCCGGATTCCGTTGTAAAATAGAAAATATATCCGCATATTGAAGGACTGGCCGCAGGCTATAATATATTGGGGGTGGGCATATGCCCCGGATGTTAGGCAAGCGCATAATGCTGCGCGAATTCGAGCAATGCGACCTTGAGCCCATGCGCCGCTGGGTGACCGACCCGGATACCACGCGCTACCTCTCGGACACGTTCACCGTGCCGCAGACCTACGATCAGACCGCCCACTTTCTGGACGGACTGCTGGCCGGTACCAACCCGGGCGTGCACCTGGTCATAGCCGACCTGATGAGCGGCGACTACATCGGCCAGTGCGACCTGATGAAGATAACCTCCTATTCGCGCAAGGCGTCGCTGGCGATAGTGATCGGCCCCGAACACCAGGGTCAGGGTTATGGCACCGAGGCTATCGGCCTGCTGCTGGAACTCGCGTTCAATCATTTAAATCTGAATCGCGTGCAACTGCGCGTGCACTCGGACAATGCGCGGGCACTGCGCTGTTATGAAAAATGCGGTTTTGTGCGCGAAGGCGTGCTGCGCAAGGACATGTTCACCGACGGCAAGTACTGCGATTCGGTGATAATGGGCATACTGCATGAGGACTGGGAACGCACCCGCCCGGGCCAAGATACATAAATTAAAGATAAGAGGCTGTGCGGGCGCGCGTCCGCAGTCATATGGAGGGTTCTGATAGCATGGGCATCATAGTGACAAAATTTGGCGGCAGCTCGCTGGCGGATGCAGGCCAATTCCGCAAGGTGCGCGATATACTGCTGGCCAATCCCGAGCGGCGGTTCGTCGTGCCGTCCGCGCCCGGCAAGCGCTTCAAGGACGACGTCAAGGTAACCGACATGCTCTATGCATGCCACAACGCCGTAGTCGGCTCCGCGCCCGGCGACGCTGAGGCGCGCCTGACCGCCGCTTTCGAGCCGGTGATCGACAGGTATTGCGGCATCGCCGCCGAACTCGGACTGACAATTGACCTGATGCCAATACTGCTGGGCGTGCGCCGTCAGATACTGATGCGCCGCAACAGCGACTATGCCGCCTCGCGCGGCGAATACCTGAACGGCCGGCTGCTGGCCGAATACATGGGCTGGGACTTCATCGACCCGGCGGATTACATAGTCTTTTCACAACAGGGCGTGTTCCAGGCCGAACTCACCAATACGATACTCTCCGACGAGCTGCGCCATCATGAGCACGGCGTGATTCCCGGTTTCTACGGCGCCATGCCCGACGGCCAGGTCAAGACGTTCTCGCGCGGTGGTTCGGATATAACCGGCGCCGTGGTCGCACGCGCTGTAGACGCCGATCGGTACGAAAACTGGACCGATGTGTCCGGTTTCCTTATGGCCGACCCGCGCATAATCGACAATCCCCGCCGCATAAACCAGCTCACATACCGCGAGCTGCGCGAGCTGAGCTACATGGGCGCGACCGTACTGCACGAGGACGCCGTGTTCCCGGTGCGCCGCGCCGGCATACCCACAAACATACGCAACACAAACGATCCCGACGATCCCGGTACGATGATTGTCTGCGATATCTCCAGCGAGAACCAGATGAACGATACCGCAATAACCGGCATCGCCGGTCACACCGGATTTACGATACTCTCCATAGAAAAGGCCATGATGAACAGCGAGCTGGGCGTAGGCCGACGCGTGCTCAGCGCGCTTGAGGAGTATGGCGTGTCGTTCGAACACATGCCCACCGGCATAGATACGATGTGCGTCATAATCAACGACAAGGACTTCAACATGCATCAGGAGGAGCTGCTGCGCCGCATAAATGACACCGTGCAGCCCGATACGCTCGAGCTCAAGCGCGGACTGGCGCTGATCGCGACCGTGGGTCGGGGCATGGCCGGCGCGTTCGGCACCGCCGCCAAGCTGTTCACCGCGCTGGCCGAAAACCGCATCAACGTGCGCATGATCGACCAGGGTTCCAGCGAATTGAACATTATCGTGGGCGTCGACATATCGGACTTCGAGCGCGCGATACGCGCAATATACAAGGCGTTTGTCGAATGATATCGGGCAATTCCCCCGCGCTCTGACTAAATCGATATTCAAACGCATAAAGCACAGCCGCACGGCAGCCATTGGCCCCCGCGCGGCTGTTTAATATTTTAGAGCTTCCGTTTACAGTCCGGTTGTTCGTTTGCAGTTCAACCGCCCCCCATTTGCAGGTCTAATCAGCAGTTTGCCGCCATTTAGCGCGCTCAATACCTGCGCTCACGACATGGCCAACCACACAGCCCGGGTTAGCCGTCGATCCACTGCCAGCCCAGCGCCGACTCATCCAGCGCAACGCCATACTCCAGCGGCGCTGAATACGAGTTGAGCCGCTCCAGCACGCGCAACGCATCCTCACGGCCATAGATCGTGGGCTGGTAGTCGTTGCGCGAATCGGTAGACGATATCCGGCACGGCACTATCTCGATACCCACACTGACTGCGCCCTGCTCGGTCAGCTCAAACGTCTGACGGAATATGAACGAGTCCTTGTCCTCCGGGTTGCGGTTGCCGCCAAAGCAGAAGTTGCCCAGCGAATAGCAGATGTACACGCCCTTGTACTGCTCGATAGATCCTATTACATGCGGATGATGCCCCAGCACCAGATCCGCGCCGTAGTCAACAGCCGCGCGCCCGCGCTCAAGCTGCTCTGAATTAGCCACGTTGCGGTATTCCTCGCCCCAGTGGAACGAACACACGACCACATCGCACTGCGCACGCAGCGACGCGATATCGGCCTTCAGCGAGTCCAACTCGGGCGTGTGGTTGCGATAGCTCAAAAACCCTACGCGTATGCCGTTCACCTCGCGCACACAGCTGATACCATTGACCGCAAATCCCACGCCGGCCTCGCGCAATGCGTCGACCGTGTCGTTAAAGCCCGTGTCGCCGTAGTCGCGCGCGTGATTGTTGCCCAGCGACACTACCTCTATCGAGCCCTCAGTCAGTATGTTGCGGTAAAGCGGGTCGCCCTTGAAGCAGAACGTCTTGCCCTCAACGCGCGAGTTGGACTCGGTAAACGCACATTCCAGATTGACCACCGTCAAGTCGTCGCTGGCAAATACCGGGTAAACATCCCGGAAGAAGTAGCTGTAATCGCCGCCCTGCCGCTCCAGCTCGTTGGGCAGTGAGTTGGAATATCCCAGCTGCGGGTCATAGCCCAGCGTACAGTCGCCCGCCGCGCTGATCGTCACCCGCGCCGGCACGGGCTCGGCGGTCGGGGCGGGCGTGGGCGTAGGCGTGGCAATGGGCAGCGGCTGCACGACGCCAGCATCGCCACTCGGCGGCAAGTCGTCGGGCGGGCAGGTCGCCGGCCACAGCAGCGCCGCTAACAGCACCGCCAACGCACAAACGCATTTGAGCGCAATCCGGCGTCGCGCCGCGCTGCGTACACGGCGATGCGCCGGTGAATGGCGCGCCGCCGGCGCCCTGCGCGCCGATGCGGCCGGTGCGATCCGATTGCCGGCATGATGCTGCGCATGCGCATTGACATTCGCGCCGCGACCGTCCGCTGCGCCAGCGCGCATGGGTTGGTTATTGGCATAAGCCATCCTATCGGCTTCGCGTGGGAGCCGCGTGTAGTCATGCTTGTTCGGAGTGTCCGTCGTTCCGTGATGTCTGGGCCGACTGCCCTGATGCACCGTTACGCCAGCGCGAGGCAGTTGCGCGCCTTCGTGCGCTCCAGTATGATCCGCGACAGCCTGTATTTGCGCGCGGTCATTTGTGCTACGACCGGTTGATGTGCCGGTGCGCATATGTCCGCTGCCTGGCATCGCCTGGCGCTCGGCGGCGCTTGCACGCGCGGGTTGGGCACTGTCGTGCGTTCCTCTTTGGTATGCTGTACCGGCGCGCGCTGCTGACGCGCTGCCTGGTATCGCTTGGCGCTCAGCAGCGCTTGCGCGCGCGGATTGGGCACTGTCGTGCGCCCCTCTTTGGTATGCCGTATCGGCGCGCGCTGCTGGCCCGCTGTCCTGCGTCGCATGGCGCTCGGCGGCGCTTGCGCGCGCGGGTTGGGCACTGTCGTGCGTTCCTCTTTGGTATGCTGTACCGGCGCGCGCTGCTGACGCGCTGCCTGGTATCGCTTGGCGCTCAGCAGCGCTTGCGCGCGCGGGTTGGGCACTGTCGTGCGCCCCTCTTTGGTATGCTGTGCCGGCGCGCGCTGCTGGCTCGCTGCCTGGCGTCGCCTGGCGCTCGGCGGCACTATCGCGCAAAGTCTGCATGCTGCCGCGCGCACCATGCCCTGATGACGCACTGCCACGCACTGTCTGTGCACCGGACTGCGCGCCTGGATGGCCTGTGGCTACACTTGGGTTATGCGCGCCTTGCGCGTCAGTTCGGCGTGCACGGCGGCTTATGTATTCATCTGCGATCGGCGCTCACTCCCTCCGCGCAGTGTTAATACAATTATACACTATAAACCCACTCTTCGGCCATTGTCGCGCCGCAGATTTTTCCAAAACTTGACGCATTTATGCCAGTCCCAACAGCGCGCTCGCCCACTCGACAACCGGAACGTATATTATAGGCAAAAACACCGCCGGCAACAGATTGCCGACCCTGATGCGGCTCACGCCCAGCATGTTGAGTCCCAGCCCTGCAATCAGCAGTCCGCCCACGCCCGACATAAGCGCCACCGCGGCATCGCTCAGCGCCGGAGCTACCAGTCCCGCCAACAGCGCTATGCCGCCCTGGTACACCAGCACCGTAGCCGCCGACAGCATTACGCCTATCCCCAGCGTGGTCGCCATCAGCAGCGCACTGACTCCGTCCAGCATCGACTTGGCTATCAGCGTATCGTACTCGCCGAACAGCCCCGCGTCCAGCGACCCTACGACCGCCATGGCCCCCACGCAGAACAGCAGGCTGGCCGCGACAAACCCCTGCGAAACATTGGAGCCGCGGCCGCGCATGCGCCGCTGCACCCACTCGCCCAAACCGTTCAGCCGGCGCTCTATGTCGCACGCCTCGCCTATCAGTGCGCCCACGACCAGACACACTATCGCACCTATCGTATCAGTGCCGTCCAGCGCGCCGCTCAGGCCTATCAGCAGTATGCAGAGCGACAGGCCCTGCGTCATGGTCTGCTGGAACCGCTCGCTGACGCGATTGCCTAACAGCAGCCCCGCGCCGCCGCCCAACAGCACCGCCGCCACATTTATCATTACTCCCGGCATATCAATCCGCTCCCATCGCACGACCGCGCGGTCGATTGCTCACTTGTCATTGGCCACGATTATGCCCATGCGTGCGGCGTGGAACAGATACTGCTGCAGTATACCCGCGTCCGCGCCCCACAGCCGCTGCGCACACCGCTTCAGCTCGGCGCGGTTGGTGCAGCCGGGCATGTAGTTGCGCATGGCGCGCTCCATCCACACGTCCACCGGGAACGCCTGCGAATGCCGGCAGCCAAACAGCAGTACGCAATCCGCTACCTTGGGGCCCACGCCCTTGAGCTGAAGCAACTGCTTATGCGCCTGCTCATACGGCATGTCGCGCAGCGCCTCCAGATCGAATCCATCGCATACGGCGCGCGCGCTTTCTATCAGGTACGGCGCGCGATAGCCCATGCCCATGCCCCGCAGCAGTTCGACCGATGCGCCAGCCAGCGCCTCGGGAGTGGGCAGCAGGTGTATATCGATGCCGTCTATACTGCGCGCTTCGCCCAGCGCCTCGCACAGCTTGCTGACCAGCGCGCGTATGCGGACCACGTTGTTGTTGGCTGATATTATGAACGGCGCGAGCGTATCCCACACCGGCTGATTCAGCACATGCAGCCCATGCAGCGCGCCGTATGAGCGCGCCAGGTACTCATCGCGCTCGCAGATGGGTTCCAGCGCTGCATAATCGCGTCCCAGGTCGAAGTAGTCGCGCCAGAACGCCTCGTCGTCCATAGGGCTGATGACTTCAAAGCCGTCCTCGCGCGGCAGTATCAGCGCAGGCTGGCCACCGGCCTGACCGACGTACTCGCGGCCGTCAAAGTACCAGAAGAACACCTGCGCGCTGCGCACCAGCGTCAGGTCGAGATCCACATCCGATCTTATAAACATAGTCAGTTCCTCCGCGGGCATGTCCGCCCGGTTCTTTTGTTGATGCGTGCGGCGTGCGTAGCGGCGCGATTGCCGGAGCACATGGCCTGCCTCTTGGCCCGCCCTTCTCACGCGAGTCAGTCGTATTGCCGGCCGCCTTTTATGCGGCTGATGCGCACAATTGGCTGTGTCCATAATGAAGCGAACGGCAAATGCATATGTGGTCGATCACGGGCTCAATGCGCGGGCTGGCATTGCGGCGCCGCCTTGTAGTACCCTGTCGGGAGCGCTTGGCGCTTATACCGATTGCAAATGCCATACAACCCACACGATTAAGCATGAACCGCACTACATTCGGCTGGCTTCGGCGAGGCGCTCTGGCCGACCGTTCGAGCGTACCGCATGCGCGCTGCCGCAGTTGCCTTACGCCGCCTCAAAGCCTCTGCGCCACATAAAAAAGGCCCGCTCCCCATAGGAGAGCAGGCACTTTGCGCGCAAGTTATTCAGCAGCTTCGGCCTGCGGATAAACGCTGACCTGCTTCTTGTCCTTGCCCAGGCGCTCGTAGCGCACCACGCCGGTCGCCTTGGCAAACAGCGTGTCGTCGTGACCTATGCCCACGTTGTTGCCGGGATGGATCTTGGTGCCCCGCTGGCGCACCAGTATGTTGCCCGCCAGCACGAACTGGCCGTCGCTGCGCTTGGTGCCCAGGCGCTGCGCATGGCTGTCGCGGCCGTTGCGGGTGGAGCCCATTCCCTTTTTATGAGCAAACAGCTGAAGATTCATAGAAAACATCAGTTCCACCTCCGATCATTCGCGTTGACCCGGACGCAATCCGGGTAAGCGGCCTCGATTGACTTGAGGCCGATGTACAATGTCCTAAAGAGCAATTGCGCGCGGCGCAATTGAGCCTTTCTGACGCCGCGGGGCAGACGCACGACGTACGTGCCGCGCTCATCGTCACGGGCGACTACCGGCTCCAGGCCCAGTACGTCGCTCAGACCCAGCTCGCAGGTCTGCGTGAGCGCCGACACCGCCGCGCACACTATGTCGTGCCCGCGCTCGGCAAAGCCCGTGTGCCCGCTGGCAGTGAACCCCACGCAGCGTCCCCGCCGCGTGATCATGCGAACGCGCGTCATTTACGCGTTAATCGCGGTTATCTCAACCTTGGTATAAGGCTGACGATGGCCCTGGCGCTTGCGCTCGTTCTTCTTGGCCTTGTACTTGTAGACGAGTATCTTGGCGCTCTTGACCTGCTTTACGACCTTACCGGTCACCGACGCGCCGGCCACCAGCGGCTTGCCTATCACGGCGCCTTCGTCCTTGCCCACGAGCATGACGTCGAACGTGACCTCCTGGCCCTCCTGTGCGTCGAGCTTTTCAACGTAGATCACGTCGCTCTTTTCAACGCGATACTGCTTGCCACCGGTCTTGATTATAGCATACACGGCAGCACACCTCCTTCTTGATGAAGTCTCGCCGGGCCCGGGCAGCGCATGGCGCATTTGGAAGCCCTTCCCGTGCGGAGCACCGTACAATTATACTACATTTGCATATCCCGCGTCAACCAAAGGCCGCGCGTTTGGGCAAACTTAACAGGCTGCGTCAGACCCGATTGAGCCCCACCGTGCTCAGGAAGCGGTACAGTCCGGCGCGTCCGGCCGCATCCTGCTTGTACACGCCCGCGTCGCGCAGCACCTGCGCACACACGTCGGCCAGCTCGCGGCGCATCACGCTGGCGGCGTCCGCCTCGCTCAGGCCACTGCCGTGGCGCTTCACGACGTCGCACATCCAGTCGTAGTGCTTGTAAAGCGGCGAATCCTCGGCGGGCCGCTCGAGCTTGAGCGCTCCAGTCAGATAGCCCTCGCAGTCCTTGAGCTCGGTCTTGAGCCGGCCTGGCAGTATGAACAGACCCATGACCTCGATAAGGCCGATGTTTTCGCGCTTTATATGGTGCAGCTGAGCGTGCGGATGGAATATGCCCAGCGGATGCTCGTCGCTTACGCGGTTGTTGCGCAGCACCATAAGCAGCTTGTACTCGTCGCCATACTTGTGCATTATCGGCGTTATCGTGTTGTGGGGCGCGTCGGTATGAGCCAGTATGCCCAGTTCGGGGTCGGAATACGCGCGCCACGCATCCAGCATCTCGACGGCCTTGTCGACCAGCTGGCGGCGATCCTTGGATATCAGCGCGACGGTGGGCATCGGCCAGTCGACGACCTCAGCCTTCATGCCGTCCTCGGAGCGCAGTTCGCATTCGACGCCCGCGCGGTCCATGGGCATTACGTAGTTGCCGCCCTGGAAGTGGTCGTGGTTGAGTATCGAGCCGCCCACTATCGGCAGGTCGGCGTTCGAGCCCAGGAAGTAATGCGGGAACATGTCCACAAAGTCGGCCAGCCGCTCAAACGAGCCGCGCTCCAGCTTCATCGGGCGATGCTCGCCGCACAGCACGATGCAGTGCTCCTCGTAGTACTTGTAGGGCGAGTACTGCATGTACCACTGCTCGCCGTTGAGCTTGAGCGGCACCATGCGGTGGTTCTGGCGCGCCGGGAAGTTGGCGCGGCCCGCATAGCCGGGGTTCTCAATGCACAGCATGCAGCGCGGATAGCCCACCGACGGCGCGTTCTTGAGCTTGGCTATCTCCTTGGGGTCCTTTTCGGGCTTGGACAGGTTTATCGTTATCTCCAGCTCGCCGCACGGCGAATCCGAGAAGTAGCGTATGTTCTTGGCGACGCGGTCGACGCGTATGTAGTCGCACGCGCAGCACATATTATAAAACCAGTCGGTCGCGGCCTTTGCGCCCTCGGCAGCGTATATCGAATTGAAGCGCGCGCGCACCTCGGCCGGCGAAGGCGTTATTATGCCCATCACGCGCGTCTCGAACAGATCGCGCGAGCCGCTGTCGTCGTCTATTATGCCCTTGGCGCAGGCATAATCGGTTATGGGCTTGAGCAGCGACGTCGCCGTATCGGGCAGCGCGGCAGGTTTGGGCGCGTCCTCCAGCGGGCTGTCAAAGCCCAGCAGATCAATCAGTCCATTGCGCACATACGCCTCGTCGAACGTGTCGACCAGACCCTTAGCATGCGCAAACGCGACCAGCCCTTCCACCGCTACCAGCGCGCCGTGCGCCAGCTCATTGAGTTCATTTTCATTATATTGTGCCATAAACCCATCCCCCTCAACCTGACGTATTCTTCTTACATAATTATAGCGCAAACCCGAGCGCTTCTCCACCCGTACACTTAAAATATTTGTAAACATGGCTCACACCGGGCGCTGTACCGCCGATATCGGGGCGCTGTGCGACCTGGCGCTCGCGGCGCGGCTCATATGCGCCGCGCAGGAAATGCCTGCGCTTTATCGAGGTACGGCTACCACCGGGCGCGCCCAAGCGACGCTTATGCATTTCAGCATTGAGGTCTTATGCGCTAAAATGATTTATGCCACTATTCGGGCTCGCTTGCTATTAGCCAAAGCGTGCCGCTTGCACGGGTTCAATTGCAACAAGCTGCTGCGCATCGCTTTCTGGGTTCGCATGCTATGAGCCAAGGCGTGCCACTTGCATGGGTTCAATTGCAACCAGCCGCTGCACATCGCTTTCTGGGTTCGCATGCTATGAGCCAAGGCGCGCCACCTGCATTGGTTCGCTTGCTATGAGCCAAGGCGTACCGCTTGCACGGGTCCAATTTCAACGAACTACTGCATACCGCATTCTTGGCTCATTTGTCAAAATAGCCGCTGCAACCGGAACGCGCATACGCCGTATCGGCGCGCAAATTGCATCCACGCCAGTCCATACCAAAACATCAAAAGCGCCGCGGCTCAAAGCCGCGACGCCTAAACGCTCTTGCCAATCATGAAACCGCCGATGTGGCGGTGTACTTGCTCCCCAGCAGGTAGTACTCGACGGTCACCTGACGCGGCGAACTGACGTCCTGACTGGTGGTCAGCAGCACCGCCTGGAACGCCGACTTGCCCAGCGGCCGCGCCGTGCCCGGATCCTGACGTATCTGCAATACATCGCCCGCGGCCGGCTGCACCTGCAGCTGCACCCACTCGGCCGGCATGAAGCTCCAGTTGTTTACCTCAACGGTCAGGTATACCAGCGTGTAATTCGATATGTCGCCGAGCTCATCGCCCGTAAAGCGGGTTATGCTGCTGCTGTTCTGCTCCTTGACCCAGGTATTGACCGTGGTGAACGCCTCCGTCCGATTTGACGCCGGTTCGGATGACACCGCCACGACGTTCACTCCCACCTCGGTAGTCAGGGCCGCGTAGCCTACGCACGCCACCAACAGCGCCGTTATCACCGCGGCGATTATCGAAAAAGTCCTCATCAGCTAATCCCCCAACCCCAATGTAATGCCCTACTAACATTAGACGCACCGACGTGTCAAAAAGTTGTGGAATTTGAAAATTTTTCAGCGCGTCCCATATATTATACCTGCTTTCGGGGCCAGGTTCCAGCACATACGCGAATATTTACACCATTTGAGCGCAACTGTCACGTCGCATGTATCGTTGGCGCTTCACGCTCGCGCGGCGCACCTGAGCCGCGGCGCACGGCCGTTACATGCCCTCAACCAGCACGACCTCGCCACGCTCGCGCGTCGCGCGCATGTCTATCACGCGCTGATTTCGCGAACCGCGAAACCGCAGCTCCAGCGAGCGCTCGCCCAGCAGAAACGGCCCGTCCACAAGTACGTCGACGTCGTCCAGCAGCGCCCGGGCATCTTCGCGCTCAAGCAGTTGTTCGTACTCGTATCCGGTGTAGCACCATACGTTCAGCCCGCGCGCGTGCGCTGCCCGGCTCAGCTCCAGGCACGCTTCGCTCTGCATGAACGGCTCGCCGCCGGTCAGCGTTATGCCATCCAGCAGCGGGTTGGCATCGATGAGCCCGACTATCTCGTCGGTATCGCGCAGCGTGCCGCCGTCCGGCGCGTGCGACTCGGGATTGTGGCAACCCGGACAGCCGTGCGGACAGCCCTGCGCAAACACCGCCAGCCGGAACCCCGGTCCATCCACTATCGAGTCGTCGACTACGCCGTAAACCCTCATAAGCACTAAAGACGCACTCCCCTTTTATCAGATGCCGTGCTTGACGCGGTCGCGCTCCTCGGCGCGCTTGGCGTCGTTGAACCGATCCAGCGTGCCCACCAGGTAGCCGGTTATGCGGCGTATCCGTTCAAACGGCATGTCGTCCTCCTCGCGGCCGCACTGCGGGCACTTGTCGCCGATTATGCCGTTGAATCCGCACACCGGATCGCGATCGACCGGGTGGTTAATCGAGCCATAGCCTATGCCGGCGTCGTGCATCACGCGCACTATCTTTTCAAACGCGTCCAGGTTCTGCAGCGGGTCGCCGTCCAACTCGACATAGGTTATGTGCCCGGCGTTGGTCAGCTCGTGGTATGGCGCCTCCAGCTGTATCTTGCGCGCGGCGTTTATCGGATAATATACCGGTATGTGGAACGAATTTGTGTAGTACTCGCGGTCGGTGACGCCCTCTATCGAGCCGTAGCGCGCGCGGTCGAGCTTGACGAACCGCCCCGACAGGCCCTCGGCGGGCGTAGCCAGCAGCGTATAGTTCATGCCGGTGCGGGCGCTCTCCTCGTCCATGCGGTGGCGCATGTGCGAGATTATCTCAAGGCCCAGGTTCTGGGATGTGGCGCTTTCGCCGTGATGCGCGCCGGTCAGGCACTTGAGCGCCTCCGCCAGCCCGATAAAGCCCACCGACAGCGTGCCGTGCTTGAGCACTTCGCGCACCTCGTCGTCCCACTTGAGCTTTTCGCTGTCCAGCCACACGCCCTGCCCCATCAGGAACGGGTAGTTATACACGTGCTTGCGCGCCTGTATTTCGAACCGCTCGTTGAGCTGGTCTATCACCAGGTCGATCTTGCGGTCGAGCTCCTCAAAGAACAGGCTCACGTTATGCCCCGACTTTATCGCGATGCGCGGCAGGTTTATCGACGTAAACGACAGATTGCCGCGGCCGTTGGATATCTCGCGCGTAGGGTCGTATACGTTGCCTATCACGCGCGTGCGGCAGCCCATGTACGCTATCTCGGTCTCGGGATGGCCGGGCTTGTAGTACTTCAGGTTGAACGGCGCGTCCTGGAACGAGAAGTTCGGGAACAGACGCTTGGCCGACACCCGGCACGCCAGCTTGAACAGGTCGTAGTTGGGCTCGCCGGGGTTGTAGTTTATGCCGTCCTTGACGCGGAATATCTGTATCGGGAATATCGGCGTCTCGCCGTGGCCCAGGCCCGCGTCGGTCGCCAGCAGCAGGTTCTTCATCACCATGCGGCCCTCGCTGGACGTGTCCATGCCGTAGTTCAGCGACGAGAACGGCGTCTGCGCGCCCGCGCGCGAGTGCATAGTGTTCAGGTTGTGTATCAGCGCTTCCATGGCCTGATAGGTGCGCCGGTCGGTCTCCTGATAGGCGCGGCGGCATACATAGTCCAGCACATGGTCGACATCGCCCTCGGGCAGGCCCAGCTCGATCAGCCGCGCCCGCGCCAGCGCGCCGTATTCCGGACAGCCGTCCAGCTGCGGCAGTATGCCGTGTTCGCGCTTTATGTCGTCCATCAGCGCGCGCACCTGTTCATCTGCGTCCTCAATTTGCGTCATAAGCTCCAGCGCGCGCGTGAGGTTGTCGCGGTAGCACTTTACGTAGGTCTTGGCCACGCCCGGCGCCATGCCATAGTCAAAATTGACTATCGACTGACCGCCGTGCTGATCGTTCTGATTGGACTGTATAGCTATGCAGGCCAGCGCTGAATAACTGTATATGTCCTTGGGCTCGCGCAGCACGCCATGCCCGGTCGAGAACCCGCCGTCGAACATCTTGAGCAGGTCTATCTGCGTGCAGGTCGTCGTAAGCGTCAAAAAGTCCATGTCGTGGATGTGTATGTCGCCATCGATGTGGGCCTTGGCGTGTTCGGGCTTCAACACGAACATCTCGTTGAACTGCTTGGCGCCCTCGGTGCCGTACTTGAGCATCGTGCCCATCGCGGTATCGCCGTCGATGTTGGCGTTTTCGCGCTTGATGTCGCTGTCGCGCGCGTCCGAGAAGGTTATGTCCTCATACACCTTCATCAGGCGCGAATTCATCTGGCGCACGCGGGTGCGCTCGGCGCGGTAGAGTATGTACGCCTTGGCGGTGCGCACATAGCCGTTTTCTATCAGCACGCGCTCTACGACGTCCTGTATCTCCTCCACGGTGGGCACGTCGTGGCCCTCGACCTCCACCTTGCCCGCCACCTGACCGGCCAGCTCACGGCACACCTCGGGCTCCTTGTGCATGCCTGTCGCATCGAACGCCTTGCCTATCGCTCCGCCTATCTTGTCAATGTCAAACGGCACCTGCCTGCCGTCACGCTTGCGTATGCTTGTCAACACCTGTAAATCGCCTCCGCAAAATATTGCCGATCCAACCGACTCTCTTATCCCAATATACCTCAGGCCGCGGCCGTAAAACGTCTGCCGCGATTTTTTCTGCGCGCGACCCGTCTGCGCATGCCGGAGCGCGCGTTTCTACGCCCAAAACGCGCGCTCCACTTTAATCTAATATTAGCATACAGACTGTACGCTCCGTTGCTTTTTATATTATATGGCCCGCTCGCGCCGCTGTCAATCGGCCCCCGGCAGATTTGACATTATGTTCCCTCTTGACTTTTGGCCCGTTCTGTGCTTGGGCGCACGCTCACCCACATCATGCGCACCTGTCGTTCAGCTATTGCTTAGACCATCAGATCTGTCCTGTCGCTATAACATGCCCAAAAGCATTTGATTCCAAGGACACGCTGCCGGCGCGGCCGGCCAAATTTATTCACCATCTGCACGCATATGCGCATTGCATATACAGCATAATCATGTCATTTACCGCGCGCTACGCCTTGACATGCCCTGCCCATCAGCGTTATAATCATCATATACTTTAAACTCGAAACCGTTTACCGGTTTACCATCGGAGGCGTATGTTATGAACATATACACGCTGCACAGTTGTATTATCCGCTCGGGCAGGGGCGTGCGCGAGGCGCACGACGCCGTAATTGCGCGCGCGGCACGGCAGTGCGGCATAACTCGGCCCGAGGCCGATGTACTGCTGTTTTTGAGCAACAACCCGGAACTGAACACCGCTCGCGATGTTGCGCGGCACCGCGGCTTTTCCAAGGCCTACGTATCCAAGGCGATAGAGCCGCTGGCGCGCAAGGGCCTGCTGTCGATATGCACCGACCCGCGCGACCGCAGGCGGCAACTGCTCACGATTACCGGCGGCGCTGAGATCGCCCGCCAGCTGTGCCAGGAGCAGCAGCGGTTCCTGCGCTCCATGGCCCAGGGCATACCCGAAGCCGATCTGGAGGCATTCATGCGCGCGACCGAGGCGATGTGCTCAAACGCAAAAAACTACCTGCACGAGGTCGAGTCCGACGACGGCGCGCAAAAATAGCACAGCATAAGGGCGCACCCGCAAAGGTGCGCCTTTTTTCGCGTCCGTACGCGCCATTGCCCGTCTGTACGCCCCATTCGCGTCTGTACGCCTCATTCGCGTCTGTACGCCCCATTCGCGTCTGTGCGCCACATTCGTGTCCGTACGCCCCATTCGTGTCCGTACGCCCCATTCGCGTCCGTACGCCCCATTCGTGTCCGTACGCCCCATTCGTGTCCGTACGCCCCTTTCGTGTCCGTACGCCCCTTTCGTGTCCGTACGCCCCTTTCGCATCCGTGCGTACAATTACGCATCTGTGCGCCACATTGCGCGTCTGTGCGCCCCGCGCGTCTGTGCGCCCCACAAGCGCATACGCAAAGTCGGGCGTGACAACGCCGTCAGCGCCATCCCGCCCGACAAACTCAAACCCGTCAGAACGTGCCGCCGCCACCGCCGCCGCCCGACGACCCGCTCGGCATGGACATGCACGAGTGCGCCCGCGTGCAGTAGTAGCCATACGCCGCAAAGCCCATGCTGTTGTCCACGCCGAACATGCGCATCGCATTGCTCGAATCCAGCATGGCCTGCGTATACGACGGGTCCAATTCGTTCAGCTTCGCGGCCAGCTTGTCGCTGACGCCCAGCACCAGCGCATAAACCATCAACTGCTCCAGCAGTCCTGAATCCGGCGGCAGCTCGTTCGCGTTCCAGTCGCCCCGCACCCAGGCGCGCACGCTGTTCCACGCGCCCGCCACGCGCGCGCCTTCGGGTGTGCGCTTGCTCAACACCAGCGCGAATATGCCGCTGAGCAGCAGCGCTACTGCGCTGAGCACCTGGCATAAGCCCAGCGTCTCGTACGCGCTGCCCCGGCTCAGGTTCCACACGCTCACGCCCGTCAGCATCGCAAACGCAACTATCAGCACAACGCCGGTGTATATCTGCGCGCGGCTGCGCTTCTCATACCACGCATGCGCCTGAGCACTTGCGCGCACAATGTTGGTCCACTTGCTGAAGCCGGACGCATATGCGTTGCGGCGCGAGTTCTTCTTGATCTGCTTGAACGTTACGCGGTGGCCGTCGCCCATGCCCAGAATCCACTCCAGCGCGTACCGCTCGTGTTCAGTGCAGCCGTCCAGCATTTGACCGTCGTAGACATATTCGGGCTCGTCATCGCCCTCAATGCGCAGATAGCCGCGCCGCACCAGATCCAGCATTGTGGCCGCCAGCGCATCCTGATCGGCGTTCATTTGCATGGCCGCGTATCTTATCTCGGCCGGCGTCACGCCCGGTTCAAGTGGCAGCGGCGCGCCGGTGCGGTACTCGTCCAGCTCTACGTACGGGTCTGCGCCCCACCACTTTTGCGCCATGACGCACAGCGCTACGCATGCCAGCACTATCGCGCACAGCCAGATTATGCCATGCTGTCTGTTGGACTGCGTCAGCGCATCCAGCTCGGCCTCCTGCCGGAGTATCGTCTCGGCCATGTCAACGTCCTCGGTGTAGGCCATGTCCGGCAACAGCTCCGATGGGAACATTATGCGCACGCGCAGCGCATTGCCGTCGCCCGCGTCGACGCCCTTGAAGTACGCCGCGCCATCGCGCACGCCGGTCGCAGCGCCGTCCAATGCCATGCCTGCGCTGTTAATGCGCACGTCGATGTCGGCGGCCGCGCCCTGCTCAAAGCTCACGCGCGCGCTGTACTCGTCTATGTCCATCTCCCAGCCATCGCCCAGCAGCGGAAAATCCAGCACGCCCACATCCCGGTAGCGCGCGCACACTCCCGGCAATGTGTAGCGGTACTCCAGCGTCACCCGGCTGCCATACCTGCACGGCAGATATACATAATACCGCTCAAGACCGTTGGATAGCCGCACGCTGTCAAACACGCCGCTGTCGCCATTGCGCGCGTCGGCGTTGTATGCAAACTCCTCGCCGCTGTCCACGAACTTTACGCCGAAATCCTCTATGCCCGAACCAAAGCTCGGGTCTATGTCGCGCGTAAAACCGTTTATGTCGTCGCTCACGTAATACGTCAACGTCTCGGTGAACTCCAGCGCGCCGTCGCGCGTCACGACCACCTCGGCGTTGAACCGTTCCACCGTCGCGTCATCGCCCGCGCTGGCTACGCCGCATATCATAAGCGCCGCAAGCGCCAGCACAATGGTCGCCCACAGGCGCGCCCTGCCGCTCCATCCCCTCATCATGATACCCTCCCCGCAATATGCTCCCCGGATTCGCTTGCACTGGCGGCGCACCGCCACATGCGCGTAACCCTGCTGTCATTATTCTACCATCAGCACCGCTGTCCCGCAACGGATGTGCGCCAAAAGCTACAGTGCGGCGCTCAAAACATCACTTTTGACGTTTGAGCGCCGCATGGCAGACCGCGTTATCCGGTCGTTTGGCTGCACATGTGCGTCTTGTTTTCTTATATGCATCAGAGCCGGATGTGCACGCCCCGCAAGACTCTGCTGCGCCGTGGCACATCTGCGCGCGCTTTAGCCCTGTCGTATGCGCCATGCACGCGCGCTCCGAAGCCCGACCTGATATAACCCCATGTTGGCCCGTACCCTGCCGGCTGCCTACGCCGCCCCTACGTGCCCGCGCAGCCGCTCCAGCGCCGCGCGGCCTTCAGACGTTACCGGGCGCAGCCATTTCAGCGTGTGCAGGTAGTGCGTCTCTATCGGCAGCTTTACTATCTCCTCGACGAACGTGGCCAGGTATACCCACATGAACGGCAGCCGCCATACCAGCCCGCACAGCGCAGTCAACGGCGCGGTTATCAACCATATGCCACCTATCTCGAATATCATGCCCATGCGCGACTCGCCGCCCGCCCTGAACGCATACACCTGCACATAATCACAGTACCTGAACGGCGCCAGCACCGCATACGCCCACAGCATCATGACCACCATGTCGCGCACGCCCTGCCCCACGTCGAACAGCGCCAGCAGCGGCCGGTTGACCGACAACACCATCAGGCTCACCGCAACCGCAACCAGCGGCGTGAACCGCGCATACCAGCGCGCATAGTCGACCGCGCGCTCCAGCTCGCCCGCGCCCACGCGCTTGCCTACCATCGTCGTGCACGCGCTGCTCAGCCCGCGGAAGAACGCATATATCAGCCCTTCCACCGTGCGGAATATCGTCATTGCGGCCATGTTGGCCTCGCCCTGGCGGCCTATCACCATGTTGACCGTCATCAGCGCCAGTCCGTAGAACGTCTCATTGGCAACTATCGGCGCACACTTGCGCGCGTACTCGGCCACGAACTCGCGCGGCCAGGCAAACATCTGCCGCCAGCCGGTGCAGGCGATGCTCCGGCCACGGAACGCCGCGCCCAGCAGTACGCCCAGGTTGACCGCCGCCGCCACGCAAGACGCTATCGCCGCGCCCTCCACGCCCAGCGCCGGCGCACCCATATGCCCGAATATCAGCACATAGTTGAGCAGCGTGTTCACGCACAGCGACGCCACCGACGCTATCAGCGGCAGCCGCACCTGCTCGATAGAGCGCATCAGGCAGCTCAGCGCCATCGAGAACGTAGTCATGATATACGACAGGCCCACTATGCGTATGTACTTGACTCCCAGCACCTGCACCTCGGGCTCGTCGGTGTACATGCGCATGACCAGCTCCGGCGCGCAGACCGCCGCCAGTCCGAACATAAGTCCCACCGCCAGCACCAGTGCCAGCGTCAGTCCATATGCGCGGCGTATTCCCCGCTCGTCGTGCGCGCCGAAGTACTGCGCAAAGAACGTAGTGCCGCCACAGCAAATCCCCCAGTAAAACCCGAACATCAGATGGCTGAACTGCCCCGCCACGCCGACCGCCGCCACTGCGCTCTCGCCCAGCCGGCCTATCATCAGCGAATCGACCAGCGTAAGCGAATTGGTCAGCAGGTTCTGCAGCGCCACCGGCAGCCCGACCGCCACCAGCCCCCGGAAGAACTCCGCGTCTCCGAATATCCGCCGCATATGCTCCTCCCGGCGCTCAGTCGGCGCTCGCGTCCATGGCCGCCTTGGCCGCCATGCCCTGCTCGGTGACCGGCTTGATCCAGCGCCGGCTCAGCAGGTATTTGAGCTCTATCGGCAGTTTTACTACCTCTTCCATCATCGACGCCGCAAACACCACTATAAACGGCGCATGCAGCCCGAATCCGACCAGCAGCACCAGCGGCACCGTTATCAGCCATATGCCGCCGACCTCCATGAACATGCCCACACGCGATTCGCCGCCGGCGCGGTACATGTTTATCTGTATGTAATTCGTATGGCGCATCGGGCCAAGTATCATGTACACCAGCAGTATCTGCGTGACCGTCATGCGCACCGCATCGGTTATGTTGAACAGTCGCATGATCTGTCCGCGCGCCAGCACCACGCACGCGCATACCATGAACGACAGCATCGGACACAGCATCGCATACCAGCGCGAGTACTGCACCGCGCCGCCCAGCTCGCCCGCGCCCACGCGCTTGCCGACCAGCACCGAGCTTGCGTTGCTCAGCCCGCGGAAGAACGCAAACGTCAGGCCCTCTATCGTGCGGAATATGCTCACCGCAGCCAGGTTGCCCTCGCCCTGACGCCCGTATACGAAGTTTACGACCAACACCGCCAGACTGTACAGCGTCTCGTTGACGACCAGCGGCGCGGACTTTATCGCGTAATCGCGCACAAAGCCGCGCGTCCAGCGGAACATGCGCCTTATATGCGTGACCGCCAGATTGCGCTGCGCGATGCACACGCCCAGCAGCACCAACGTGTTTACGACCGCCGCGGCTACCGATGCGATCGCCGCGCCCTCAACGCCCAGCGTAGGCGCGCCCAGGTTGCCGTAAATCAGCAGCCAGTTGAGCCCCGTATTGGTGCAAATCGAGGCTATCGACGCCACCAGCGGCAGTTTTACGCGCTCGGTCGAGCTGAGCACCGTCGACAACGCCATCGAGAACGTCTGGAACAGGTACGCCACGCCGACTATGCGCAGGTACTTTACGCCCAGCTCGCGCACACCCGCGTCGTCCGAGTAGATCGTCATCACCCACTCGGGCATACCCGTAGCCAGCACGCCGAACACCAACGCCACCACCATCATGCACACCGTCGTCAGACCATATGCGCGGCGTATGCCGTCCTCGTCATTCACGCCGTGGTACTGCGCGATGAACACGCTGCCGCCGCAGCACAGACCCCAGTAGAATCCAAACAGCAGATTGCCAAACTGTCCCGCCGCGCCGACCGCCGCCAGCGCCTGCTGTCCGACGGAGCCTATCATCAGCGAGTCGATAAACGACAGCGAGCTGGTCAGCAGCCCCTGTATCGCTATCGGCAGCCCGATGCGCACCGTCTCGCGGAAGAACTCACGGTTGCCAAATCTCATAACAGCCCATCCTCCGTACGCATATGCGCATCATTATAGCACAAAGTCCGGTTCGTGTCAGCCATGTGGCGTAAATTTGGTACATACCGTCGAACGCACACATGCAGCGGCGGTGCGAACAGATAAATGTCCGCACCGCCCTGCCGATCCGTTTAATTCGCGTTTGCAGCACTGTTTGCCATATGTCGCGGCTACCGATGCATCGCCGCGCAGGTCGTGCAGCCTGGTTCGCCCCACGCTGCCGCCGGCAAACTCAGCCATGTATTCATATCCCACAATCTCACTTGCGGCACATTGTCGTACAGCTGGATTTGCCGAACACTGCCAATGGCCGCCTCACTACGCCGTCTCACATGCCGTCATAATCATACTTGCCGCGCAGGTCGTGCAGCCTGGTTCGCTCCACGCTGCCGACGGCGAACCCGACCTCGCTTCATGATAGCATAGCTACTCTGCAAGCGATTCGCCATTCGAGTCATTGTCCACGTCGCCGTCAAGCGCACCCACGCACACCCGATCGCGCAATCCGTCCAGCGTTTTTTCGCCTATGCCGTACACGTCCAGCAGGTCGTCGATCTCGGAGTACGGCCTGCCGTCGATTATGCGCTGAGCCGTCTTCTCGCCCACGCCCGGCAGCGTCATAAGCAGTGTGGCATCCGCGCTGTTTATGTCAATCAGCGCGCTGACCGGCGGCTTGAACTCGGCCACCGTGACCGCCGCACCGTCATGCGCACGCTCAGCCCGTATCGACACCACGACCGCCAACGCCACGCACAGCATCAGCAGCACCGCAAACCCCGGTTCACGCCGCCATGCCTCACGCATCGACTTTCACCGCCTCCGCAGTCTCGGCTGCCGCAGCGCTGCCTGCGCCGCCCATTGGCGCAGCGTCGGGCGCATCCAGCACGCTCGTGCAATACGGACAGCGCGTAGCCTCGCGGTCGATCTCGCTTCGGCAATACGGACACCTGCGCGGCGGCTCAGCCGGAGCGGGCGCAGCGGCATGGGACGGCATCAGCGCCCGCAGCCGCGCAAGCAGCTTCACGACCGCAAACACGCATATCGCCGTGAGCAGAAAGTCCAGTACCGTCGACAAAAACGCGCCATACCTGAATACCGGCGCACCCGCAGCCTGCGCCGCGTCGGCCGTCGCATAGCTGCCGCCGTCCAGCGCCACGAACCAGTCGCTTATATTCACCCGCCCCAGCATCAGGCTTATCAGCGGCATGAATATGTCGTTGACCAGCGACGTGCTTATCTTGCCGAACGCGCCGCCTATCATCACGCCCACAGCCATGTCCACCACATTGCCCTTGAATGCGAACGCCTTGAACTCGCCTATAAGTCCCGATATGCGCTTTTTCATGCCCTGCTCCCCCTGCATACTCAGACTATAACGGCGTCCAGACAGTAGTATATGTTATAGAACAGGAACAGCGCCAGCATCAGCGCATACATGATCCAGCGCGCGCCCCGCCGCTGCGACAGCAGGCCCAGCATAATGTAGATCGGGTACATCGCCGAGATGTATCTTATGCCCGATATCAGCCACGTTGACGAGAACGTCAGCGCCACATAGCACCACATGTATGCATTGTCGCCCGCGTCGCCGCGCCGCGCAAATGCCAGCATCAGGCACGGCAGCAACACCGCCATGACCAGCTGCGGCAGGAATATCCCCACTACGCCGCTGGCATTTGAACCATCGCGCAGATACAGCATCAAGTGGTCCGCCGTTATCGATATGCAGTTCCATATGGGCGTCAGTTCGTTGCCCCAGTTGAGCTGCTGGTAGTACAAAAACGCCGTAGGCGAACCGTATATCGCCCAGTTTATCGCCATGTACGCGCCATAGCCCACCAGGACGCACGCTGCCAGCGCCACATACTTTCCCACATGCTTCAACCGTACGCTGCGCCGCGCGCGTTCCAGCAGCGTCGCGCTGCCCTCCTGTGCGCCTGTGTCCACGCACTCGCGCATTATCATGTCGCGCCCGGTCGGATACCGCTCAAGGCTGCGCAGCATCTCGTAAAACACCGGCACCGCCGCAAACAATCCGAACTGCCGCGTAAACGTCGCATACGCTCCCGCCACGACCGCCAGTACAAACCTCCGCCGCCGCGCCAGATAAACCGCCAACAGCGTCAAAAACATGCATGCGCTCTCCGAATGAGTGGCCGAAAACACGCACGCGCCCACCGAAAAGTAAAAGAACACGCAGCACCGCCGCGCCGCCGGCTCGCTGTACATGTCCGACACCAGCGCATACAGCAGCAACCCCGACCCTATCGCAAACGCATTGGACAGTATCAGCCCGCTCACCACATAGTCGCCCACCAGCGCCGTAAGCGCGCGTATCATCAGCGGAAAGCCCGGGAAGAACACTATGTTGTATTCCTGCACATACGTGTCGTCGCCAAAGTCGCCAAACCCATACCAATCCCTGGCTATTCGGGTATAGTTGACCGTGTCCCATTTGTTTATGTAATACGAAAAATTTTCAGCATTCAACGAGTTGCCATCCGCCATCAGGCACAGCTGCACCGCGCCCAGCCACAGCGCGCGCGACGCGATAAACAGCATAATAACCCATATTGCCGCCCGCAGCGGCCGGCTGCCAAAGCGCAGCCACGTCGGCTCCTCATTCGGCTCCAAGCGGTGTGTGTTCAGGAAGTACCTGCCCGTGTAGCCCTCGTAACAGTAGCGCGGCAGGTATATCAATAGCGCCGCCAGCATAAGCGCCGTGACCAGCCACGGAAAGCACTGCACCATGAACCTGTCCAAGCCGTCGCCTGCGGGGCGCGCAAATAACCAGCTCAAAAAATCGCTTACAAATCCGGGATACTGCATATGTCCACCTCGTCAGGCAGCTCGCCCGCGCGTCAGTTCGGCGCGGATTACTGCCAGTTTTCCAGCTGCTTTAGCAGCATGAACGTAATGGCCTCGCTGAGCGCATGCAGGCAGGCCTCTATAATATTGGAAGAAACTCCCACCGTAGACCAGGAATGTACGCCGTCGGACGACTCTATGTGCACGCGCACCGTCGACGCGGTGCCGCCGTTGTCCAGCACGCGCACCTTGAAGTCCTTCAGATACATCTTGTTGAGGCTGGGATAAAACACCTGCAGCGCCTTGCGTAGCGCTATGTCCAGCGCGTTGACCGGGCCGTCGCCCTCAGCGGCGGTGATCTCCTCGCGGCCGTCCACGGCCACCTTGACCATGGCCACGGCGCTGCGCTCGTCGTACTGGCGATGGGTTATCACCTGAAAGTCCTTCAGCTCAAAAAAGTCGTGGCGCTGGCCCAGCTCCTCGCGCACCAGCAGCTCCAGCGAACCCTCTGCGGCCTCATACGAGTAGCCCAGCCACTCGCGCTCCTTGAGCCGGGTCACGATGTCGCGCGCCTGATCGCTCTTCAGGCTTATGTGCGGCGCTACGCGTTCCATCTGGTTTATCAGCCCCGACCGGCCCGTGACCTCGCTGACGACCTCGCGGCGCTTGTTGCCGACGGTCTCGGGCGGTATATGTTCGTATGTGGCCGGGTTTTTGTTTACGGCATCCTGGTGCATGCCGGCCTTGTGCGCAAACGCCGAACGCCCCACATAGGGCATCGATGCCGGCAGCGCCATGTTGGCCACCTCGGCCACAAACCGAGCCGCACTCGTCAACTCGGTCAGCCTGAACGCACCCGGCTCACAGCCCAGCTTCAATATCATGTCCGGTACCAGCGCGCACAGATTGGCATTTCCGCATCGCTCGCCATAGCCGTTGATCGTGCCCTGCACCTGCATCGCGCCCGCCTGCACCGCCGCCAGCGCGCCCGCCACAGCCAGCGCAGTATCGTCGTGAGTGTGTATTGCGACTATGTCGCCCAGTTGCGCTATCACCTCGCGGATTATGCGCGCGATTTCGCCGGGCAGCGTCGCGCCATTGGTATCGCACAGCACCAGGCGCGTGGCTCCACCCTCCCGCGCGGCGCGCAGCGTGGCCAGCGCGTAATCCGCGTCGCACGCCCAGCCGTCAAAGAACTGCTCGGCGTCAAAGAATACCTCGACGCCCTTGCGGGTCAGGTACTCCACCGATTCCCGTATTATGCGCAGATTCTCCTCGGGCGCGGCGCGCAGCACCTCCCGCACGTGGAACAGCGAGCTCTTGCCAAACAGCGACGCCAGATCCGCTCCCGACTCTATTATCGCATTTAACCCCTGCGACTCCTCGGCGCGCTGACCCACCCGGCAGGTCGCGCCAAATGCCGCCAGCCGCGCGTGCTCCAGCTTCATCTGCGTACACGCGAACTTTATCAGCTCCATGTCCTTGGGATTTGACGCCGGATTGCCGGCCTCTATGTAGTCCACTCCCAGCCGGTCCAGTCGCCGCAGCACTTTAAGCTTGTCCTCACGCGAGAACACCACGCCTTCGCACTGCGCGCCGTCGCGCAGCGTCGTATCCAGTATCTCTATATGGCGCAATTCCAACACCTCATAACACCCGGACTCACTGCGTCCGGATACGCTGATTACAGTATATCAACTGGCCGTGATTGCGTCAATACGTCGCGGCAAAAACCGCCGCCATCACGCCGTATCAATACGCCTCGCCCCGCCAGAACCGCCGCAACAGCTCGCCCAACTCACTCAGCTTGGCCGACACCACATTCCAGTGGCGCGGGAACAGCTCGCTGTACGGCTCGCGAAAGAACCTGTCGTCTATCAGCAGCGCCACGCCCGCGTCGTCCTCGGTGCGAATCACGCGGCCCGCCGCCTGCAGCACCTTGCAGATGCCCGGGTACACATATGCATAGTTGAAGCCCTCGCCCTGAGTCGCGTCGAAGTGCGCGCGCAGCGCCTCGCGCTCCAGGCACACCTGCGGCAGCGCCACGCCCACTATCACCGCACCCGACAGCCGGTCCCCCGGCAGGTCTATGCCCTCGGCAAACACTCCGCCCATCGCTATGAACCCGACCATCGAGCGCACCGGCGCGGCTGTGAAGCGATTCAGGAATGCCTCGCGCTCGCGGTCGCTCATCGACGGGCGCTGCTCATGCGCCTCTATGTCGGGACAGCGCCGCTTGAACTCGCCCAGCGCCGCCCTCAGATACGCATACGACGGAAAGCATGCTATATAGTTGCCCACATGCGAACGCGCCAGTTGCGCTATCGCATCGGCTATCGGCGCGAGCGACTCCGCGCGCTGCGAATACCGCGTCGGTATCGCCAGCCGCCGCACCAGAAAGTTCTCGCTCAGAAACGGCGACGGCAGCTCCAGCACCGCATCGCCCTGCGCCTCGTCGAACCCCAATGCGCGGAAATAGTACTTTATCGGCGACAGCGTGGCTGAAAACATAACCGCTGCGCGCGCCTTTTTAAGGCACTTTTTTATGTGCCCGGTCGCGTCCACGCACAGCTGCGTAACATCCACTCCGCCCCGCTGAGCCTGATACAGCGTCGAATAGTTCTCCGGCGTATACAGCGCGCCCACACGCGCAAAGTCCAGTATGCTGAACCACTTCTCGGCCCACTCGCCCGCGCATTCCACCGCGGCGTCCAGCGATGGCGACGTGGCATCGGTAAACCGCGCGCACGCCTCGATCAGCGCCGTGGGCTTTTCCGCATCGAACGCCGCGCCCTCGCGCCCCACGCCAAACGCCCGCCATGCGGTCATCAGCTCAACAAGGCGCTGGCATTCGGCGCTGCCTGCGCCCAACTGCGCGTTGACATGCCGGTACAGCGTCACATAGTCGTCGAACCTTATCTGCGCGCTGAGCATGTCGCGCGCGCGGGTCTCGAGGTTATGCGCCTCGTCGATGAGCAGCGCAAACTGCGACCGCGTCGTAAAGTAGCGCCGTAAGTACACGTTTGGATCGAACACGTAGTTATAGTCGCAAATTATGACGTCGGCCAGCTCGCTGATGTCCAGCGACAGCTCGAACGGACACAGCCCATGCCGCCGCGCCAGGTCGGCTATGTACCCGGCGTCGTAGTCCGTATGCTCGCGTGCCTCGTCCAGCGCAGCCCGGCGCTTGTCAAAGTAACCCACGCAGTACGGACAGTTGAGCGGCGTACAGCGCGCGCCGTGAGTAAAGCAGATCTGCTCCTTGGCCGTCAGCACGCACGCGCGCGCCTTAAGGCCCCGCGACTTGAGCAGCGTCAGGCAGTCCCAGGCTGCCCGGCGCGTAGTCCGGCGCGCAGTCAGGTACATGACCTTCTCGACATGGCCCTTGCCCAGCGCCTTGAGCGCCGGGAACAGCGTGCCCACAGTCTTGCCTATGCCGGTGGGCGCCTGCACCAGCAGCCCGTGCCGGTCGCGCAACGCCTTGAACGCCGCCACCGCCATGCGCTTTTGCCCTGCCCGGTAGTCGCTAAACGGGAACCTGAGCGCATGTATCGACTCGTCGCGCACGTCCTCAAAGCGCGCCTGCGCGTCCAGCCACGCGGCATATGGCCTGAGCAGCTCGTCAAAGCGCGCCTGCAACTCGTCGCGGGTGAACTCGCGCGTAAACCTCGTCAGCGCGCCGCTCGCTACCGAGTGCACGTAAACCAGCCGCACTGTGGCGCGCGCGATGTCGTGCTCGATGCACGCCATAAGCGCATAGCCCTGCGCCTGCGCCCAGTGCGCCGGATAGCTGTCAGGGCTGACGCGTCCGGCGGCCGACTTGATCTCCTCGACCGTCACATGGTCGGCCGCGACCTTCAACCCATCAGCGCGACCCGACACCACCAACTCGCACGTCGCCGTCTGCACTTTCAGCTCCAGCGCGACCTCGGATTCCATGCCATCCTCATAGCGGCCCTGCAATGCCTGGTGGTTCAACATGCCCTCGCGCATACGCGCGGCGTTGGCCCCCTCGGCGTACAGATCGCCGGTCAGCAGCGAGAACTCCGCCAGCGCACGCATGTTTATTCGCTCCACGCGCATCTGCTCATCACTCCCGCTTCATTATAGTATTGCGGCGCGCGCAACGTCAAGCGCCAATGATATCCGACGCATAAGCGCTGGGCCGCATAAGACCAAACCCGGCGCGTCAATCGCCTTATTGCGCGCACGCCGAGGAGCATGACCTTTGCACTTCCCGGCGCGCAACGTCAAGCGCCAATGATACCAGACGCATAAGCGCTGGGCCGCATAAGCCAAGCCTAAACGCGGCCCATCAATCGCCTTATTGCGCGCACGCCGAGGAGCATGACCTTTGCACTTCCCGGCGCGCAACGTCAAGCGCCAATGATACCCGATGCATAAGCTCTGCGCCGCATAAGCCTAAACCCGGCGCGTCAATCTCCTTATTGCGCGCACGCTGAGGAGCATGGCCTTTACACTTCCCGGCGCGCAACGTCAAGCGCCAATGATATCCAACGCATAAGCGCTGAGCCGCATAAGCCTAAACCCGGCGCGTCAATCTCCTTATTGCGCGCACGCTGAGGAGCATGACCTTTGCACTTCACGGCGCGCAGCCAGCGGCGGCGTTGAGTGCGGCGCGGGCACCCATGCCAACGCAGCGCTAAATGCCATACAGCACCCGCCACGCTGTGCATAGCCGCCCGGCATCACCCGGCCACGCTTCAGTGCGCATTGCGTGTCTCCGCCTGTTTCGCCGAAATTGCGTGCTCTAACGCCGGGCTCAGCGCGTCCGGTTTGCGTTCCACTCACACTTTACCGCATCGCCCATAATCCGGCCATTATCTTTATCGTGTTTGCGATTGACAGCGCCGGATTAACATGTACAATTGTATCATAGAATACGGCTGGGGAGCGATATATTATGATGGTCTACCCTCTGAAGATGCGGCCCTATTTCCGCCACGGCGATGAGACGCCCTGGGGCGGCGAACGGCTGCGCACGCTGTTTGGCAAATCCATTCCCGACGACCGCACCGGCGAAAGCCTTGAGATATCCGCGCTGCCCGGGCGCGAGAGCGTCGTCGACAACGGCGATATGGCCGGGCGCACGCTCAGCCAGGTCGCTCAGGCCTGGGGCGCGGATCTGCTCGGCAAGTGGCCGGAATTCCCGCTGCTTCTCAAACTGCTGGACGCTCGAGACACGCTCAGCGTACAGGTCCATCCCGACGACGACTATGCCCGCCGCGTGGAAGGCAAGCGCGGCAAGACCGAAGCCTGGTACATACTCGACACGCAGCCCGGCGCCAAGCTGGTGTATGGCGTCAACGCGCGCGACAAGGCCGAGCTCGAACGCCTGTCCGAGGCCGGCCGCATCGAGGACGCGCTCAACTGGATCAGCGTCAAGCCCGGCGACTGCCTCTACATACGCAGCGGCACCGTGCACGCAATAGGCGCGGGCATTGTGCTCTACGAGATACAGCAGTCCTCCGACGTGACCTATCGCATGTGGGACTGGGGCAGGCCGCGCGAGATACACACCCGCAAGGCACTCGACGTCACCCGCTGCGACATGGAGCTTACGCCGGTCACGCCCAAGGTCTCCCATGTGCTGGGCGGCCACCGCGCAGAGCTCATAGACGGCGAGTTCTTCCGTCTCAGCCGGCTGGACGTAATGGGCCGCATGCCCGTGGAGACCGACAGCTTTGCGCTGCTTACCGCGCTGGATAAGTGCTGGGTCGAGTACGACGGCGGCAGCCTGCTTCTGGAGCGCGGCGACAGCGCGCTGATACCCGCCGCACTGGGCGAGTTCTCGCTGTGCGGCCACCTGACCGCGCTGCTGTCCGAACCCGCTGCCAACAGCTGATGGACGCGCTGCGATTGCCCGCCGAGTTCCGGCATGAGATAGCCGCGCTGCTGGGCGCGCAGGCGGACGAGTTCTGGCGCGCATACGACAGGCCGCACTGGCGCGCGCTCCGCCTCAATCCCCGGATCGGACTGCGCCCCGGGCCATACGCGAGTCCTGCTCCGGACAATCTCGATGGCCGCCGCCCCGCGTTTGCGCTGAGCGGCGTTCCCGGACTTCGTGCCGCTGCCGGCTTGGGCGGCGTCGCGGGCTTGGATGACGTCCATGGCTTGAGCGATACCGCTGGGTTTAACTCTGCTTGTGGCTTGGGCGATGGGTCGGGAACATGTGCAGCTCCCGGTCTGGCTGGCGTAACGGACTTGAATGCCGCTACCGGTCTGGTTGGCGTAACGGACGTGAATGCCGCTACCGATCTGGCTGGCGTAACGGACTTGGATGCCGCTGCCGATCTGGTTGGCGTAACGGACGTGAATGCCGCTGCCGGTCTGGTTAGCGTCACGGACATGAATGCCGCTGCCGGCTTGGATGCCGCGCGTGCGCTGGCGCGTCGCTACATCGACCGCCCCGTGCCCTGGCAGCCCGGCGCATACTATATCGCCGGCGATTCCATGCCCGGCGCATCGCTAATGCACCTGATGGGACTGTACTACATACAGGAGCCGTCCGCGATGGCTGCCGGCGCCGCGCTGGCCGTAAAGCCCGGCATGCGCGTGCTCGACCTGTGCGCAGCGCCCGGCGGCAAGAGCTCACAACTGGCCGCCGCGCTGGCCGGCAAAGGACTGCTGGTATCCAATGAGCCCATACCCGCGCGCGCCAGGATGCTCGCGGGCAATATCGAACGGCAGGGATTTACCAACGTGGTCGTCACAAACGAGTATCCCGACCGGCTGGCCGCGCGCTGGGGCGAGGCGTTCGACGCGATACTGGTGGACGCGCCGTGCTCGGGCGAGGGCATGTTCCGGCGCGACGAAGGCGCGCTGCACGAGTGGACGCCCGACGCGCCCCGCGCCTGTCATCTGCGTCAGCTCGACATACTGGACAGTGCGCATGCGCTGCTCAAGCCCGGCGGCGTGCTGGTCTACTCGACCTGCACGTTCAACCGGCTGGAGAATGAGGGCACAATAGGCGAGTTCCTGCGCCGATACCCCGACATGGCCCCCGAGGACTTTGCACTTGCCGGGCTGGGCGCGTCGCGGGACGGAATGCTCCGGCTCTGGCCGCATATCATCGACGGCGAAGGCCACTTCGTCTGTCGGCTGCGCCGCCACGCGGGCAGCGACATGCAGTCGCACCCAGGCTACGACGAAGCGTGCGCCGTTGACGCAGGCCGGACTGCCCAAGCAATCGGAGCAGCCACCACGCCAACCGCAGCCCGTGCCGGCCGAAAGGACGGCGCAAACCGCAAGAGCCGCAACAGCCACGCCAGCCGCTTAGCCGCCGATACGTCACGGCGCGGCAAGTCGTCCCCGCACCGCCCCGACGCGCATAATGCCGACGCCGCGCGCGCATTGCGGCAACTCACGGACGAACTGCCACTGCCCGAGCTTCACGGCGAAGCTGTGCTATATGGCGCGCAACTCCATCTGCTGCCACCGGACTGTCCGCCGCTGGACGGGGTGCGCGTGGCGCTGGCGGGATTGGGGCTGGCCGAGGTGGGCCGCAGCCATGTCGCCCCGGCGTATGCGCTGTGCCGTGCGCTGGCGCCCGGAGCCGGCAGCGTGGAAGTAGATACTCAGGCCGCGCTCAGGCTGGTGCGCGGAGAACAGATAGAGCGCGCCGCCAATGACGGCTGGGTGCTGCTCCACTGGCATGGACTGCCGGTGTGCCCCGGCAAGGCGCGCGACGGCATCGTAAAGGGCCATTATCCGCGCGGACTCAAGCCGCTCGGAACGATAGCGGAGGAAGCGGAGGAATTAGAATGAATCTCAACCCCTTTCAGGCGATAATACTCGGACTTACGCAGGGCCTGGCCGAGTTCCTGCCGATCAGTTCGTCCGGCCATCTGCTGCTGGTGCAGAAAATATTCAACCTGCCCAGCACTGGTCTGCTGCTGGAAGTCCTGCTGCACGCCGGCACGCTGCTGGCGGTACTGGTGGTGTACTTCAAGCTGTTCTGGAACATGGTGCGCCACCCGGTGCGCAGCCTGCTGCCCGAGCTGGTCGTGGCCACGATTCCAGCCGTCATCGCGACGCTTGCGTTCGGCGACTTCTTCGACGCGGCGTTTGAGGGCAATTTTCTGGGCTTTTCGTTTTTGATAACGACCGCGGTGCTGTTGGCGTCGGACTTTCTGTCGGAACGCGTCGTGACGCACGACCGGCTGACCTGGCGCGACACGATCGCGATGGGCATAATGCAGGCGTTTGCGATACTGCCGGGCGTGTCGCGCTCGGGCTCCACGATCGCGGCGGGCGTGTCGTCAGGACTCAAGCGCAAAAAGGCCGCCGACTTCTCGTTCATGATGAGCGCGCCGGCGATACTGGGTTCACTGGTCATGTCGCTCAAGGACCTTGTGTCCGGTGAAAACGTGGCGCCTGCCGACGTCAACTGGGCAACTACTATACTGGCAGTCGTGGTCGCGGCGGTGTCGGGTTTCCTGACGATAAAGTTCATGCTGCGCATAATACGGCGCTGCCCGCTCAGGTATTTCGCAATTTACACAGCAATTTTGGGCGTTTATGTACTTATCGACCAATATTTCCTGCACATTCTGTTTTAAGTTTAGTGTGCGCAAGTAAACGCACTTGACAGAAACCGCACACTAATTTATACTATAGAAGTTGCATTGTCGGGCATCAGGCCCGAGCACGCACTGCCAGCCAAGCGACGTATATCGCCGCCGACAATAAGATTGAAGGAGTGTTTTTTCCCATGGCCAACAAGATGACTTACCAGCCCAAAACCCGCCAGCGTTCCAAGGTGCACGGTTTCCGCGCCCGCATGAAGACCAAGAACGGCCGCAACGTGCTGGCCCGTCGCCGTCAGCGCGGTCGCAAGGTGCTCTCCGCGTAATTCCCGACATGAATGAAAAGCCGATAAAGGCCCCTGTGAACGGCCCCGTCGGGGTTGAGCGCTCCGGCGCATCAGCCGTGACGCGGGCTGATTCATTAGTTGCGCATAAATTTCGCCTGGGCCGTCGGAACACACTGCACCGCAACAGCCAGTTTCAGTACGTGTACCGCCGCGGCAAGTCGGCGGGCTGCACTCATTTTACGCTGATATTTCTGCCCGGACGGCAGCTGAAGCTGGGCATATCGGTCAGCCGCAAGATAGGCTGCGCCGTAACGCGCAACCGCGTAAAACGCCTGCTGCGCGAAAACTTCAGGCTGATGCAGCACGAGGTACACACCGGTCAATACGTGCTCATAGCCCGCCCGCCCGCAGCCCAGGCCGATTATCATACGCTTGGGCGCTCGCTCAGATATGTGCTCAAGCGCGAAGGGCTGCTCCTGGAGGTGTGATATGGCTTTGATATTGAAAGCGCTGCGCGCCGTTTACGGATTCGTGCGCGCATTGCTGGGGCGGCTGTTTATACTGCTGATACTGTTCTATCAGCGCGGCATATCGCCCCTGTTTCCACCCTGCTGCCGCTTTGTGCCCACGTGCTCTGCATACGCGCTGGAAGCCGTCCGGCGCTACGGGCCGTTCAAGGGCGGATATCTGGCCATTCGCCGCATACTGCGCTGCCACCCGTTCAATCCGGGCGGCTATGACCCCGTGCCCTGAACCTATAACCACAACTGGAGGGTTTGTTTACAATGCAGAATCTGCTGATATCCATATTGAGGCCGCTGCTGGAACTCATATACTGGATTGTGCCCAACTATGGCTGGACCGTGGTCATATTTACGTTGGTGATACGCGCAATACTGATGCCGTTGGACATAAAGTCGCGTAAGTCAATGAAGCGTATGAGCAACCTGAAGCCCCAGCTCGACGCGCTCAACGCCAAGTACGCCAACGACAAGGAAAAACTCCAGCGCAAGACCGCTGAACTGTACAAGAAGGAAAAGATAAACCCGATGAGCGGTTGCCTGCCGCTTATAATCCAGTTCCCGCTGCTGTTCGGCATGTTGTGGACGATGCAGGCGATATCCTCCGAGCACATAGTGCAGATAATACAGACCCTCGAGGCCGGCGGCACGCCCGTGCTGGAAAACTGGCTGTGGGTCAAAAACGTGTTCTGCGCCGACACGCTGTTCGCCGCCGTGATACCGATATCCCGCGACGTGATGTCGCTGCAGGCCACCGCCCACATGTCCCAGGAAGTCGTCGACGCCGCCAAGGCGTTCGTCAACAACGCCGCGCTCTATAACCCGATCATGGTCGAGTACGGCGCGACCGTCATCGACAGCATCGGCAATCTGATGCGCGCCGGCACGATACCCTCGTGGGAGTTCCTGCAGGTGCTCAATAACCCCAACGGCTATTACATACTGCCTGTGCTGGCCGCCGCCACGCAGTTCCTGCAGACCAAGCTCAACCCCACCGAAACGCCCCAGCAGGGCGGCAATTCCCTTGCCGTGTTCATGAAGTACTTTTTCCCGCTGTTCTCGCTGTGGATATGCCTGTCGTCCAGCGCGGCGTTTGCGATCTACTGGCTCACCGCCAACGTTATCGCAATACTTCAGAACGTTCTGATAGGCAAGTACCTCGACCGCAAGGAAGCCAAGGAAAAAGCTTCTCAGGAGAATGCGTAAATGAGATCGATTGAAACTACCGGCAAGACCGTCGAAGAAGCCGTACAGGCGGGTCTCAATCAGCTGGGTCTGGAACGCTTTGAGGTGACGGTGGACGTAGTAAGCGAGGGCAGCAAGGGCTTTTTCGGGCTATTCGGCTCAAAGCCCGCACGCGTGCGCATAACCGAGCGCGAGCACATGCCCGATATAGACATGGATCAAATACTGCGGCCAGGCGCATCGACGCGCGTGTCGACGATAGCCGACAAGCCACAGCCCCAGCGCGCCCCCAGGCCGGCCAGGTCCGCTGAGCCCCGGCCCCCGCGCAATGAATCCAAATCCGAATCCCGGCCCGAGCGGTCTCCGCGCAACGAGGCCAAGCCCGATTCAAAGCCCGAACGCGCCCCGCGCAATGAGGCCAAGCCCGATTCAAAACCCGAGCGCGCCCCACGCAGCGAGGCCAAACCCGAATCCAAGCCGGAGCGCGCCCCGCGCAACGAGGCCAAGCCCGATTCAAAGCCCGAGCGAGCCCCGCGCAGCGAAGCCAAACCCGAATCCAAGCCCGAGCGCACTCCGCGCAGCGAGGTCAAGCCCGATTCAAAGCCCGAACGCGCCCCGCGCAGCGAGGCCAGGCCCGAGCGCGAACCCCGGCCCGCCAAGGCGCGTAACGCCCGCGCATCCAGGCCGGAGGCCCGGACGGTTGAGCCTGAACGGCCGGCGCTGCCTGATGGGCCGCTGCCCGACCAGGACCCGGCTACGCTCAGCGAAGTCGGCCGGCGCGCGTACGAGTATCTGGACAAGCTCACCCGCCTGATGGGCGTACCGGTCAAGATTTACGTGGCTGAGGGCGAAGGCGGCATGTCTATAAGCATGATGGGCGATACGCTCGGCATACTCATAGGCCGGCGCGGCGATACGCTCGACGCGCTGCAATACCTGACCTCGTTGGAGGTAAACAAGGATCGCGACGACTACCTGCGCGTGTCGCTGGACACCGAGCACTATCGCGCCAAGCGCGAGGAGTCGCTTACGCGGCTGGCCGAGCGCATGGCGGCGCGCGCCGTCAAAACCGGCCGCAAGGTCGTGCTTGAGCCTATGAATCCATATGAGCGGCGGGTACTGCACTCGACGCTGCAAAATCATCCCTATGTACAGACGCACTCCGAGGGCGACGAGCCCAATCGTCGCGTCGTGATAACGCTCAAGGCCGACGCGCCTCAGCCCGAATCCGGCGAGGCCGCGCGCGAGCGCAAGCCCGCCCGCCGCGAAGGCCGTTCCGGCGAGCGCCGCGAAAAGCCGCGGCGCGAAGCCCGCTATGCCGAATCGCATGCGGAGGGCCAGGAAACCCGCGACGCCCACGAGGCTCATGCGCCTCATGAAAACCGTGACGGCCGCAATAAGCCGCGCAGTCCGCGTCCGCCCCGCCCCGCACACGACCATGAGGCCGCGCACGAACCGGTGCATGAAACGCCGGTCGTCATGGCGCAGGACGTGCCCAGCGACCCGACAGACGATACAATATGATATGACAAGCGCGCCCCGAAGCGATTCGAGGCGCGCTGTTTTATTGTATCATAGATTAGCGCTATCCACACAAGTCACAGCTAGTCTGCGTGCACAAGCGATGGGCAGTGCATTCAATCATGTGCGTGACTGGACGCTCATTTGTGCGCGCTATGCACACGCGTTAAACGCAATCATGTTTGCACATGCGAGCCTATACCAATCTGCATACGCTGCACTTGTTCGGCGCGCCATTTGCGGCTTTCGTATACATAAGTACACGCATCAAGCATAATAACCCCGCGTTCCGCTTACATGCACGGCCCGCAGCGCGGCCTGTCACAGCTTGCGCCGGTAGTACAGGTACAATATCCCCCACAGCGCCAGCGCGCACAGAAGCGTAACGTACAGCGTGTAGAAGATAACGACGTCTATGAACGTCGCAGTGATCGCCGCTATGCTCAGCAACACGCACAGTATGAATGCGAACCTGCGCCCCGCCATGCCCTTAATCGCGGCTATGCGCTCGTCCTCCGATTTGACCATATCGTCGCGCATCCTGAGCGCGTCGCGAATCAGGTTGCGGTTGTGCACTATGCGCCATATCGCATATCCCTGCCAGATGAACAACACCTTTTGCATCGACAACATGTCCTGCGTCCAGGTGCGCGAATCCAGCACCTCTATCACGCGCGGCAGGAATTCGCTCATCAGCAATATGTACACCACCGATAATGCCAACAGCGCCCACAGAATGCCGTTTTGCCGGCGGAGCCTTGCGCGATAGTCCGCCGCCTTTGCATCACTCATCCCCTTCAAAGCAGAATACCTCCTCTATCGTCAGATCAAAATAGCGCGCTATCCTGTACGCCAGCGGCAGCGATGCTATATACTTGCCCGTTTCAATCGATGTTATCGTCTGCCGCGTTGTGCCCACCGCGCGCGCCAGTTCCTCCTGCGATATGCGTCGGGCTGCGCGCAGTTCACGTATGCGCGTCTTCACATGCGCCCACGCTCCTTTCTGCAAAGTTCGCTTTGCAAATTTAGTATAGCATACTTTGCATATTATGTCAAGCATGCTTTGCATAATGACAAGTCTGATTTGCATAAATACGGAATTGGGGTTATTTCATGGACATTACCCGCTAAAAGTCAGCACACCCGTACAAGCGGCTCACGTCGGTCTGCTCGCCGCACACCCGTACAAGCAGCTCACGTCGGTCTGCCCGCCGCACACCCGGCAAACCGACACGCAGTCAGACGCCAATGCCGAACACAGGGAGCACCGGGAAAAATTCCGTACCTATCCCGGCGCGCAGTGCGCAAGCGACCCCTGCGCAGTCCAGACCAATCCGCATAAAAAACAAACCGCCACGGACACAGCCATGTCCGTGGCGGTATGGTTTGCACTCACCTGTGCATCAGTTCCGATATCGCGTCGAGTATCTTGTCGTGACATCCGCCGCAACCGGTCGAACAATGGGTTATCTTCTGCACCTCGATGAACGTCTTTTCGACTTCAGGGAAGGTCTTGCAGTTGTGCAGCGCGTCGTCGACATCGAACAGCGTGACGTTTTTGCACTTGCAGATCAGCCTGTTTTCCATGTGCACACCTCCTCGCACTGCGACGCAGCCGGACAGATGCCCTGCCCGCGTTATAGCGCCGCGTATTGCCCCGCGTCCAGCGCAGGTCTATCGACATTATACCAGATGTGCGCCGCCGCGTCTAGCACGGTATGCGCTGACATGTAACTTAAACAAAACCCGGTTGCGGCGCGGCGCATTGCGGGGTATAATTAAGCGATGATTAACTTGCCATGGGAGGCCCGCCGATGCTTAAAGTGACATTGCTCGGAACCGGCGGCATGATGCCGCTGAAGAACCGCGCGCTCGCCAGCGCCATGCTCAGCTGCGAGGGGCGCAATCTGCTCATAGACTGCGGCGAGGGCACCCAGGTCCAGATACGCGAATGCGGTTATTCGTTCAAGCCGATAGACGCGCTGCTGCTGACGCACTATCACGGCGACCATGTCAGCGGATTGCCCGGCCTGCTGTTGTCGATGGGCAACCAGGGCCGCGAGCTGCCGCTGCTGGTCGCGGGCCCGCCTGGCCTCAGGCGCGTCGTCGAGGCGCTCAGAGTCATTGCCCCCGGACTGCCGTTTTCGATAGAGCTGCACGAGATCGACCCCGCCGCGCCCGGCACGTTCAGCTGCGCCGGACTGGACGTGCAGCCGTTTGCTCTGCGCCACGGCATGCCCTGCCTGGGCTATGCGCTGGATCTCAGGCGCGCCGGACGCTTTCAGCCCGAACGCGCGCGTGCCGCCGGCGTGCCGCTGAAATTGTGGAGCGTGCTGCAAAAGCAGCCTCGCGTTGAATTCGAGGGGCGCGTGTACACCTCCGACATGGTGCTCACGCCGCCGCGCCGCGGCATAAAGGTCGTATATGCCACCGATACCCGGCCCGTGCCCGCGATTTCCGCCGCCGCGCGCGACTGCGACCTGATGATCTGCGAAGGCATGTACGGCGACCCCGATAAGCTCCCACGCGCGCGCGAAGCCGGCCACATGATGATGGACGAGGCTGCGGCAATCGCCGCCAGCGCCGGCGCACAGCGGCTCTGGTTCACCCATTACAGCCCCGCAATGCCCGATCCGCGGCTCTGGCTCGAGCGCGCGCGCGCGATATACCCCACGGCAGAGCTGGGCGAGGATGGCATGAGCATCGATCTGCCGTTCATTGATTGACGCGCCACACCAAGTTAACGCGCAAACAGTTTACACAGGCACTCATTTGAATTATACTGAGAACAATTCAGGCGCACTCCGCATGCGGCGCGCGCCCACGGAGGCGGTTTGATGGACGAACACCGCAGGGTCTCGGGCGCGGTTATCAGACGGCTGCCCGGATATTACAGATACCTGGGCAAGCTGGAGCGCGCCGGCGCACAGCGCATATCATCCCAGGAGCTGGGTGAACAGATGGGCCTGACCGCGTCACAGATACGCCAGGATATCAACTGTTTTGGCGGCTTCGGCCAGCAGGGCTACGGCTATAACGTGCCCGAGCTGAGGCGGCACATAGGTCAGATACTGGGCTTGAACCGCGACTACCGCATGGTGATAGTCGGCACGGGCAATATGGGTCAGGCTCTGATGAGCTACGACGGGTTTCGCGAGATGCACTTCGACATGGTCGCGGCCTTCGATTCAGATCCGGCGCTGATAGGCCGCAGTGTGCGCGGTCTGGTGATACGCGACGTGCAGGAGCTGCCCCAGGCGCTGGACGCGCAGCCCGTGGACATAGGCATAGTAGCCGTGCCCGAGGCCGCCGCACAGGCCGTATGCGATCAACTCGTTGCAGGCGGCGTGCACGCGATATGGAACTTTGCCCCCATAGACCTGAGCGCCGGCCCTGACGTGGCGATAAACAACGTCCACCTCAGCGACAGCTTGCTCGTGCTGACATACGCGCTGGGCCATATGTAGACTGCACCCGAAAAAATTATTGGGTTTTGTCACACTTATACCATATTTAATGCGGCGCAGACGCTTGAAGTCGCGCCGCATTAAACTATAATAGTGTTGGATCGTTTCATACTGTAACATCATTTAACAGTAGCTGCAAGATACAAAGGAGCTTTTGTATGAATTATAACGACACTCCGGTGCGCACCGGCGCCAACGCTCAGCCCGGCGGCAAAACACCGTCGCAGGGCGGGCCGGCCAAATCCGGCGGCGCGTCAGGCACGGCGCCCAAGCGCATAAAGACAACGCCAGTGTCGACCAGCGCGCGCCGGCAAACCAGCGCCGCGTCGCGCAACGCGACACAGACCAAGTCTCAACATACCGTAAAGGTCTCGGCGGCCAAACCGCGCACGGCCAAGGCCGGCACTGCTCAATCAACTGCGCGCAGCACTGCGCAGCCCGGCACTACTCGGCCTTCGACCAGCATCCCCCAGCACCGCACGCGCACGCAGGGCGCTGGCATACGCCACAAGCGCCGCAAGTCCGCACCCAAATGGGCGGGCGTGCTGTTGGCGGTATGCGCGGTAGCGCTGTTGGGCGTGGGGTATGTAGGCGTAACTCAAGTCGCCGACTACATGGACTACGTTGAAAAGTGCAAGACGCTGGAACAGAACACATTCTACGATGGCATAACGCTTGAAGGCAATTCACTCAGCGGCATGACGCTGTTCGACGCGATAGAAAAGTTTACCGGCGAGCTCAGCGACGTGGCCTCGTCCACGCAAATAACCGTGACCGCAATGGGCAATACCTACACGCTCGATTCGGGCTCAGTCCAGATGAACTCCGACCTGCAGGCGACGCTTAACAAGGCCTACTCCATCGGCCGCAGCGGCACGTTTGAGGAGCGCTACGCTCAGGTGCAGCAACTGGCCACCAACGGCATGGACTTCTCACTCAACCGCGGCTGGAACGAGGAACTGCTGCGCGAAAAGATAAGCGAGATCGCCAGCGACATCTACGTACAGGGCAAAAATGCCACCGTCGACACGTTTGACCCCGATACCGGCAAGTTCACGTTCACCAGCGAAGTTACCGGCTATGAACTCGACCAGGAGGATCTGTACAGCCAGATAACCCAGGCCATCGCCAATGGCAACGTGACCACCCAGATAGAAGCCAAGGTCGACGTCATCGAACCCGAGTACGACGTGGCCTATATGGAGGCCAACTTTGGCCGCATTTCGGTCATGACGACCAACACGACCTCCAACAGCAACCGCAACAACAACATCAAGCTCGCTACCGCGTGCTTCAACGGCATGCGCGTCGAGCCCGGCGAAACGGTGTCGTTCAACGACACAACCGGCCCGCGCAGCGAGTCAAAGGGCTACAAGCCCGCCGGCGCATATTCGGGCGGCGTGCTGATAGAAGAGCCCGGCGGCGGCGTGTGCCAGGTGTCCACGACGCTCTACAACGCGGTCGTCAAGGCCGGCTTGGAGATAGTCGAGCGTTCGCCGCACTCGCGTCCGGTGACATACGTCGACATCGGTCTGGATGCCGCCGTCGATTACGGCAATCAGGACTTCCAGTTCAAGAACAACACCGACTTCCCGATATTCATCGTCGGCGAATACTACGACCAGACGCTCACGTTCAAGATCTACGGCAAGCAGATGGATGACGGCGTGTACATAATGACCGAAGGCGAACTGGTGGAGACGCTGCCCGCGTTGACCACCGTGACCGAGCGTTATGACTCGTCGCTGCCCGCCGGTACCACTAAGGATGAACCCGCGCGCGAGGGCTACAAGGCAGTGTCGTACATGATCTACTACGACGCCAACAACAACGAGATAAAGCGCGAAGTTCTCGCCAACAGCACATACCGCGCCTCCGGCATAATCCGCCTTATAGGAACGGGCTGATAGTGCGCTTGAACATAAAACGGTAACTTTAAGGGCCTTCCGGGCTGCATGTCGCGGGAGGCCCTTTGCTTTATGTCAGCCGCATCCAACATTTAACATTCCAGGCGCACATACAGCGCTTTTATGGCGAAAAAACGCGCAACAAAATCGGTACCATAAGCGTCTGTATAGTATACTATCTATCGCACACATGCGCCGGCACAGCCGCAGGCGCATACAAAGGAGGAGCCCCTCATATGAACATCACCGACATCCCCGTGGGCAGCGATCCGCGAAACGGCGCGTCACGGCAGTCTGGCGCGCGTGTCCGGCAACCGCGGCCGGCCTCGGCCGGACAGACCGGCGCGCAGTCGTCCACAGGTGAGAAGTCCTCGGCCAGGGCTACGCTGCCCGTACCCAAGCCGGGAACGGTTCCGCGTAAAAGGCAGCCTGAAGGTGACAAATCCGAGACTGACGTCAAGTCGTCAAGCGGCATGAAGCCGTCCAACGCTGCAAAGTCGGATACAGGCGCAAGGCCGGTAGTCAATGCAAAGCCGGCCTCAGGCATTAAGTCCACTGCCAATGTAAAATCGACAGCCAATGCCCGGCCAGCCGCAGGCGCCAAGCCGGATGCTCGCGTCAGAGCAACCGCAGGCGTTAAGCCGGATGCTCGCGTCAAGGCGACCGCAGGCATTAAGCCGGATGCTCGCGTCAAGGCGACCGCAGACATTAAGCCGGATACCCGCGTCAGGGCAACCGCAGGCGCAAAATCCGCTGCCAATTCGAATGCAGAGGCCGACGTCAAGTCCGCTGCCATTGCAAAGTCGGCCGACGGAGCCAAGTCCGCCGACGAGGTAAAGCTGCTGGACAGCAGCGAATCCGCCACCGATACCAAGCTGTTGACCGCCGGCAAATCGGCCGACGGAGCCGAGGCTGCCGCATCGGCCGCTCAGCCCGGCGCACGAACCAGCAAGCATTCGATGAACATAAAGGTCACGCCGTCCACCAGCGTGCGCCGTCCAGCCAATGCGGCTGCTCACAGCGCCGCTCGCGCCGGCGCACAGCGCACCGAGGGCAAATCAACCGCCTCGCGCGCGGATGCCCGGCGAACTGGTCAGCCGCGTCCCAATGCCAAATCGGCGCAGGCTCAGGCCCGTCCCAACGGCAAGTCCGCCAAGGCTCAGCCCCGAGGCAAGCATGCCGCCCGCCATCCGCGCACGCTCGCCGCTCAGCGCCGTAAGCGCCGTGCGGTCGCGCCCAAATGGGCCACCCCGTTGCTGGTAGTGTGCGCAGTGGCACTTGTGGGACTGGGCTGCGTGAGCGCGGGCGCGGTAAGCAATTACATATCGTACCGGAACATCTGCGCGACGCTCGGACAGGACACGTTCTATGACGGAGTTACGCTGGAAGGCGATTCGCTCAGCGGCATGACGCTGTTCGACGCGATAGAAAAGTACACCCGTCAGCAGGGTGATCTGGCCTCGTCCACGCAGATAACCGTGACCGCAATGGGCAATACATATACGCTCGACTCGGGGTCGGTGCAGATGAGCTCCGACCTGCAGGCCACGCTCAACCAGGCGTACTCGGTGGGCCGCAGCGGCTCGTTCGAGGAGCGCTATGCCCAGTTGCAGCAGCTCTCAACCAACGGCATGGACTTCTCGCTCCGGCGCGACTGGAACGAGGGCATACTGCGCGACAAGATAGAGGAGATCGCCTCCGACGTGTACGTACAGGGCAAGAACGCCACCGTCGAGAGCTTCGACCCCGACAGCGGCGAGTTCACGTTCTCCAGCGAAGTCACCGGCTACGAGCTCGACGAGGAGGACCTGTACAGCCAGATAACTCAGGCCATCGCCAACGGCAACGTGACCGCCCATATAGAAGCCAAGGTCGACGTCGTGGAACCCGAATACGACGTAGCCTATATGGAGGCGCACTTTGGTCGCATAGCAATGCAGCGCACCAACACGACCTCCAACAGCAACCGCAACAACAACATCAAGCTGGCTGCCGCGTGCTTTGACGGCATGCGCGTGGAACCCGGCGAGACGGTGTCGTTCAACGACACTACCGGTAAGCGCAGCCCGGAAAAGGGCTACAAGCCTGCCGGTGCATACTCGGGCGGCGTGTTGATAGAAGAGCCCGGCGGCGGCGTGTGTCAGGTCTCCACGACGCTGTACAACGCGGTAGTCAAGGCCGGACTGGAAGTCGTCGAGCGCTCGCCGCATTCGCGCCCGGTCACTTATATACCGATAGGTCTGGACGCAGCCGTCAACTACGGCACTCAGGATATGAAGTTTAAAAACAACACCGACTTCCCGATATTCATATCGGCTGAGTACTACGACCGGACGCTGACGTTCAAGATCTACGGCCATCAGATGCCCGACGGCATGTACATAATGCTCGAAGGCAAAAAGACCGGCACAATCAGCGCCCCCAGCGGCATAACCGAACGCAAAGATTCGACACTGCCCGCTGGAACGTATGACGATGAACCTGCCCGCGATGGATCGCGCGCGGTATCGTATAAGGTTTATTACGACGCCAATAACAACGAGATAAGCCGTGAAAAACTCGACGACAGCACCTACCCCGCCTCAGGCATAATCCGCCGCGTCGGAACCGGCTGATAGCCGTTCACGCAGGCATCGGCGCCCCACCGGACATACGTTGCCGGCTGGGGCGCTGTATTTTACACAGTCAGTGCTCCCCCACGCTGCCATGGCGTCACGTAACGAGAACATTATACTTTCTTCGGCAATACTTCGTTGAACATTTGCCGGACAAATGCTATAATTTTATCGATAAACGGGGCACAACACGAATGAGTTATGGGGGAAATCGCTATGGAAATTGCACAGATACTTGAGGCGGTCATGCTTATCTGCTTTGGTTGCTCCTGGCCCATGAACCTGATAAAGAACTACCGCGCGCGCTCGGCCAAGGCGATGAGCCTGGGCTTCATAGTGCTGATAATCACCGGTTACATTGCCGGCATAGTCGCCAAGATATTCACCGTGGCCAACGGCGGTTCGGTCGCCTGGTACGTGTGGGTAGTGTATATATTCAACGTTTTAATCGTGTCCATGAACCTGGGCGTGTACTTCATCAACAAGGGCTACGACAAGGCCGCGAAAAAGTAAGTCCTCAGTCGCACAACGAGCCGCTTCGATGTCGCATCGGAGCGGCTTTTCGCATATTCAGCAGACACCCGCCAGCATCCGGTCAGATCGCGGTCATACTGCCCTGCCCCTCTTGCCACGCAGACGAATGCGAAACGCCCACCGGCATACGGCAATGCGCCGCATCCGGTGGGCGATAATCATGTTATTGGATAAGCATCAGAACTTGCGGGTGTAGTCGGGCAGCAGCATCGGCGAGACCGTCTGGCTCTCGATGCCCGCGTCGGCCAGCTGCTTCTCATACGCAGCCACGTGGTCCAGCGTCATGCGACCGACCTTGACGTCCTTGACCGCCGCGCCCGCAACCTTGCCGGCGTTGCGGCCGAACACTATCACGTCCAGCAGCGAGTTGCCCATCAGGCGGTTGCGGCCATGTATGCCGCCAGCAGCCTCGCCCGCCACGTACAGGCCGGGCACACAGGTCTCGTCACGGTCGTTGATCTCGATGCCGCCGTTCTGGTAGTGCAGCGTCGGGTAGATCAGTATCGGCACCTTGCGGATGTCGATGTCATACTTCATGTACATGCGCAGCATCGCGGGCAGACGGCGCTCCAGCGTGCCCTCGCCGTTGATGATGTCGATCATCGGGGTGTCGAGCCATACCGCCTTGCCATTGGGCGCGTCCACGCCCATCTTGCGGTCGGGCGAGCACTCGCGGATTATCGCCGCAGCCTCGACGTCGCGCGTCTCCAGCGGATGCACGAACGCCACGCCCTCGCGGTTGATGACCTTCGCGCCCAGCGAGCGCACCTTCTCGGTCACCAGCGCGCCGTAGATCTGATTCGGGAACGCCGCGCCAGTCGGATGGTATTGCAGCGTATCCTGGTACAGCAGCTTCGCGCCGGCACGATAGCCCAGTATCAGGCCGTCGGCGGTCGCGCCGTAGTGGTTGGACGTCGGGAAGCCCTGGTAGTGCATGCGGCCTGCGCCGCCGGTGGCTATGATGACCGCCTTGGCACGCGCTATGCGCACTTCTCCGGTCTCCATGTTCAGCAGCACCGCGCCGCAGCAGCGGCCATTTTCATCCTTTATCAGCTCTATCGCAGCGGTGAAGTCCACGACCGGTATCTCGCGGTTGAGCACTTCGTCGCGCAGCGTGCGCATTATCTCAGCGCCCGAGTAGTCCTTGGCCGCGTGCATGCGCTTGCGCGAGGTGCCGCCGCCATGGGTCGTGAGCATGTTGCCCTCGGCGTCTTTGTCGAACTCCACGCCCAGCTCGTTGAGCCACTTGACAGCGCTCGGGCCATCGTTGACCAGCTTCTTGACCAGCTCGGGTATGTTAGCGTAGTGTCCGCCGCCCATCACGTCCAGGTAGTGCTGAGCCGGGGAGTCGCCGGGCTTGTCGGCGGCCTGTATGCCGCCCTCGGCCATCATCGTGTTGGCGTCGCCTATGCGCAGCTTGGTGGCGATCATCACGCTTGCGCCGGCGTTGTGGGCCTCTATCGCCGCGGAGGAACCTGCGCCGCCGCCGCCGATAACCAGTACGTCGACATCGTAGTCGATCTTGTCCAGGTTCACGTGCAGCTCATGAATGCGGCTCTTGCCCTCCAGCAGGCGCAGCAGCTCGCGCGGCGCCTTTTCGCCGGCGTTGGGGCCGACCTTTATCGTATCAAAACCATCGTTGCGGTAGTCGGGATGATACGCCTTGAGCAGCGCTTCCTTCTCATCCGCGTCCATCCGACGGGGTTCCAGCGCGATGTTGTCCTTGCGCGCCGCCTCGACCTTGGCCATGGAGGCAAGCATTTCGGGAGTGAAATTCATATCTGTCGCCTCCTTATTTCTCTATAACGCGGTTGTTGTACAGTTCTTTGAGTTCGGACAGGGGCTTGGCCATAATTGCCTCCAGCTCAGCGGCGCACAGGCCGTCCTCTATCTCCTTGACGCGCTGGGTCAGGTGCTTGGCCTCGGGGGCGATGTACTTGCCGTTCAGGCGGCGCGCCAGCTCGGCCACCTGCGGATGCGATATGCCCGCGGGGCACCGCGACGAACACACGCCGCACATTATGCAGTCAAAGCTCAGCTCGGCGCAGGTCTTGAAATCGCCGCGCTGCGCCGCCGCGATGTACTGCATGACGTCCAGGCCCTGCGTGCATGCCTTGGTGCACGCATTGCAGCCCACGCACGAGTAGATCTCCGGGTACAGCTGCATCATTATCTGCGCGTCGGGCTTGATCTCGTTTATGTCGTAAACCTGCTTCTCGAGCGGGAAGAACGGCAGCGTCGCCACGTACATATCGTTTTGCACGGTGGTCTGGCACGCCAGCGCGCCATGCAGCTCGCGCTCGCCCTTTATGCGGTACACGGTCGCGCACGCGCCGCAGAAGCCGTTGCGGCAGCCGCAGCCGCGCACCAGCTTATAGCCCGCGTATTCCATCGCGCCCATTATAGTAAGTCCCTCGGGCACTTCATACTTTTTGCCCATCAGATAGACATTGACCATATTGCTTTCCTCCAATACTGCGCTCAGGGCCCCGGGCGGGGCTTGAAAGTGTCGCCGCGCCGCCGACGCCTGCTCAGGCGCCGGCGCACGCGCGCGTTATCAATACTCGTCCGGCAGCTCGCCCAGCTCGTCGAACCGGAACACCGGGCCGTCCTTGCAGACGTACTTGTTGCCGACGTTGCAGCGGCCGCACTTGCCTATGCCGCACTTCATGCGCATCTCGAGCGTGGTGAACACCTGCTTGCGGTCAAAGCCGAGATTGTCCAGGCCCTGCAGCACGAACTTTATCATGATAGGCGGGCCGCAGACCAGCACCTTGCCCTGCGGATCGAAGCCCAGCTCGGTCACGTAGTTGGGCACGAAGCCCACGTGGCCATCCCAGCCCTCCTGCGGGCGGTCTATCGTGAGGTACACGTTTATGCCGGCTTCCTTGCACCACTCGTTTTCGATCTCGGGATAGTCGACCAGGTCGTTTGCCGAGCGCGAACCGTACACTATGTTGATCTTGCCATAGTTGGCGCGATTGTCGCGCACGTAGTTGATGACCGACCTCAGCGGCGCCAGGCCTATGCCGCCCGCGATGAACAGCAGATCCTGGCCCTTGAGCTCAGTCTCCACCGGGAACGGCTTGCCATACGGCCCGCGGATCGTTATCTGCTGGCCCACGTCCATCTGGTGCAGCCAGCTGGTCAGGCATCCGCACTTCTTTATCGAGAACTCCATGAACTTCTTGTTGGTCGGCGACGACGTTATCGAGAACATCGCCTCGCCCACGCCCGGTATCGACAGCATCGCGCACTGGCCGGGCATATGCTCAAACACCTTGCCGCCGGTCAGCGCCTCGACGCGGAAGGTCTTGACGTCGGGCGTATCGACGCGCACGTCAGTGACTATGCCTATATGAGGCACCAGACTTTCGGTATTCATTTCGCATCCTCCCCCAGCGCCTTTATGACTTTGACGATATTCAGGTTCATCGGGCACTTGCGCACGCAGCGGCCGCAGCCCACGCACGAGTACATGCCGTCGTTGTTGGCCGGGAAGTAGCACAGCTTGTGCATGAAGCGCTGACGATAGCGCTGCATCTGAGTCGGGCGCGGCGTAGTCGCGGCCATCAGCGTAAAGTCGGAATACATACAGCTGTCCCAGCAGCGATAGCGCTGTACGCCGTGACCGCTATCATAGTCGCGTATGTCGTAGCACTGGCAGGTCGGGCACACGAACGTGCAGCTGCCGCACCCCAGGCACGCCATCGACAGCTTCTCCCACTTGGGCGAGTTGAACATCTCGTTGAGGTGGTCGCCGTCTATGCCTTTAAGATTCAGGTGTGCAAAGGGCTTTGCGTCTATGCGCGCGCGTATCTCAGCCTTGACCGGCTCCACATCGGCCTCATCGGCGTCCTGGGTGTCCCAGTTCGCCATCAGCTTTTCGCCCTTGTCGGTGTATGCCTTTGCGTAGTAGACGTCGTCCTTGCGCCACAGCACCACGTCGGCATTGGGCTGCGCGGGGTCTATGCCGAAGTTCACGCAGAAGCACGTGTCGTCCGGCTCGCTGCACGCTATCGCCACCAGTATGCCGTGCTCACGGCGCGCCGCATAGTAGGTATCCACCGGATCGGCCAGGAACACCTTGTCCAGCACCTCGAACGCGCGGATGTCGCACGCGCGCATGCCGAATATCACGTAGTCCTCATTGCAGCGCTGCTGTTCGGTCAGCTGTATCGTCTTGCCCTCCATGCGGAAGTGCATCAGGTCTTCCCACTGCGGAAACAGCACGTCCTTGGGGGACTTGTCGGTATTGCAGCAGCCAAGGTTCAGCTCCATGCCGTCCTCGTAGCGGTCGTATACCGTCAGCTCGTCGCACTTGACCGGCGCGTATACGGGCAGGCCCATGCCCTTTATGATCGATTCGATCTTATCAGCGGCGAACTTGCGCATCACGCGTTCCCCCTTTCGCGGACGATGCCGGGTTCGGCGTCGGTCTGGGTGTAGGAGGTCAGCGGCGTGCGCTCTTCCTCGCCTACGCCCGCCTGATAGTCGCCGTAGATCTCGTTTATGTCCTTGATGAACTTGCGGTTGAGCAGGTGCAGCGGTATGTGCTGCGGGCACACGCGCGAGCATTCGCCGCAGTCGGTGCAGCGGCCCGCCACGTGGAACGCGCGGATTATGTGGAACATGTTCTCCTCGAAGTCGGTGGTGTTGGCCTTGGCCGCCACGCCCGAATTCGGATTGTCGAACACGCACTTCTGACACGAACACGCCGGGCACACATTGCGGCACGCGTTGCAGCGTATGCAGCGGCTCAGCTCGCCGCGCCAGAACTCAAACCGCTCCTCGTGCGTCATGTTCTCCAGCTTCGTGACTTCCGCAAAGCGGTCGGATGGCGTCAGCTCGCGGCTTTCTTCGTCGTCTATGACCTCGTCGGCCACCTCGAAGTCCTTGCCCTTGCAGGCCTTGCACTTGAGCAGCAGGCCGTTTTCATCGGTCATGCCCTTGCAGCCCGCGCCGATTATGTAGAAGTTTTCGCGGGTCACGCGGTGCTCCTTGCACAGCTGATTAAACGACAGCGTGTCGCAGGGCTTGAGCACGACCAGCGTCTTGCCCTCCATGCGGTTGAGCTTTATGCAGTACTTGCTCAGGTTCGCGCCGGCGTGCTCGCCGTACACGAAGCCCTCCATATCCTTCTCACTGGTAAACAGCGCAGGCGACCAGTCGGCCTCCAGCTCGCCCTTTTCCCAGCCGAGCACGCGCGAGACGGTCCCGGCCGCAAGCAGCTCAAGCGCGCGATTCTTAATCCTTGCCGCTATTTCTTGCATCTGAGATCACCCAGCTTTCTGTTCTCGCCCAGCTCGGTAATAGTCTTGGCGAAATCGTTCATTGTAGCGGAGAACTTGGCGCCCTCCGCGGCGGACACCCACTCCACGCGGGTGCGCTCGCGCTCGATGCCCAGGTAGTCCAGCATCGAGAACAGCAACGTCATGCGGCGGCGGGCATAGTAGTTGCCGCTGGTGTAGTGGCAGTCGCCCGGATGGCAGCCGCACAGTATGACGCCGTCCGCGCCGCGCTCGAACGCGCGCAGTATGAACAGCGGGTTCACGCGGCAGGAACAGGGCACGCGAATTATCTTTATCTCGGCGGGATAGCTCATACGCCCCGAGCCCGCCAGATCGGCGCCCGCGTACGAGCACCAGTTGCAGCAGAAAGCCACTATCTTGGGCTTCCATTCGTTTTGCGTCACAGGCATATCGCGTCAACCTCCGCCATGATCTGTTTGTTGGAGAAGCCCTTCAGGTCCATAGCGCCGGACGGGCAGGTGACGGTGCACGCGCCGCAGCCCTGGCAGACCGCCGGGTTGACCTGCGCCACGCGGCGCACTTCGCGCACGCCCGGGCCGCGAACTTCCTTGTCTATGTAGGTTATAGCGCCGTACGGGCACACCTTCTCGCACTGCGAGCAGCCGTTGCACAGCAGCTCGTCGCTCTGCGCGATGCACGGGTTGGTGACCAGGTGATCCTTGGCCAGCAGACCTATGACCTTGGACGCCGCCGCGCCGGCCTGCGCCACGGTCTCGGGTATGTCCTTGGGGCCCTGCGCCACGCCCGAGAGGAATATGCCCGCGGTGGGCGACTCGACCGGACGGAGCTTGGGATGCGCTTCGGTGAAGAAATCGTTGGTATCCATCGACGCGGTCAGCATAGTGCCTATCGAGCGCGCGGTGGGATCGGGCTCTATCGCGGTCGCCAGCACGACCATGTCGGCCTCGATCTTGACCTGGCAGTTGTTTATAAGGTCGGAGCCCTGCACCATCAGCTTGCCGTTTTCGGGTGCGACCTTGCCGACCATGCCCTTTATGTAATCCACGCCGTACTGCTCGACCGCGCGGCGATAGAACTCGTCGAAGTTCTTGCCGGGGGTACGCACATCGATGTAGAACACATGCACGTCGGTGTCGGGGTACTTTTCGCGCACCAGCATCGCGTGCTTGGCGGTGTACATGCAGCAGATCTTGCTGCAATACGGCTTGCCGCGCTCGGTGTTGGCGTCGCAGCGGCTGCCCACGCACTGCACGAACACTATCGTCTTGGGATGCGTGCCGTCGGAGGGGCGCAGCAGCGTGCCCTTGGTCGGGCCGGCCGCGTTCATCAGCCGCTCGAACTCCAGGCTGGTCACCACGTCCGGGCTGTCCGCGTAGCCGAACTCGTTCAGCGGCGTCGGGTCTATCGGCTTAAAGCCGGTCGCCACGACTATCGCGCCATACTTGCGCTCTATCAGCTCATCCTGCTGCTTGTAGTTTATCGCGCCCGCGGTGCACACCTTTTCGCACAGGCCGCACTTGCCGGTCTTGAGCTTTATGCACTGCTCGGGATCGATGACCGCGACGTTGGGTATCGCCTGCGCGAACGGTATGTATATCGCGCCGCGGTTGTCCAGCTTCATGTTGAACTCGTTCTTGCCCTTGCGCGAGGGACACTTGGTCGTGCACAGCGCGCAGCCGGTGCACTTGGTCTCGTCCACGTAGCGCGCCTTCTTGCGAATAGTCGCGGTGAAGTTGCCCACGAAGCCCGCTACCTTTTCGACCTTGGCATAGGAGATTATGTTTATCTTCTCGTTCTGCGACGCCTCGACCATCTTGGGGGTCAGTATGCACGCGGCGCAGTCGAGCGTGGGGAACGTCTTGTCCAGCTGAGCCATGCGGCCGCCGATGGTGGGGCGCTGCTCGACTATGTCGACCTCGTAGCCGGCGTCGGCCACGTCCAGCGCGGTCTGTATGCCGGCGATGCCGCCGCCTATGACCAGACAGCGCTTGGTCACATCGCTGGTGCCGGACTGCAGCGGCGCGTCGTTGCGCAGCTTGGCCACGGCGGCCTTGGCCAGCACTATGGCCTTGGCGGTACCCTCAGCCTTGTCGCGGTGTATCCACGAGCACTGTTCGCGGATGTTGGCGACCTCGAGCATGTAGGGGTTGAGGCCGGCTTCCTGCACGGCCTTGCGGAACGTGACCTCGTGCATGCGCGGCGAGCACGAACACACCACCACGCCGTCGAGCTTGCATTCCTTTATAGCGTCCTTTATGAGCTTTTGTCCGGCGGCGGAGCACATGTACTGGTAGTTGGTGGAGTACACCACGCCCGGTTCATGCTTCATCGCCTCGGCTACCGCTTCCACATCCACGGTCGCGGCGATGTTGGAACCGCACCAGCAGACAAATACGCCGATTTTAAGCATCTGTGGTTATCCTCCTTACTTCCTGTACTTGCGCATCGCGGCCATCAGCAGCTGCTGCGGCACGTGCTCGTCGACGAACGCCGGTATATCGCGCGGGCCCTTGTGGTCGCCCTTGCCGGGCGCGTTCTGCTGGCGGATCTGCATCAGGCGCACCGCCTCGACGAGTTTGCCGGGCTCCACGCCGCGCGGGCAGCGCTCCACGCACGCCATGCAGCTCAGGCACATGTATATCGACTCGCTTGCCATCAGCTTTTCGATCTGGCCATGCTCGACCATCGACACGAACTGATGCGGATGGTATTCCATCTTATCGTAGTTCGGACAGGTGCCCGAGCACTTGCCGCACTTCATGCACTTGCGGGGATTTACGCCGCTGATGCGCAAAGCGGTCTCGGTGAGCAGTTGTGTGTTGGTCATGCTTAGCCCTCCTTTACGCCCAGCGCCTCGGCCAGCAGCTCGGTGAAGTACTTGACCGGCAGCTTATGGCTGGTGGCGTTTTCGACAAGGTTGTACATGCACAGCGGGCAGGCGGTGACCAGCTCCTGCGCGCCGGCGGCTATCGCGGAATTGAGCGCGCGGTCGACCAGATTTTCGGCCACGCTCTTGTCCTCCAGCGTCACATACGCGCCGCAGCACTCGTTGCGATACGGGTATTTGACCGGCTCGGCGCCCAGCGCGCGTATGAAGTCCTCGATTATCGAGGGGTTCTCGGGGTCGTCAAAGGCGAGCACCTTGCCCGGACGCAGCACCATGCAGCCATAGAACGCGCCGACCTTGCGGCCCTTGAGCGGATTGACGACCTTTTTCTTGAGCTCGTCGAATCCGACCTCGTCGCGCAGCACCTCCAGGAAGTGCAGTACCTGCGTGCTGCCGTCGTAGGGCACTTCGGGCTGCATGTAGTTGGTGGCGTGCTCGCGGAAGTTCCTGTCGTTGTTCCAGTCGTAGTTGGTGCGCTTTATCACGTGGTGGCAGGCCGAGCACATCGTGACCAGCTTGCCCTCCTCCGCGTTCATGAGCGCGCGCACCGCGCCCAGCCGCGAGGCTATCTCGTCGGACGCCTGCGGATACACTGCGCCGCAGCACTGCCACTGGGGCAGCTCGCAAAGTTCTATCCCCAGCGCCTTTGCCGACGCGCGCGCGTAGATGTCCAGCTGCTTGGCCCTGTCCTTGAGCGTGCAGCCCGGATAGTAGCTGTATATCATATCAAAAACTCCTTTGATAAGGCCGGACGAAGCGCCGCCCGGCCCTCAGGTGGCTTTATGCCCTTTAGCACATCTGCTCGGGCTTGAACACCTCGTCGAACTTCTCGGCGGTCAGGAAGCCCAGCGACACGCACGCTTCCTTGAGCGAGATGTTCTCCTTGTACGCCTTCTTGGCGGTCTTGGCGGCGTTGTCGTAGCCTATGTACGGGTTGAGCGCCGTGACCAGCATAAGCGAGTTGTACAGGTTGTGGTGCATCTTGTCGCGGTTGGCGGTTATGCCCGAGGCGCAGTTCTTGTTGAACGACCGGAGCGAATCCGCCAGCAGCCGCGCCGACTGCAGGAAGTTGTATATCAAAACCGGCATGAACACGTTCAGCTCGAAGTTGCCCTGCGACGCCGCCATGCCCACCGCGGTGTCGTTGCCCATGACCTGCACCGCGACCATCGTCACCGACTCGCACTGCGTGGGGTTGACCTTGCCGGGCATTATCGAGGAGCCAGGCTCGTTTTCGGGTATGAATATCTCGCCCAGGCCGTCGCGCGGGCCGCTGGCCAGCCAGCGCACGTCGTTGGCTATCTTCATCATGTTGCACGCCAGCGCCTTGAGCGCGCCGTGCGCGAACACCAGGTCGTCCTTGGACGTGAGCGCGTGGAACTTGTTGGGCGAAGTCCTGAACTGCTTGCCGGTCAGCTCGCTGACCACGTCGGCGACCTTCTCGGCAAAGCCCGCGGGGCAGTTAAGGCCGGTGCCTACCGCGGTGCCGCCCAGCGCGAGCGTCTTGAGCCCGGGCAGCGCGGCCTCCAGCTGACGGCGGGTGTTCTCGAGCATGCCGCGCCAGCCGCTTATCTCCTGGCTGAACTTGATGGGCGTGGCGTCCTGCAGGTGGGTGCGGCCAGTCTTGACGACGCCCTCGTTCTCGGCCTCCAGGCGCTTAAACGTCGCTATCAGCGCGTCTATCTCGGGGAAGAGGTTATCCTCTATCGCGGTCACGGCGGCGATGTGCATCGCGGTCGGGAACGTGTCGTTGGACGACTGGGACATGTTCACGTGGTCATTGGGATGGCACAGCTTCTCGCCCAGTATCTCGTTGGCGCGGTTGGCTATGACCTCGTTGGCGTTCATGTTGGACTGGGTGCCGCTGCCGGTCTGCCATACTACCAGCGGGAAGTGGTCGTTCAGGCTGCCCGATATGACCTCGTCGCACGCCTGGCATATCGCGCCCAGGCGCTTGTCGTCCATGCGGTCGGGCTTTATGCTGTTATTGGCTATCGCGGCGGCCTTTTTGAGTATGCCGAACGCGTGAGTTATCTCGCGCGGCATTATCTCGCCGCCTATCACGAAATTCTGCTTGCTGCGCTGGGTCTGCGCGCCCCAGTAGCGGTCGGCGGGCACCTTCATCTCGCCCATCGAGTCGCGTTCAACGCGGTATTCCATGTTAAACTCCTCCTGACATCGCGGCGAAGGGCACGCCTTCGCGCGGATCATCCGGCTTCAGGCCGGACGCGGGGGATGGGCGCGCCCATCCCCCGCACAAACGCGCATCAGATCTGCATCTGCGCGATAACCTTCTTAAGCGCATCGGCGCTGTTGTGCAGCTTCTGCAGTTCATCGTCAGTCAGCTTGGGCATTATGCGGCCCTGAATGCAGCCGTTGCCTATCAGCGCCGGCAGCGACAGGCATACATCGCTTATGCCGTACTCGCCGTTGAGCTTGACCGACACCGTCTGCACGGCGTTGACCGCGCCAAACAGCGCCTCGCAGATCGAGCACACTGCCATCGCTATCGCGTAGTTGGTGCAGCCCTTGCGCTCGATTATCTTGGCGCCCGACGAGCGCATGTACTTGTCGACCTCAGCGTAGTCCAGATCGACCATTATGCCGTTGTGCAGCTTGATGAGCTCCTTGTAATCGGCCAGCTTGATGGTGGATATCTCGGCTATCGACCACGGCACGAACGAGGTGTCGCCGTGCTCGCCGAACACGTAGGCATGCACGTTCTTCTGCGATACCGACAGGTACTCGGCGATGCGAGCCCGCAGGCGCGCGGTATCCAGCTGCGTGCCGGTGCCGATTATGCGGTTCTCGGGGATGTTGGTGACCTTATGGAACACATACGTCAGTATGTCGACCGGATTGGACACTATGACGTAGGTCGCATCAGGACAGGACTTGACTATCTGCGGCGCTATCTGCTTGATTATGTTAACGTTGGTCTGTGCCAGGTCTATGCGGGTCTGACCGGGCTTGCGCGGCAGGCCCGAAGTGATGACGACTATGTCGCTGCCTGCGGCGGACTCGTAGTTGCCCGCGTAGACATTGATCGGGTTCTCCAGCAACGGCGTGCACTGGCGAATGTCCATGGCCTCGCCCAACGCCTTGCTCTCGTTGATGTCCACCAGCACTATCTCATTGGCTATGTCCCTTACCGTGAGCGCGAACGCCGTAGTGGCGCCGACGCTACCCGCACCGATTACCGTAATCTTTCTGTTGGCCATGACGCTTACCTACTTTTCTTTATATTCTTTCCGCAGCGGCGCGGCGCTGACCGCTCCGCCGGCAGATTGGCTGTACTGCCCGGTCTTACCGGGCGGCGCCCCATCGGGCCCCTCATTCGATAATATTATATCGAACTCATGCGATAAGCAATAAGAGCAAACGCATTAAGAGTTAGTTAATCCGCCAATATTCGCGCATGTAATCGCAAATACCGCGCACAATACAGGTAAATCCGGCAATTTATGACGCGCTCGCGCGCCTCAACAGCGCGTATTATACCGAATCAACTGCCGATGCGGCCACGCGCATGGCCTGTGCGACTGCTCTCGACAGCTAACCACTTAACATTATAATATTGTTTACATCCATTGTCAACATTTGTCATTCGCCGCGTCAAAACATTATCCGGCGCAGGGCTGGCCAAATGGCCGGCGCTGTAGAAACCGGCAATACAGGCGGCAATGTCGGGATATGTGAGCATCCGTGTGACCATGCCAAACAAGTGCGGCAGGCATTTGCGCGGCCCGTACGCAGCGCGCATAATATGAAATATCTTTGCAAACACACAGCAGCTCGATGTCGGCCAGCGCGCGAGCCGCTTCTGGAACATGCACAGCGTCAATCGGCCCTCAAAAGTCGCCATTTACGGCTGAACTCACGCACCGGCGTTTGCCCCTGCTATTTGCCATGCGCGCCATGCAGTCCGGCCCCACGCTCCGGCGTTTAACCCAAACCCTGCCATGTACGCTATGCATTCAGCCAAACCCATATTACGGCGTTAGCCCTGCCATTTGCCATGTGCGCCACGCAGTCCGGCCTTGCAATCCAGCGTTAACCCTTGAATTCCGCCACGTACACTATGCATTCAGCCAAATCCACGCTCCGGCGTTAACCCGAACCCCGCCATACACATAATCAAAACCCATACGCGGACGGCCGCCCGGCGCGCCGCACCACATCCGCAGTTTTTCAGCGCTACTCGCCCGGTTCCTCGCGCAGCTTGAGCGCGGCAGGATGCGCCTTGGCCCAGGCATAACCCTTCATATATTCACCATGCGGCATGTCGTCCTCGTTGGCGCGTGCAAAGTCGAATTCGACGCGTTCCGCCGCGATGCGCCGGCGGCTCTTGGCGGCTTCCACAATGTCCTCCACGCCGTACTCGCGCAGCGTGTTCTTCAGCCGCATCGCGATCTTGCGGCAGCGCGCAAGCGTCAGCGCATTAACCGGCTCGCCAGGCCACAGCCGCGCAATCAGCTCCTCATGCGTCATGAACCCGCCGCCCCGGTCGACCAGCAGCGCCAGCATCTCGCGCGCCTTGGCACTGCTGAACAGCACCGCCTTGCCGCCCGCAAACAGTTCAAACCCGCCCAGCGTGCGTACATACGCGCGCGCCTGGCCTGACAACGCGCCCGTTTGCGCACCGGTCAGCGCGCCGTCCACACCGCCGGCATATATCGCAAACCGCTCGCGTGCCCGCGCCCGCGCCCAGGTCAACGCCCGCACCGCATGGCCGTACAGTTCATCAATGTCCCGGCCGTCCCGGGGCGCGACCGCCGCGCCCAGCCACACGTTCACGCGCGGTTCGTGCGCCGCGACCGCATTCAGCGCCACGCTGATTATGCGCAATCGCTCGCGCAGCACGCCCTCGCCGCCGTGTACCTCAGCCATCAGTCCGAACTCATCCCGCTCAAACCGGCATATCAGCTCGCGCTCATGCCTGAGCGCCCTGAGCGCATCCGCCGCCGCCAGCAACAGCCGCGAGCCGGCCTCCGCGCTCAGCTCCGGATACTCCAGCCGCGCCACCACCAGCGCACGCTCCACGCCATCCGGCGCGCCGTCGAACTCCAGCCGCGCACATGCTTCGCGCATTGCCGCGCCATTCATCAGCCCGGTCAGCCGCTCCAGCCGCGCCTGACGCTCGTAGTACAACTCGCGCCGCTTGCGCCTGTCTATGTCAAACGCGCAAATGAACGACCAGCGCCGAGCGCCGTCCGCGCTGGAAGTGGCCGCCAACGTCAGCCGCGTCCAGCGGTACGCGTCGGGGTGACACCCATCCAACGCCAACCTGCATTCCAACTCGATGCGCACGCTGGGTCGCCCGTCCAGCGCCCCGGCGCACCTCAGACACGCCTGCGTCAGATCGCGTCGGTCGTCGGGATGCGCCAATCGCTCGCGCAGCAGCCGTATCACGTCATCCAGCGTGGTCTGATCCTTTAGCGCGTCCGGCATCACGTCAGCGCCGGTGTCCACTCGGCAGCCGGTCGTTAAGTCGAATGTCATGGCCAGCACGGCGCCCTGGCTGAACGCGCGCCGGTATGCGTCGCTGCACGCCACTCGAGCGTTCAGCTGGCAATCATGCGACCGCTCTGCGCGCGCGTCGTCCACGCGGCACGCCAGCCGTTCGACTGCGCCATCCGCGCCCGCAATGCCACAGTAGCTCATCCTGACCCAGCGGTATTCGCCCTGCCACAGGTACATCAGCTCCAGCTTGCCCCGTCCCGGCGCGCTGCACGCCTGCCTGAGCGCGCGCAGATAACCGGCCACATAGTCCGGATGTATGCCCGAATCGCGCAGTACGAATTTAAGATAATTCCGCATCACGCGCTGCACCAGCCGGCTTCCATCCCTACGGCAGTAGTGCAGTTCGTCCAGCGCGGGGTAATAGTCGAATGTGAACATGGCCTCGCCCTCGACCAGCAGCCGGCAGCGCTCCAGCAGCTCAGTCTCCGCCACGGCCCCGTCAACGCTTCCCGCACACGCCGACGTCGCCGCGCCACCCGCACGCTCACGCACGGCGCCGGCCGCGTCCACCGCGTGGACGCGCGCATAAGCTGACGGCCCGTCTGATCCGGCAGCGCAGACCTCGCCGTGCGCCGCGTGCACATCCGGCTCATCGCCGAATATACCGGCCATGTCCGGCGCGCCCGCTTCTATCGGGCTCATGGCCGGTGCGGATTCGCTCTGTGCGAGCGACGCCTCAGTTCCCGCCACGCGCGCTACGTCTATGTACACGCCGGTGTAGCGCCGCTCGGACGCGCCGCCCCGCCTTATCGCACTAAAGTGCACCCGCCGATAGTTGCCGTCCTTGAGCCGCATTCGATAGCTCAGGCTGGCCGCATCGACGCCTGCGCACAGCTGATCGAACAGCTGCTCAAACGCCTCGACGTCGTCCGGATGCACCTCGGCGGCAAGCTGCGCCGCGCCTGCCAACCCGTAATCACGCGCACAGTACCCGCCCAAACGCCGCACGCCCGCGTCTGTATACAGTCGGCGCGCCAGCCCGCATATGAATTCGAACTCCACATATCCGCCGCACATGCCCAGCGGTTCCACGGAGTGCCGGTCAAAATTGGCGTTGGGACGCGCATACACGCCTGCCCGTCCCGGCCTGAGCGGTATCAGCGCCACATTGAGGCCGTCGCACTCGACGCACTCGCCGGTATGGCCGGTGCCAGGTTCAAATGCGAACAGTCGCCTGAGCGCGCGATTCAGTCCAGGCGCATCCCGACCATTCAACATGCGTTCCAGCGCGACTTCGCCCGCGCGGGGACGGCTCTGCGCATCGACATTGCGCACGCCCAGCAATTCGCGCATGCGCCGATTGCAATACGTCGCGCGCGTCATGCCGCCCGACGAATCTATCAGTCCCACAGCGCACGGAGCGCCGTCCAGCAGCGTGCACCAGTCATCCGCGCCGTCACATCCGGCCCCCATGGCGACGTGCAGCGCGCGCAACAGCCACTCTCCGCCGCGACGCACCAGCACCGCCGTGAGCGCCACGACCTGCTCATGACCGCCGTCGCGCGGACGCAACAGCAGCTTGCCCATCACGATATCGCAATCGTCTACGAGCGCGCTGCGGCTGAGCGTGTCATCCGCCAGCACGAATCCGCTGCCCTGCATCGGTCGGCACCGCATAAGCGCCCGGCAAACCTCATTCCGGCCGCGCACCGGCATGCCGCGCTGCCCGTCCACCAGCAATTCGACGCTCTCGTGCAGGCAATGCGCGACCAGCTCCAGGTTCTGCGCCTCTATATACGCGCGCAGAAAGCGCCTGCATACCCCCAGAGCTCCTCTTCCTTCTTCCGCCGCCATACGACACCACCTTATGCAGCTCTTGCCGCCCGTTTTGTTTATTATACTACACCTTGCATGGCGCGTTCAAGGTGGTGGCGGGCATGGTAGATTTTGCTTATTGTGCAGTTTTTGCGGCTTATGATGTCTATTTCATATCGTACGTTTGATAATTCCGCGCTCAATATGGCGATCCATGCAGCAAGTCGCACCGCATGGTTTTGCATATTATTGCACAAATTGTGTATATTACCCGATGCACATAGCACCTGTCCGGCATCGCGTGGCCGGTGCATGCTGCCAAATGCCATGCGGCGGCAAGTGAATCCATTTGGCAAGGCCACATCGCATGCAGCATGGCTAAGCGCCTGCGCTGCGAATGCTTATTTTGCGTCGTCAAACCACGCCCAGGAATTTGAACCACAAATCGCCAAAGCGAAACCTGAACGCATGTGCCGGCGTCCGCTTAAACCGCATCGGCCGCTATTTTATGAAACAGGCGCTCAGCGTGGGATAAAGCCTTCTCGCCCTGTCCCCGGCTTGAGATACGCAAAAGCTCCGTTACGGAATCCGCAACGGAGCAGTCTGGTTATTCAATTCACCACATGCGCTGACGTTCACAGTTCACCACAGGCGCTGACGCTTAACGCGCGCTCATGTCCAGCGACAGCATGGGCACTGCGTTCAGGTCAAGTCCCGCCAGCTCGCCGCGCATCAACCGGTAGAACGCCGCGCTGCCTATCATGGCCGCGTTGTCGGTGCACAGCAGCAGCGGTGGCATGTACGCCGCGTATCCATGCTGCGCGCACATGCGCTGCATCTCAGCGCGCAGCAGGCTGTTCGCCGACACGCCGCCCGCCATGGCGATGCGCGTCATGCCGGTGAGCCGGGCAGCTTCCTCGGTGCGCTCGACCAGCGCTTCTACGACCCGCCGCCTGTACGAGGCCGCAAAGTCCGCCCGGTTCAATTCAACGCCCTGCTGGGCCAGTTTGTGGCTCAGGTTGATCGCCGCGGTCTTGATGCCCGAGAACGAAAAGTTCATAGTGCCCTTGACCAGCGGCCGCGGGAACTCATACTCATCGTCCCGGCCGTCGCGCGCAGCCTCATCGAGCTTGGGACCTCCCGGGTACGGCAACCCAAGTATGCGCGCCACCTTGTCAAACGCCTCGCCCGCCGCATCGTCCACGGTCTGACCCACCAGCTCGTATACGCCATAGTCGCGCACCACGACCAGGTGCGTATGCCCGCCCGACACCACCAGGCACAAAAACGGCGGCTCCAGCTCGGGATGCGCTATGTAGTTGGCGCTCACATGGCCTTCTATGTGGTTGACGGCTACGAGCGGCAGCTCCCGCCCCAGCGCCAGCGCCTTGGCCGCCGCCACGCCTGTCAGCAGCGCGCCGACCAGGCCCGGGCCCTGCGTGACCGCTATCGCGTCTATATCGTCCAGCGAGCAGCCCGCGCGCTCAAGCGCCTGATCGACCATCGCGTCCACAGCCTCCACGTGCATGCGCGACGCTATCTCGGGCACGACTCCGCCATATATCTCGTGCAGCTTTATCTGCGAGGCTATCGGATTGGACAGCATCCTGCGTCCATCCTCGACGACCGCCGCACTGGTCTCGTCGCACGAAGTCTCTATCGCCAGTATGCGCGCATGCCGCGCCTCTATCAGCGCCCGTGCCTTGTCGGCCGCCGTCTCAGTGTATGTCATGTGACTTATTCCTCCCGTAAAACCCGCAAAAGCCGTATATCACCGCCTGGGCAACCATGCCCGCTCCGGTATACAGCGCTATGCGCAGCCCCATGCCCGCAAAGAACTCCGATGGGAACATGCGTATCATGAACTGCGTCGCGGGATCCATTATCCACAGCCCATTGTCAAACAGCAGTCCATGAAACGCGTTGAACGCCGAATTGAAATCCAACGCGCACCATATCCCCGCCGCAGCCAGCAGCGCCGCAAACACGCCCATGCCTATCAGCGCGCCTTGCGCCGTGCGCCGCCGGTCGCGCCCCGCCAGCAGCGCGCTCGCTATCGCCACCACACCCGCGCACAGCATGACCACCAGCGCCAGCTCAAACAGCTGCTTCACATCAACCATATGCGCGCGTTCATCCGCGCCGAATATGTCGCGCAGCTCGCCGTCGATCACGCCCTGGCCGCTAAGGCCGTCCGCGCGGCCGCGCAGGTATTCCAGCAGTATGTCGGTCGCGCGTTCGAGCGTCACAGCGTCCGCGCCGCAGCTCTCGTATACGCCCAGGCGCTCATACTCGCTCAAATAATACGCCCTGTCAAATGTCACCGCAAACAGCATCGCCAGCACCAGCAGCACTTGCAGCGCCAGCGCACCTACCGCGCCAAACGTCCTCGCCCTCACGCTTCGACCTCCTTAAATGCCACGCGCCGCCCGGGCGCCGGGCTTATCAGCCCCGTCCCGCAGCGGCGCGCGATCTGATCTCATTTATTATTGCACTATCGCCGATTAGGCGCGCGGCACGGGCGCTCCCGTTGCACCGGCGCGCGGCGCGCTCTCACCCGGCGCAATGATACTTGCGCCGCCCGCGCCATCGTTCAGCCGCGCTCGGCTCAAATGAGTACGCTACATAACCGTTTGGCGCATTCACGCCGCGCACCCACCGTTCGGCGTGTCATTGATGCGTACTCGCCGGCCGGCATGTTATTGCTGCACACCTGCTGGACGGCATGTCGCTGCTGCGCGCACGCCGTCCGGCATGTCACCGCTGCGCACCCGCCGTCCGGCGTGTCACCGCCGCACACCCGTCATCCGGCGCATTCACTGCCGCTCATTCGTCGTCCGGCTTCTTGGCCGCGGCCTTTTGCAGGTATGCGGTTATGAACCCGTCCAGGTCGCCATCCATAACGCTTTGTATGTTGCCGACCTCGTAGTCGGTGCGATGGTCCTTGACCAGGGTATACGGCTGGAACACATACGAGCGTATCTGGCTGCCCCACTCGATCTTCTTGAGCTCGCCCTTGACGTCGGAGAGCAGTTCCTGGCGCTCCTGTTCGCGCCGCTCGGCGAGTTTTGCCGTCAACATCTTTATACAGGTCTCACGGTTCTGTATCTGCGAACGCTCGGACTGGCACTGCACGACTATGCCGGTGGGCAGATGCGTCATGCGCACAGCCGAGTCGGTACGGTTGACGTGCTGACCGCCCTTGCCGCTGGCGCGGTAGGTATCCACGCGCACATCCTCCATGCTGAACAGCGCGCTCGAGTCCTCGTCGATTATCGGCGCCACGTCCAGCGACGCAAACGAGGTGTGCCGCCGTGCGTTCGAGTCGAACGGCGATATGCGCACCAGCCGGTGCACGCCGCGCTCGCACTTCAGGAAGCCGTAAGCATACTCGCCCGACACCTGGAACGTGACCGACTTTATTCCGGCCTCGTCGCCGTCCAGCAGGTCCATCTCCTTGAGTTCGAAGCCGTGCTTCTGGCAGTAGTAGGTGTACATCCGGTAGAGCATCTGCGTCCAGTCCTGGGCCTCGGTGCCGCCCGCGCCGGCATGCAGGCTCAACAGCGCGTCGTTCATGTCGTACTCGCCATTTAGCAGCGTGGTCAGGCGGATCTCGTCGAGTTCCTTGTATATGCGCTTTATCTCCTCGGCGCACTCGTGTTCGAGATCGGCGTCGTCGTCGGCGTCGCCCAGTTCAATCATGGCTTCGACGTCGTCGGCCGAGCGGTTCAGGTGGTCGAAATGATTGAGCTTATTTTCGACCGACTTCATGTGCTTGTTTACGGACTGAGCGTGGTTAAGGTCGTCCCAGAATCCGGGCGCGCTCATTTCGGCTTCGAGTTCTTCTTTGTCGCGCTTCAACTTGGCGACGTCAAAGTGACTCACCTGCCTCTGCGATAAGTTCCCGGATGCGGGTCAGGTCTGTGCGATGCTGCTCAAACTCTATCACAAAAATCATCCCCTTCAAAATATGGATTTTGTATATATCGCGCGCGACGCCGTGCTAGCCGACGTCACGGCCACAGCAGTTCTTATACTTCTTGCCGCTGCCGCAGGGACAGGGATCGTTGCGCCCGACCTTCTTCTGAGCGCGGACCGGTGCGCGCGTGGCAGGCGCGGAGTCGGCATTCGTCGCCACCGGCTGGGCCACCTGCTTGCGCTCGGGCGCGCGCTGCAGTTCGAAGAAGTACAGCCGTCTGAGCGTATCCTCCTGTATCAGATGTATCATTTCCTCGAACATCTGATAGCCTTCCGTCTTGTACTCGACTATCGGGTCGCGATGGCCGTAGGCGCGCAGGCCTATGCCCTCGCGCAGGCGATCCATAGCGTCTATGTGATCCATCCAGCGGCGATCGACCGCGCCCAGCAGCACCACGCGCTCTATCTCGCGCATGTCGGCGCCGGCTTCCTTTACGTACTCCTCGCGCTCGGCGTAGAAGTCGCGCGCCATCTTGATCAGCGCCTCGATCATGCCCTCGCGGGTCATGGTGGTCAGGTTCTCAAACGCCTGCTGCACCTGGCCGGGCTTGAGGCACACGCGCTCCAGATACTCGCCCAGGCCCTTTACATCCCAGTCCATCGGGTCGGCCTTTTCGGCGATCTGCAGCGTGCACGAGTCGCGGATGATGACGTCTATCATCTGCATGATGTTGTCGTGTATGTCCACGCCGTCGAGCACCGCGCGGCGCTGGCCGTATATCACGTTGCGCTGCGTGTTCATCACGTCGTCGTACTGGAGCACATGCTTACGCATCTCATAGTTGCGGCCTTCGACGTGCTTTTGGGCGTTTTCTATCTGGCGGGACAGCGCGCTGTGCTCGAGCGCGGTACCCTCGTCGGTTATCAGCTTATCGACCATCGGCTTTATGCGATCCGAGCCGAACAGCCGGAGCAGGTCGTCCTCAAACGACACGAAGAACTGCGAACAGCCCGGGTCGCCCTGGCGTCCGGCGCGCCCGCGCAGCTGATTATCTATGCGGCGCGACTCGTGGCGCTCGGTGCCGATTATCATCAGGCCGCCCAACTTGACCACGCGGTCATGCGCGGCGTCGGTGTCGCGCTTGTACTTGGCCAGCAGCTCATGCCACACTTCGCGCGCGGCCTTGACCTCGTCGGACACGTTTTCGTTGCCGCCCGAGGCCTCTTCAATCAGCTCGTCGGAGTACTGCATCCGGCGCATCTCGCTGCGCGCCAGGAATTCGGGATTGCCGCCCAGCAGTATATCGGTGCCGCGGCCGGCCATGTTGGTGGCTATCGTGACCGCGCCTTCCTTGCCGGCCTGAGCGACGATTTCGGCTTCGCGCTCGTGGTATTTGGCGTTGAGCACGACATGCTTTACGCCGCGCTGGTTTAGCATGTTAGAAATTATCTCGGACTTTTCGACCGACACGGTGCCCACCAGTATCGGCTGACCGGTCTTATGAATGCGCACGATCTCGTCGCAGAGCGTCTTATACTTGCCCGCAACCGACTTGAACAGCAGGTCGTTCTTGTCGACGCGTATCATGGGCCGGTTGGTAGGTATCTGCACGACGTCCAACTGATATATGCCGCGGAACTCCTCCTCTTCGGTCTTGGCGGTACCGGTCATGCCCGAGAGCTTGTGGTACATGCGGAAGTAGTTCTGGAACGTTATCGTGGCCAGCGTGCGGTTCTCGCGCGCGACCTTGACGCCTTCCTTGGCCTCAATCGCCTGGTGCAGTCCGTCGGAGTAGCGCCGGCCGGTCATCAGTCGCCCGGTGAACTCGTCGACTATTATGACCTCGCCGTCGCGCACCACGTAGTCGACGTCGCGCTTCATCATGGTATTGGCCTTGAGCGCCTGTATGAGGTAGTGGTTCAGTTCGGTATTGGCTATGTCGGAGAGGTTTTCGACGTTGAAGTGGCGCTCAGCCTTGGCCGCGCCCTCTTCGGTAAAGTTGACCGCCTTCAGCTTTTCGTCGCGGGTGTAGTCGACCTCGTCCTTCAAGCCCTTTACAAATCGGTCGGCGATTGCGTACATCTCGGTGGGCTTGTCTCCGCGGCCCGATATGATAAGCGGGGTGCGCGCCTCGTCTATCAATATCGAGTCGACCTCGTCCACTATCGCAAAGTTCAGCTCGCGCTGCACGCGCTGATTGGCGTATATCACCATGTTGTCGCGCAGGTAGTCGAATCCGAACTCGTTGTTGGTGCCGTAAGTCACGTCGGCGGCGTAGGACTTCTTCCGCTGCTCATTGGGCATGTCGTGCAGTATCAATCCCACGCTCATGCCCAGGTAATTGAATACCTTGCCCATCCACTCGCCCTGGTATTTGGCCAGGTAGTCGTTGACGGTGACTATATGCACGCCCTTGCCGGGCAGCGCGTTCAGGTACGCCGCCAACACCGCGGTCTGGGTCTTGCCCTCGCCGGTCTTCATCTCGGCTATGCGGCCCTGATGCAGCACTATGCCGCCTATCAGCTGCACGTCGAAATGGCGCTTGCCCAGCACGCGCGACGTGGCCTCGCGCACCACCGCAAATGCCTCGGGCAGTATCTCGTCCAGCGTGCTGCCCTGGCCCAGCCTTGCGCGGAACTCATCCGTCTTGGCTCGGAGCTGGTCGTCGCTGAGCGCGCGCGTCTGCGGCTCCAGCGCGTTTATCTGCTCGACGGTCTTCATCAGCTTTTTGACTTCGGCCTCGTTGGAGCCCGCCAGCAGCTTCTTTAAAAATTCGAACATCACAAGTCCTCCAGACTGTCATATATAAACCGGCGCGTACCCGCGCTAATCAACATGATGATAGTTTAGCATCCGCGCGTAAAGCCTGCAAGCATATTATTGGTTTATAGTTGGTCTTTTGTGGGGCCGGGCCCGCGCGCCGCTGCTGCGCCGCGCGGTGAAACCCTTCCATATTATTGTCTGCATTATGAGTTATGCCACACTTTTGATGCCATATGCACACCTTTTCCTGCCAATTTTGCCCGAGATTGTTCATCGGATATGCGCAGTTTGTTTAAACATTTGCCACCGCAGCAACGCAATCTGGCGCTACAATATGTCTGCACCCGGAAGACAGGGCCTGTAAGGACAAGGAAAGGACGTGTCATATATGAAAAAGATAACTTCCGTAATTATAGCTTCGATGATGGCCGCGATGCCTGTGTTCGCGCTGGCTGACGATACGACCGACGCTACCGCGCCTGAAGCGACCGAGCAGGTCGTGGGTACCGCCACTGATGCCACGGCTACCGACAGCAGTTTCGCGGCCGAACCCGAACCGGTCGGCACGACCGAAGGCGGCAATCCGATATACGACATAACGGTTCTGCCTAGCGATACCGCAACCGGCGCCGAATCCACACCGGTACAGTTCGACGACGACAACTTCCAGCTCAGCATGCCCGCCGGTTGGACCGAGCAGGAGCTGACCGAGGATCAGAGCGCAGCCGGCGTCGTCAAGGTGATGTCTGATCCCGACGTAATGCTGACCATAACCCACAAGACCAGCGAGGCTACGTCCATCGACGAGCTGATGACCGAGCTCAGCGCCAATACGGCGTATTCCGACGTCAGGGTCACGCTGATAAACAACGTGTTGTTCGTAGCGTATTCCGAGGTCGTCAACTCGACCTATACCTACTGCATGCCTGACGCCATTCACGGCGGCTACATCGAGTTCCAGTTCGGCGGCACCGTGGAGACCCTGCCCGACACCGCGGCTTCCATACTGTCGACGATAGCGATAGCCGACGCGAACACGCCCAGCAGCATAACTCCGTACGTCGCCAACGCTGACGAAGCCGAGGGCACCGACGCTGCGGCCGACAGCACCACAACCGACAGCACCGCAACCGACAGCACTGCGACCGACAGCACTGCGACCGACAGCGCTGCTACCGAAGACACCACGACCGAAGACACCACGACTGCTGAGTAATCCAACTCCGCCAATCCCAAGCGCAGTCAGCGCGATTCTCCCTCGCGCATAAACAAGCGGGCGCGCCTGAGCCTTCCCCGGGCCAGGGCGCGCCCGTTTTTTTATTTATGCGGCGTCAGTCGCCGGGCGGGTATTCGAGCACGCGCCGCTGCACCTGCGGGTAGCTGTTGGAGCGGCGCTTTATGCGGTACTCGCCCGGCGTCAGCCCATAGCGCCGCTTGAACGCCACGCCGAACTGCTGGCGCGTATTAAATCCCACCTGCGCGGCTATGTCGGTCACGCTCAGCCGCGAGCGCTCCAGCAGCACTGCGGCATGGTCGATGCGCACGCGCGCTATATATCCGGCGATCGTCTGGCCGGTCTCGGCGCGGAACAGCCGCGCCAGATGCCCCTGCGATATGCCCACCTTGGCCGCGACCTGCTTAAGTGACAGCGGCCGGGTATGGCTCTGGCGTATGAAGCCCGCCGCGCGCCGCACATACAGCGTTGCGCCCGGCTTTTGCAGCCCTTCGCGCACGGCGCGACTCAACTGCATCAGCAGTATCGCCATCTCGGCATGGCGCAGCGCGGTGGCGTCGCGGTCGGTCTCCAACCCGGACACCACCGCGTCCATGGCCTTAAACAGTTCGCCGCGCAGGTCGCTGCCCACGCACCAGTCCCGCCCCAACGCCACAAACCAGGCATAGTCCGGCGACCCGGCCCGCAACTGCGCCAGCGTAAACATGCCCTCCGCCGGCGCAAGCGTGAACTCGACATTGAGCATCGTGCACTGCGCGTCGCCGTCCACGCTCAACCTGTGGCGCACGCGCGCATTGAGGAATATGAAGTCGCCCGCGCGCATCGGGTGCGCAAACGCCGCTTCCCCGTCCGGCTCCACGTCCACCACGCACTCGCCGCTGAACACGTACATGACCTCGGCATTGACATGCCAGTGCAGCGGCATGTCATATCCCAGATATGTCTTTGAGTAGTATGCGTTGACCCGGGGCCACATGCCCCGCGCATACGCCTCGCTTGAATACAGCATGGCCTAACGTCCTCCACCGGCGCAGTAATTTTATCCATATTCATTACAATTCGACGCTCAATATCAATAATCCTTCCACGCTTAACAATGTCCGGTGCTATAATCAGCTCAGATATCATACCGAAAAGGAGCGTGCAATATGGCGATAAAGATCGCATTCATCGGCGCGGGCTCGATAGGGTTCACGCGCAAGCTGCTCTCGGACATACTGACCGTGCCCGAGTTCCACGACATCGAGGTGTCCTTTACCGACATAAACCCGCACAATCTGGACATGGTCTATCAGCTGTGCCAGCGCGATATCGACGCCAACGGCCTTGACATCAAGATCCACGCCACGCTCGATCGCCGTGAGGCGTTCAAGGGCGCCAACTACGTCGTCAACTGCGTGCGCATAGGCATGCTCGAGGCGTTCCAGAAGGACGTCGAGATACCGCTAAAGTATGGCGTCGACCAGTGCGTCGGCGACACGCTGTGCGCCGGCGGCATCATGTACGGCCAGCGCGACATCGCAGCGCTGGAAGGCTTCTGCCGCGACATACGCGAGGTCGCCGCGCCCGGCTGCATGATGCTCAACTACTCCAACCCCAACGCGATGGTCACCTGGTACTGCAACAAGTACGGCGGCGTGCCCACGGTGGGCCTGTGCCACGGCGTGCAGGGCGGCCATCATCTGATCGCCAAGGCGCTGGGCTATGAGCAGAAGGACATCGACATAATCTGCGCCGGCATAAACCACATGACCTGGTACATATCCGTCAAGCACAACGGCGAGGAACTCAACGGCAAACTGCTGGCCGCGCTCGAGGCCGACCCCGAAATAGCCCAGACCGAAAAGGTGCGCATAGACATGATGAAGCGCTTCGGCTACTTCTCGACCGAGTCCAACGGCCATCTGAGCGAATACGTGCCGTGGTACCGCAAGCGCACCGATGAGATCAAGGACTGGATCGACCTGGGCGTGTGGATAAACGGCGAGACCGGCGGATACCTGCGCGTGTGCACCGATGGCCGCAACTGGTTCGAGACCGATTTCCCGAACTGGATGAAGGAGCCGCCGATGAAGTTCGTGCCCGAGGAGCGCTCCCAGGAGCACGGCAGCTACATCATCGAGTCGCTGGAGACCGGCCGCCTGTACCGTGGCCACTTCAACGTCGTCAACCACGGCTGCATAACCAACCTGCCCGAGGACTGCATAGTCGAGGTGCCGGGCTACGTCGACACCCACGGCATCAACATACCGCGCATAGGCGACCTGCCGATGGGCTGCGCCGCCGCGTGCCTGAGCAATATCACCGTGCAACGCCTGGCCGTCGAGGCCGCAGTGCACGCCGACATAATGCTGCTGCGCCAGGCCATGATGATGGACCCGCTGGTCGGCGCGGTCTGCAATCCGCCCGAGATATGGCAGATGGTCGATGAGATGCTGATCGCCGAGGCCGAATGGCTGCCCCAGTACGCCGACGAAATCGAGCGCGCCAAGCAGCGCTGGGCCAAGGCCGAGGCCGACGGCACGCTGATACCCCCGATCATCACCCAGGGCGCCGCACGCCTGCACACCAAGACCGTCGAAGAGATGGCCGCCAACAAGGAGGCCGCACGCCGGAACGCCGCCGAGGCCGATAAGGCCAAGGAGCGCCCCGCCGCAAAGAAGTGATCCGACGCCTGCCTGAACAGCAAAGCGCGCATGGAGCAATTGCCCCATGCGCGCTTTCAGACCGTTGACAAACCTCAGTCAACGGTCACTTTTTTGAAAAAACCGAAAAGAACCGAAAAAACCAAAAGGAAAAGGCAGCCCTCACGTCGAATATAAATACATCAACACAACCAGAAAGAAACCAGGC
>DVNK01000002.1 GCA_018714445.1 Candidatus Fimadaptatus faecigallinarum | reverse complement strand
GATTTAGCAGGCGCAAGCTTTGCATAATCTATTGTCTTGTGCTGCATTATGTAGCTATGTTCAGGTTTGATTTGCGCTCTATTTGCATTATAGTTCATCAATTATGCGTTTTTGGAGTTTTGCAGGCAGTTCGGCAGATAGCCGAATCGAGTGCCATGCTTCACTTTTGGCCAAAATCATGGCGGTCAGATTTGACTACCGCTGTTATCCGATTTCAAACATTTAACAATTCATAGTCACATATAATTTGTGTCCAGCACAGCCTGTTTCCCATAAAACATGGCTTTGGCCACCTATAAATGTGTATTGACATGCAATTGACGCCGCGCTCGGTCGATGTAAAAGCCGGACACAGCGCCTCGCGCCATGCCCGGCCTGACAACACTCCGGCCCAACGCCGGTTAATAAACCGGCCTTGTCACACGATAAACTCGAACATTCGTCGCGCCTTACGCCTACGCGCTCACCTGCGCATGAGCACCAGCTTGACGCACCCATAAGAGTGGCGGCCTTCCAGCGCAACGTCGACAATCGCATCCACGCGCCCCGCCGCGTACAGCGACGCATCCAACTCGAATTCGGCTTCGGCCTTAGAGCCGCGCAGATTATTCAGCGGCAGCACATACTGCCGTGCGCCGACCGCCGTCACGCCCTCGGGCAGGTACAGCGTCAAGCGCGCCCACTGCTGCTGGCGCATCTCGTCGGCGTTTATGACTGTCACGCGCACGCGCTTGTGGCCATCCTCGTCCAGGAACGGCGACCCCATCAGATCCACGCGCACACTGAACGCGACAAAGTCCCTCCGGATCACGTCCGGGCCCAGCGCGCACAGCTCGCGCGCCTCCAGCACGCGCCCGGTGCCCAGTCCGCCCAGGCTGGGCAGCAGATCGTCCGTGCGCGCACATGCGCATTCGCCCGGCTCGCGGCATTCTATCGAATACCCGCCCGGAGCCAGCACATCGCACAGCTGAGCGCCCAGGAAGCCCGGCGTCACCCGAAGCACGCGCTCAGTCAGCTCGGTAACAGTGCCCGGCACCCATACGCCGCCGCTGGTCTTGTCTATGCACAGCGTCGATATCTTGTCGTCAAGCGGTTTGGTCCAGCGCTCAGGCAGCGCCTTGGCGCCCATTATTATGCCCAGCGTCGCACCCAACGTGGCGCAGGTGCAGTCGGTATCCTCGCCACAGGCGTTGGCCGCGCACAGCGCCTGGCCAAAGTCGCCCTCGCCCCACAGCCAGCCCACTATCGCAAACGCCACGTTCTCAGGCGCGTCAAAGCCCGGCGCACCCAATTCCATGCCCTCGTTGTCCTGCTGGGGCAGCTGGCTCAACCGGCGGCCCTGTATGCCAAAGGTGCCCGGCGCGGTATTGTGCACGCGCAGCCTGGCCTCCTTGAGCGACAATCCGGCCGCATGGCATTCGCGCGCACACCTGACCGCCCGCGCAACCGCGCAGTCCTGTGGAATATAGCTCAGACCTATGTCGATAAGCGCGTCGCGATCGCTCACCACAAACGCCGCGCTCTGCAGCGCCGCAAAGAATATCTCGCCATACATGCCCTCGCCGGCATGATCCACTATCGCATCTTCATATGCATAGCGCGCCGCCAGCTCCGGATGACCCGGGCACAGACACGCCCAGATCTCCGAGCGTATGAAGCATCCGCATGAGTTTGCATACACGTTATCCAAATATCCGCTTATCGGCGGTACCAGTCCCGCGCGCAGATTGGCCTTGCCCGTGCCGTACTCGACCCAGTTGGGTAACACGTAGCTCAGCCAGTATTCGCCCAGTATCGACGCGTCCACGTTGCGCCCGTAGCGCTCCACCGCCGCCAGCCACACGATCTGCAGATCCAGATCGTCATTCGGCGGCGGCCCCTGGGTCAGATCCTGCGCATAGAAGTCGACCTGCGGCATGCCGCGCTTGCCCTCAAACGGCGCGCCCAGCACGCCGCCTATGTTCTTGCCGGCCCAGCAGCCCATCACCTTGTCCCGATACGTTTCAAAGTCCAGTTTCATGTGTACCCTCCTTGCACAGCGCGCGGCTACCTACCACCCACGTTCATGCCGGCGTCGGTCGTGCGCGCATATTCGTCCAATTTTCGCCTGTAATACTCTATCTTGCAGTTCACTTTGTTAAGGTGCCGCTGCATGTCCGCCAGTTGCGCTTCAACATTACGCTTGTGCTCGTCCAGCATGTCCAGTCGCGCGCCCAGCGTACAGTCGCCCTTCATGCTCAATTCTACGAAGCGCCGCATCTGCTTTATCGACATACCGGTGCTCTTGAGACAGCATATCATGCCCAGCCACTCAATGTCCTCCTCGGAGAACCGGCGCACGCCGCTGGCCGTGCGGCCTATGTTGGGCAGCAGCCCCTCCCGGTCATAGAAGCGCAGCGTGTGCTCGCTCAGCCCGGACAGCCGCGCCGCCTGCCGTATCGAATACTCCATATCAGCACCTCCGCTTACAAACCGCCGCTTACGATTCTTAACTTAATCAGTATACAATAAACCGCCTTCCAACGCAATACTGCATGCGCTTATGTTATATGCGCTCAGCGGCCTTCGCCCGGCGCTATATGCTCCACAGACTTGCGCGCGGCCAAACGAGCGACCGCACGGCCTGAACAGCAGCCTCTGGCTCATGCGCGGCGTCAGGCTATTCTGCCGCTCCACTGGATCATTGCGCGCTGGCCGCATTTCTGATATAATGGCTCTCAGGCAAACGCCTGCGCACGCGGCGGCACTTGCAGGCCGTCGCGCACATATGCATGGCGTCAGCCGCGCCGGCGTTATAAGCGCCGTACAATCCTCATAAAGAAGCGCACAGGCCCATGCGCCGGAGCACAGGCCGTTTGTTTAGAGGCTCATCATATCGCAACAGCCACGTTATACATCGGTGCATTCAAGGAGTTGCGACAATGAAGAAATATGCGATAGCTATTTTGATGTTTGGAGCGTTTGAAGCAACTGCGATAGCGCTTTGGCTGGCAAAGAGCAACCTGTTTTATCTGTTCAACTTCAGCTATATCGGACTGGCGATATCAGGCGGGCTATTGCTGTACGCGCAGAACTACCTCTATGCGCGGCGCGTGGTACAGCTGTTGATCGGAGCATACATGCTGATATACCTTGGATTGGTGCGCCGGGAGAACATGCAGCTCGAGGGCTTTTGGTACTATCTGTTCAGCGGCGCATTCGAAGCGGCGACCATTCATTACGCGGTTGCCAAGATATTCGGTCCACTGATATTCGGACGGGGCTGGTGCGGCTATGCCTGTTGGACCGCCATGGTGCTGGACTTGCTGCCCTATTCCCGACGTCAGTATGCGCGCCGTAGCCTGGGCTGGCTGCGTTATGTGACGTTTGTTGCATCGCTGGCGTTCGTGAGCGGGCTTTTCATCGCGGGCATCGCAAATAAGGAGCGCATAATGTTCTGGGCATTCATTATAGGCAACGCGCTTTACTACGCGCTGGGCATAGCGCTCGCGTTTGCGTTTAAGGATAACCGCGCATTCTGCAAGTACATTTGCCCCATCACTGTATTTCTCAAGCCCATGAGCTACTTTTCGCTGCTGCGCATAACTTGCGACAGATCCAAATGCATCGACTGCGGCAAATGCCGGCGCGTCTGCCCGATGGACGTGGACATGACCGACAATTCGAGACGCCGCGCAAACGGCACTGAATGCATACTGTGCATGGAATGCGTTAGAGCCTGCCCCCGAAAGGCGCTTTAACCAAGTGCACATTGCGCAATATGGCACGTGCTATTGATCGCGCGCTGAAGGACTCCCATAATCCCCCGTATGCCGCCGCTCTTATCGAAATCGGCATTTTACTAAACCCCGATTTGCCCCGCAACCACAGCAGCGCCCGGCAAACGGACACATCCGCCGCCGGGCGCTCGCGCCGCTACGCCGGCGCTTTCTGTTGCGCTTTGAAATGAAGCTCCATGGGCGCTGGCTTAACTTGCTTTAGCGCCGCTACCGGGCCGTCGCCAACTCGCGCTTGAGCCCCAGCGAGTTGATGACCGCCAGCGCCAGCGCCAATACCAATATGCAAATGTGCAGGTAGTATGCGTTGCCCAGCGGCAGATATGCCGAGCTGATATAGCCAATCAATCCGCCTACGCTCCACACAACCGCCGCCAGCGATGCCGCCGCGCGGTCACGCCATACCAAGCATACCACACATGCCACCGCACCAATCAAAAATACCCACAGCGGCGCGCCAACCACGTCGTTTATGTTGAATTCCTCGACGTTTGATTCGAAGAAGCTCTCCAGTTCCGGGTAATCCGAAGGCATTGCAATGTATCCCATGATAGAGTAGGTGCCGCTGTCGCTGCTATAGTACCCCACGCAGCTGAGCACCATCATGACGATCATCAGCCCCGCCAATACCAGATTCAGCACAGCAGGTTTTTCGCTTAGCGTATTCATATAAATATCCTCCATCCGTCTGTTTATAGGAGGATTATAACTCCGCGCCCGCGGTCAATCCATACGCAGCGCTTGAACTCAATTCGAACTTTGTTGACGCGCATGTAAGCGTACGCGCCGGATTCCAATTGACATGCCACAATTGCCCCTGATCCGCACATTTTCTGGAACGTGTGGCACGCGCATGGCAATCATATACAATTTTTATTGCGGATTTTCAGCAATATGTCCGTTATTTCGCACCGTCATTACAGCAAAAGGGCGAAGGTTTTCGCCTTCGCCCTTTAGTATACTTACGCGCTCATGCGCCCGGTCGCCAGCGCAACCACCGCCGTGCCCAGGTCAACCTCGCCGCCATCGCGCGTATGACTTACGTGCGTGCGTACCTGCACATCCACGCTGAGCTCGCCCAGCGCGCCGCGCCGCCGGGCCTCGGCCACCGCCGCCTGTTCGGCCACCGTGCGCGCCGCGTCCAGCGCCTGCTCGTATTCGTCAAAGGACTCATGCACGCCCGGCGCATGAATCGAATAACCCTCCAGCCCGCCAAATGCGTAATCCGCGCGAATCTCCACGCTCGCCCGCGCATTGATGTCGGCCACGACCGCGCCTATCGCGTTTGCCACACCGGAATGCTCCGATATGACGCAGCGCGTGCCCAGCGCCTGCGCAACCTCGGGCAGGAATATGTGCGTGGGCGCGCCTATGCCTATCAGCGCCGCGCCCACATCCAGCCTAAGCGCACAGAACGCCGCATCGTCAGCCTGATCGCGCCGCTCCCACCGCCGCGCTATCAGCGCGCGCAACTGCCCGTCCAGACCGCCCCGACAGATCTCCGGATAACGCGCCTCTATAAGCACCCGCGCCACGTTCTCAAACAGCCGTCGCTTGACCAGGCCATACACCTCGTCGCACAGTCCCGCCAGACTGCGCGCGTCGTCCTTGTACTGCGGTAGCGCGCGCAGGAAATACCGCGCTCCCAGCTCGGACGCCTCGCGGTCAAACGCGTCGAAGTCGCCCTTGATATGCATTATGTCAGTCGGCGTCAATCCGCAGCGCATGACGATTCCCTCGTTTTCGAGGCGTTCGCTGCCAAGCGAATACATATCTATGCGGTCGCCGCCTATCATCGCCGGACCGTCCTTCAGTTGAGCAATCAGCTCGCGCTCCGACTCGGCGTAGTGTGACATGTCATCCGGCTCGCGCACCAGATACAGGAACTCATGTATCGGCAGCGTATGCACGCGCCGCGATTCAAGCAACCGCTCAAGCTCAGCCTTGACCACAGGCCAGCGCGCCGCCGCCACGCACAGCGGTTCCACCCTCCGCGTATCCAGCTCCAGATGCGCGTCGCGCATGTACACGCGCGTGTCGCCGCCCAGGCCCAACGTGTCTATGAACACGCCCTTTATCTGCGTGCGCCAACCGCCTATCCTTATGCCGCCGGTCATGCCCGGCACGCCGTCCCGCACTATCGATATGTCGGTCGTCGTGCCGCCCATGTCCACTATCAGGCAGTTCTCGCATTCGGCCAGCTCGCGTCCGCCCAGCACGCTCGCCGCCGGACCCGACAGTATCGTCTCAACCGGACGCGTGCGCGCCAGCTCGTCGACCATCAGGCTACCGTCGCTGCGCACGATCATGCGCGGCGCGTCTATGCCCCGCGCCCTGAGCGCCTTGTCCACAGCCTCCATGAACTGCTTTACCACCGGCAACAGCCGCGCGTTCAGCAATGCCGTCGCGCCGCGCTCCATCACATTCAGGCCGCTCACCAGTTCACTCGCGCGCACGAACGGCACTCCGTACCGCGCCACCAGCGCATCGCGCGCACCGGTCTCACAGACCGCACCGTTATGCAGCGCATTTACCTCGGCCACGCCCAGCGCCTCCGCATCGCGGAAGAAATCGTCGTGCTCGGCTATGACCTTGGCCCAGTCGGGCTGATCGACGACCCGGCCGTCGAACGTGCCGCCGGTATTGAGGCACAACACGTCGTCAAAGTTCAGGCCGTACTTCTTGTCAGCCTCTATCCATTCAAGCGTCTTGCGCGTGGTGCCCATCAGCACCAGCCGTGCCCGGCCGCCCTTGCCTTCCACGCACGCGTTGGTCGCCAGCGTCGTCGACAGCGCGACCAGCTCCGCGCGCTCCAGCAACTCGCGCGGCAACGAATCCAACGCGCCGCCTATGCCCAGTGAGAGATCGTGTTTTGTAGTAGGCGATTTGCCCTTGGCCAGCACCTGGCGCGCGTCCAGATCGAATACGACCGCGTCGGTATATGTGCCGCCGGTATCTATGCCAATGCCGTATGCCATAGCTTCCTCCACAGCGTCCGCGGCGACTTGCGCACCGCAGTAATACCTGAAGTATACCATGCCCGGCCGCATATGACTGTCACTTTCTTTTGGGTTTTAGGTAGATTTTATAGATTTTGGGCCGGCGCGCACTGTGCCCGGCAATTGGAGAACCTGCCGCGGTCTTGCCGGGCTTAAGCGCGCGTGTTGCCGCGCACAGTTGCGCAAGGGGCTCCGTCGTCGCGCTCAAGTCCACTGTCTATGCGTTAAACGCCCATGAGCCGCCACTGAATGCCGAAAGCGCCCGTCCGATTCAAGCCGCGCATGCGCGTCGCTCATGTTGCCGGAAAATACGTTCACGCCGCCAACAAATCTGTTCGCCCCGACGGCATATCCGTTTGCCCCGACGGCATATCCGCTCACCACGCCGGCATATCCGTTCACCACACCAGCATATCCGTTTGCCCCACCGGCATATCCGTTTGCCCCACCGGCATATCCGCTCACCACGCCAACATATCCGCTCACCACGCCAACATATAAGGGCTGCGCGCCGTCCGCCCCGGACAGCGCGCAGCCCGCCTAAAATCACATTATCCAGGGCTTGCCGGGCTCATGCTCCGGCCACACCCTCAAACTGGCTATTGTACAGCTTGTAGTAGAACCCGCGCTTGGCCAGCAGCTGCTCGTGATTGCCCTGCTCGATTATGTGGCCGTCGCGCATGACCAGTATCACGTTGGCCTCGCGTATCGTCGACAGCCGATGCGCCACTATGAAGCTCGTGCGGCCCTGCATCATGCTCAGGAAAGCCTGCTGTATGCGTATCTCGGTGCGCGTGTCTATCGAGCTGGTCGCCTCGTCGAGTATCAGCATCGGCGGCAGGCACAGCATCACCCGCGCTATGCACATGAGCTGGCGCTGGCCCTGGCTCAGCTCGCCGCCGCCCTCGCCTATCACGGTGTCGTAACCCTGCGGCAGGCGCTTTATGAAGCTGTGCGCATGGGCCGCGCGCGCCGCGGCAATTATCTCCTCATCGGTCGCGTCGGGCTTGCCGTATGCTATGTTCTCGCGCACAGTGCCCGCTCGCAGCCACGTATCCTGAAGCACCATGCCATAGGAACGCCTCAGCGAACTGCGCGTGACGTCGCGTATGTCGCTGCCTGCAACCTTAATGCTGCCCGAATCCACATCGTAAAAGCGCATCAGCAGGTTTATGAGCGTGGTCTTGCCACAACCGGTCGGGCCGACTATCGCTACGCGCTCGCCCGGCGCGACATCCAGATTCAATCCGCTTATGAGTTCGCGCTCGGGCGAGTAGCTGAACGCCACGTCGCTGAGCTGTACGCGACCATCGGGCGTCAGATCCGCAGCGCCCTCAGCCTCAGGTACCTGCTCACCCTCGTCCAACAGCTCGAACACCCGCGCCGCGCACGCCAGCGCGTTCTGCAGCTCGGTCACTACGCCCGATATCTCGTTGAACGGCTTGGTATACTGATTGGCGTAGCTGAGGAACACGCTGAGCTGTCCCACCGTTATGCCGCCGACCAGCGCCATCAGCGCGCCCGCCAGGCCCACGCCCGCATACACCAGGTTATTGACAAAGCGCGTGACCGGATTGGTTATACTGCTGAAGAATATCGCCTTCATGCTCACGTCGCTGAGGCGCTCGTTTATCTCGTCGAATTCGCGCAGGCTGGCCGCCTCATGGCCAAACGCCTGCACGACCTTCTGGCCGTCTATCAGTTCGCCGACCAGTGCGGTCTGCGCGCCGCGCTCCACGCTCTGGCCCCGGAAGTACCGGTAAGTGCGCCGTGCAATAAACGCGGCCGCCAACAGGCTGAGCGGCGTCACGCATATCACGACCAGCGCTATGCGCGCATCCACGTACAGCATGAACGACAGTGTGCCCACAATCGTCATGACGCCCGTAAACAGCTGCGAAAAGCCCATCAGCAGACCATCCGCAAACGTATCCACATCCGCCACCACGCGGCTGAGCAGGTCGCCCGACGGATGCGCATCCAGATAGCTCAGCGGCAGCTTCTGCAGCTTGGCGATGGCCTCGTTGCGCAGGTCGCGCGACACGCCGAACGTCACGCGATTGTTGCACTCGCTCATTATCCACTGCGCCAGCGCCGCGATGCCTATCGACACCCCTATCAGCGCCACTATCCGCGCCACGCCCGCAAAGTCCACTATGCCCACGCCCAACATGCGGTCTATCGCATCGCCGGTGAGTATCGGTATGTACAGCTGCGCGGCTACCGACGCCGCCGCCACTATCAGCGACAGTATCACATATCCGCGATACGGTCCGATGCGCCTGAGCGTGCCCCGCAGCGCCGACTTGCGCGCGTCGGCATTCAGCGTTGTCTTAGCCGCCATCACTGCTCGCCCTCCTTTTTGAACTGGCTTTCGTATATCTCGCGGTACACCGGGCAGCTCTTCAGCAGCTCCGAATGCGGCCCCGCGCCGACCAACGCGCCGTCGTCCAGCACCAGTATCTTATCCGCGTGCATCATGCTGGAAGCGCGCTGGCTGACTATGAACGTCGTCACGTCGCCCGGCAGCGCCTTCAGCGCGCGCCTGAGCGCGGCATCGGTCGCAAAGTCCAGCGCGCTCGCGCTATCGTCGAGTATCAGTATGTCGGGCTTGCGCACCAGCGCGCGCGCTATCGTCAGCCGCTGGCGCTGGCCACCGGACAGATTGCGCCCGCCCTGCTCTATCGCGTCGTCCAGTCCGCCCGGACGCGCGCGCACGAACTCGGCCGCCTGTGCGGTTTCAAGCGCCTGCCACAGTTCCTCGTCGGTCGCGCCGGGGTTGCCCCAGATAAGGTTGGAGCGTATCGTGCCCTCGAACAGCTGTGCCTTCTGCATTACTATGCCGACCGCGCCGCGCACCTGATCGCGCGTGAGCTGCGCTATGTCGCGCCCGAACAGTTTAACGCGCCCGCCTGTCGCGTCATAGAACCGCGGTATCAGGCTCACCAGACTGCTCTTGCCGCTGCCCGTGCCGCCGATTATGCCTATCGTCTGGCCGCGCCGCGCGCTGAACGATATGTCGCTTATGCTGTCCGCGCCCGCGCCTGAGTATCTCAGGCTCACGTGGTCAAAGCTCACCGCATCCGCGCCGGCATCCAGCTGGGCGGGCGTCTCGGGGAAGCTCATACCGGGCTGCGTGTCCAGCACCGCCTTGACGCGCCCCGCGCATGCCAACGCCTTGGTCACCTGTATTATCAGATTGGCCAGCTTTACCAGTTCGACCAGTATCTGCGTCATGTAGCTGACCAGCGCAATCACGTCGCCGCTGAGCATCGTGCCGGCGTTTATCTGCACCGCGCCCGAATTGAGTATCGCGATTATCGCTATGTTGACTATCGCAAACGTAAGCGGGTTCATAAGCGCCGACAGACGCCCCACCCGCAGTTGCAGCGCCGCAAGCAGCTTATTGGCCTCTTCAAACCGGTTCACTTCGGCCTGCTCCATGTTGAACGCCCGCACCACGCGCACGCCCGACAGGTTCTCGCGCGTCAGCCCGGTCACGCGGTCAAGCCGCGCCTGCACCCGCTTGTACATCGGCATCGTCCACAGCATTATGCCGAATACCACGACCGCCAGCAGCGGTATCGCCACCACGAATATCATGGCCGCCTGCGCATTGACCATGAACGCCATTATCATGCCGCCGATAACGACAAACGGACTGCGCATGAACAGCCGCAAAAACAGATTGAGTCCGCTCTGCACCTGGTTTATGTCGCTGGTCATGCGGGTTATCAGCGTGCTGGCGCCTATGCGGTCGAGTTCCGAAAAGCTCAGCCGCTGCACATGCTCAAGCAGCGCATGGCGCAGGCTCTTGGCATAGCCCACCGCCGCGCACGAGGCAAAGTACTGCGCCGTTATGCTGCACGCCAGTCCCACCACGCCCAACAGCACCAGCAATCCACACCTGAGCCATATGTAACGCGAATCGCCGCTGGCTATGCCCACGTTGATTATGTCCGCCATCACCAGCGGCACGAACAGGTCGAACAGCGCCTCCAGCATCTTGAACAGCGGCGCTATCAGGCTTTGACGCCCATACCCCTTTAAGTACTTCAGCATTCCCTTCAATTTATCGCATCCCCTGTATTTACTTTAATTACAGTATATCATGCATTTTGGCATACGAAAAGTATATGTTTTGTGCTATAATGCGATATATAGCGTATGTATGAGGTGATATCCATATGGAACTGAGGCAGCTGAGTTACTTCATTGCGGTCGTGGAGCAGGGCACAATAACCGGCGCGGCACGCGCGCTGCACATGTCCCAGCCCCCGCTGACCGCTCAGATGCACGCGCTGGAATCGGAACTGGGCTGCGCGCTGTTTGAGCACGTGGGGCGTCGCCTGCGCATAACCGAGGCCGGGCGCGCACTGTACGCGCATGCCAAATCAATAACAGCACTGTGTCAGAGCGCCGTCGATGAGATGGCCGACCTGAGCGCCGGCGCGGGCGGAGTGCTCAGGCTGGGTATAATCTCGTCGGTGTGCGGCGAGGAATTCATCGGCTGGCTGGGCGAGTTCCACCGGGCACATCCGGACGTGCGGTTCGATCTGAGCGAAGCCAATACATATCAACTGCTCAGCGAACTGCGCGCGCGGGCGCTGGACATGGCAATAGTGCGCACGCCATTCGCCGCACCCGATATGACTGCGCTGCCGCTCAGGCGCGAGCCCATGCTGGCGGTGGGCCGCGCGGAATTCTTTGAAGCGGCTGCGGTAAATACCGACTCACGGCGCAGTGCGCCCGGATCTCCCCGCGACGCAGCTCTTGATTCCGCTGCAACCGGCGGTATGCGTGCCGGCGATGAAACGACCTCGCCGGATGCCGATGACGTCGTGGGTTTGGATGCGCTGCGCGATTCTCCGGTGCTGGTATACAGGCGCTGGGAAGGCATACTGCGCGACCGCTTCGAGCGGCTGGGCATAGCGCCGCGCATAGTCTGCGTAAACGACAACGCGCAGACCACGCTGGCGCTGGCTCATGAAGGTCTGGGCATAGCGCTGGTGCCCGCGTCGACACTGTCTGGCCGCGCCGCCGATGGCCTGATACGCCGCACGCTGAACGAGCCGGACACGGTATCGGACATAACCGCCATTTATCGCAACGACGCCGAACTGCCGGCCCTGGCGCGGCTGTTCCTGCAGGCGCTGCCCATATGAACGCACAAAAGCCGCTGTCGGCGGACGACCGCCGGCCCCGTGAACCCGAGCCGACAGCGAATTTGTCATGGCCGCGCATTCGACACGGCGGTGCATTTGACTACATATTCGCCCCATTCCCGCCGCATTCTTAACACTGATCCCAACATATGATTTTGCGCCTTGATTTTGGCGCAATTCGTCCCGGAAAAATACCCTTTACGAACTCAACTCTTAATATGGGCGTAATTAAAGGATTCAAATTATAGTGTACAATGCTTACATCCCGAAAGGGTAGAGTTGAGCCGCTCGGCTCGCTTAATTTAAGGAGGGTATTATCCATGAAGCGTTCTTTCAAGGTCGTTGCGTTGGTTATGTGCCTGATAATGGCTATGTTCGTTTTTGCTGCCTGCAATAGCGGCACTCCTGCTGCTACTGAAGCGCCCACTGAGGCCGCTACCGAAGCGCCCACCGAGGCTGCTACCGAAGCGCCCACCGAGGCGCCTGCGGAGACTACTGAAGCTCCCGCGACTACGGACGAGGCTACTACTGACGCTACCACTACTGATGCGCCCACTGAAAGCACTGAGGCAGTTGGCTAATAACCTTAGTTCATTTGCGCCCCGCAGAATCGCTGCGGGGCCTTGTTGCGTTTTGGAGCGGCGTGGTTTTGCCTGTTGAATTTGATGATTTGCGCGTTCTGGCCGGTTTATCACGGATGCGCCGCTTGTCCCCGCCACGTCCGCACGTAACGCGCCGGCAGGCACGGGATACTTGTTTAACCCTTTTAGCATTGAAATAGCCACATATTTGAAGTAGAATCAATCCATAAGCTGCATATACCAAAGGAGAACTGCTGCATGAATTACGAGGAGACGCGACAGGTCACGCTCATGCGCGTGGCTGAAATGGGACATATACTCGACGCCTGCGGACTGCGCCTGCGCGACGAGTATACGTTCAACGACGCGCTGGAGTACGCCGGCATGCGCACGTTGGAGGTCATGGACGGCGGCTATGTCGCCATGCTGACGCTGCTGGCTGCGCGCTCGCATACGGGCCGACGCGTGTCCGACGACGTGCTGTTCGTAAACGCAAACATGCCGCTCACCGGAGCGGCGCTGGAGCGGCTGGTTCGCGATGTGTCGGCACTGGCGCGCCACCCCGTGCGCATTGAAAACCTGCACATCAAGTACAACGTGGTATATCGCCCGTACAAAAAGCGCCGCATAAAAAGCTCCAACATATACGCCGACGTCACGTTCGATCTGCCCGACGCGCCCGCCAACTGGCGCATAGTCTCGGCCGTCGACGAGGATATAGCCAATATACCCAATATAAAGAGCGCCCACGCCGGCGATACGGTCATCAACTCGCCCTCAGACGAGTGGCAGATGCAGGTCAGCGGCGTGCGGCTGCTGTCGCACATCGGCGAATGCCTTATGCGAAGCGGCTCGCATCTGGGCCTGTACTTTTTCGAGACCGACGCGGGCTGCTACGTAATCGCCAAGTCCCCGGGCGACATATACGAAATCAAGAGCCGTACGGGCCTGGCGTTCTTCCCGGTGCCCGAACCCGATTATGACGATGAGCTCTACGAGCGCGACGAGGAGCTGGCCCGCGCCAGCGAAATGGATGCGCTGACCCGCCCCGAAGAGGCCCCGGACGACGACACATCCGATGACAAGTCCCGCCTGAACGACGATTTCGATAAGCTGATAAGCGAGTTCTACCCCAACACCGCCGCCGAGATACTCAGCACCGCTCATAACGATACCGGTTTGCCCGAGATCGCCAGCGCCGCCGCTACGCCCGAACCCGCCGAAGACGAGGAACTCTCCAACGACATGGACCCCGAACTCAGCGAGCGCCTGGGCTACGAGTCCGAGGCCGAACGCACCATCGTCATAAGCTATCTCGAACGCTTTGGCCAGTCGTTGGGGCGTGCGCTTATGCTGCCCCGGCACCGCGCCGAACTGCGCGAGCGCGAATATATGGAGGTTCGCGACCAGCTGGTGCAGCTTGCACAGCGCGGATTGCGCATGAACAGCGGCTATTTGCTGCGCGAGGTCATAAAGAGCGAGGGCATCAAGCCTTACAAGCTCAAGCGCATGGGCTGGGAAGGACTTATGTGGTTCCTGTGCGGCGTGGATCGCGTAGGCGGTGAGATAAAGCCTTACAGCGATGATATACTGCTCTACGACTACCGCGATTACCGCCACAGGCGTCTGCTGATTGAACTCACGCGCAACATACAGCGCATGACGCGCGGCGAATTGCACTTCGGCTCGGTCTCGCAGCGCAACGACCGCAGCGGCAAACCCGCGATTTTCGAGTTCGTACAGGGCGGTCGCCAGCACAAATGGCGCCTGCGCACCGATACCGGCGGCGCACAGCTCACCGACTATTTCGAGCATATGGCCGAATTGATGCGCGACAATGGCTGTTCTGGCAATCTATGGTACTTCGAGCGCCGCTCCAAGTGCTATTACATGTATCTTAGCCACAAAAATGGACTGCGGCTGAGGCGGTTGACTGGCTTGCCGCTACAGGCCGTGCTCAGGGATTGACACTGCGCCCATGCGTTTGGCGAATTTGTCCGGCGCATGGGCTTATTATAAAGGAGGCATGTCACATGGATGCTATTGAGGCTTTGCTAACCCGTCGCAGCGTGCGCGCATACGAGCCGCGGCCGATAGAACCCGACAAGCTGGATACACTGCTGGAGTGCGCGGTCAAGGCCCCCAGCGCCAACAATCAGCAGGACTGGCACTTTACGCTGATAACCGACTCCGCACTGCTGCGCGAGTTCGAGGACGAATTCAGCGCGCAGGCCCCTGCTGCCGGCGATGAGTGGAAGGCCCGCGTCGAGTCCGGCTATCGCGTGCTGCACGGCGCGCCTGCCGCGATACTTATCAGCGCCCCGACCGCGCGCGACATTAACGCCGGCATAGCCGCTGAAAACATCTGCATCGCCGCACAGGCAATGGGACTGGGCAGCTGCATTATCGGACTGGTGCGCATAGTGTTTGGCGGTCCCAACGGCGACGCTTGGGCGCACAGGCTGGGTTGCCCCGAAGGCATGGTGCCGGCACTGATGATATCTATCGGCTATCCTGCGCCCGGCGGCGTGCGCGAGCGCACGCTCAAGTCCGAACTTATCACGCGCATCTAATTTCATCGTTCGTGTCAATTCGATTTGGCGCACAGGCCAGGGCGGCGGCAGTTGATTGCCGCCGCCCTTTGCATGCGCCCGGCTATGCCCGCTTCGCATATTTAGACATATGCACATGCGCACAGTCATAAAAGCCCAACCGCCCTGCGCCCACAGCCGCAGGCGTCTACGGCTCAGACAGCGCCACAACCCGCGCCGCTGCGCATGTTGAGTGCGTCTGGCAGCTGAGGTGTCACGCATTTGAGCGCTGCCTGGCAGCCCCAGCTGCATATCAAGTGCAGCTTTTGGCGCGTGTGCCGTCAATATCCGGGCCGCCATGGCGCGCGCATCAAGGTTAATAATCCGGTCCGCTATTGCCTTTACTGGTCAAATGCGGTATAATATACACGAAAATCCGAACAATGCCACAAAACGTACATAATATCATAGGAGGCATACCCGCAATGATAGATTTTCGCACGCTGCGCGCGGCTGACCCGGCTGTGGCGTCGGCAATGGAGCAGGAACTCCAGCGCCAGAGGGACCATATCGAACTGATAGCCTCGGAAAACTTCGTATCCCCCGCCGTCATGGCCGCAATGGGCAGCCACCTGACCAACAAGTACGCCGAGGGCTACCCGGGCAAGCGCTATTACGGCGGCTGCCAGTACATTGACATAGTCGAGAACCTGGCGCGCGAGCGCGCGTGCAAGCTGTTCGGCGCGGATCACGCCAACGTCCAGCCCCATTCGGGCGCACAGGCCAATATGGCCGTGTACTTCGCGCTGCTCAATCCAGGCGACACGATACTGGGCATGAACCTGAGCCACGGCGGTCACCTGACTCACGGCAGCCCGGTCAACATGTCGGGCAAGTACTTTAAGATAGTGCCCTACGGCGTGCGCGAGGGCGACGAGACGATAGACTACGACGAGCTGCGCAGGTTGGCGCTGGAAAACAAGCCCAAGCTGATAGTCGCCGGCGCAAGCGCTTATCCCCGCGTGATAGACTTCAAGCGTTTCCGCGAGATCGCCGACGAGTGCGGCGCGCTGCTGATGGTCGACATGGCGCACATCGCGGGCCTGGTCGCGGCAGGCGAACATCCGTCGCCGGTGCCGTACGCCGACATAGTGACCACTACCACCCATAAGACGTTGCGCGGTCCGCGCGGCGGCCTGATACTCTGCAAGGAAAAGTACGCCAAGGCCATCGACAAGGCCATATTCCCCGGCACGCAGGGCGGCCCGCTCGAGCATATAATCGCAGCTAAGGCTATCTGCCTGGGCGAAGCGCTGACCGATGAGTTCAAGGCATATCAGCATCAGATAATACTCAACGCGCGCGCGCTGGCCGAAGGCTTTACCGCGGCCGGACTGCGCATGGTGTCCGGCGGCACTGATAACCACCTGATACTGCTCAACCTCACCGGCACCGGCGTGACCGGCAAGGAACTCGAAAAGCGCCTCGATGCCGCCAACATAACCGTCAACAAGAATACCGTGCCGTTTGAGACGCTCAGCCCGTTCGTCACCAGCGGCATACGCGTGGGCACGCCCGCCGTCACTACCCGCGGCATGAAGGAGCCCGAAATGACCCAGATCGCCAGCTGGATCGCGCGCCTGACGCATGAAGGCGACGCCGCTATCGACGCCGTCAAGGCCGAGGTACTCGAGCTGACCCGCCGTTTCCCATTCTACGAAAACGATATACTCGAATAATCGCCGGTTGGCATGAACGCCGCGGACTGTTTGAAATGACAGTCCGCAGCTTTTCTTTGGGATATTGGTCTGCCTTACCGGGTGGATGTCGAATTTGCGCTGGCGGGCGTAGACTGCCAGCCGGGCATACGCTCACGCAATCGCATGATTTTCATATGCGGTTTTCGGGATTTACGCGGCAGCATCACCGTGAATTGCGTTTGCGGTTTTCCTGTGCGTTTGTGGAGTTTATAAGCCAATATTGTTTCAGCTCGATTTGAAGCGTGGGTGTGCGGTTTACTTTGGCGATAAACCGTGCCCGCCAGCGCACAGGCGCGCCGGCGGGCAGTCGGAAGCTACCGCAATTAACTGACTATCGTTTGCGCATTATCGGTCATGTGCAGCAAGATTGCAGCCGGTCAACGTCATGCGCATCCAGAACATCACTTGAGCGGCACGACTATCTCATGCACGCGGCCATCGTCAGACAATTTCACCCAATCGCCATCCAGTTCATCGGCCGGCATGGCCGTGATGCAGTCCCGCCGCGCATGCAATACATAACGCGTGCTGCCGTATACATAGCTCACGCTCACTTCGCGCCAGTCCTCCGGCACCTGCGGCTCTAACTTCAATCTCCCTGCGCGCACACGCAGTCCCAGCATGTGCTCGCGTATCGCGTACGTCAGCCACGCCGCCGAGCCGGTATACCAGGTCCAGCCGCCGCGTCCCTCATACGGCTCCACGCCGTACACATCCGCCGCCAGCACATATGGCTCTACCGCATAGCGCGCCGCGTCCTCGCCAGTGCGCGCATGGTTGGGCGGCAGCAGCAACTCCAGCACGCGCCATGCCCGGGCACGCTGGCCCGTCTTTATCAGCGCCAGCATCAACCATACCGCCGCATGCGTATACTGGCCGCCGTTTTCGCGTATGCCGGGCAGGTAACCCTTTATGTATCCGGGCTGGGCATGGCCGTCGTCAAACGGCGGCGTAAGCAGTCGCACTATGCCCACCTCTTCATCGACCAGCATATCCCAGGCCGAGTCCAGCGCCAGCTGCACCCGCCGCGCATCCAGTCCCGCCAGCGCCGCCCACGCCTGCGACAGCAGATCTATGCGGCACTCCTCACCAGTCGCGCTGCCCAGCGGCGTGCCGTCGTCGTAGTAAGCACGACGATACCACTGGCCATCCCAGCCTGCCGCCTCCAGCGCGCTCATCAGTTCGTCACGCCGCCGCATGAGCTCATCCGCATGGCCCGACAGCGGCGCAAAGCACCGCAGCACCTCGCACATGAACATGCCCAGCCAGACGCTCTCGCCGCGGCCCTGTGCGCCCACGCGATTCATTCCGTCGTTCCAGTCGCCCGCGCCCATAAGGGGCAGGCCATGCTCGCCGCGCGTGTCGGCGCGCCTTATCGCGCGCAGGCAGTGGCCGCGCAGCGTATCCAGCTCATCCGACGGCGTACAGTCGCAGTATATGTCCTCCGCGCCGGCTGGTATCTCCACGTCCTCGAGATAGGGCGCTGTCTCGTCCATTATGCCTGCATCGCCGGTGTGCTCCACGTACAGCGCGGTCAGATACGGCAAAAACAGCATATCGTCGGTTATGCGCGTGCGCACGCCCCGGTACGGCTCATGCCACCAGTGCTGTACATCGCCCGCGCGGAACTGGTGGGCCGCACAGCGCAGTATATGTGCCCGCGCCTGCCGGGGATCCGTATCGACTATGGCCAGCAGATCCTGCAATTGGTCCCTGAAGCCATACGCGCCGCCCGGCTGGTAATAACCCGCGCGCGCCCACAGCCGCGACACCTGCGTTTGATATGGCAGCCAGTCGTTTATCATGCGCTCCAGCGCAACGTCGGGCAGATCGAACCGCATGCGTCCCACAATGTTCTGCGCACGCGTCAGCGCTTCTTCAAACCGCGCATCCACACCCTGGGCGCGCAGCCGTGCCAGCTGCGCGCAAGCCGCCTCGGCGCTTTCAGCCCAGCCCAACACCAGCGTGCGCGCGCACTCGTCGCCGGCATCCAGCGAAATCTGGGTGCGCAGTGCCGCGCAGGGCGATATGCTGCCCGGCGCAGTCTGTGCGCGCAGCAGCGGCCTGAGCATGGCTTCCGGCCGGGCCTTGTCGCCGCACACTCCGATAAACTCCAGCATGTTTACGCATACTTCAGGCGCTTCATCCACATCCACAAACGCCGCATAGCCCACGCCCGGCATATCGCCCACGCACAGCGCACAGTCCCCGCGCGTAAACGCACGCGTAAGCCGCGAAGTGCGCTCGCCCATCACCCAGTCCACCAGTCCCGTCAACGACAATTGCCGCCGCACGGCGCCTGAGTTGGTCAGTTTTACCCGCATGTACATAGCATTCAGCTCAGCGTCACAGCGCAGCGCCAGTTCATAATCCACATCCAGCGCTCGTCCATAAAACCGGGTCTCACCCGGCGCATGCCGCACGCGCATCGGCAACGCGCCGCAAGGCTCAGGCGTGAGCGAATTGAACTCGCCCGTGCGCTCGTCGCGCAGGTACAGTATCTGCTCGCAGCCCGGCCGCAGCGGATCGCCGCGCCAGCGCGTCAGTCGCCCTTCGCGACTGCTGCCATGCCAGACAAAGCCGCCGCCGTTTTCGGCAACTATCATGCCAAACTCCGGCCCGGCCAGCATATTAACCCAGGGCGCGGGCGTCGCAGGCGAGCCTATGTCGATTACATATCCGCCTTGCGCATCAAACCCGCCCCAGCCATTGGACAGCGCCAACGCGCAATCGGGTGCAGCGTATTGCGTATACCCATGCGCCGGTTCGGGCCATACGCCGGCATCTGCGCAATCCAGCGTCGGTTGCCGCAGGCGCATGGCGTCATCGGCATCGTCTATATATGCCGCGGCCACCTCCCGCAGCAATGCGCGCTCGTCATCGCTGAGCTCCGCGCCTTCAAGTACATATGCGCCGCCATGCAGCTGTGCCAGCGCCTTCAAGTCGTCCAGTCCGCCGCGCTGGTAGCCGTCGCTCAGTTCGCAGATCAGCACCAGGTCGCACTCCATGCCCAGCGCATGCAGCGCCTGGAAACATCTGAGCGCACGCCGCGCCATGTCCAGCGTGCTATTGGTCACGCGCAGCACTGCCAGCGGCCGGTCGCCCGATATGCCCCAGCGCCACAGTCCGCGCACATCCAACACAGGCTTTGCCCCGACATGCCGCGGCAGATCGGCAAACGCCAGCCGGGCTGCCATATCCATGGTCCAGTTAAACTCGCCCGGGTTCATGCCCAGGTACTCCAGCTGGGCGCGCGCCCGCAGCCGGCTCAGCTCCACGGCACGCTCAAACGCGTCGCTGCTCGAGTATCGCTCAAGCACATCGGTAGCCTGAGCGGCATCGCTCAGCGCGCGCACTGCCAGCAACGCACACCGCCGCGAGTGTCCCGGCACGGCAAACCGCGCCCGCAGCGCCGAACATGGATCCAGCACACGCCCCACGCTGCCGCTGAGCGGCCGATTCAACTCGCGCGCGGCGGCACAGTACTCCCGGCCTAAAAACGCGCGCCGGCTGCTGTCGCATGAAAGCACCGCATCCTCGGGCGCAACCATCATACTAAGGGCCAATGGCTGCGGCGAATGCGCATCGCGCGCCCGGCGCTTGAACAGCAGCGCGCCGGGCATGGGACTCTCGGTCTGCACGAACAGCCCGTGGAAGCCCGGATGCGCCTCGTCGTCGGCCTGACCCAGCAGCGCCAGCTCAAAGCAGCCGGTCAATTCGATCTCCTGCGGCTCACCTGACCCGTTTTCCACAGTCACATGTTCAAGCAGCGCGCCGTCGCTGGGCGATATGCACATCTCAAGCGTCAGGTTCAGCGCGCCCGCATGCAACGTCCAGCTGGCGGCGCCCGGCTCAAACCGCGCCTGTCCTCGTGTCAATTCTATCAAATCGCCGTCGATGCGCGCATACACATGGAAGCCATAGTCGCCGTTAAATACATCGCCCCGCCAGCGGTTGATCGCTCGCCCCTGCTGCCGCAGGTAGCCGCGGCCATCGGCCGTGACCAGCGCCTGCGCGTCAGGGCCACTCATCAACAACACCTCGGGCGGCAACCCCCGCCGCGCGCGCCGCAGCCAGTTCGCACCGCGCACGTACCGCGCTTCACCGGGCTGCGGCGGCATAGGCAGCGCATCGTCAGTCCGCCGCTCCTCGAGCAGCAGCGCCAGCGCCCGCGCCTCAGGCAGTCCCATGAACATGCGCACGAGCACACCGCCGGACAGCGCATTGGTCATGCCCAGCAGCGCCATGCCCTTGTGGTGGGCCATGTAGCTCTTTACTATGCGGTAGCGCGCGCCTTCAGGCAGCCGGCCGGGTTCGCGATCCAACGCCTCGAAAAAGCCCTCGTCGCCGCGCAGCCCCAGTTGCTGCATCCGACGCAGGTTGCGCACGGCGGCGGCAGGGGCAAACTGCGCGGTCATCTCGGCAGCATACGGCGCTATCGCGCCTGCATCGCCACCCGACAACGCCAGCGTCGGCAGTCCAAACGCCTTGTACTGATAGTTGAGCTGCTCATCAAAACCGTAATAGCCCGACTCCGACACGCCCCACGGCAAATCGTCGGCGTAGCGCATCTGCTCGCCCAGCACCGCATACAGCGTCTGCGCCAGCAGTGAACCGCGTGGCGCCGCCATAAGCAGGTGCGGCATGAAGTATTCAAACATGGTGCCGCTCCAGCTGACCAGCGCAGCATCGCCCCCGGCGCGCACACACGCGCGGCCCAGCGCCGCAAAGTGCCGTGGCGGCACATCGCCCTTCATCATTGCGGCAAAGCTGGCCAACCGGGCCTCGCTGCCCAGCAGATCGTAATACGAACGGCTCAGCTCGCCCTGTTCGGCGTTTATGCCAATATGGAAAAGGTCGCGGCGCGCATCGTAGAGCACCTTGAAATCCATACCATCGATAAGCGCACATATGCGCGCGCGCAACAGCCGCGCTTGCCGCAGCAGTTCCAGGTCGGGTGCAGCCGGTTCGTCGGCACTGTGCCGCGCCATATTCTCAGAGCGCGGTTGGCCGGGCGCACTGTTTACATCCACATTTGCGTCTTTTTCCAATATCACCTCAGCATATCCGGCCTGCGCACCTGCTGCCGCATCCGATGCCTCAGCCTCGTACTTGCCGGTATCGCCTGGCACGTCGGATTGAGCATCGCTGCTTACCGCATGTGCAGAGCCGCCCGCCATCGTCGCATATGCGCCGTTGACCAGTTCGCCTGCCATGTTCAGATATGAATCGTCGGTCACCACTCCAGCAGCGCTTGCATATGCGCCGCCCGACATGCTGTCCGGGCCATGGACGTCCAACGCGGATACGGCAGCGGGCGCCGGCGCATATGCCTCGCCGGTTTCCAACGCGCAGTCGGCTTCGTCATCTTCGTCCGATGCGCCCTGCGCGAGCGCATCCGCGCTGTGCAGCGTGAGCTTTACACGGGTTTGCTCATCGGCCAGCGCTGAGTGCTCATCGGTCTGGGCCTTAAAGCTCAGGCCCGCTGAGCCGCTGCCGGCTATATTTCCATCCTTGCTTTTATCAAATGCGATGGCCGCTGCGCTGTGAGCGCCGATACGTCTGTCGGCGCGCGCCTTTTCCACACCCGCGCCCTCGCGCAACACGCGGCCCCAACCGCCGTTGCGCTCTATGATGCCATCCATCGCCGCGCGGCAGAGATACAGACAGCCCAACAAGTTGCCGCTGTCCACAGTCGATACATAGCGCGGGCTCAACGGCTCAAGCGTCTGTATGTCGACCCAATTGTACATATGGCCGCGCCATTTATCCATCTTTTCCAGACTGCGCAGCGTGCGCGCCAGCCGCGCCAGCAGCTCGCGTTCGCCTATCAGTCCCAGTTCGCACGCCGCTACGCACGAAGCCATGTACATGCCCGTATCGGTCGGCGAGGTACGCATGCTCGCGCCGACCGGCGGTTCCAGCTGCACATTGTCGGGCGGCAGTCCGTTTTCGGATACGTGTTGCTCAAAGTACCGCCACGTGTCGCGCGCCAATTCGCTCAGGTAGCGCGAATCGCCCGCACTCAGCTCCGGCTGCGTATACCGCTGCTCCAGCCAGCGCGTCCACCACGGGCAAGCCGCAAACGCCGCACCCAGCACCGCCGCGCACACCCAGGTGCCGCTCACAAACAAGCCCGGTACGCACAGCGCCGCACCCAGCACGCACATGCGCATGCCGCCCTGTGCGCGCTGCGCCTCCGCGTCGGCCGACGTCACCCATTCCAGCATGTTGCGTCCACTCGAATACACGCGGTACAGCGTGCGCGCTATCGCATCAAGCTGGCATGCCGCCTCCATGGGCCATATTGCAATTCTGAACGCCATGCGCTCCAGCGCCTCATGGTTCCAGCTGCCCAGCACAAATGGCAAGACATATGGCGCAAGCGCCAGAGCCAGCCCCGGCCAGCTGCCCATATACAGCGAAAGCAGCGCCGTAATCAGGCCCAGCGGCGCGCACAGCGATCTGAACAGGTTGGCAAATATCTTCCAACGATCGAACATGCCCAACGCGTTATGCGCCGGGCCCAGCTCCGTGGGCACCTCGCGCCCCAGATAGCGTATCAACTGCCAGTCTCCGCGCGTCCAGCGGTGCAGGCGCTTTAGATAGCTGCCAAGCGTCGCCGGGAATCCGTCGTACAGCGGCACGTCGCTCGCATAGCCCGCGCCTGCGATAATGCCCTCTATCAGGTCGTGGCTGAGTATCGCATTGTCGGGCAATACGCCGCGCAGTCGCAGATCAAACGCGCGCAAATCGTATATGCCCTTGCCCGCGTACGCCGCCGTGCCCGATACGTCCCAGTACGCCTCGCTCACGCCGCTCTGGTATGCGTCGAACCCGCCCTCGCCCGCCATCACGCGCACAAACCGGTTCACGACTGCACCCAAGCTCAGCTCCATGCGCGGCTGCAACACCGAGTACCCATGCGCCCGCCCGCCTTCGAGCGTGAACCTGTTCAGCGGATGGGCCAGCGCGCCAATCAACCGCTTTAGCGCACCCGGCGGCACGCGCGTATCGGCATCCAGCGTTATTACAAACGTATATCGGCCTGCGAGCTCGCGCGGCACATCGCCTGTAAACGCGCTCTCGCCGCCCAGCAGCAGCCGGTTGAGCGCCATCAATGCGCCGCGTTTGCGCTCGTGGCCCATGAATCGGTCATGACGGTCATTGAACTCGCGTTCGCGCTGCAGGTAGTAGAACCGCTGCTTGCCCGCACGCGCATTGGCGCGTTCGGTTTCAATGCGCGCGGCGTCGCTTATCATCGCATCGTCGGGTTCGCGCGCGCGCGCAGAGTCGGCGTAATCGCCCAGCAACAAAAAGTCCAGGCCGTCCGATTCAAGCGCCGCCATCGCCTCGAGCTGATGCACCAGTTCGCATGCGCGTTCCGCACTGCTGAGCAGCGCCGGTATCACCACCAGCGTGCGCAGATCCTCGGGCACGTTGCCCGGCAGGTCTATGCGCGGCAGCATTCGCGGCTTTAGCAGGTTTGCCAACCGGTTTACGACCAACTGCGCCAGTGTCAGCGCCGATGCCGCCCCCGGTATCGCCAGCCACGCCGGCAGACCCAACGCGCACAGCCCCACCAATGCGCCCAACGCCAGCGCAATTATAGAATACATATACACGTACTTGCCGCGCCGTCGCAGCCATGCGCGCAACCTGACGGCCGGCGAATCCGCGCCCAATGTCTCGATAAACCGCGCCCGGCCGCGCTCATCCACCAGGTGATAGCCCACATGGCGCGCCAGCCCCTGCGCTTCGCTGGCATTGACAACGCACGCGCGCGCAACCGCATCCTGCGATATGCCCGCAAGGCGCGCTATCTCAGAGACCGCGCTTATGTACAGCTGACGGGACTCGAAGTCCATGCGCGGATATACCCCTGCCGGGTCGCGCATCAGCCACAGGTGCACGCTGCCCAGCGCGCACGACAACTCACGCCAGTCTATGCGCTCGAGCATGTGCAGCGTTTCGGCCGCGTTGCGCAGCAGCAGCGCGCGCTGAGCCTCGTCGGACTGAGCGCGGCGCGCAGCCTCGTCCAATTCCACACCGGCATGCGCAGCCTGGCGGCGCAGCGCATCCAGCGCCTGCGTGAGTTCACGCTGACTCAGCAGCCGCGCCAGCCGCTCATAGAACGCATCCGAACGCGCTCGCTCGCCCAACGCATCCACGCGCGCTCCGCCGGCAATGCGATCAGCCCATACCTCGGCATTCAACCGTGCGCGTTCAGCCTCTACGACTAACGCACATACCGCGGCATATTCATCGCCCAGTTCCAGTTTGAATGCGGCGTTGAGCGCCCATATCTCCTCGGCTTCCATGGGTTCAACGCTTTCGAAAGTCTCCAGCGCGCTCAACAGCCGCCGTGCGCTCAACTTTAACTCCGAATGCGCGCAAAGCTCCCGCGCCAACAGTCGCACGCGCGCCTCACGGCCCACCGCGGGCAACCGCCCCGCAAACGCACAGCCCTTTAGCGCCGCCATTACCTGCGAGATGTGCTGCGCCGCACAGCGCAGTGCGCATTCGCCCGCGCCATCGAACTGCGCCATCGCAGTGCGCAACGCGTGCAATCGCTTCAGCGTCGCGCGGCCGTCGCCCAACGCCGCGCGCTCCTGCGCGTGCCAGACGGTGGCCATCTCGCTTATGTGCCGGCACAACGCGTCGTCCGCAAGCGTCTCACGCCCGCGCGGGTATTGCCCTTGATACGCCTTCATCGGTTCGCCTCCCAGCGCCGCTTATCGCGGCATGTGGGGAGCTTACAGCTCCCGCCATATATGCCATTATGCCCCGGCAATCGCGCGCGCATACGGCAAACGATCCGGTTTGCACATGTATTCCAAAGAACTTGCATCGCACTGCGTTGCATTTAAAACCCATATGCATTGGTCCAGTTAATGCCATCCCCAGAGCGCGCACAACGGTCATGCCGGCCGGCCTTTACTCGAAACGGCGCAGCTATTTATGCGCGCCGCTTTCAGAATTAACCTTGATTAAGTATCATATTGACGCAAGGCTTTTGCGAAAGGATGATTTTAATGGCGCAAACGGGCGTTCTATTCGATATGGACGGCGTGCTTGTCGATTCCGAACCGGTCATAACCGCGGCCGCAGTTGAGGGATTGCGCCGCCTGGGCATACCCGCGCAATATGAGGACTTCAAGCCCTTTACCGGCATGGGCGAGGATCGGTTTATAGGCGGTGTGGCCGAAAAGTACGGCCAGCAATACCGGCTTGAAATGAAAGACCTGGTATACGGGCTGTACTGCGAACGCGTCGACGAGGCGCTCACGGTCTACCCGGGCACTCGTCCCACGCTTGAGCGGTTGCACGCCGCCGGCGTGCCCATGGCGCTGGCGTCGTCGGCCGACCTCATCAAGGTGCGGGCCAACTTGCGTGTGGCCGGCATACCGTTTGACATGTTCGGCATAGTGCTGGCCGGCAATGACGTGACCCGCAAAAAGCCCTTCCCCGACATATACCTGCGCGCCGCACAGGGGCTGGGCCTGGACGCGCGCGACTGCATAGTCGTAGAGGACGCGATATCCGGCATACAGGCGGCATGCGCGGCGGGCGCGCGCTCCATCGCAATAACGACGTCGTTTGACCGCCAGGCACTTGCGGACGCGGGCGCAACCTGGGTCGTAGACAGCATCGACGCCATTGCAGACATAATCCTAAACGCCTGATTAAGTTTAGGGAGGAAAGTTATCCATGTTCACAATTTCACCCATAGCCCCGGCACAGCGCCCGGCGATAAACGCGCTGATAGCCTCCGAATGGGCTGGACCTATAATAGTCAGCCGGGGAGCGGCCCACGACACATCCAACGCAAACGGTTTTATGGCAATGGATGGCGACACGCTCGTGGGCTACGCGCTTTACGAAATCGCGCAAGGTCAATGCGAACTGCTGGTGCTCCAGAGCATGGTCGAAAATACGGGCGTCGGCACAGCTCTTATAAACGCGGTAATCGATGTCGCGCGCGCTGCCGGCTGTGTGCGCGTGTGGCTGATAACGACCAATGACAACCTGCACGCGATCCGCTTCTATCAGCGCTTCGGCTTCGAACTTGATGCCGTGCGCATAGGCGCGATAGCCGAATCACGCAAGCTCAAACCCTCGATACCGCTGACCGGTTGCGACGACATACCCATAAAGCACGAGTTCGAATTCGGCTATGCGCTATGATCGATGCGACCGGCATGAACCGTCAACCATGACCGCACGCACAAAACAGACGCCGGGGCCTTGCCGCCCCGGCGTCCTGCTGTGTGCGCCGCATGCGTTTACATGCGGAATTTCTGCTGCGGCAAATTGATCCAGCTGAGGCCGCCTGCATGCCCTACGCGTTCAAGCGTTGAAGTCCGCGCGATGCAACCGGTATTCCTGCTGCACTGTGGGCGCGCCGGTCAGGTAGTTCGGCTCGACCTCATCGCCCGCCGGATAGCGCTCAAATCCCAGCGCCCGCAGTATGCGCCGGCTGAATTCGTTGTCCTCGTAGCAGCCCGCCGACACCTGTTTGAGCCCTGCTCGCTCAAACAGGTACTCAAGCGCCAGCGCATACGCCGCACGTCCGTAGCCCATGTGCCGATATCCCGGATATATCCATATCGCCAGATCGGGCCATTCATCGTCCAATCCCAACCGCAACGAGCCTACGCGCTCGCCGCTTGCTTTATCCACAGCCGTGACCCAGAACCGGAACCGCGCTATGTCGGTTGCCGCGTACTGTTCGAACGTATCGTAGTATGCGCCGTTGTAGCCACGCTGCGTTACCTCGTCCTGCCAGCACTCATACATATCCCGGTCGTCGGCGTGGGTGTACTGCACAAGACCTATCCTGTCGTCCTCTATAATGAATTTCATGCATATACCTTTCTGCGCATGACTCGCTCAACACGTCAGCGTATGCCCGCCTCGCGCAATGCGTTTAATATGTAGTCGCGCGGCTTGCCGGGCTGCATATGCGCCTGTACATCGCGCGGATCGACATAGTCCCCGGCACGCACGCACCCCAGCAGAAATTCGCCCACAAACGCCTCATATATGTGCGCATTCGAAAACGATGCCTCTATCGTAGTGTTCATGCGCTCGTTAAGCGCGCGTATAATGCAGTCGTACACGAAGTGATCCCGTCCCAGCAGCTCACCTATGCGCCCCAGTGCGCTGAGCGCTTCTCGCATCTGAGCTACGGTAACATGGCGCCGGAAGCCGCCGCATCCCGTGCCGCCCGACAGCAGCGCGTCCACCGAGCAGCGCAATGCGCACGCCAGTTCCGGCAACGCCGATATATCCGGCAGCGCCTCGCCCGTTTCCCTTAGTTAAAGATATTGTTGGGTATCTCAAGATGTGTCATTCGATTTTGCCGATAAAGCGGTAGAAGATTTCTACCTCCTGTTCCCGGCTTCCGTCCTCACCTTTGACCGCTTCATGGACA
>DVNK01000023.1 GCA_018714445.1 Candidatus Fimadaptatus faecigallinarum | reverse complement strand
TCCCTTCACCGCCTGGTTTCTTTCTGGTTGTGTTGATGTATTTATATTCGACGTGAGGGCTGCCTTTTCCTTTTGGTTTTTTCGGTTCTTTTCAAAAAAGTGACCGTTGACTGAGGTTTGTCAACGGTCTGCGGCCTGCAATTCCTTGCAGGCCGCATGCCATTTGCATATTTACCGGATCGTCCGGCATTTAGCCGCACGTCACTCGACGCGCTCCAGCTCGCGCAACCAGGCGTCGGCGCATGCGTCGGACGGCATGCGCAGGTCGCCGCGCGGCGACAGCGCGACCGAACCTATCTTGGGGCCGTCGGGCAGGCACGAGCGCTTGAACTGCTGCTGGAAGAACCGGCGGTAGAACGTGCGCAGCCACTTGAGTATCGTGGCGCGGTCGTAGCGGTCGCCCAGCGCGTACTGCGCCACGCGGAACACCTTCTTGGGCGAGTAGCCCCAGCGCAGCGCGTAGTACAGGAAAAAGTCGTGCAGCTCATACGGGCCGACCAGGTCCTCGGTGACCTGAGCTATCTCGCCGTCGCGCGCGGGCAGCAGTTCGGGGCTGACCGGGGTGGCGAGTATGTCCAGCAGCGTGGCGCGCAGTTCGCCCTCGCCGGCGCTCTCGGCCACGTGGCGCACGATATGGCGTATCAGCGTCTTGGGCACCGACGCGTTGACGCCGTACATCGACATGTGATCGCCGTTGTACGTGGCCCAGCCCAGCGCCAGCTCGCTCAGATCGCCCGTGCCCACGACCAGTCCGCCGGTGCGGTTGGCCACGTCCATCAGCACCTGGGTGCGCTCGCGGGCCTGCGAGTTTTCGTATGTCACGTCCAACTGGGTCTCGCTCTGGCCTATGTCCTTGAAGTGCCGGCGCACTGACTCGGTTATGTCTATGCGTTGAAGCTGTGCGCCTATCAGCTCGGTCAACCGCTCGGCGTTGGACTTGGTGCGCGCCGTCGTGCCAAAGCACGGCATGGTTATCGCTATCACGTCGCTGCGCGGCCGGCCCAGCACGTCCATAGCGCGCGCCGCCACTATCAGCGCCAGGCTCGAATCCAGTCCGCCCGATATGCCCACGACCGCGGTACGTGCGTGGGCGTGTTCGATGCGCTTTGCAAGGCCTGCGGCCTGCATGCTCAGTATCGCCTCGCAGCGCTCGGCCAGCGCGTCCTCGCCGCCCGGCACGAACGGCTGCGCGGGTATCGGGCGGGTCAGCAGCGTGGTCTGAGGGCGCATGCTGAACGTGATCGTGGAGTAACCCTGCGCGTTTGCGCCCAGATGCATGCGCCGGCGCTCGAACATTAGGCGGCTGACGTCGATTTCGGATATGGTCAGGTCGTTTTTGAACAGCTGGCTTTCGGCGAGCAGCACGCCATTTTCGGCTATCAGGTTGTGGCCGGCGAACACTAGGTCGGTAGTGGATTCGCCGTCGCCGGCGTCGGCGTAGACGTAGCCCGCCACCAGTGAACCCGACTTGGCCTTGACCAGCAGGCGGCGGTAATCGGCCTTGCCGATGGTTTCGTTGGAGGCCGACAGGTTGCAAATAATCGTGGCGCCGGCGGCGGCCAGTCCGACCGACGGCGTGGCCGGTACCCACAGATCCTCGCAGATCTCCACGCCGAACGCAAACTCGGGCAGTTCGGCGCATCTGAGCACCACGCGGTTGCCAAACGGCGCCAGGCCGCCGGCGCAGTCCACATAGCTGCGCTCAGCGGGCGCGGGGGTGAACTGGCGCTTTTCGTAAAATTCGCCGTATTCGGGCAGGTTGGCCTTGGGTATCAGTGCCAGCACGCTGCCGTGATAGAGCACCGCGGCGCAGTTGTACACGCTGCCGCACACGTCCACCGGCAGTCCGACGACCGCTATCATGTCCAGCGCGCGCGTACCGGCGGCAATCGTATCCAGCGCGCGGCGCGCGCCGTCCAGCAATGTGCCCTGCAAAAACAGGTCGCTGCAGGTATAGCCGGTCACGCACAGCTCGGGCAGCACCAGCAGCTTTACGCCCACCCGTGCGGCGCGGTTCATCATGTCCATAATCACGCCGGCGTTATAGTCCACGTCGGCGACGCGTATGCGGGGCGTGCCCGCCGCGACCTTTATAAAGCCCTGATACATAGGCATTAACCTCCCCTTGCGCCTCAGTCCAGCCGCACCGCGGTGCCCGACACCGTGACCATCAGCATGCTGGAGTTGGCGCCCAGCACTTCGTAATCCATCTTGACGCCGACTACGGCGTCGGCTCCCATGTCCTGAGCGCGCTGAGCCATTTCCGCGATAGCTTCCTCGCGCGCCTGGCTGAGCTCCTCCTCGTAGGAGCGCGAACGCCCGCCGAAAACGTCGCGCAGCGACGCCGCTATATCGCGCAGAAAGTTCACGCCGGTTATCACCTCGCCAAAGACTATGCCGCCGTATTCGGTTATCGTGCGGCCCTCGACTGAGGGCGTAGTAGTCACTATCATCTGCACACCTCCGCTCAAACGCGTAATACAGCTTGATTATATCATAAAATCGGCCATGTTGAATGAACTGCGCAGTATTTTACATTGCGCCCGCGTTGACAAGCGGCGCGGCATGGACTAAAATCGATGTATGCGCAAAAGGTTAAATTTACCGGAGGGATGGCGTATGGAAACGGCGGTGCGGCGGCAGTTCTTCACCCGCGACCGGGACTTTTACCGGAGGTTTTTCAGGCTCTTGTTCTACATCGCGCTGCAAAACGTGATAGTCACCAGCGTATCGCTGGCCGACAACGTGATGCTGGGCAGTTACAGCCAGGAGGCGCTGGCCGGCGTGGCGCAGGTCAATCAGATACAGTTCCTGCTGCAGATGGTGGTCAGCGGCGCGGGCGAGGGCATGCTGGTGTTGACGGCGCAGTACTGGGGCCGGCGCGACACGGCGGCGATCAAAAAGGTGATTGCGATAGCGCTCAGGGTGTGCTTTGTGGCGGGCGTACTGATGATGCTGGTGACGCTGATAGCGCCCCGGCAGTGCCTTGAGCTGCTGCTGCAGAACCCGGCCGAGATCGAGGAGGGCGTCAAGTACCTGCGTGTCATGACCTATTCGTACATAATCTTCTGCGTGAGCAACGTGCTGGTGTCGGCGCTGCGCAGCGTGGAGAACGTGCGGCTGGGCATGGGCATATCGCTGTGTTCGCTGATGATAAACGTGACGCTCAACTACGGGCTGATATTCGGGCATCTGGGCATGCCGCGGCTGGGCACATACGGCGCGGCGCTGGCGACGCTGACGGCGCGCGTGGTGGAGCTTATAGTGGTCGTGTGGTACGTGCTCAAAAAGGAGCAGGTGCTCAAACTGCGGCCCAGCGACCTGCGCGTGCACGATAAGGCGCTCAACCGCGACTTTGCCCGGGCGGCATTGCCGGTGATGTTCACGTCGGCGTCGTGGGGCGTGGCGATGGGCCTGCAGGCGGCGATACTGGGCCACATGGACACCGGCAACACGGCGTCGGCGGTGGCGTCGTCATCGGTGGCCAACTCGGTATTTCAGATCATATCGGTGCTGTGCTACGGCGCGTCGAGCGCGGCAGGCATACTGATAGGCAAGGCGGTGGGGCGCGACGACCGCGAGCTGGTCAAGTCGTACACGCGCACGCTGCAGGTGATATTCCTGATGATCGGCGCGATAACCGGTCTGTTGCTTTACGCAGTGCGCGAGCCGATACTGAACATATACCAGGAGTTGACCCCCGAGACCCGCGAGATGAGCCGGCAGTTCATGACGGTGCTGGCGGTCACGGTCGTGGGCACGAGCTATCAGGTGGCGGTGCTGTCGGGCATAGTGCGCTCGGGCGGCAGCCCCAAGGTGCAGATGTACAACGACATAATATTCATGTGGTGCATAGTGTTGCCGCTGTCGGCGCTGGGGGCGTTTGTGTGGGAGCTGTCGCCGGTGGTGGTGTTTGCGATTCTCAAGTGCGACCAGGTGCTCAAGTGCGGCACGGCGGTCATCGTCTGCAACAGGTATCGCTGGATAAAGCGGCTGGCGAGGTAGTAATTTTTACCGACGTATGCTAATATATATGGCGGAATGCCGGGCCGGGGAGCCGCGGCGTGACGCATATGATATTTTCGGAGGTATGCGCGATGGATGCAAAGCTTGAGTTCATAAAGTTCATGGTGCGCAGCGGCGTGCTGACGTTTGGGGACTTCACCGCCAAGTCGGGCCGCAAGACGCCCTATTTCGTTAATACCGGCAAGTACCGCACCGGCGCGCAGTTGGCGCAGTTGGGCGAGCACTACGCGCGGTGCATAGTGGACAACCACCTTGAAGGCGCGACGCTGCTGTTTGGGCCGGCGTACAAGGGCATACCGCTGTCAGTGGCGTGCGCGTCGGCGCTGTACCTGAACCACGGCGTGGACATGGGCTACGCGTTCAACCGCAAGGAGGCCAAGGACCATGGCGAAGGCGGCGTGATAGTGGGCATGCAGCCGCAGGACGGCGACCACGTTATAATAATCGAGGACGTGATAACGGCGGGCACGTCGGTGCGCGAGACTGTGCCGCTTTTGAAGGCTGCGGCGGACGTGAAGATCGACGCGCTGGTGATATCGGTCGACCGCATGGAGCGCGGTCAGGGCGATCTGTCGGCGGTGCAGGAGGTCGAGCAGGAATTCGGCATACCCACGTATGCGCTGGTGACTACCCGGGAGATAATAGAGCTGTTGCACAATCACCCGGTGGATGGCAAAGTGGTGATAGACGACGCCATGCGCGCGCGTATGGAGGACTACCTGGCGCGTTACGGCGTGAAGTGAGCCAGTGGGAGGCCGGCCGTCAGCGGCGCGGTTGACATGGTATTATGATAAGGAAACTGAGATTTGGCGGCGCGGTGCGCGCCGGCACGACCTGGAGGCGCGGCATGACCGAGGGATTCTTTCACGAGCTGCCCGAGCTGGAGACAGAGCGGCTGAAACTGCGCAAGCTGCGCATGAGCGACGCGCAGGACATGTACGAGTACAGCCGCGACCCGGAAGTGGCGCGCCACGTGCTGTGGGATGCGCACACGTCGGTAAGCGAGACGCGCGGATATCTGCGGTACGCGCTGCGGCAGTACCGCCAGGATCAGCCGGCCAGCTGGGGCATAGAGCTCAAGCAGACCGGACGGCTGATAGGCACGATAGGCTTCATGTGGATAAATCGCGACCACAACTCGGCCGAGGTGGGCTATTCGCTGGCGCGCGCGCAATGGAACAAGGGCCTTATGAGCGAGGCGCTGGAGGCGGTGCTGGAGGAGGGCTTCATGGACCTGGGCCTGCACCGCATAGAGGCCCAGCATGAGGTGGACAACCCGGCGTCGGGCCGGGTGATGGTCAAGTGCGGCATGCTCTATGAGGGCTGTGTGCGCGGCCGGCTGTACAACAAGGGCCGGTACGTGGACGTGTCGCTGTACGCGATACTGCGCGACGACTACCTGCGCCGCCGCAAGGCGCGGTGAGCCGTCGCTGTGTGACCGGCCGCTCGCGTGAGCCTATTTGGGCTTGCGCGAGCGGCCGGTCTGTTTTTGGGTTCGGCAGAAGTGTGCGCGGTGCTTTTTACCGGTCGGGCGTGCTGCGAGTGGTGCTGTGCTTATCGGGTGCGCTGGCGGGCATGCTGCGGCGGGATTCACTGCTGATTGGTGTGTGAGCGCAAGTTGTGCCGCCGACATTAGAGAGGCATTCGGCGGAGATCGATGTGTGAACTGTGTTGCACGAGCGCAAGTTGTGCCGCCGACAGTAGAGGGGCGTTCGGCAGGGATCAATGTGTGAACTGCGTTCATCGAGCGCAAGTTGTGCCGCCGACAGTAGAGAGACATTCGGCGGAGATCGATGTGTGAACAGTGTTGCACGAGCGCAAGTTGCGCCGTTTACATTAGGGAGACGTTCGACGGGAATCGCTGTGCGAACTGTGTTCATCGAGCGCAAGTTGTGCCGCCGACAGTAGAGAGACGTTCGGCGGTGATCGATGTGTGAACTGTGTTGTGCATGGCGAGCCGCCGCAGTCGCCCGGACGCTGGACGCCGGCGCGTGGTTCAGGCGGCCCGACGCATATCTGCGTAGATGCCGGCAAATAACAAACAAGCCACCCGCGCACGAGCCACAAGGCTGTGCGCGGGCGGTCGTATCATCTATTGAGCTTACGCGAACGAACGCATGTAGCTGACGTAGTGCGCGAACACTATGCCGGGTTCCTCGAGCGTAACGTCCCAGCGCTTGAGCCATTCCAGCGAGTAGAAGCCGTCGTAGCCGCCGGCGGTCGTGACGCCGATTATCTGCTCAATCGGCAGGTCGCCGTAGCCCATTATCGCATACCGTGCGCGGCCGTCCTGCATGATGGAGTCCTTCATGTGCATATGGCGCACGTACTTGCCCAGGTTGTCCCAGGTGGTCTGGGCGCTCTCGCCGTAGTAGCGGAACGGATGGTTTACGTCCCACAGCGCGGCGACGTTGGGCGAGTCGATCGCGTCCAGCAGCGCGCGCAGCTTTTCGCTGCATGCCCAGACACCGTTGGTCTCAATCAGCAGTGTGACGCCCTTTTCCTGGGCCATTGCGCCGCAGCGCTGAGCCAGGTCTTTGACATAGCCCGCGTCTATCTGACCGGTGGGCTGGGCGACGCTGGCGCAGCCCATTATGCGCACATACGGCACGCCCATGCGCTGGGCCAGCGATATGTACGCCTCGACTTCGCGCAGTATCTCGTCCTCGCGCTCGCGCACGTGCAGGCAGATGTCGCTGGTCAGGCAGCTTATGCTCAGGCCCAGCTTAGCCAGTTGAGCCTTGGTGGCGGGCAGCAGCTCCGGCCCGAACTGCGGTATCGAAGGCGCGGATATGTCCTTGCCGACGCCGCGCACCTCTATGCCGTCGTACTTGAGGTCGGCGGCGGTGGTTATTATGTCGTTCCAGCTCCAGCGCGGGCAGCCGAGTGTCGAAAAACTGATCTTCATCTGATGATTTGCCTCCTTGTAAGTGCGGGCGGCGGGCGCAGAGCCGGATGCCGCGGTTATGGTGTGGGGAACCGGGCGCGCGGAGTCAATCCCAGCCCAGCAGGCCGTGCTGATCCATGTACGCCTGTTGCGCGTCCATATAGTCGTCCAGGAAGCTGGCTATGCGCAGCTCGCGCTCGCCGCTGATGCCGCGCTCGGCGCAGATGCGGTCCAGCAGGAACTCGAATGCGTCATCGTCATCGTAGTAGGCGTCGCCCATCGTGCCGTCCTCGGTCAGCACGCCGGCCGACTTCATGTACTCGAGATCCGCGTCAATGGCCTGGCGCACCAGCGCGTCCAGCGGTATGCCCAGGTCGCTGTAAGCGCGGGCGTTGATGCGTGCCGCGATAGCGCGCGCGGCATCCTCACGATCATAGCCCTTCATAAAGCCGATTCCTCCGTAAATCAAATAGCGCTTGTGGGATTTCTTCGATATTATACCATAAGCGACTCAAACTCCGCAAGCACCTGCTCAAAGAAATCCAGCGCCTGATGCACGGGTTCGGGCGTGGACATGTCGACGCCGGCGATCTTGAGCTCCTCTATCGGCGGCAGGCTGGAGCCCAGCGACAAAAAGCGCAGGTAGTTCTCGGGGCCGTCGGCGAGTATCTTGCCGCTGAGCGCGACCGCTGCCGCAAACCCGGTCGCGTACTGGTATACGTAGTACGCGCGATAGAAGTGCGGTATGCGCATCCACTCGTATTTTACGGTGTCGCCGCGCTCCATGCCGGGGTAGTACTGCGCGATCAGGCTATCGTAGAGCGCGCACAGGCTCTCGCTGGTGAGCGGCTCGCCGGCTTCGGCCTGAGCGTGGGCCTTCATCTCGAACTCGGCGAACTGGGTCTGGCGGAACATCGTCGTGCGGAACTGCTCCAGCAGGTGGTTGAGCAGGAACGCGCGCTGGCGCTTGTCGGTCACAGTGCGCAGCAGATCGCGCATGACCAGCATCTCGTTGCAGGTCGACGCGACCTCGGCCACGAACAGCGAGTAGTCGGCGGTGGGGTAGGGCTGAGTGCGCTGCGAGTACCAGCTGTGCATCGCGTGGCCCATCTCGTGGGCTATCGTCATGCGGCTGTCGAGCGTGGGCTGGTAGTTGAGCAGCACGTAGGGGTGCGCGCCGAAAGCGCCGGTGGAGTATGCGCCGCTGGTCTTGCCGCGGTTTTCGTAGACGTCTATCCAGCGCTCGGAGCGGGCCGCGCGCAGTTGCGAGACGTACTCCTCGCCCAGCGGCGCGAGCGACTTTACGACCTCGTCGTATGCGTGCTCGTAGTCCAGGCCCATATCGACGTCGCCGACGATGGGCGTGTACATGTCATACGGGCGCACGGTGTCCAGGCCCAGCAGCCGGCCGCGCAGCTTTATGTAACGGCCCATCGCATCCAGCCGGCCATGGATCTCGCTTATCAGGTTGTCGCAGACCGAGCGGGGTATCTCGTTGCCGTACAGCGATGCCTCGAGCGTGTTGGGGTATTTGCGCGCGCGGGCCTCGAATATGTCGGCTTTGACGCTGGAGGAGTAGGTCGTGGCGATAGTGTTGCCCCACTTGGCCAGCGTCAGCATCAGCCCATCCCAGGCATTGCGGCGCACTTCGCGGTCGGCGCTCTCCAGCAGCGGTATGAAATTGCCGTGGGTTATCTCTACGTCGTTGCCCTGCGCGTCCTTTATCGTGGGGAAGGTCATGTCGGCGTCGGTCATCATCGAGTAGATGTTGTCAGGGGCGCGGCGCAGCTCGGCGGTCGAGGCCATCAGCGCTTCCATTTCACGGCTGAGCGTGTGCGGGCGCTGGCGCAGTACGCCCTTGAGGTAGACGCGGTAGTCGGCGAACTCGGTGCGCGCCATGGCGCTGCGCAGGTAGTCCTCGGGCAGCGACAGCAGCTCGGGCTCTATGAACGCGGTGGCCTCTATGAACTGCTGGTACAGGTGCATCGCCATGTCGCTGAGGCGCTGATAGGTGGGATTGGAGTTGTCCTCGTCGCGGCGGCAGCAGGCGTAGGTTATCAGCCTATCCAACCGGCAGCCCAGCTGGAACATGTGATCCAGCGCCGTGAGCAGCCGTTCGGGCTGCCCCAGTTCGCCGGCCAGCGCGCCCAGCGTGTCCAGTTCGGCGGCCACGGCGGCGCGCTCCTGTTCCCAGGCGGCATCGTCGGCGTAGAGCGCCGTCATATCCCATTTGTAGTTTTCGGGCAATTTATCGCGGGTGAGAATTTCGTTCATGTAAAAGACCTCCCAGGACAGATTGTTCAGCGCAGCGCGCAGGAGCGCATGCGCCGTGCTGGGGATATTATATCACAAACTGGCGCGGTTATAAACCGGTGCTGGAATGTTTTGGGGCTGAGCGCGCGACCGGCTTGACAGGACATCGGGCCGGATGTTATGCTGATTTCAAGGCAATGCGCGCCGCGCAGTGCATGGCGCATGGCGTGACCGCGGGCGGGCGGGCAAAGTCGCGGGTGCGTGCGCCGGGGCTTAATGGGCAAAGCCGACCGCTGCGTGATCCGCGCCGGCCAACATATCGAGCACAGGAGGGGAACATGCCAAAGCTGGACATCACGATAGTGGAACCGATAGACAGGGGCTGGTCGTGCGACCGTAAGTACCGCGTTGCGGCGCGGGACGGCGCGCAGTATCTGCTGCGCGTCACGCCGCCCGAGCACAGTGCGAGCCGCGCGGACATGTTCCGAATGCAGCAGCGCGTTGCGGCGCTGGGCATACCGATGTGCATGCCGGTGGACATCTGGACGGATGAGGCCGGCGTGAACATACTCCAGACGTGGATAGACGGCGACGACGCCAGCTGCGTGCTGCCCGAACTGCCCGACGCGCAGCAGTACGCCTACGGACTGGACGCGGGGCGCATACTGCGCCGGATACATTCGATACCGGCCCCCGCATCACAGCAGGACTGGGCGGAGCGCTTTAACCGCAAGATCGATAAAAAGATAAACCTGTACCTCCAATGCCCGATAAAGTGTGAGGGCGGTCAGGCGTTCATAGACTACATAGAGGCCAACCGCCATCTGCTGGCCGGGCGGCCGCAGACGTTCCAGCACGGCGACTACCACATAGGCAACATGATGATCGACCGCGCGGGCCGGCTGTGCGTGATCGACTTTGACCGCTGCGACTTCGGCGACCCGTGGGAGGAGTTCAATCGCATAGTGTGGTGCGCGCAGAAGTCGCCGCTGTTTGCGACGGGCATGGTGGACGGTTACTTTGACGGCGATGTACCGCTGGAGTTCTGGAAGCTGCTGGCGCTGTACATATCGAGCAACACGCTCTCGTCGGTGTACTGGGCGGTGCCATATGGGCAGACCGAGATAGATGTGATGCTGAACCAGGCGCGCGAGGTGCTCAACTGGTACGACGGCATGCGCAACGTGGTGCCGGCATGGCATGCGCAGGGGTACTATATCCAGCGCATTGACGGCATACCGTTCAGGCTCAAGCGCGAATTCGACTTTGGGTTTATGGCCGACTACGGCCGGGTGTTCAAGGTGTTCGACGATCAGGACTCGGGCAATATCTGCTTTGGCACGCAAAAGGACGGACGGCGCTATTTCGTGAAGTTCGCGGGCGCGCCGACCGTGCGCGGCGTGGACGCGCCCGAGGCCGCCATAGCCCGGCTCAAGGCGACGCTGCCGGTATACCGTGACCTGCGGCATCCGTGCCTGATAGAGCTGGTCGAGGCGCGCGAGGTGGGCGGCGGTTTCGCCATGGCGTTCAACTGGGCGGATGGCGACTGCATGGGCCGGCAGTACCCCGCTGCGCACCGGCGGTTCATGCAGCTGCCGGCCAGCGCGCGGCTCGATGTGTTCCGGGACATACTGAGCTTTTTTGAATGCGTGGCAGCGCGGGGCTACGTTGGCATAGATTTTTACGACGGCAGCATAATGTACGACTTCGCGCGCGGCAGGACGACGATATGCGACGTGGACTTTTTCCGCAGGCAACCCTGCGTCAACGACATGGGGCGCATGTGGGGCAGTTCTCGCTTTCAGGCCCCGGAGGAGTACCAGCTGGGTGCGGTCATAGATGAAGTGACGAACGTGTACACGCTGGGCGCGACGGCGTTTGCGCTGTTTGGCGGGTACAGCCGCGCGCGTGACGACTGGCAGCTGAGCGGTGAGCTGTACGCCATTGCCGCGGCGGCCGTAAGCGATCAGCGAGCTAAAAGGCAGCAGTCGATAGCGCAGTTCAGCGCGCAATGGCAGGCTGCGCTGCAACGCGCGGCGCTGGCGCAGCGCTGACATGCGCCGTTATCCGCCGCATGGTTGCGCCCGGTGCGACGGCCTGACTGCGTGCCGGTGCGCCGCAGATAGCGTAACTGCTACAAACGACGCGATAACCCGCCTGAGCGCAATGCGACTGGGTATAACGCGCGCCGCGTCGGCCACTCCACCCTGCCAACGCCGGTACGTGCCGCGGATTGCCTTGCAGCTTGAGCCGGTGCGACGGACCGACTGAGTACAAATGCGCCGCAGATCGTGTAACCGCCACATGCGGCGTGATAACCCGCCTGAGCGTCGATTAGGCCTGAGCATATCGCGCGCCGCGTCGGCCACTCCGCCCTGCCAACGCCGTTACGTGCCGCGGATTGCCGTGCAGCTTGAGTCGATGCGACGGACTGACTGAGTACAAATGCGCCGCAGATCGTGTAACCGCCACATGCGGCGCGATAACCCGCCTGAGCGTCGATTCGGCCTGAGCATAGCGCGTGCCGTATCGGCCACTCCGCCCTGCCAACGCCGTTACGTGCTGCGGATTGCCGTGCAGCTTGAGCCGATGCGACGGCCTGTCTGAGTGCAACCCGCCGCAGATCGCGTAACCGCCACATACGGCGCGATAACCCGCCTGAGCGCAAATGCGACCCGCGCATATCGCAGCCGCATTGCCACGCCGCTCTGCCAAAACGCAGGTACGCGCCCAAATACCGCGCATCGAATCCGGCGCAACGCCCTGCCTTGCGCCCCGCAGTACCGCGCGCCGCCAAAAAACCGCCGCACAACGCTCTGAGCGCTGCGCGGCGGCGGTGCATTTTTAATAGCCCGAATTAATCGCCTTTTTGAATATCTTGGCGGCCAGCGGCGCGGCGACGTCGCCGCCGTGTCCGCCGTTTTCTACGACTATCGCTATGGCCAGCGGGTGTTGTTCGTCGGCGCAGTAGCCCACGAACCATGCGTGCGGCTTGGCGGCGCCGCTGGAGGATACCTCGGCGGTACCGGTCTTGCCGGCTATCGTGTAGCCGTCGACCTGAGCCTTAGTGCCGGTGCCCGACTTGACGACGCCCTCCATGTACTGTTGCAGCTTGGAGGCCACGCCTGAGGACACGATGCGCTTGTATACGCCTGTGCCGACGCGGGCCTTGGGTATGCCGCTGTCGCCGACTATCGACGACACCAGCCGCGGCTCCATCATCTGACCGCCGTTGGCTATTGCGCCGGCTATCATGGCCATGTGCAGCGGCGTGACCAGCACGCGGCCCTGGCCCACGCCCGCCCAGGCCAGTTCGAAATCGCTCTGAGTATCCGGGAAGCTGCTCTCGTATAGCACCAGATCGCGGAACAGGAAGTTGGTGTTGAAGCCCATCGCCTCGGCGCGGCTCTTTAAGCGGCTGTTGCCTAGCTCCAGTGCCAGGCTGCCAAACGTCAGGTTGCACGAGCGCACGAATGCGCTTTCGAATGTCACGTCGCCATGGCCGTTGCCCTCGTTGTCGGTCACGAAGCCTTCGCCGACCGGCATGCTGCCCGAGCAGTAGAATTCCCGGCTTTCTATGCCGCTGAGCGACTCCAGCGCGGCCGCGGCGGTCACGATCTTGAATGTCGAGCCGGGCGGATACTGGCCCTGGGTCACGCGGTTGAGGTAGGGGGCGTCCTCGTCGTCATCGGACTGCCGCGCCACGCGCTTGGGATCGTAACCCGGCAGCGACACCATTGCATAGATCTCGCCGGTCTTGTAGTTTATCAGCGCCACCGCGCCGTTTTTGCCATCCGGGAACGCGTCGGCGATATATGCGCACAGGTTTGCGTCTATCGTCAGATGCACGTCTGAGCCGCGCTGCTCGGCGCCGGTTATCCATTGGGTGAACCGGTCGAATATGTTGCCCGACAGCCCCAGCAGTTCGGACGCGAAGAACGTCTCTACGCCGGTGCCGCTCATGCCCAGCGTATCGCCGACCGTCTGCGACACTGCTATGCGTATGTCGGACGACGAGTTGTACACCCGCGTGCCGTCCGAGTCGGTTGTGGCCAGCACCTCGCCGTTGCGGTCGATTATGTCGCCGGCTATCACGTATTTGCGCGCGGTGGTGAGCCGGGTGTTGTTGGTGCTGTTGGTCCAGCGGTTGCCGTTCAGCGCCACAGTGTAGTTCAGGTACACCACCAGCACCAGTATGCCGGCCAGCATCAGCGCGCCTATTATGCGTATATTGCGCCTCAGTTCCTTCATTTTGAGCGCCTCACCTCCGTGTTCACAGTGCGCCTGCGCCTTCGCGCATTGCTCGCACGCGCTGCTGGCGGTTCAGCGACGATATCCCCAGCAGTATGCCCACCTGCATCATGCAGCTTATCAGCGACGAGCCGCCCGCGCTTATGAACGGCAGTGTGACGCCGGTCAGCGGTATCAGCTTGGTTACGCCTCCCACTATTACAAATGTCTGCACTGCCAGCATCAGCGTCGCGCCGAACGCCATCAGGCTGTGGTATGCGCTCGTCGCCTCAAGCGATATCTTCAATCCGCGCATTATTATAAAGCAGTATATTATCAGCATCAGCACCGCGAACAGTATGCCGAACTCCTCGCAGATCGCCGCGAATATGAAGTCGGTGTGGTAGTACGGTATCATGCGCGGTGTGCCCAGCCCCAGCCCCAGCCCGAACGTGCCGCCCGAGCTGATCGCTATCAGTGCCTGCACTATCTGGTAACCGCTGTCTATCGGATCGCTCCACGGGTTTATCCAGATGCTCACGCGCTTTTTTACGTGATCGAACATGAAGTACGCGCCGACCGCGCCGACGCACCCGCCGGCCAGGCCCAGTCCGGTCAGCATCAGGTTGCTGGTCGCGGCGTAGAACATGCCCAGCGTCAGAAAGAAGTATATCAGCAGCGTGCCCAGGTCGCGCTGCACCGCCAGCAGTATCAGGCACATCAGCATCGCATACGCTATTGCGGGTATCATGCGCTTGAGTCCGCGCTTCTGCGCGAACGCCGACGACAGTATGACCAGCATCAGTATCTTCACGAACTCGGATGGCTGGAACCCTATATCCACGCCCAGGCTTTTAAGCGATACCCAGTTGCGTGCGCCGTTGTTCCAGCCGCCTATGACCGGCGCCATGGGCAGCAGCATCAGCACTACGCCCACGGCCATAGCGGCCCACGACCAGCTTTCCCAGCGCGTCATGCGCCGCACAATGACTATCGCGGCCACCAGCGCGTATATGGATGGTATAAAGAACAGCGCCTGTTTGCGGGCGGTTTCGGTCTGGGTTATGTCCTGGAGCGTCACCATGCCTATCGAGCACAGCAGCAGCACCATCAGCAACAGCGCGCGGTCGATATGCCATATCCTGTCCAGCGTCATTGTGAGCGCGAGCGTGCCCAGCGGGAATACCGCGGCCAGTATCAGCGCTTGCCTGTCGACCGGGTTGCTCTTGAGCGCCAGCAGTACCAGCGCGCTTATCTGGAACAGCACTATCGTATATGTAAGTACGCGCTCTGCGCCACCGCCGGGTCTGCGTCGTGAATGCGTTGCAGGTGGTTCAGGTGCGCGTCGGCGGCGTTCGGCCGCCTGGATTGTTTTATGTGCCATATGATCAGCTCCGCCTGACGCGGCCATGTTGGGTCGCGTGATCGTTACCGGGCAGCTGTGCGCCGCCCTGCGCCCGTTGTGCGCGTCTTATTGCGCTGGGCCTGCCGGGGTAGTCCTCGAGTTCATCCGCCGCATCCGGGCCGCTTGAGTATCTGGCCTGCCCTGCGGCGGCGTACTGGCCGGATGGCCGGGGGTATTTGGCGGTCGGGGTTCTATGTCTGACTGGGGTGGGCGGGTATTTTGAGGCCGTGTGGCCGGCATGGTCCTGCTCGCTATCGTTTAGCGGTTCGTCCGCGCCGGTTTCGAGGGCGTATTCCTCGTACTCGTCGAGCTCGCATTCGGATTCCGGGTCTTCAGCGTACTCATACGAGCCGGTCGAGTCGTCGCCGTAATCGTCGTCATCGTCATAATCGTCGCTTGGGCGTTGAGTGCTGCGCCTGCTGGAGTGTGTGCGCGCTATCGTTATGGGCTTGAATGGTTGTTCGTCCTGTGCCGGACGCTGCTGCACCAGTTCGCGATTGTATTCGGCGTCCGGGGTGCTGTCCCAGTCGTCCGATGCGTACTCGTCCGCGTACGGCCCGGCATACGGCTCTTGTGCGGTGTTGCCGGCATACGGCTCTTGTGCGGCGGTGCCGGCATACTCCGCGGCAGCGTACTCTGCTCTGCCACGGCTTGGCGCATCGGGCCTTACGGCGTCGTATTCGGCTTCATTGTATCTTGTGGCGCGGTCGCCTGCGGCGCCGTATCCATCATCGGCAGCCCCTGACGCGTTGCGCGCATCGTCGTATTCCCTGCCGCCATATCCCATTGTGTTATCTGGCTCGGCATCGTAGTCTGTGCCGCTGTACTCGGCCTGGCCATACCTTCCGGCCGCGTCCGGCGCGGCTTCATCCATGTCATCCGGATCCTGTATGTCGTCCGGATCCTGCTCAATTGTGTCGCGTTGTTGCGGGCCGTACTCATCATCGAACTCGTGTTCAAACGGCGCCTCTACGTCGAACTGATCGCCCTGTACGTCGGCGGCGTCTATCGCGCGGCTCTGACTGGGCACGTATTCCACCGGCACGTCATACAGCGTAAGCTGCAACGTCAGCGCGCCTATGCAGAACAGCGCTCCATCCTTGACCAGCACCTCCTGGCTGAGCGGCTGTCCGCGCAGCGCTACCGGCGCGCGACCTATCGCGCCTATGAGCATCCCGCCGTTGCGCAACTCCCCCCGCGCATGCCTGGGAAACACGCTCTTATCCGCCAGACATACATCGCACTTGCGCCTGCGCCCGATCACAAAATCGCGCTGCACGGCATAACGCTCCCCCCGTGGCACGCTCTCGCTCCCGCGCACCACTAACAGCTCCCCTACATATTCCATGTTGGGCGCAGCCAGCTTCTCACGCCGCGCTCGCTTCCGCTCAGCTATCTGCAACCTTAACCCGCACAGACATGCTACCAGTATCAATGCCGTAAACCAGTACCGCATCGCCAGCGCCGTTAACTCATACGCTTGCTCGTTCAAGCCTACACCCCCACCATAGCATATCTTCATTATATCACATCCCCACACCCCCGCAAACACTTATCGCTATTTCTTCACACCTTCGCCGGACACGAGACACGGGGG
>DVNK01000022.1 GCA_018714445.1 Candidatus Fimadaptatus faecigallinarum | reverse complement strand
TCCCTTCACCGCCTGGTTTCTTTCTGGTTGTGTTGATGTATTTATATTCGACGTGAGGGCTGCCTTTTCCTTTTGGTTTTTTCGGTTCTTTTCAAAAAAGTGACCGTTGACTGAGGTTTGTCAACGGTCTGGCCGCTGCGCGTATACGCGCAGCGGCGCTGTTTTGCCAGGACATGGCGCGGATAAGCTATTGCGTTATAGGAATCGAATATGACAAGCCGTCACGCCTCCGGCGTGGAACGCAATCCGACGCGCACGCAGCCGCCGGCAGGCACGGATACGCGCTGGAAGCGCTGCTGCCAGTACAGGCCCAGCGGGCGCCTGAGCGCGTCGGGGTCTTCTATCATCACCTTGACGTTTGCGTCGTACATTGTGGGGTTGGCGATTGACAGCGCGTCGCCGTCCAGCCAGGCATTTACGTGATCGGACGCACACACCACGCCCCGCTCCGGCACGGCGTACACGCCGGGTATCTCCAGACAGGTCAGCAGCAGGCTGACCTCCGGCCACGACGACGAGCCGAATATCGAGTCGCCCACATTGTTCACGCCCTCCCAGTCGGACATGTTGACGCGCTCGCAGATCTCGCCCGGGCGCATCTTGCGGCTATCCACGGTATACATTGGCCGGTCGGGCCGCGACGCCACCTGCGGCATGAAGTGGGCTATCTGGCGCATCAATTCGAGATAGGCCGGCTCGCCGGTCGCGCGGTAGAGCTTGAAGAATGCCGCCGGGCTCAGCGTGCACAGCCCGGGCGCGGAGTGCTTGTTCTGCACGTTGGCCCACACGCTGCCCGCAGCGCGTATGCCCATGCGGCCGAACCTGCTGTCGGGCGGGAACGGGTAGTCGTAGGGCACGACCCAGCTGGCCATCTGGTGCGCGGCGTCGCGCGCCATGCTCAGCCATTCGTCAGAGCCGTCCAGGTCGTACAGCGTTATGTAGCTCTCCAGCAGACCGGCGATGCTCTCGGAGTCCGGCGCCTGCAGTATCTCGCCCGGGCCGCCGGTGGTCACGCCGCGCAGTATCGCTTCCCGGTAGTAGTAGCGGGCGATATCGCGCGCAGTCTGGGCAAGCTCGGGCCGGTCGAGTACCTGAGCGGCGGCGCACAGCGCAGCCGGCGCTATGCCGCCCGAGGTCGAGCCGCCGACCAGTATCTCGCCGGTCTCGCTGTTGACGAACTGGCCCAGCTGGCTGTACCTGTGCCACAGCGCAGCCAGCGCGTCGGCGGCGCGTTCGGCGCCTTGCGCCACGTCGGGCGCGGCTATGCCCCTGCGCCCAAGCGCTACTAGCTGCTTGAACATGAAGTAGGTCAGGTCGGCGTGCTTGCGTATCAGCAGCGCGTTGTGCTTCTCCTCATAGTAGCCAAAGCAGTCGCCGTACACCTGGCCGTTGAACACTATGCCATAGTAGAAGCCGGCTTTGCTCTGATACCGGGTGGCGAACCGGAGCGTGGACAGCGCGCGCTCGACCGAACGCGGTTCGCCCTCGCATATCAGCGGATAGGTGGACATGCCGCCGCCGACCCAGCCCGCCTGCCACTGGTTGAAGCGGCTGTCGTTTTCGCGCGCGCCCAGCGCCAGCAGGCCGTACTGCTCCATGTAGCGGTGCTCGTTCAGCTCGCGCTCCAGTTCGCTGAAGTATTCGGAAAACGGCAGGCAGGCGTGCGCCTGCGCATGGAACCGCACGGCGCGCCGCTCAAAGAACAGCCTGTACAGCTCGGGGATATCGCGGCATTCGTCTACAAAGACGTCGTGCGCTATCTCAAGCTCGTCTCCGGCGCGCACTGCAAGCGCCGGGTCCGCCTCAGGCAGCGGCTTAAGAGAGGGATAGCCGTCATACCAGCGGTACACAAGCCGCCGCTTTGCGGGCGCGCGCAGCCTAATCTCCAGCTCGTCGCCGCGCTGCTCCAGCGTCACGCCCAGGTTGCGGCCCATGGCCTGCGGGTTGAAAAACAGCATGAAGCTCTCGCCGGCGGCCTTGTTCAGCACGCATACGCAGGGCGCGGCCATGTCGCCGGTCGTCACGTCCATGAACGAGTCGCCGTCGCGGCTCAGCCGCGGCACCTGGGTCATGCGCACCGGCACATCCAGGCCGAACTCGTCCTCATTGAACATCGGCGGGTAGCGCCGGCGCACGCCTTCAAAGCGGTTGCCGTCGTATGCGCACGCCGGTATCATTATATACGTACCATCTATCGGCGCGTGCATGCGATATGAGACCCAGCACGCGGCGTCCTGCGCGTCGGATTGCGCGCAAAACACAGTGCTCGACGCGTCTGAGGCCACGCGCATCGCGCAGCGCTCGGCGTCGTAGCCATAGCTCATTTCGTAGTACATATAAACACTCCCATCTGCCATGCGGTATCATGACAGTTGCCCGCATGGGAATGGGGCGCGGACTAGTCCACGCCCCATATGAATTGGGTTTCCATCTGACAGATTATTCGTACTGAGCAGCCAGGTCGATAGCAGCCTGCCATGCGGTGCGATTGTACTCCATGATCTCTTCCAGGCCCAGTTCCTGAGCGCTGGCTATCATGTCGGCGACTATCGTGTCGAACTCAGCCTCGTCCTGTGCGTAAACGGCCAGCCAGCTCTGCGTCTTGACGACGTCGCCTATCTGAGTGGCTATCATCTGCATCTCGTCGGGCAGCGAACCCACGAAGTTGTTAGCCAGCGGTATGGTGGTGTAGGAACCGTTGCTGAGCACCATGTCTATCGGCAGGTCAAAGCCGGTGACCTCGGACCAGTCGGCTTCGAGTTTGGACACGGGCCGCACATACGAATCCCATTCGCTGGAGGCGATGACCGCGCCGTACTTTTCGCTGACCAGACCGGTAGCTATCGGCGTAGAGTTGATAAGCGCCAGACCATCGCTCAGCTTGCCACCCTGATCGAGCACCAGCGTCGGGTCGCTCAGCGCGGCATAGCCCTTCTCGGTCAGGTAGGGCAGGCCGTCCTCGCCGATGTCCCAGGTCTCGCCCTGCGGGCCATTGTTCAGCACGAACACCTCGTCCGGGTTGCACATGAAGTCGAGGTACTCTATGCAGCGGTCGATATGCTCGCTCTTGGCCGATATCGCCCAGCTCCAGCCGGAACCAACGACGCTCTCGGTAAACAGCGGTACCTTGCACTCGGTGGGCATTACTACCTGGAAACCGGTGGGCTCGTCAGCATCCTTGCGCTCGGGAGTGTTGTAGCCCGAGACCGCCCAATCCCACCAGCCGAACAGCAGCCGGCCGGCCGCAGCCTTTTCAAGCGCAGTGTTGTAGGTCTGGGTCATCGAGTCGGGGTCGAGTATGCCCATCTGGTTGGCGGTGAAGAACCACTTCAGGCCGTCGATGTAGTACGAGTCCTCCTCAAGGCCACAGCTGAGCTCGTTGGTGGCAAAGTCGACCTGCGCAAACGGCAGCTTGGCGCCCAGCTGGTCGCCGGTGTCCACGCCTTCCAGCATCGAGACCTGCCATGCGTTGTGCATGCCGTAGCTGTCCCAGTCGCTCCACGCGGTTATCGCATAGACCTTCTGGCCCTCTTCGTTTTCGGGGTAGATGTCCTGCATGGCCTTGAGCACGTCCAGGTAGTCCCAGACATCCTTTATCTCAGGCATGCCTATCTCCTTGTACAGATCCCAGCGCAGCGAGGTGGTCCAGTTGAGCTTGGACGAGTCGGTGCGCGGGCCGATGCTGTTGGAGATGTTGTAGCACTTGCCGTCGTCGGACACGTTCTCGGCGTAGTACTCCATCGAGGTCTTGACGTACTTCTGCGCGTTGGGCATCTGGTCGGCATAGTCGTCCAGGCACACCAGCATGTCGCCCTTTATCGCGTTGACCAGGTAGGTGTCGCCCTCGAATATGACTATGTCGGGCAGCGCGTCGGCGGCCATCAGCGCCTGCATCTGCATGTCATCGTTGTCGCCGGACGGCAGCAGTTCGAGCGTGATGCCCAGCTTCTCGTAGAGGTAGTCAGTCCACCAGGTGTTCTCCATCGTACCCGAGGTGTTGGCCGGCATCGAGAACATCGTGAGCGTGACCGGCTCGTGGCTCTCGGGCTCGGCCAGTGCGATGCCCGTCAGCGCGCCCAGCGCCAGTGTGAGCGCGACCAGCAGTGACAACAGCTTCCTCATTGATATCCCTCCTATAATATCAGCGGTTTGCCCGCAGTTTAACGAATCAACCCTTCACCGCGCCTATCATTATGCCTTTGATGAAGAAGCGCTGGAAGAACGGATATACGCACAGCACCGGCAGCACCACTACTACGGTTATCGTCATGCGCACGGATGTGGCGGTCAGTGTATTGCTCATGTCCATGGTCGAGACCATTGCCGGGTTCGAGCGTATCAGCGCGGCCACAGAGTCGGCCTCGCTCAGGTATTGATAGAGCAGGAATTGCAACGTGTACATCTTGCTGCTGGTCATCAAAAACAGCGTGTCGGTGAACGAGTTCCACTGCGCCACCGCCGTGAACACCGCGATTGTGGCCAGCATGGCCATGCTCAGCGGGAATATTATCCTGAAGAACCGCACCAGATAGCCTGCGCCGTCCAGTTGTGCTGATTCCTCGAGCGAGGCAGGTATGCTCTCGACGTAGGTCTTGTACAGTATCATGTAAAACGGCGAAACCATGCCGGGCAGTATATACGCCAGGAAGTTGTTGAGCAGGCCCAGATTCTTCATATTGATGAACCAGGGTATCAGCCCTGCGTTGAAGTACATCGTTATGACCACGAAACGATACCAGAACTTATGGTGCCAGTACTCCTGACGTGACATCGCGTAGCCCAGGAACATCGTGCCCAGAAGCGTGAGCCCGGTGCCCAACACCGTGCGCGCCACCGATATGAATGCAGCCTGTGCCAGGCCGTTCAGCTTGAGCACTTCTCGGTAGTTGCCCAGATGCACGCCCACCGGCCAAAACATTATCTGACCGCGCGTGACCAGCTGGTTGTTGGATATCGTGTTTATGAATATGTAGTAGAACGGGAACACGCACAGCAGCGTGAACAGCGTGAATATGACGTATATCACTATGTCGGTTATGATGGAGTCGCCGTTTTTGTTCTTCAGCCCGTGGCGCGCCTGGGGCTTTGCTCTGTCCGTCATATCGCACCCTCCTTACAGTATGCTCTCGCCGCGTATCGCTTTGGACGTGAGGTTGGCAAGCGTCAGCAGCACCAGCGACACCAGCGACTTGAGCATGCCAACCGCTGTGGCATAGGGAATCTGGTTGCCGGCCAGGCCCTGATTGTATACGTACAGGTCGAGCACCTCTATATATGCCTTGTTCATCGCGTTTTCAAACACATAATACTGTTCCATGCCGTTGTTTATGATGTTGGCTATGGACAGCAGCAGCAGTACGAAGAAGGTGGGCATCAGTCCGGGTATCTCGATATGCAGTATCACGTTCCAGCGCCCGGCGCCGTCCACGCGCGCTGCTTCGTAAAGCTCCTGGTCTATGCCGGCCAGCGCCGCCAGGTACATGACCGCGCTCCAACCCAGCGATTTCCAGGTGCCATACGCCCACATCGTGAGCCACACATGATTACGGCTGGCCAGGAAGTTAATCTCGCTGTCGATGATGCCCATTCGCATCAGCAACCTGTTGACGAAGCCATCGCCCACCGAGAACATCGAGTACGCCACCGAATAAACCAGTACCCAGCTTATGAAGTTGGGCAATGTCGTGAGCGTTTGCACCACGCGCCGGTATCCACTCGAACGCATCTCGTAGAGCATTATCGCAAACAGCATGGGCAGCGGCGAGGTCACTATGCCCAGCAGGCTCATGCCCAGCGTGTTGCGCATTACGCGCGCTATGTCGCGCAGCTTTACTGAACTGCCAAATATCGACTGGAAGTACTTCAGTCCCACGAACGGCGTGTCCTGGAGTTTCATGCCTGCGCGGTAATCCATGAACGCGTAACTCCAGCCGAACAGCGGCAGGTATGAGAACAGGAATACCAGCACCAGCAGCGGCGTGGTCAGCAAAAACAGCCTGAAACCAGGTTGACGCAATAGTTTACTTGCTTTCATCAAATCA
>DVNK01000021.1 GCA_018714445.1 Candidatus Fimadaptatus faecigallinarum | reverse complement strand
GCGACATACATATCGCAACAAATGCACACACATGCATGAGACTATAAAACGCATATGAAACCATCGGAATATGGCACGGATATGACACATACGATGTTAAGATTATGGTGGAAATGTGACGGAAGGCCGATGTATACTGGCATAAATTGGGTACATAAGTTCAAAATGACGCGGATTATGCAGCTTTACACACGATATCAGGCAATGTCTGCCAGTTTTAGGGAGTACTGCGCCTGCAATTGTTAAGCGCGGCGCGCCGTAGAGGTTGTGACGCACCGCAATTGCGCAGAAGTGATTGATACATAAACCGATACAACGCTCAAAAATGCCAATTGTAAGCTGCGGAGCGCTTTACAACACGGCGAGTGTTTTTAAATTCCTGACGACAGATCTCCAAAAACCCAAAAAGGCGCGGCGGATATATGTCCGTCGTGCCTCAGATGTACCGATTGTCAGGCGCGTTGTTACTTTGATGTGCACAGCGCGTTGAGCAGTTCGGCGTAGTTGGCTTCAAATGTGGCGCAGTCCTCGCAGTAGTCGGAGTTTGAGCGGAATACGCGTCCGATGATGCGCGCGGCCGCTTCGGGATCGCGCGACTTGAGCATGCCCAGCAATTCGGCGTCCTGTGCGCCGCGGCGCTGAGCTTCCAGGCGCATCGACAGCAGCGGGCCCTGCTCGCCCGGATAGACTATGAATGCGTCGCCGCATGGGAAGCTGGTGCCTATGCCGGTGTTGTTGGGGCAGCTGGTGCCCTTGAATGGATCCATGCCGTCGTGGAACTGGTTGAAGCCCCAGTGCAGGTATCCGCTTATGCCGTACGCCGCGAACCCCCAGAACAGCAGCCGCGGCCGTATCAGCGGCGAGTCCAGGAACCTGTTCAGATAGAAGCCTTCCGGCCCGCAGCATACGTATGACCAGACCTGTTCGCCCAGCGCCTGCAGGCGTTCGAACTCGGCGCGTTGCTTTTCGTAGCCGGTGGTAATGGGCACCCATATGTCTATGCCGCCGGCAAATGCAGTGCCGCTGACGGCCTCGCATATCTGCACGCCCGGTATATAGCGCCGCAGCAGGGACGCGGCCAGGAAGTACTGCCGCCGGCGTGCGTCGAGCGAACCGCGGTAGTGCACGTCGGGCTCGTCGTGTATCTGGAACGAAACGTCGTGCTCCCAGCCGTTTTCGCGCAGGAACGCGGCTACTGCCTGACAGAACCTGACGCTGAGCGCATAGCCCGCCTCGGTCTCAAAGTCGATGTCAGGTCTGAGCGCGCAGCGGAATACGTCGGTGTACATGTCGGGCGTGCCGTCCGGCAGGCTGCCGCGCGAGAGCATGCAGCCCAGCGTCAGGCCCTTTATGCCGGCGCGCTTGAATGTGGCGATCTGTTCGCGCTGGCGGCTGAAGTCGAATGTCCATGGATCGGAGCCGGTCACGCACTCGGGCGTAAAGCTGACCAGCACGTGCGTCTGACGCGCGCGGCGCATGGCCAGCGCGTACTTGTAGCGCATGGCCTCGTGCTGAGGCGTGCCGGGCGTGGTCGCGTGGAAGCGGCTTATCGCACGCTCGCTGTACCAGTTGATGACCGAAAAATGCTCTTTGGGTATGCTGACGGGATATGCCTTGAGCGCGAGCGATATGCGCGTCATTTGTCCATCGCAGTTAAGCGTCAGCGTCAGATCGTGCAGGCCGGGCGTCATCGGCTCTATTGGGCGCACGCAGCAATACAGCGCCGCCCTGCCATCGCGCGCCGGCACGCGCCCGTTCGTACAGGGCGAAAGGCAGTCGTATACCCAGAACGGCGCGCGGCGTATCGCATATGGTGGGCACTGGTCGGGGCTTATGACCATTGCGCCGCCCTGTTCCACGCCGTCGCCCGTGTTGTACTCAACCGGCACGGCGCGCATTTCGTATACCTCAAGTTCAAATTGTGCGTCGTTGATCGACATTTGCACTTCGCGCGTCGCCTCTACGATTATCTGTAGCGAGCGCATCTCGTTGGCCGCGCACGCCAACTCCAGGCGCGCGGGCAATTCGCCCAGTGGCGAGTCGGGAAACAGGAACACATCATGGGCTGTGGCAAGTCCTCTCACGTGCATACCTCCGATCAGGTTGATATTGCGGCGGTAGCCTGCGCCGCGTCTCATGGCCATATCGTATCACATTTTGGAGAGAATTGCCATACCGAATCAGCGGTATATGGCGCGCCTGCGCTCAGCTTTACGCAACCGTGTGCATACCAGATGATGCAGCGGCGGCGTCCGCATTATGTCAGCCGGACGCCGCCGCGTGCAATTACGTTTTAAATTGTCAGCGCTCAACCGCTTAATCCGGAGCGCTGTGCTCGTCTGGCGCGCAGTCGCGTCAGCGCGACGTCGCCCAGTTGCGACAGCAGTATCGCGGCGAACATTATCGCGCAGCCTGCGCTCTCGCGCGCTGTCAGCGTCTCGCCCAGCACGACCGCGCCCGCCAGCACCGAGAACACTGACTCAAAGCTCATCAGCAGCGACGCGGTAGCCGGCGGCGTATGGCGCTGGCCCACGATCTGCAGCGTGTACGCCACGCCCGAGGACAGCACGCCCGCATAGAGTATCGGCCCGGCGCAGTTGAGTATCGCCGACATATCGGGCTGTTCAAATATGAACATGCACACCAGGCTCAGCGCGCCCGATACGAAAAACTGAGCGCTGGACAACCGCACCGGGTCGACCAGTTCGGCAAAACGATCTATTATGATTATGTGCACCGTAAAGCACAGCGCGCACGCCAGCAGATACAGGTCGGTCGTGCTCAGCGTGAAGTCGCCGCCCACGCACAGCAGGTACAGGCCGATTAGCGCCATGCCCACGCTGATCGCGACCACGCGCGTGACGCGTTTGCCCAGCAGCAGCCCCACCACCGGCACCAGCACGATGTAAAGCGCCGTTATGAAACCGGCCTTGCCGGCATCGGTGTCGATCAGGCCAATCTGTTGCAGCGTGGATGCGCAAAACAGCGCCGTGCCACAGCATAATCCGGCGAGCGTCAGCGCGCGCTTTGCCCGGCGCGGGGAGCCGAGTTGCGCGGCGATCTGTGGCGTGGCGTCCTGACCGCGGCGGGTGCGAAATGCGATCAGCGGCAGCAGCACCAAACCGCCGATGATGAACCTTATGCCGCCGAACGTGTGCGGTCCTATGTAATTCATGCCTATGCTCTGTGCGACGAACGCGGTACCCCATATAAACGCCGCCAGCAGCAGCAACAGGCTGGAACGAAGTTTGAGCGACATTGTGCGCCTCCTGAAAACGATATCCGAATTATTATAGCACTGCTGTGCGCGCGCGTCACGCAAACCGGGATTAAATATTGCGCGCGGACGGCGCAGGGTGTATAATCGGTATTAGCGACGCAAACTCCGTCGCGCGAATAGACGGTCTGCGGAGACTGGACAGGAAGCGATTGTATTTTATGAAGACGAATTATCATACGCATACGGCGCGCTGCCGCCACGCCTCGGGGACAGAGGCGGAGTACGTCGAGGCGGCGCTGCACAGTGGGTTTGACGTGCTGGGTTTTGCGGATCATTGTCCGTGGCCGTTTGACGATGGGTTTGAGTCCACGTTCAGGATGCTGCCGGGCGAATTTGACGGCTATGTCGAATGCGTGCGCGGACTTAAGCGCGAGTACGCCGGGCGGATTGAGATATATTGTGGGCTGGAGTGCGAATACTATCCGGATATGCTCGGCTGGATCGACGATCTGGCGGACGCAAACGGACTGGACTACCTGATACTGGGCAATCACTACGCGCTGGACGAACGGACCGGCATGTACTGCGGGGCGTGCCACACGCCGGCCGATCTGCGTCACTATGTGGCGTGTACGACAAAGGGCATGGCCACCGGCATGTTTAGCTACCTGGCGCATCCGGATCTGTGCTTCAGGACGTACAGGGGATTTGACCCGGACTGCGCGGCGGCGAGCCACGAGCTGTGTCAGTGTGCGCGGCAGTTGGATATGCCGCTGGAGTACAACCTGTTGGGCGTGCTGTACCATGAGCGCGGCATGCATAACGGGCTGGGGTATCCCTGCGACGGGTTCTGGGAGATCGCGGCGCAGGAGGGCGTCAAGTGCATAATCGGCGTGGACGCGCACAGCGCGCGGCAACTGGCAAACACGGCGCGCTACGACGCGGCGGTCAAATATCTAAAGGATCTGGGACTTGAGCGCGTGGAGCGCATAAGGTTCAGGCACGGCGCGCAGCAAACCGATGAGGCAAAGTAAGCGCAGACGTTCGCATTAGGCGGCGGCAGATGCGCTGCGCAGTCGGATATGTCATATGAGGTAAATCCAATGCCGGCGATGCGCGGGCGGCGGACCAATAATGCTTGATCGCGACATAACTTGATTGGCATCGATATGACGCGCTTGGCGCTGAGCACTGGGCTGGCAGTGTTGAGTCACGTAGGTATTATGCCTGCACCTGCCGCGTGCGGTACTTTTGCCAGGCCGCGACAACGCTGTGCCTGATATGACAACGCGGTGTCGAGAGACAGCGGCATTGTGCCCGGCACTGGCGATGCATGTACTTAATGAGCGCAGTGCTTCACCCAAAGCCGGCGACGCCGCGCCTGATGCCGGCAATGTTGTGTGCAGAGCTGATGATGCTGTACGTTGCGCCAATGCGCCGTACGAGTGCCACCCGGCGCGATAAGACCATATAAACCGCGCGCAAACGGCTGAAAATTCACCGCGCGGCCGAGCGGGAGGGGACGATTTGTCGACATTTGATGCTATGATAATCGGCGGCGGCGCGTCCGGACTTATGGCTGCGAGTCGGCTGGCGCGGGGCGGAGCGCGCGTGCTGCTATTGGAACAGAGCGACCGCGTAGGGCGTAAATTGCTGGCGACGGGCAACGGTCGCTGCAACATGCTCAACATGCGCCTGGAGCGTGGACGCTATTTCAGCCGTGATGTCGGCGCGGCATTGGATGTGTTGCGGCGGTATCCGCCGGAGCGGTTGCTTGACGAGTTTGGCGCGCTGGGCGTTATGACCCGATGTGAGGACGACGGGCGGGTATATCCGCTCAGCGGTCAGGCGGCATCGGTGTTGGATGCGCTGCGGTTGGCGTGTACTGAGGCCGGCGTGCGCACCGAGACGGGTGCGGTCGTTGCGCGCGTGCTGCCGTTGCGTGGGACATGGCGCGCGCGGCTGGACGATGGGCGCGAGTATTGCGCCGAACGCGTGGTGTTGGCGTGCGGCGGGCGGGCCCAGCCTACCTTGCCTGCGAACCGTCAGGCGCGCGGCATGGATATGCTGGAGGTCTTGCGCGCGTTGGGCCATGCGGTGTATGCGCCGGCGCCGGTGTTGACGCCGCTCAAGTGCGATATGAGCGGGCTGAAGGGCTTGAAAGGCGTGCGCGTGCGGGGCGCGCTGGAACTGATCGAGGCACGCACCGGGCGCAGGTTGGCGCGAGAAGACGGTGAGATATTGTTTGCCGATTATGGCATATCCGGTATCGCGGCGATGCAGTTGTCGCGCGCGGTGTGTGGGCGGGGCGCGGTACGGCTGGCGCTGGATATGTTGCCCGACATGGACGCGGCGGCTTTGCGCGAGCTGTTGGCGAAGCGTGCCCGGGGCATGGCTGCGCGCCCGGCCGAGGCGTTTTTGACTGGTGTACTGAACCGGCTGCTGGCGGGCTGTGTGCTCAGACGGGCGGGCATAGCGCCCGGGCGTGAGTGCGGCGCGCTGAGCGCGGACGAACTGAACGCGCTGACGGCGGCGCTGAAGCATTTTGAGGTCGATGTGACTGGTGCGCAGGACTATGCGAGCGCGCAGGTGATGCGCGGCGGCGCTGCGCTGAATGGTTTTGATGCGGCGCTCGAGTCGCTGTTTGCGCCGGGACTGCATGCGTGTGGCGAGCTGTTGGATGTGGACGGCGAATGCGGCGGATATAACCTCATGTGGGCCTGGGCTAGCGCATTGGCAGTCGCGGATGGCGTATTGGGCACAGGTGGACGGAGGAGGGACGTATGATAAGGATAACCGGCGTGCGCGCGCCGCTTGAATATGACGCGGAATTTGTGCGCAGAAGCGCCGCACGCGCGCTCAAGCTGGATGTGCGCGACATATTGAGCTGGCGGCTGAGCCGGCGCTCGGTCGACGCGCGCGACAAGCGCGACATACACTTTTCGCTGAATATAGATGTCGCGGTGCGCGGCGATGAGGAGCGCATAGCGGCGCGCAGCGCGCAGGCGAGCGTAGTCGGCGCTGAGTACAGGCTGGACATGCCCGCTGCGGCGTTTGAGCGGCGTCCTGTGATAGCCGGGTTAGGTCCGGCGGGTTTGTTTGCGGGGTTGACGCTGGCGCTGGCGGGCGCGCGGCCGCTGATACTGGAGCGCGGCCGGCAGGTCGACGCTCGCGAGCGGGATGTGGAACGGCTGCGCGCAGGCGGCGAATTGGCGCCGGAGAGCAACATACTCTTTGGCGAGGGCGGCGCAGGCACGTTTTCTGATGGCAAGCTCAACACCGGCATACGCGACTCGCGCTGTGGTTGGGTGCTTGAGCGGCTGGTCGAGTTTGGCGCGCCGGATGAAGTGCGCTATATGGCGCGGCCGCATATAGGCACGGATCTGCTGCGCGGTGTCGTGAAGAACATACGCCGGCGCATAATCGAGCTGGGCGGCGAAGTTCGGTTTGAGTCGAAGCTGGATGGCCTGGTCATCGATTCGGCGGGGCGGCTGCGTGCGGTGCGCGTGGCGGCCGAAGCTGGCGAATATGAACTGGAATGCGATGCGCTGATATTGGCTTGCGGCCACAGCGCGCGCGACACATACTACATGCTCAACAGCTGTGGCGTCGCGATGAGCCCCAAGCCGTTTTCGATAGGCGCGCGCATAGAGCACCCGCAGGCGCTGATAAACCAGTCGCAGTATGGCGCGGCAGCGCGCGATCCGGCGACGCTTGCGCGGCTGGGCGCGGCGGAGTACCGGCTTAGCCGGCAGCTGGCCAATGGCCGGGGCGTGTATACGTTTTGCATGTGCCCAGGCGGCAGCGTGGTATGTTCGGCATCGGAGCCGGGCATGCTGGCGACAAACGGCATGAGCCTGCATGCGCGCGCAGGTGAGAATGCAAACAGCGCGCTGCTGGTGTCGGTGACGCCGGCGGACTTTGGCTCGGACGCGCCGCTGGCGGGCGTGGAGTTTCAGCGTCGATATGAGCGGCTGGCATATCAGGCAGGAGGCGGCGGATATGTAGCGCCGGCGCAACGCGTGGAGGACTTCCTCAGGGGCCGTGCCAGCACTCGATTTGGCGATGTAAAGCCGAGCTATCGGCCGGGCGTGCGTCCGGCTGATCTGGCCGAATGTCTGCCGGGGTTTGCCGTGGAGTCAATGCGCATCGCTTTACCGCAGTTGGGACGGCTGTTGCGCGGATTTGACATGCCGGATGCGGTGCTGACTGGAGTTGAAACGCGCTCGTCCGCGCCGGTGCGCATCGAGCGCGGCGACGACGGCTGTGCGAGCGTTGCGGGTCTGTATCCGGCGGGCGAAGGCGCGGGCTGGGCTGGTGGCATAATGTCGGCCGCCGTAGATGGCATTCGCCAGGCGCAACAGGTGCTCAAGGCGCATGCGGCGCAGAAGTGATGTCAGTTGAAGCCGTATGGCAAGGATATACATGAATGAGGCGCCTGGGGCGCATGCGGCGCAGTGGCTATAAAGCAGCGACACACCGAGGTGAGTAGCGGCGTATGCATCGGTACTTCATTGCGGTCATCGCGGCTGGGTAAACGATGCAGTTCGGTGCGTTTGCATACCAACGCAGCGCGGTTGCCGGGCGATGCGAAGCATGTCCGGTATCGGCGCAGCGCAGAGAGCGACTATAATATCGCGGTTATACGCGTGCAATTGCAAGGAGGTATATAACTATGGAACAGATCAGGATAGGAACCTGCGTACCCGGTCAGCTCGCCAAACAGTGGCTGCCGGTCATGCGCGACAAGGGCTACGAGTGCTTTGCCATCAATTTCCACATGGGCTATTATGGCGTGGAACTAAAGGAACTGGCTCCGGCAGTAAAAGACCTGCTGGAGGGCACGGGCACATATGTGTCCACGCTGGGCTACTATTGCAATGCGCTGGAAAATGAGCAGCAGCGCCATGAGCTTGAGTATGCGATAGACAATGCACATCTGTTTGGCGCGAAGGTCGTGGCGACGTTTGCGGGCGCGCTGGAAGGCAAGGATGTGCCGTCGGCGATACCGCGGTTCAAGGAGGTATTCTCGGAGCTGGCGCGGCGAGCCGAGGACAGGGGAGTGAAGCTGGCGATAGAAAACTGCCCTATGGGCGGCGACTGGCGGCATAATACCTGCAACATAGGCTTCAATCCCGACGCATGGGAGCTGATGTTTGATGCGGTGCCGTCGGATAACCTGGGACTTGAGTGGGAGCCGGCGCATCAGCTGATACAGCTGATCGACCCCATAGCCGAACTGCGCATATGGGCGCCCAAGATAGTGCATATGCACGGCAAGGATACCTCGGTCGACTGGGATGCGGTCAAGCGGCGCGGCATATACGCCATGCGCGACTTCGCGCCAGAGCGCACGCCGGGCTTTGGCGACACCGATTGGCGCGACGTATTCTCGATATTGCATGAGAACGGATACGAGGGCGACGTGTGCATAGAGGGCTACCACGACCCGATTTACAGCGGCAAGTGGGAGATGACCGGTCAGATGCATGCGCTCAAATACCTGAAGTTCTGCCGCGGCGGCGACTTCATACCCAATCCGTGGGATGAAAAGGCCAATATGTAATGCGAAGACATGCGCCGTGGGCTGTAGAGCCTGCGGCGTTTGCGCAGTACGGCTTATGCGGAAGCGTAAGCCTGGCGGCGCATGTGAGTGCGCATATTGAATTGAACGATGGAATTGCCGAATCGAGCGGCCCAAGCGGCGCGCGATGGCAAGCGCGCAGATTGCAACATGACGCGTAATGCTCAAGCCGTAATCAGGGGAGCGGTTGAGTCATGGCCAATCCTGGAGGCTTTAAGCACAGCTGCAATTAATGCTATGACAAACTCTATCCATAATATCATATTGAGCAGGGAGGGTTGAGCGATGAAACTGTCGATAGTATACGATACGCGCAGCGGCAACACTGCGCACATGGCCGAGTATATAATAGAAGGCATGCGTCAGGTCGAAGGCGTGGAGGCACGCGCATTCGATTTGGACGCGGTCGATGAGCAATATGTGCGCGAAAGCGCGGCTTTGATTGTGGGCACGCCTACGTACAATGGCACGTTCACGGCTCGATTGAAGGGATGGCTGGAGTCCGCGCCGTCAAAGCTGAAGCTGGCAGGTAAACTGGGCGGCGCATATGCTACGGCAGCGTACATACATGGCGGCGGCGATGTGGCGATACAGGCAACGCTTATGCACATGCTTGTGGCTGGAATGCTCATTTATTCAAGCGGTGCTGCGTTTGGTGCGCCGGTTATACACTTTGGGCCTGTGGCAATAGCGCCCGATCTGGATAGCTTTTCGGAGCTGTTCCGCACATACGGGCGGCGCATGGCGCAGCAGGCGGTAGCGCTGGGCTGAATATGGCGGCGGGCGAACTGCGCATGCGGTCGCCCGCTCGACTTGATAACTGCGGCCTGGCATTGCGGGCTATATAAATATAGAAGGGACAGACTCAGACAGGAGCTGGCTTATGCAACACTATCAGCAAACTGCACTGGATTATGCTCGCGCAAACTCATTGCCTAAACTGCCGGAGAGCATGGAATATCTAAACGGTGTCTGTAAGCGGCATGGAGTCAGACCCGTCGAGCTGATTGCGCGCATGCTGCAGCGGCCGGTAACGCTGAACTTCCATCCCGACCGCATTAGCTCGGATGGGCGGAAAGTGCTTGAAAGCATGACCGCGCAGGGTTATTATCACTGCCAGTTCCTAACGGGTACGACCAACGGCAGCCGCACCGCGTTTCCCGGCGGAGAACGCTACGAATGGGAACAGCGACTGTTTGGCGGCGCATACCCCGAGTCGGCGCGCGACAGACCCAAGTACGGTGCGCTTAATGTTCTGTCTTATGCCGATGGAGCGTCGATGCGGTTTGGTTCATGTTTTATAGCGCTCAACACTGCGGTGACAAGGCGCTGCACATTTTGCTATGGCGATAGCTCGGATGCGCCCAAGGCGCTATGCACCGCAGACACATTTGGTTGCGTGGTGGCTGAGCTGATGCGTGATGTTGTCAACCACAGTCGACTGCTGAATCAGTGCGTATCGACTGAACAGGAGGCGCTGGCAATACTTATGCGCCGGCGCATTGAGCCTGCACGTCTGGGACGCAATCTGGATTTTTGCATAGAAGCGCATATACATGGTGATGTCAGCCTTGCCAGCGATGTGACGGCACTGTATCTGGATCGATCGTATGTGGCGACCTCAATACATGCACAGGCTGAAGAATTGTGCATGCGATATTCAATACCACTGCGCTGGATACCTGAGCGCAGTGTGCGCGCAGATGCGATAGATGAGTTGTTTCGAGGGCCAGGGATCGTAAAACTTGCGCGAAAATTGGAAGCGAACTGTCGTGGCACAGTACGTATAAACGCTATGTTGCTCGGCGAGGCATCACAGGACAGCGTGCGCAATGCGCAGCGATGGTCGGACTTAGGCAGTGCGGCCGAGGTATTCCAATATTTCAAGCAGTTATGGCATTATGTGGGCTACTTTGGTTGAGCCAGTGAGCGGACCAAGGCCTGCGGCAGGCCCTTGACAAACAAAGAGCGATGTTCAAGCCCTTATGCGGAGCTTGAGGCAATGACGCATCCAACGCAGTATCGGCCCATGAACGTGTTATCCCCAAAGTATCAAAGCAGGCAATCACGTAAGAAACCAGCAAAGTATACGACAGCGCATTAAGCTGACTCAAAATCCTACAAACCGACATCCGAAATTTGTCGGGAAATATTTTGAAAAACCTCTTGATTTATTTCACGTTT
>DVNK01000020.1 GCA_018714445.1 Candidatus Fimadaptatus faecigallinarum | reverse complement strand
TTCCCCCGGTTCCCCCGGCTCCCTCGTCCTCAGTCCCTCAAAGTTCATACCGAATCACTTCAGGGTAACCACCGTAACGCCGTCTTCGCCCTCGCCATACTTGCCCAGGCGGAACGACTTAACGAGAGGATGATGGCGGAGGTGATCCTGGATACCAGCGCGAAGGACGCCGGTACCTTTGCCATGTATGATATAGACCTCGCCATATGACTGGAGCGCAGCATTATCGAGGTAGGAATCGACTGCCATTATAGCTTCTTCCAGGTTCATGCCGCGGACGTCGGTTTCGGTTGAGACCGAACGGTCGCGGATATTAATGTTAGCCGTGGCATGGCTGGAGTCCTTGCCGCGAGCAGGCGTCCATTTAGATTTTTCGGGCTTGGGCGGCTTAGCCGTGCGCAGGGAAGCGAGCGGGACTTTGAGCTTCAGCGCACCCGCCTGCACCTGGACTTCGCCGCGCGCGTCGGGTGCAGAGATAACCGTGCCGGTCGTGTTGAGGTGGGTTATCTCGACATAGTCGCCCGGCTTTACGGTCTTAAGGGGCTTACCGGCATCCGGGGTCTGAGCCGACATCGGGCTTACTTCATCTATGCCCGACTGGAGGCGCGTGCGCATGGCTGCCAGTTCATGCTCCTTGAGGCTTGACGCACCGGCGGCACGCTGCTTTTTCAGCTCGGTAATGATCTGCTCGGACTCGCGCTGGGCCGAGAGCAGTACGCGGCGTGCGTCCTCGCGCGCCTTGCGGAGCATCGATTCGCGCTGACGCTCCAACTCAGCGCGCTGACGGTCGGTCTCATCGCGCAGGCGCTGCATTTCCTCGCGCGCCTGCTGAGCGAGCTCACGTTCCTTTTCGGCTATCTGGCGCTGGCTTTCGGCGCTGGAAATGACATCCTCAAAGCGCACCTGGTCGCGGCTCATGCGCTGGGACGCCTCGGCGATAATCTCCTCAGGCAGACCCAGCTTGCGCGATATCTCAAACGCGTTCGACTTGCCCGGTATGCCTATCGACAGGCGGTAAGTCGGTCGAAGCGTCTGCACATTGAACTCGACGGACGCGTTCTCGACGCCCGGGTGTGCCAGCGCATACTCCTTAAGCTCGGAGTAGTGCGTAGTAGCCAGCGTGCGCACCTTGTCGCGCAGCAATGTCTCGAGTATCGCCATAGCCAGCGCCGCGCCCTCGGTGGGGTCGGTGCCGGCTCCCAGCTCGTCAAACATGACCAGCGAATTGGGCGTCACATCGCCCAGTATCGATACTATATTGGTCATATGCGACGAGAACGTCGACAGCGATTGTTCAATGGACTGCTCGTCGCCTATGTCGGCGTACACGTTGTCGAACACGGCCAGCTCCGTGCCCAGCTCCGCCGGCACCTGAAGCCCCGCCTGCGCCATCAGCGTAAACAGGCCCACCGTCTTGAGCGTGACGGTCTTGCCGCCGGTATTGGGGCCGGTTATGACCAGCGTCGTGAACTCCGCGCCCAGCCATATGTCCAGCGGCACGACCTTGGCGGGGTCCAGCAGCGGATGCCGGCCGCGGATTATGCGCAGGTAGCCTCTGTCGTTGAGCTTAGGCTGTACCGCGTGCATGTTGCGCGACAGCAGCGCCTTGGCAAACGCAAAGTCGAGTTGCGCAAGTATGTCCAGGTTGGAACGCAGTGAATCGCACTCGGGCGCTATCTGCTGAGTGAACGCCATCAGTATGCGCTCGATCTCCTGACGCTCCTTGCCCATCAGCTCCTTGAGGTCGTTGTTGATCTCGACTATCGCCATGGGCTCGATAAACAGCGTCGCGCCCGTCGCGCTCTGATCGTGTATCAGGCCCGGCACCGACGCCCGGCACTCCGCCTTGACCGGCAGTACATAGCGCCCATTGCGCACAGTGATTATGTAGTCCTGAAGGTATTTCTGTGTGTTGGGATTGTGTATGTAGGAATTCAGCTTGTCGCGTATGCGGTCGTTGGCCGTGCGTATGCGGCGGCGCAGGTCGTACAGCTCAGGGCTGGCGCGGTCGCTCATCTCGTCCTCGGAGATTATCGCCGCCTCTATGTCCTCCTCGAGCTGCCTGAACGAGTTCAGCCCGCCCGCCAGCGAATTGATATAGGGCGTATTCTCGCGGTCGGTCGCCAGCGCCGAACGCGCCACGCGCCCCGCACGCATGAACGCCGCTATCGCCAGCAGCGCCTTCATCGACAGCGCCGAGCCTATCTCCGCCAGGCGCAGGTACTGCCGCACGTCCTCAAACGCCGTCATGGGATGCGAACCGATGTAAGTCAGTATCACGCTGGCTTCTTCAGTCTCCTGCTGCCACAGCTGCACCGTGGCCAGATCGGAAGACGGCGTAAGTTTGTCTATCAGCTCACGCGCCGGCTCAGACAGCGCCAGCGGCTTCATCATGTCCTTTATCTTGTTGAACTCAAGCACTCTCAAAGTGCGCTCCAACATTCAATATCACCTCTTAATGGCAGCGCCCGCGCGCCGCCGTCAATCCACTCCACGGAAGTAATGTCCCGCCGTAGCGCCGGACGGGCTGGGCATAGCGCTTGCCTCGCCTCGCGCCCATGCTTCAAGCGCAGTGCGCGCACGCTGCGCAAGCTGCCGCCGCTCGCTGGCGGCTTCAACCGTGAACACCAGCCGCGCCGCGTCAAACTCGGGCAGCCGCGCCAACCGGCTCAGCAGATCATGCGGCGCAGAATTCAACACCTGCGCATAACAGCCGCTCGCGCCCCGATAGCGCCTGAGCGGAAAGTGCGCCTGCTTGCGGTCGACCAGCTCACAGCTCTCAAGTCCCTTCCCGGCGTCGCACAGGCGGCAATCCACATGCGCCAGACCGCCGCTCGCATTGAGCGGACAGTGCCGCAGCGTCATCAGCTCCGCGCGGCCGTACACTATCAGCTCGCGCTCCAGCCCGCGCAGATCCATCTCGGACAACTCGGCGCAGGTCAGCTCCAGCGATCCGGTCACGCGCCGCACGCCCTGTGCGCGCAGCAGCTCCACAGTGCGCGAGTTCCAGGCATTCATGTTCATATCCGCGACCAGCTCGCCCGGCAGCTCCAGCCCGAGCTGGGACACGTTGGTCAGCACACAGCCCTTAAGTTCCGCGCCATGGTCGCATGCAAACGCCGCAATTTCAGTCAATTCAGCGCTGCCAAGCATATTAGGCAACCGCAAGTATATCATGCCCGGGCCACGCGCCGCAAACTCGTGCTCCAGGCTCACCCGATCGACATGCGCAGGCGCCCAGTAAAGCGCGTCGCCCAATTCGGCATCGGCCAATGCGCGCGACTGCACCACGAGCAGCGGACGCGCCCGCCGTGCAGCCGCATCTCGCGCCACAACAGCCGGTAGCGCAGGCAACCCCCGCACCTCCGGTGGCGCCGGGCAGCCCCGCCGACGCTCCAGCACGGCCTCAATGAACCGCTGCGTCGCATCGCGCCTGAGCGCGTTGAGCGCCGCAACCGGCATGAACGCCTGCGCGTCCAGTTCGACCTGCACATCAGCCGCCTCCAGCGGCGTGCCGCCAAACCGCGCCAAGCGCTCCTCGACCGCCGTCGGCTCCAGCGGCGCGCGCCGTGCCGGGCTGACTGCGTCGCCAACGCAGTGCACAGATATGTCGCGTATATCCGCCGGCGCATCCGGGGCAGCACTCAGCGTCAACTGCGCGCGCTCACCCACGCGCAGCCGCGCACGCACCTCCACCCGCGTCAGCACATGCTCGCCTTCGCATGAGCGGCGCGCGCGCTCAAGCTGGACCTGACTCGCCGCACGATACACCTGTGCGCCGATTAGCCCGCCCGCAAGTTTTAGCCCGGACGGCATAGGCAGTTCTGCATTGCCCGCCGGCAATGCCTGCTTCAGTTCAAAGCCCGTCTCGTCAGAATCACTGCGCAGCGAGAGTTGATCGCCCGCATCCAGCGGCATGTCGAGCTTCAGTCTGAGCCGTCCGCCGCCCACAGACTTGACCTTGCCCACGCGCACGCCCATGTTGTTGGGTCGGGTTATGTCGGTTATGTCGCAATCTCGAAAGTGACCGTCCAGATAAGCCTGCGAAAAGCCGCCCCGGTTGAAGATCTGCCTGAGCGCGCGCTCATCGCCCGCGTCGGGCGCGAACTTCTCGGGGTGTTCGGCGAGCATATCCAGCGCACGCCGGTACACGCGCGTAACCTCGGCCACGTACTCGGGCCGCTTGAGCCGGCCCTCTATCTTCAACGAACGCACTCCCGCCCGCTCAAGCGCCGGCAGTTCCTCAACAAGCATTATATCGCGCGGCGAAAGCAGACACCCGCGCGCGCGTTCGCGCCCGGTCGCCGCGTCGCACAGCGCGTAGCCCAGCCGGCACGGCTGCGCACACAATCCACGATTGCCACTGCGCCCACCGACCAGACTCGAAAACAGGCACTGCCCTGAAAAACATACGCACAGCGCGCCATGCACAAAGGTCTCAATTTCCACGCCGACCTTCGCGCAGCGCGCTATCTCGTCCAGCGAGCACTCGCGCGCCAGCACCACGCGGTCATACCCCTGCGCAGCCGCAAACCTCACGCCCTGCGCGTTGCAGCACGCCGCCTGGGTGCTCATGTGCAGCTTCAGTCCCGGACACAGCGCGCGCAACAGCTGCGCGCCGCCCAGGTCCTGCACTATCGCGGCATCCGCGCCGGCGCGCGCCGCGTCCAGCGCCGCCTGTGCAAAGCCGTCCAGCTCGCGCTGCTTGACCAAAGTGTTGAGTGTCACGTGCACGCGCACGCCTCGCGCGTGGCAGTATTCGACCGCGCGCTCAAATTCATCCCCATCAAAATTGCCCGCAGTGCGGCGCGCATTGAAGCCGCCAAAGCCGAGGTACACTGCATCTGCGCCGTTTTGCACGGCCGCGACCAGCGCTTCCCAGCTGCCGGCGGGCGATAGCAATTCCATATGATCTCCTTGGCGCGTTGCCGCGCGTCGTGTGATTTATTCGTTACAGTATGCGTATTTATGATGATGGCGCAAAAAACGCCAATGAGTCGCGCCGGCGGTCGGCGCTACTGAGCGCCCCACCCGTTCGATGCTTATGTTTTACCCATAATGAGCGATGCACATTGTCGCGCATGAACGAACCGCTTTGCAGGGTGCCCGTACAGTCCAGGCTGTGCTTTATCGCGCGATACGCCGTCAGTGGGCGTCGCGTTGTTTGAGCAACTTGCGGCTTCTTGCGCCGCTTGTTGACGCTGCACTTCGCTTTGCTTGCGCGACTTGATGCATTTATCCCACTGCGCCGTCGGTTGGCGACACGTTGTATGCGCTCCTTGCGGCTTCTTGCGCCGCATGTTGACGCTGCACTTCGCCTTGATTGCGCAAAATGCTGCAGCACTCATCCAGCTGCGCCGTCGGTTGGCGTCGCATTGTTTGCGCTGCTTGCGGCTTCTTGCACCGCATGTTGACGCTGCACGCCGCTTTGATTGCGCGAAATGCTGCACTCATCCAACTGCGCCGTCTGTGGGCGGCGCGTTGTTTGCGCTTTGCCGTCCGACCGCTGACCACTGGCAGACAGCTTAAGTATGCGCCGTACCGGCCGCGGACGCATCGCCGTCCGTCTCAGCATCGGCTTGCGCATATGCGCCGCCTGCCGCATCAACGCCGGCGCTTTGCGACGCGTCGCCAGCTGTCGATGCAGCGCCATTTGCGCCTGGCTGCGCCTCAACGCGCTCCCGCAGCCGCACCAGTTCGCGATTCTGGGCGTCATTGGCCTGCTCCAGTTCGTAACAGCGCCTGCGCAGTGGCAACAGCTCGCGCCTCAGCCGCGAGTTCTCGTCCTGCGCCATGAACAGCTCGTCCGCCAGCCGCAGCGCCAGCTCAAGCGCGCGGCCCTGCGCATCGTGTTCGCAGCCGCGCGCCGCATTGCGCGCATCCAGATCCGCCAGCACGCGCCGCGCATATTCTGCCACGCGCTCCATGCGCTCGGCGCTGTCGCCCGGCGCCAGCCTGAGGTCGCGCCCCGCAATAGTCACACTGTCATTTGCCATATGCGCACTCCCTGCGCGCCCCAGCGCCGCTTGCGCCGGCACGCCCGCTTTATATATGGCGGCCTGTCACGCCGCCGTCCGTCGACCCTGTACAGCGCCTTGACGTTGGTATTGCCGGCATCACGGACATATCGTCGCTTTGACCACTGCCGTAAAGCTACACGGCCGCGCCGCAACCATGTGCCGCCCATTGCCGGCCAGTGCACGCCCTGACGCCAATACCTGCGCCCGCAACGCTGCCGTCACTTCGACTCAGCCGCCTCCAGCTCCGCGCGATACTGTTTGAGCAGCTCCGGCGTCACCGTCGCCAGCGCCGAGAAGTGTATCGACAGCGCCTTGTCTATCAGCTCTTTTGCGCCGGCTATATCGCCATCGGCCTGCTTTATGCGCGCCAGATAGTACATGCTGTCCACCTGTACCGGACGGATCTCCAGCGCCTTTTCGAAGTACTCGCGCGCCTTGGCATTGTCGCCGGTGCGCGCATAGTACTGGCCCACGTTGTCCAGCACGACCGCATCCTCGTCGTCGTAGTCCAGCGCTTCAGCGTTGAACTTGCGCGCCTCGCTGTAATCGCCGGTCTGGTCGCCCTTCTCTATCAGCATGTAGCCCAGCGAGCCGTATACGGTCGAGTTCTTGTAGTTTTTCATCAGCTCTTTCATCGCGCCTATCGCGTGGTCGAGCTCGCCCAGCTTCCACTGGCAGATCGAGTAGTTGACCGTCAGCCGCCGCTTCTGGTCTACGCTCAGGTTGGGCAGCTTCTCGGTCATGCGCACCAGTTCCATCGCCCGCTCGAACTTGCCCGTGCGCAGCAGCAGCACCGTATACGCCATCAGATACCCCGCCTGATTCATGCCCTTGGCCAGCGCCTTTTCGTAGCCCTCAGCCGCGCGCGCCTCCATCTCGATCGCCTCTTTATAGTTCTGCTGATCGTTGGCGCGTATCGCCTTGGCATGGCTCAGGTACGCCTTGCGCGCCATCAGATTGCCCATAAATGACATATCAATCATCCTCCTGTGCGGATAGCTTTCTAATCAACCGCGCGCGCCGGTGCTCGAGTTGCTCAAGCGCCTGCGCGTCGCCCAGCGCCCGCGCATATGACCGCGCGCGCTCCACTTCGTCCAGCGCCGCCCGATAGTCGCGCAGGCGGTGCTCATATGCCTTGCTCAGTTCGATATATGGCATCAGCCCACCCAATCCGCGCGCCTCCATGTCGCGCCAGACCGCCATCGCCTCGTCCAGCGCCCGCTCGCGCTTGAGCATCATCGACATCGACGTGCTCGCGCGCGCCGCCAGCAGTCCATGCGCCGACGCCTTGAAGCAGTCCAGCGCCCGCTCGCGCTGACCGCCGCGCTCCAGCGCCCGCCCCAGCGAATACACATCCTCCTGATGCCCTGCCTCCAGCGGCGCCCGGAACAGCTCTGCCATGCGCCCCAGCAGCAGCGCCAGCGTCACTATGTCCTGCCGGTTGTGCGCTATGACCTCGTCCATCTCACTGAAGTCGTGCGACTTCAAGTAGCTGAAGTAGCGCTCGGGCACCTGCGCGCCGGGTATGTCCAGCTCGCGCCGGACGCCCAGCACCTGCTCCTCAAGCGCGCCCAGCGAACACCGCTCCAGACGCAGCTTCCAGATGCGCCGCGCCGGATGCAGCAGGTCGACCTGGCTCAGCTCGCGCCACTCGCCCCGCATCCGCATCAGCGTAAACCGCCCCTCCAGCAGCGGGCAGTCGAACGACTTGCCATTGAACGTGACCAGGTGCGTGCGCCCCGCCAGCCGTTCGGCTATGCGATGCAGCATGTATGCCTCCTCGGAGTAGTCGCGCAGGAAGTACTGCTCGACTATGAACCGATCGCCCTCGGCCCAGCCCAGCCCGGTCAAAAACGCCAGCGTGCCCGCGCCGCCCGACAGCCCGGTAGTCTCGGTGTCCAGGAACAGCGCGCGCTCCAGGCTGAACCCCGTGCCGTCCGCGCCGCACATGTCCATCACGTCCCGCTCGCACACCGCGCGCGCCTTTGCATCCAGCGGGTACTCCGCGCGCAGCACCAGGCAGTCGCCGCTCGACGGCGCGGCAGGGCGCTCCTCGCGGCGCTGCGTGCGCGCCACGCTGTCCAGCCTGCCCCTGAGTCCGCTCAGCATATGCTACCACTCCCCACGCACTTCGTCGCTGTGCGCCCATTGGCGCTCCGCGCCGCTCGGGCTCGCCACGGTCTCATTTGACTTGCCAACACCCATGGGCAGTTCCGCCGGTCATAGCCGACTTGAGCCGCTCATGGGCAGCCCGCGCCGACCATAACCGACTTGCATCGTCCATGGACAGCTCGCGCCATTCATAGCCGACTTGCACCGTTCATGGACAGCCCGCGCCATTCATAGCCGACTTGCGCCGCTCATGGACAGCTCGCGCCGACCATAACCAACTTGCGCCGCTCATGGACAGCTCGCGCCGACAATCTCCCGCCCGCGCTGCTCATGTCCGGTCGCCCGCCAGTTCAGCCAGCAGTTCCATCGCAATGCGCTTGCCGTCCGGGCCGACATCGGCCGACGGCCCTACGCAGCTCGGACATCCGTCCGTGCAGCCGCAGTCCGCAAGCACCTGGCGCGCTGCGCGAAACAGTTCGCCATCCATCTCATACACGCGGTCGCTCAGTCCCACCCCGCCGGCGCAGTTGTCGTACACAAACAGCGTGGGCTTGTGCGTGAACGGGTCGCGCACATGATACACCACGCCTATATCGCGCGGCGAACACATCAAAAACACCGGCGCTATGTGCTCTATCACGTGGCTTATGCCGACCATAGCGCCCTGCAGCTCGACCTTGGAATAGCGCGCGGTCAGCTCGTCGGGCAGCGTCCACCAGCACGCGGTCGTCTGCATCTCCAGCTCTGGCAGCGTGACCGGGCCCCAGCCCAGGTTTTCCTGCGTGTCGAGCTTCATCTTCTTGAACAGCGTCACTATGCTGGACACCAGCACCTCGCCCGCCGCGCGCGCCGGCACGCCCGGGCTCTCGCGGAACACGTCCAGCACCTTCATCGTCACCGTCAGGTTGGCGTCGGTATAGTAGTCCACGTCGACCTGGCGCACATACGCCTTCTTGTCGTCGAAGTCGAGCTCCTCGACCTGGTACTGACGGCCCTCGTGCAGGTATATCGCGTACTGGTGCAGCAGCATCGGCACCGTGAAGCGGTCCATCTCGCCGATCACGCGGCGCTTGCCGGGCACGGTTATGTCGATTATCACAAAGTTCTGATCGCTGGCCGAGCGCAGGCTGATGCCTGCCTGTGGGAACTCCTCGGCCGTCCAGTAGTACCGGTTGCCCACATGGTTGAGTATGTGCTGGTCGCACAGGTACTCCAGCAGTTCGGGCGTCGACTCCACGTCGCCGAACATCTCGCCATCCTCAAACGGCAGCTCGTATGCCGCGCACTTGAAGTGGTTCAGCAGTATGTACAGGTTGTCCGGGTTTATCAGCGCGTGCTCGGGCGGCTGGCTGAAGAAGTACTCCGGATGCGCGATTATGTACTGATCCAGCGGCGACGACGTGGCCACCATTATCAGTGCGCTGACGCCCTGACGCCGGCCCGCGCGACCCGCCTGCTGCCACGTCGAGGCTATCGTGCCCGGATACCCGCACAGCACGCACACGTCCAGCCGGCCTATGTCTATGCCCAGTTCCAGCGCGTTGGTCGACACCACTATGTCGACCTGACCCGCGCGCAGCTCCTGCTCTATCTGATGCCTGAGCGACGGCAGGTACCCGCCGCGGTACGCGCGCACGTTGGGCGCCTCGCCCAGCGGGTTGCGGCACTGATCCTTGAGCCGGCGCGTCAGCACCTCCACCAGCAGCCGCGACTTGGCAAACACTATCGAGTGCACGCCGTTATTCAGCAGCTCGCGCGCAATGCCGAAGGTCTCGTGCACCGCTGAGGCGCGTATGTTGAGCTGGCGGTTGACGACCGGCGGGTTGTAGAATATCACGTGCTTTTCGCCGGTGGGCGCGCCCGACTCGGCTATCAGCTCCATCGACCGCCCGGTCAGCCGCTGCGCCAGCTCCTGCGGATTGGCTATCGTCGCCGAGCAGCATATGAACTGCGGCTTCGATCCATAGAACTCGCATATCCGCTTGAGCCGCCGTATCACGTTGGCCAGGTTCGAGCCGAATATGCCGCGATAAGCGTGTATCTCGTCTATCACTATGTACTTGAGGTTTTCGAACAGCTTGACCCACTTGGTGTGGTGCGGCAGTATGCCGGAGTGCAGCATGTCGGGATTGGTCACGACTATGTGCCCGGCCTGGCGTATCGCCTTGCGCGCAGACACCGGCGTGTCGCCGTCAAACGTGAACGCCTTGATCGGCGCGTCCATCGCCTTGATTATCTCGTACAGTTCGGCCACCTGATCGCTTGAGAGCGCCTTGGTCGGGAACAGGTACAGCGCGCGCGCCTCAGGATCGCGCAACACCCGGCTGAGCACCGGCAGATTGTAGCACATGGTCTTGCCCGACGCCGTGGGCGTTATGACCACAAAGTCGCGGCCCGCCTGCGCCAGGTCCAGCGCGCGCCGCTGATGCGAGTACAGCCGCGCTATGCCGCGCGCGTTCAGCACGGCTTTGAGCCGCGCGTCGAAATCGTCTGGAAAGTCCTCATAGTGCGCCGGACGCGCGGGTATCACGTCCCAGTGCGTCACGTTCGATATGAAACCGGGTTGAGACTTCAGGCACGTAAGCAGCTGTTCGGTATTCATGCCCGCTCTGTCCTCCTTTGCGCAGTCGTAGCGGCGTCAGCCCGGCGCGGGTGCGACGCCGATTCAATTTTGTATCGTAGTGCCCGCACAGTGCCAGCCGCATTTGAACAATCACCGCCCGCAGCGATTCAGCAAATCCCCGCGCGGCTGAACAGCACCGGCGTTATCTGGGGATACGTCAGTTCGGCCGGCAGCGAATCAAACCGGCGCACTTCGGCCATCTCGCTGGGTGGCAACGGCCCCAGCCGCTTCACGTCGGCGGCATACACGCGGCCCCTGCCCGAACCAAAGCTGTAATCGAACAGTGGCGTCAGCTCGTACTCAAGCGCGCCCGACTCCTCGTACAGTTCGCGGCGCGCGGCCTCCAGCGTCGTTTCGCCCGGTTCGACGTGGCCGCCCTGCGTCTCCCAGGTCGTGCGGTCGCGGCGCCGGCTCAACAGCAGCGCGCCGTCCTGCCGCGACAATACCACCACGAACTCACAGCTTTCAAAGTGACCCAGTTCGTATATCTCGCACTTCATGTATGCCCCTCTGCGCGCCGCACTGTCTGCATGCGGGCGGTTTTACCCTCTAATTCAATACGCCCAGTAACAGCGCAGTTTCTCCATCGCTGCGGCGCGCAAACCCCATTGTTTCACCAGGCCAATGCGCAAATCCACCCACGGGCCCATATGCATTTGCTGCAGCACTGCCATTAGTGTTACACAGGCCTGCACGCAACCATTTGCGCCCAGCCTCACATTTCGTATTTGAACCGCGCAACTGGTGAGTCCGGCCAACTTATGCCCACAATGCCGGCGTATGCCGACGTGAACACCGTGCAGCGTCCGCCGCGTCACTCCTCGGGCCGCAACACCACAGTCTCGACGCCCGCGACAGCCTCGTCTACCAGCGCGTCGATGTCCAGCGCGGCCTCGGCCGCTTCGACCTTGTTCAGCTTGGGATGCGTCACCGGACGGCGCGGCGTGAACACCGTGCAGCGTCCGTCGCGTCACTCTTCAGGCCGCAGCACCACAGTCTCGACGCCCGCGACAGCCTCATCCACCAGCGCGTCGATGTCCAGCGCGGCCTCGGCCGCTTCGACCTTGTTCAGCTTGGGATGTGTCACCGGACGGCGCGGCGTAAACACCGTGCAGCGTCCGCCGCGTCACTCCTCGGGCCGCAGCACCACAGTCTCGACGCCCGCGACAGCCTCGTCTACCAGCGCGTCGATGTCCAGCGCGGCCTCGGCCGCTTCGACCTTGTTCAGCTTGGGATGCGTCACCGGGCGGCGCGGCGTGAACACCGTGCAGCAATCCTCATACGGCTCTATCGACGTCTCGTACGTGCCTATGCGGCAGGCGATATCGATTATCTCCGACTTGTCCATGCCTATGACCGGCCGGAACACCGGCATGCCCACAACCGCGTCGGTGCAGATCAGCGAGTCCATCGTCTGCGAGGCGACCTGCCCCACGCTCTCGCCGGTTATCAGCGCCTGGCACTGCTGGTTCACGGCTATGCGCTCGGCTATGCGCATCATGAACCGGCGCATCATTATAGTGCCCATCTCGTCGGGGGTCTTTTCGTGTATCTCCATCTGTATCTTGGTGAACGGCACTATGTGCAGTTTGAACGTGCCGCCATAGCGCGCCAGCAGTCGTCCCAGCGCCAGCACCTTTTCCTTGGCGCGCTCGGACGTGTACGGGAACGAGTAAAAGTGCACGCCCTCCACCGTCACGCCGCGCTTCATTATCATGTACCCCGCGACCGGCGAGTCGATGCCGCCCGACAGCAGCAGCGCCGCACGCCCGCCGGTGCCCAGCGGCATGCCGCCCACGCCCATGAAATTGTCCACATACATGTATGCGTTGTCGCGTATCTCGATCTGCAGGCGATGTTCGGGCTTGTGCACGTCGACAGTCAGCCCCGGCACGTGCTCCAGCACAAAATGGCCGACCTCGCTGCCTATCTCCATCGAATCCAGCGGAAAGTGCTTGTCGCTGCGCCGCGCTTCGACCTTGAACGTGCCCGTGCGGCCGGCCATCAGCTCGGCGGCCTTCTGGTATATCGCGTCCATGTCCTTGTCCAGCTCCCACGCCGGCGACACCGAATGCACGCCGAACACATTGCGCACCCGCTCTATGCACGCGTCCATGTCGGCCGCGCCAACGACGTATATGCGGCTGTCAGCCATGAACACCGTCGCTCCCAGCGACTTGACCGACGCGCGGATGTTGTTTATCAGCGCATTAAAGAAATAATTGCGATTATGCCCCTTCAGGAACACCTCGCCAAATCGAACCAGCAGCAGTTGCCGCATAATCTATCTCCTCCTGAAAGCCTTTAGCGTCGAGTAGCAGCGGCCCGCCGCATCTATCGCCCAGTCGATCTCGTCCTCGCCCGTCAGCGGCGACAGGCTGAACCGTATCGCAGCCTCGGCGCGGTCGGCGTCCAGCCCCATGGCCACCAGCACCGGCGACAGATGCCGCTTCTTCGACGAACACGCCGACCCGGTCGACACCAGCACGCCCTCGCCCTCCAACGCGTGCAGCATTACCTCGCCGCGCACGCCCGGAAACGATATGTTGAGTATATGGCCCGCGCCTTCGTCGATGTCCGGCCCGTTTAGCAGACAGCCCGGCGCCGCCGCGCACAGCCCCTCGTACAGCCGCCGTTTTAGCATGTGCAGCCGCGCATGCGGATCGTCCAACGCCGTGTACGCGGCTATCGCGGCCTTCAGCCCTATCAGACCGGGCGTGTTCTCGGTGCCGGAGCGCATCGCGCTCTCCTGACCTCCGCCTATCTGCCGCGGCTGCACGCGCACGCCCTTCTTTATGTAGAGCGCGCCCACGCCCTTGGGGCCGTGTATCTTGTGCGCGCTGAGCGTGTACATGTCCACGAACTTGCCCGGAAACGGCTCGCGCAGAAACGCCTGTACGCCGTCCACATGAAGTTTGGCCTGGGGCGCGCGCTCGGCTATCAGGCGCGCTATATCGGCTATCGGCTCTATAGTGCCGACCTCGTTGTTGACGTGCATGCAGCTGACCAGCTCGACGCTGTCATCCAGCATGTCGGCCAGCGCGTCCAACCGCACCCGGCCGTGTTCATCGACCGGTATCGTCATGACTTCATGGCCCATGTCGGCTATGCGGCGCATGGGCTCGAGTATCGACGGATGTTCGACCGCGGAGCAGATGAACCGGCGCTTGCCGCGCGCCAGTGCCGCCGTGCCCAGCAGCGCCAGGTTATTGGCCTCGGTGCCGCCGGATGTGAAGTATACCTCGCCCGCCGCGCCCGGCAGGCAGCGCAGTATGTCGCGGCGCAGCCGGCTGAGCTCATTTTCGACATCGATGGCGGGCCGATACAGGCTCGAAGGGTTGTAATAGCCGGCGCGCATCGCGTCGGCCATGGCGTCTACCACCGCGTCAAATGGACGGGTAGTGGCGCTGTTGTCCAAATATGATCGCATAATATACCTCAAACTTTTTTAAATGCGCAAAAAGGCGCACGTATCGAGCCGCCCATCGCCACGCCGCCACGCAGCCAGCGGTGCGGCCTGATGAGCCCGCGTCAATCCATGCGCCTTGCCATGCCAACCGCCTCAGCCGTGCCACACACCGTAGTTCAGATAGGGCTTGGCCATCTCGACCATCTCGTCGCTGGGTTCGACGACGATGATATGCTTGACGGAGTTCTTGACGAAGTAGAAGTAGCACAGGTTGTTATCGCGGTTGAGGAACCAGTTGTGCTTCTTTACGTCCTTCATCGTGATGTAGCGCTGGAAGCTCTGATCGGTGACGCGACCGGCCGATTCGACGTTCTTCATCGGCAGCGAGGTCAGGTACTTGCGGCGGGTGTTGCCCAGCACCTTGCTCACGTCAAGATCGCCATTGGTGAACGTATATTCGTACTCGGTGCGATAGTTGTCCTTATACCTCCATATCAGATAGGTCAGGCCGCCGAACAGCACGAAGCTGATTATCACAAACAGATCGAACTGCCCGTTCATCAGCGCCGACAGGTTTATCAGCGCATACAGCCCAAACAGCACCATGAACACCCAGCAAAGCCCATACATGAGCGAATTAAAGCCCTTATTGCGCTTGACGATGACTTCTTCCTTAAAATTGTCCAGCATGTCGCACCTCTTAAAGTTTATTGCTCCCAATAGTATATCACAATTTGCCGCTTGGCGGTAGAGGTTTTTTGAAAAACTCAGCAAAAGCGCGGCTTGCTTTTAACGGTGGCCGGATTGACGGGATAGTTGTACGCGTATTACAATTGTCACATAAATGGAATCAACAGGGGGCGTGGATCGATGGACAGGGTACTGGTGCTTGACTTTGGCGGACAGTACAACCAACTGATAGCGCGGCGCGTGCGCGAGTGCAACGTGTTCTGCGAGGTAAAGCCGCACACAATGCCGCTTGACGAGATACTGGCATATGCGCCGGCGGGCATAATATTCACCGGCGGACCGGGCAGCGTTTACGCCGAGGGTTCGCCCAAGGTCGACCCGGCGCTGTTCGACGCAGGCATACCGATACTGGGCATATGCTACGGCTGCCAGCTGATGGCGCACAACCTGGGCGGTCAGGTCGAGCCCGCCAGCGATGCCAGCGCTCGCGAGTACGGCCATACCGAAACCGAATTCGATACCGACTGCGCGCTGTTTGCGGGGCTGGACAGCCACGGCGTGACCTGGATGAGTCACGGCGACTACATGGCCAAGGTGCCGGACGGATTCAAGGTTACGGCATGGTCGGCGGGTTGCCCTAACGCGGCGATAGCGTGCGAGGCGCGCCATCTGTACGGCGTGCAGTTCCACCCCGAGGTCAGCAATACCGAACACGGCGTCGACATGATACGCAACTTCCTGTACCGCGCGTGCGGCGTCAAGGGCGACTGGACGATGGGCGACTACTGCCAGAAGGCGATAAAAGAGCTGCGCGCCAAGATAGGCGACGGCCGGGTACTGCTGGCACTGTCGGGCGGCGTGGACTCGTCGGTAGCGGCGGCGCTGTTGGCGGAGGCGGTCGGACGGCAGCTGACGTGCGTGTTCGTGGATCACGGCCTGATGCGCAAGGATGAAGGCGACGAGGTCGAGGCGGCATTCCGCCAGTGGGACATCAACTTCGTGCGGGTCAACGCGCAGGACAGGTTCCTGGGCAAGCTTGCGGGCATGAGCGAGCCCGAGCGCAAGCGCAAGATAATCGGCGAGGAGTTCATACGCGTGTTCGAGGACGAAGCCCGGCGCATAGGCGCAGTCGACTACCTGGCGCAGGGTACGATATATCCCGACGTGATCGAGTCAGGGCTGGGCGAAGCCGCGACTATAAAGAGCCATCACAACGTGGGCGGCCTGCCGGCGCACGTCGACTTCAAGGAGATCGTGGAGCCGCTGCGCCTGCTGTTCAAGGACGAGGTGCGCGAGCTGGGGCGCGAGCTGGGCCTGCCCGAGTACCTGGTGTCACGGCAGCCGTTCCCGGGGCCGGGGCTGGCGATACGCGTCATAGGCGAGGTCACGCGTGAAAAGCTCGACCTGCTGCGCGAAGCGGACTGGGTGTTCCGGGACGAGCTGCACCGCGCGGGCGTCGACGCGGAGTTGAGCCAGTTCTTTGCGGTGCTGACGGGCATGCGTTCGGTCGGCGTCATGGGCGACGGCCGCACCTACGACTATACGATAGCGCTGCGCGCCGTCAAGACCAACGACTTCATGACCGCCGACTGGGCGCGCATACCGTTTGACGTGCTGGACCGCGCATCGGTGCGCATCGTCAACGAGGTTGGCGGGGTCAATCGCGTCGTGTATGACATAACGGCTAAGCCGCCGGCTACTATTGAGTGGGAATAAGCAAAAAGTGGATATGAGGGCCTGCAAAGCCGCATAAACACTGGGTTTTTGATTTTCAAATTCCCCATTTGATAGCAGATTGATAGCACTCGTCAAATCCACACTTGCTGATTTTCTGGCAGGTAACGGGCGGTTTGCAGGTGCAGATTAAAAACTTATCCAAGAGAAAAGGTCTAACCGATTTTTGCAAGTCGGTTAGACCTTTTTTATTTATCCTCTTTGTCCTTGTTCAGCTCCCCTACCAGCATATCGCTGAGGCCCTGAGAAGGGATAACCTTGTGCCAGTGGCCTGTGGTATCGAATTCCGGGTAGCGGTAACGCCAGCGGTCGTAGTCCTCTTTGCTGATCTCCCCCGATTTCAGCTTGGCCGCCTGTTCGCCCCAGGCGCAGAGCATCTCATGGAGCCGGGCTGCATCCTTGCCTTGGAACACATCCACCCGAAGATGAATTTCTCCATCGCACTCGCAAATTTTCAGGCCATAACAGTCCTCAAGGGTAAAGAGTGTGTGCATGAGGCCCACATAGGAATCTATATCGGGCACATCCAAAGCATGGGGAGAGACATCCAATATCTGTGCCAGCGCGGCCGTCAGGTCTGCCTTGGGCGTCCGCGACCCGTTCTCGTATTGAGCGAGGCGCACATCAGCGGACTTCTCCGGGAAACCCAGCGCCATACCAAGATATTTCTGCGTCATGCCCCGCAGGGTGCGGAAAAAGTGAATGCGTTCTCCAATCGCCATAACGGCCAACTCCAATCTGGATTCTTGATAATTTTAGCATAGCAGAAATGCTTAGGATAGTCAAGA
>DVNK01000019.1 GCA_018714445.1 Candidatus Fimadaptatus faecigallinarum | reverse complement strand
GCTTTCATCAAATCACCGCCAAACTTAATTTAACATCAGTATACCACTGATTCAGTTCACTTTTTTAGGGAAATAAGGTACACTTTTTAAAGCAATTTCCGAAATGTGTTGCTATTTCAGTGAGAAATGTGGTATATTCATCATAAGAGGTTGGAAATAGACACACTTTCATACCGCTGGGAAGGAATGTTCATGCGCAAAAGTCGGTCGATATATGTACTGCTGCTCAAGCACTTTTTGCTGGCATCGCTGTTGCCGACGCTGCTGTTGTCGGCGCTGGTGTGCGCGATATGTTTCGATCTGCTCGTCGACCAGGCGGTACAGAAGAACATGTCGGCATTGGAACTGGCGTCCGCGCCGGTGGAGGAAAACCTGGACACCGTACGCAGCGTGGCGATAATGCTGCCCGCGCTGGGCGGCACTACGTCGGCGCTGTCGGCAAATTCACTCTATTCGCTGTTGCTCAGCTGTGACGACGAGTCGGAACTGCCGATTCCCCCTGAAAAACTGGCCAGCTTCAAGCTGATGCAGAGCTCGCTATACCAGGTCTATTTTATATACAATCAATATATAAACGGCATCCACATAGTGCTCGACCATGGCACGGTATTGAGCTTTGGCAGCACTATAACGCCGAGTGGCGACTTTGCGGGCGACATGCGCGCGCTCATGAGCACGAGCAACGGCCAGCCGCAGTTCATGCCGGCGGCGCTGGAGTACGTATATGCGGGCATAAACAGCCTGCAAAATGGCGCCAGCATACATTCGTGTCTCACATATCTATCCGAGCTGAAGCGGCTCGACGGTTCGGGTGAGACGCTGGCGCTGCTGGTCATCGACATGAACGCTGCGCTGTTCCAGTCGCTGCGCGACCTGGCCGATTCCCATGCCGCGCGCATATACGCGATAGACGCGCAAGGGCGGACGGTCTATTCCAGCGACGGCGAGCCATATGACGGCGCGCAGGAGCAGCTCGAACCGGGTGCGCGATATGAACTGTCGGCGCGGCGAATGGTGTGTGCCTATCCGCTGGCAGACGATTCGGGTATAACGATACTCTACGTTGCCGACATAGATCCGGTGACGCTCATCGAGCCGACGCTGATGGCGGCGCTGGTGATAATAGCCCTGGCGGTTGCGTATTCGCTCATTATGACCGTGCGCAATGCGCGGCGGTTCTCGCAGCCGATAATGCGGCTGTGCGAGGTCATGACGTCGGGCAGCGACATGCCGCGTTCAATAGCGCCGTATTACGATATGCGCGAGCTGCGCGTGTTGTACATGCGCTACAACGACATGCTGGATTCGATATCGCGCCATATAGATCAGAAGTATAATAGCGAGATAGCGCTCGAGCGGATGCGCATGAAGGCTATGGAAGCGCAGATGGATTCGCATTTCCTGTACAATACGCTGGAGTGCATATACTCCATGGCGCTGCTGAGCGGCACCGACGACGTCGCGCAGGTCGCCAAATCGCTGTCGGATACGCTGCGCTACATCAGTCGCACCGAGGGGCCTACGGTAACGGTGCGCCAGGAGCTGGCGCATGTGCAGGACTACATAACGATACAACGCGCACGGCTGGGCGACGACGTGAGCTGCATAGTGTCGGTGGACGCGGCGCTGCTGGAGCGGCATATGCTCAAGCTCACGTTGCAGCCGTTAGTTGAGAATGCGTTCAAGCATGGCCTGGTGGGCGCGCGCGGCCCGCGCAACGTGTATCTGGCAGGCGAGGAGCGGGGCGGATGGCTGGTGTTTACGGTGCGCGACAACGGGGTCGGTATGGACGCGGACAGATTGCGCCAGGTGCGCCGGGGGCTTGACGAGCCGCAAGGCGCCGGCGAAGGGGTGGGTCTGTCCAACATCAGCCGGCGGCTCAAGCTCTACTACGGCGCGACGGCCAGCCTTGAAATAGAATCGGAACCAATGCAGGGCACGCTGGTCACGCTCAGCATACCGGAGGGCGATGTGCGATGAAGTACCGATACGTGATAATTGAGGATGAACCGGTCGTGCGGCGCGGTACCGAACTCAAGATGAAGCGCACCGGACTGCCGTTTGAACTGGTCGGCGAGGCGGATAACGGCGCTGACGGGCTGGAACTGCTGCGCAGGCTGCGCCCGGAGCTTGCGATAATCGACATGCGCATGCCCGACATGGACGGCGCTGCGTTGATGGCTCAACTGCGCAACGAGGCGTTGCCGGTAGAGCTGATAGTCGCCAGTGGGTATTCGGATTTTGACTATGCGCGGGCCGGCATACGCGCGGACGTGTGCGACTATCTGCTCAAGCCGTTTTCCGAGACCGAGTTGCGCGCGGCGGTGCTGCTTGCGCTGCAGCGAATTGAGGCGCGGTCGCCGGACATGGCGTCCGACCCGGCGCGTGCGCACGATATGAGCGGTGCGCGGCGCGACGATGAACTGAAGCTGCTCCAGAGCTATCTGATGGGCGTGCCCGACCGCGCGCGCACACCCGACTTCAATGTGTTGAACATAGACCCGAGCCGCGGCCGATATCTGGTTATCGAACTTGCATCTCAGGCGCGCGTGACACCGGAACGCCCGGCTGGCCTGGACGAACTGGTCGAGCTCGATGCGCCCGGACTGCCAGGACATGTGTTCTGGATATGCTATGCGCGCGCCGGTATCGCGCAGGCAGCGCTTGACAAACTGTGCGTACAGCTGACGCGCGCGGACAGCGCCGGCATCAGCTTGCCATGCCGGGACCTGGATAGGCTGTACGCCGCGCGCAGACAGGCGCAGGAGGCACGCCGCGACCATGCGATAGGCGCACGCGGCGTAGTCAGCACATATGCCGAGTCCGACGCGACCGAGCTGTTCGACGCCGCGCAGTGCGAACGCATGCTGCTCGCGCTTGAGTGTGGCGACCGCGAGTGGTTTGCGCGGCTTGCGATGGGCTGCTGCGCCGACTGCGCGCGGGCCGGTTGGAGCGTCAATCGAATGGTGCGCGCGCTGCGCCGGTTATTCGCGCAGGCGCTGGAGCGCATTATGCCGCAACTGGATTCGGAGCCGCCGACGCTTTTCCAGTTCGACTATCTGAGCCAGCGCACGGCGAACGACGCAGACCTGCCCGAGGCATTGACTGGGTTTATCGCACAGGCGCTGAGCGTGCAGGCTTCGGGCAGCACCGGCGAGCTGATAACGCGAATGCGCGGCTATCTGGACGCGCATTTTGACGAGAACCTGTCGCTTGAGCGCGTGAGCCAGCTGTTCGGCATAAGCCCCGGCTATGCGAGCCAGCTGTTCAGCCAACGCATGGGCATGTCGTATGTGAACTACATAACGTCGCTTCGGATAGAACATGCGCGCAAACTGCTCAGCGAGAGCCGCCTGGACGCGGCAGCGATAGCGCGCAAGTGCGGATTCGGCAACGCAAAGTACTTCTATCGGGTGTTCAAAAGCCAGACCGGACAAACGCCTAACGATTATCGCCAGAGCAGGAGCTGAGGTGGAGCTGGCGGTGCTCAGGCATAAACCAGCGACGGAGATAATATGATATATGTGTCATGCCGGCATGGGGCCGCGCCACATAACGCGGGCCAGTGGCAACGTGGCTGGCCGGGCGTGTGGCGCCTATGAGCAGGCCGTATCGCCATCGACGGAGCGCGATGCTGGCCTGCATGCCGGCATCATATGCGGCGGATGAGCCGAAACTAGTCGGGCGCTTTGACCGCAGCGGCGGCGAGCGCTGTGCGCGACGCCTGTGCCAGCAGGGCGCCGCTTTATTGTGCACAGCCGGAAACTGCAGCGGGGCGATTTGACATGGCCGGCTCATTGGCCGTGGTAAGACGACAGGGGGCAAGGCAATGGTAACAGACATGGAAGTGAAAGCGCGATTCAAAAGGCTGTATCCTGAGTATGCGGCTGCGCTCGAAAAAGCGCAGAGCGACGACGAGATATCCGAGCTGCAACAGACGTGGATAGAGCAGCGCAAAGCGCAACTGCTAAAGGAGCTGACCGCGCAGGGCAAACGCGACTTGCTGGCCGATGGAATGCTGAATGACACCGATAAGACAGTGGCAGTCGCGCTGACTGAGACGCAGTATGAGACGCTGGTAAAGGCTCGAAATGGCCAGATACAGACCGAACTCGTCGCCCTGTTCGACGCAGTCGAGCGCCTCAAGGATATGGGCTCGCAGGACGAAGAGGTGATGTCATATGCGATGATGAACGCCGGGCTGGCGGCATTGGGCATATCGATGGTGACGGCGCTGATAACGGAGATACTCAGCGGCATGGGGCTGGCTACCGCCGTATTCACGGCGCTTAGCGTTGCGAGCATGTCGGTCGTGGGCATAGTGGTCGATCTGGTCGTGCTGGCCGTAATACCTATTATATATTTCATGACGAAGCCGGCGGCCTGCATATTTATGGTAATAAATGAACTCCAAACGGATCTCGTGATACAGGATGAGGATGTTGTGCATGGCAAGGTGAACGTAAAGACCGAGCGGATACCGGGTTCGATAAAGCTGAAGAGCGTGATGCGCAGCGGCGGCATCTGGTCGACGCAAAAGCGCGACGCGGCACTGATAGGCACGCAATACGGCGTGCGGCTCGCACAGAAAAAGGGCCAGCTCGGCGAAGAACCCGACGACACCACGTTTGCCATAGGCGTCGAGTGCCCGCTGGCAGATGGACATAACTCGTGCGCGGTGGCTATAAACCAGTCGGCGCGTGACATAGCCAGGGCGGTGGACGCGCACCGCCGGCAGGACGTTAGCTGCGATGACGGCAAGTACGGCATGGAAATGCATTGCAACAGCGGCAGCGGCTCGCTGGCGTATTATGTTTGCCGGATATTCAAAAAGTGAGGTGTGTCTATGACAAACCAGGACATAGTGACGCAGCTCAGACAGCGCTTTGAGCGCATGTTCCCCGAGCACGCGCGCAGATTGCAGGCGATATCGGATAAGCTGGCTCAGGCGGCCGAGTCCGAAGCCGCTGGGTACGAAGCCGAGTTGGAATGCATCCGCGCGGACCTGCTTGACGCGATATGCCTAAGATACGGCGCTGCGCTGGGCAAAAGCGACGCGGATACCGGGCTGGCTATACAGCTGCGCGGCGAAAAGTACAAAGAGCTCATAGGCGCACGCGGCAGCGACATAGAAACTCAGCTGTTGTTGCTGCTGGACAGCCTGTCGCGGCTGCAGGACGTTGAGAAGGGCAACACAGAAGCGGTAGTGAGCACGATACTGCTGGGCGGTATCAGCGCGTTGACCGCGTCAGCCATAGCGTACATCACCAAACTTGTCACGGACAGCGCCATGGAATTGCTGCCGGCGGCATTTGCCACGGTAGAGTTCTGCTCCACTACCGCTATCGTCGGCGCGGTGGGCGTGGTCGTGGTGGCGGTGCTGATACCGCTCATATACTTCATGAAGAAACCGGCGGCGTGCATCGCGCTCGTGATAAACGAGTTGCGGCAGGACCTGGTGTTTGAAAGCGATTACTGCGTGCACGGCAAGCGCGTCACGGTCACGTCCAGTATACCCAAGGTCGCGGCGACGGCCGAGGGCGAGCTGCTGTGCTCCGCAGGGCTGTTCTGCTCGCAGAAGAAGGACAGCGCGCTGATAGGCACGCAGTATGGGTTCGCGCTCAAGCAGCTGGACATCGACAGGATAAAGTTCAGCTTTGGCATGGGCTGCCCGCTGGCTCAGGGCAGGAACAACTGCGCGGTGGGCTTTGACCAGACGCCCAAGAGCATCGCAGAGGAGGCGGACAGGTATCAAAAGCAGTCCGATGCTCAGCTCAAGGATGAATACGCGCTGGACATATGCTGCAACTCTGCCAGCGGTTCGGTGGCGTATTACGTCGTTAGGGTGCGGTACCGCTGAAAAAGTCGAAAGTTCCGGCATAGCGCCGCATGCGCCAACAGAGTGGCGTTAACAAAGACTCGCCCGGACCACCAGGTCCGGGCGAGTCATCTGTATCGTGTCGCATCAGGTCGCTGCGTCCGCCTCGGTCGGTGCGGCCGGTTCTGTCACTGCGTCTGCTGCGGTCGGTGCGGTCGGTTCTGTCGCCGCGTCTGCCTCGGTCGGTGCGGCCGGTTCCGGCGCTGCGGCCGTTTTGGTCGGTGCAGCCGGTTCAGTCTCTATGTCCGCCTGTACAGTAGTTAAGTTGCGGCAAAACACAACAGAAGGAGCGCAAGTCTCATGGATAGTATATCACAGGATGTGAAAGCCCGCTACTTCCTAATGAAATATGTTGAGGAGTTTGGCGTTTCAAAAGCGTGTCGCAAATACAATAAGTGCCGGTAGTGCCGGTCGTACGTATACTTTTGGCAGGCTCGCTTTGATGGAAGTATTGAATCGCTTGAGTGTCATTTCCGAAAGCCTCACAGCCATACTGATCAGCATACCGAGGAAGAGCTGATACTGATCTGCAACATGCGCTAGCGCAATCCAAAGCT
>DVNK01000018.1 GCA_018714445.1 Candidatus Fimadaptatus faecigallinarum | reverse complement strand
ATACGAATCTACGGGCACGAAAACAGAAGTCAAACGATTTTGATATGCAAGACGGTGTTCTCTGCGCAAAATCATTCTATCTCTGGCGTTCGCGCCACCGGGGACGATTCCAGTATGAAATTGTTTCGGCTCTCTTGCGGTTTCCTGTGCTTTTTTGATGGCGCGACAATAATATTGATGGATCGTGCAGTGCATCCGGCTTTATTAAACGGGCACAATGCAGTATGATGTGACCGCGCGGCAACGCAGCCAAACAGGCGAAATTACAGGCAACGTCGCGGGTGCGATTCATCGCAAACGTTCTCGGCAAACTCCTCGCATGGCGGTATGGTGCACAAGCCATAGGAGGGTATCATCATCTCAACCTCGGCGATGATCTTGAGCACAATGGTCACGCAGATGGTGATGTCGAAGGTGTTGCCGGAGCAGTATGTACCGCTAACGCAGATGGCCGAGACCAGCGTGTCGATCGTGTAGGGGACTATCGACTCATCGGGCACGCACAGCAGCACATCCTTGGGCACCGAAACCGTGCTGTGGCCCATGAACTCCTTGCAGCGCGCGTCGGTGAACAGTATGTCGATAGGTATATCCACCGTGCCGCGAATGCGGGCGAAGTTGGGGCGGTCGCACAGGCGCTCGATGGACAGATTGCGTATCGTGCCCTGGATCGTCGACGAGCGGCAGCTCTCGAATGTGTACGGCGGCACGGGCTTGGCGTTGCTATCGCAGTTGCAGCAAGTGCACGGGTTGCAGCCGCAGACCGGGCAGCAGCCGTTGGACGCGCAGGTGACCGGCGCTATTCCGCGCACGTTGACCCGAACGTCATCGAGCTGTTCCTGCTGCATACAGGAGTCGTATACTTTCTTAACGTGTACGCAAACCTTTTCGCTGATGCAGTTCTGACTATCGCTGGTCACGCGGCCGGGGCAGCAGTCGGGGTTCGCGTTTTTGTATGAGTAGAACGACATGTTCATTCCTCCTTGCGGTTTGTGGGGCTCCACTGCATAATATGTCAGCCGCGAAAAGTTGTTACAGTCTGCGCGGCCTTATGCGCGCCGCATTGGAGTCGTGAACGTCTTAAAGCAGGCCTGGCCCGCGCCGCCAAGTTGACTGGTCGAGTCGCCAAGTTGACCGGCCGCGTCGCCTCTGGATGGATTTTATGATGTCAATTGAACAGTTTGGCGACAAATGCCCGGATCATGTATATCAGCTTAGAGTCTACGGGCTCGCCGGCGTCTGAGCCGGTGGGCACAAAACCGCATTCGGTGACCTTGCGCCCGCTTAGCGCCTCAAACCACACCGCGCCCAGCAGATACCGGCCATAGATCAGGTCCATGTGAAAGCCATCCCGGCACAGCGAACGTCCGCCTGCGGCGTAATCAAATTCGGGCTCGCGCCTGAGCGCCTGCACTGCGTCGCCCGAACGTATCAGTTCCAGGCCGGTGCGTTTTGCGGCGGCGCTGTACGCGTCGCACAGCTGCGCATACATGCGCGCCTGACTGCGACCGTAGCGCGCAAATGCCTCATGCGTGCTGTCGATCTCGTATGCCCAGGTTTGATGCAGCATGTATCGCGCATCGGGGCAAAGGCTGCGCGCGTAGGCGAGCAGCTCGGGCAGGTAAGGGTAGTAGCTATCTGCTATACCGCTGTCGTGGCTGGCCTGTTGAAACGTTATCACGTCCCAGTTGCGCTCGGTCAACGCCGCGTACAGGCCAATGAATTTGCCTGTGGCCGCGCCGTTCAGTTCGTAGGAGTAATCCTGTGCATCGCTTTGCATGTTGGCGTAGTGGCGCTGGAGGCTGCATCCGCCGATATAGAGGTTGACTACGCGGCTGGGTATGCCCACATCGGCCAGCATGTCATGCAGATAGCGCGTTGCATCCTGAGAAAAGCTGTTGCCTATTGCCAGTATGTCCATTTTATCCCTCCGCCTTAAATAATGCGCAAGCAAAAGGCCGCGCACCCGGTATAGGTTGCGCGGCCATGCTTCAATGCTTAGCTTTCAGTAGCCTCGTCGGCAGGTTCCTCGGTAGCTGCGGCAGCCTCATCGGTGCTGGCAGTTTCGTCAGTAGCTGTGTCGGCGGCTTCGTCGGTAGCCTCATCAGTCGTAGGCTCGAACGGCACGACTGCGCCGGCGTACTTTTCGTTCATCCACGCCTTGGTCTCATCGCTGGTCAGCACCTGCTGGAGCTTGGCGAACAGATCGGCGTCGTAGTTGCCATCGTTGACCACCACGTAATTGACGTAGGTCTCAGCGGCGAGCGAGTCGGATTCCTCCTTGACGAGCGCGTCGGTCATGACGTTCAGGCCCGCCTGCACGGCGTAGTTGCCGTTTATGACGGCCAGGTCGACGTCGGGCAGCACGCGCGGTATCTGAGCGGCTTCGACTTCCTGTATTTCGATGTTCTTGGGGTTGTCGACTATGTCGAGCTTGGTGGCGTTGATGCCAGCGCCTTCGCGCAGCGTGATTATGCCGTTCTCCTCGAGCAGCAGCAGCGCGCGCGCCTCGTTGGTGGTATCGTTGGGCACGGCTATCGAGCCGCCCTCGGGCAGCTCTTCGATGGTCGCGGTCTTGCCGGGGTAGATGCCCAGCGGCTCGTAGTGCACCGGTATCAGCGCTACCAGATTGGAGCCATGACCCAGGTTATAGTCGTCCATGTAGGGCTTGTGCTGGAAGAAGTTGGCGTCCAGATCGCCGGCGACCAGCGCGTCGTTGGGCTGGATGTAGTCGGTGTAGGTGATTATGTTGAGCTTGATGCCAACGGCTTCGAGTTGGGGTTCGATGGCTTCGAGTATCTCAACATGGGGTGAAGGCGTCGCGCCGATAGTTATAGTGGCGTATTCGGCCTCATCCGCGAAGGCAAATGCAGGAACAAGCAGCATCAGCGCTAAAAGCAGTGCAGTCAGCTTCTTCATGAAAAGGTCCACTCCTTGTAATGTGTATTTGAAACCCGCCCGTTATGGGGCGTGAATCAGCGTTATTTACGATGGTCGATGCGCGAGGACGTCTTGGTGCCGATGTACTGGAACAACTGCACGAGCACGACCAGCGCTACAATCGAATATATCATTATATCGTACATATAGCGGTGATAGCCATATGTTATCGCCAGCGCGCCCAGACCGCCGCCGCCGAGTATGCCGGCCATGGCGCTGTAACTGAGTATCGTGGTAGTGCATATCGCCGCGCCGTTGATAAGCGAGGGCAGCGCCTCGCGCAGTATCACCTTGAACACTATCTGGAACGTATTTGCGCCCATTGACTGAGCGGCCTCGATAACGCCGCGATCAACCTCGCGCAGCGACGTTTCGACCATGCGTGCGACATAAGGGAAGCTGGCGATTATAAGCGGCATTATTGTGGCGGTCGAGCCTATGGCCTTGCCCAGTATCAGGCGGGTCAGCGGCGTCACGGCCATCATCAGTATCAAAAACGGCACCGAGCGCAACAGGTTGATTATCGTGCCCAGTATATGGTTGAACGCGGGCGCGGGCGTGAGCGAATCGCGCTCGGTAGTCACCAGCAGTATGCCCAGCGGCAGGCCCAGCACGTATGCGATCAGTGTGGACACCAGCGTCATATACAGGGTTTCAAGCGTGCCTTCCCACATGAGCTCCGCCAACTGGCTCAGCGGCAGGTTACTCCATTGTATCGTCTGTACCATCGCCGGACACCTCCTCTATGACAAGTTCGGTATGACCTGCCAGGTATTCGCGGCAAAGCCGAGCGGCTTCGGGGTCGTCGGGCAGCTCCACGACCAGCTGACCGAACACCTGTCCGCCCACGCGCCGGATATCGGCGTTGTAGATCGACACGGGCTTGCCGCAGGCCAGCGTCATGCCGCTGACGACCGGCTCGAATATGTCCGCGCCGCGGAACAGTATGCGCAGGCAGGGGCGGTCAGGCAGCATCTCCTCCTCGTCGGGCTTGCGGAACAGCCGGCGTGCGGCTTCGGTCTGAGGGTGTGTGAACACGTCGCGGACCTTGCCGCGTTCGGCTATGACGCCGCCGTCGATTATCGCGACGTCGGTGCAGATCTGGCGTATGACCTCCATCTCGTGGGTTATAACGACGATCGTTATGCCCAGGCGCTTGTTGATATCCTGCAGCAGGGAGAGTATCGAGCGGGTCGTCATGGGGTCGAGCGCCGACGTAGCCTCATCGCACAGCAATATCTTGGGTTCGGTCATCAGGGCGCGGGCGATTGCGACGCGCTGCTTTTGGCCGCCCGAAAGCTGAGAGGGATATACGCGCGCCTTATCGGCCAGGCCCACCGTCTCAAGCAGCTCCATTGCGCGCTTTTTGGCCTGTGCGCGGGGCATGCCGGCGATCTCGGTGGGGAAAGTTACGTTTGCGAGTATATTGCGCTGCATCAGCAGGTTAAACTGCTGGAATATCATGCCCAGCTGGCGGCGCATCTTGAGCAGTTCGGCGTGTTTGAGTTTCATCATGTCCACGCCATCGATGGTGATCGAGCCCTTTGTCGGCGGGTCGAGCAGGTTTATGCAGCGTATCAGCGTCGACTTGCCCGCGCCCGACAGACCGATTATGCCGAATATCGAGCCGCGGGGCACGTCCAGGTCTATGCCGCGCAGCGCGTTCACGCTGGAGTTGCCGGTCTTGTATACCTTTTCAAGGTTGCGAATCGATATCATGATGTCGCCCGGTCCGGAGCGGGCGGCGGTATCGCGCGCGACGTCGTTCATCTGTTGTCGGCCTCCTGTCAAATCCGCCGCGACTAGCGCGGCGGTCAAACTGCGATATCATGTATGATAAATGCATTTTGCACTTTATGCAAGCGCTTTTGTGCAAATTCCTATCGAAAAAGTAGCTTGGCGGCAAATTCAGACATATTTGAGCCACACTAGACGTCAATACTGCACAATGCAGCGTCCGGCATAGACGTCGCCGCCGGATGAATCCGGGCGAATGCGCGCGGCCGCCATGCGTTGCGGCCCGGCCTGCGCGTGAGGCAGTTGAGCGCGCGTCGGGGCTGCGTCCGATACAGTCCGGCCCATAAATATGCGCCGCTGTTCCACATTATGACAAAGGAGGCAAGCGCTTGCAGCCGCGTGGGCACAGCCGGGCGCACGGGCGGTTCGTCACCCAAATGAACTAATTAATTGCAAGTTTTCCGGTTTACTTTTTAAGGAACCTGTCGTATAATGGTGTTCGTAAATAGATATGACAGGCGGCGGGGGAGGTGTATTGCTTGAAGAGCAACGGTATGTCCGAGGATTTTCATCCGGGCGACATCGACTCCAGTCAGGAGATAAAGCATCGCCATACGCCCCGGCGCATGAAATTCCACGTGCCCACGCGCGGCGCAGACCCCAGGATAACGCGGCTGGCGATAGTCGGCGTGTTGTTTATACTGGTAGCGCTGTTTGCGTGTCTGGCGATGTGGCTTGCGACGCTGGGGCCGTTTACCGGCGGGACTATGGTCGTGCCGGGCAGGTTGTTTTAATATAGAATAAAAAGCGCGGCATATGCCGCGGGGAGGTTGAAATAAGTGAAAAAGGCGTTGATTGTGCAGGGCGGTTGGGATGGCCATGAGCCGAAACTGGTGTCGGCGCGGTTTGCTAAGCTGCTGCGCGAGCATGACTTTGAGGTCGAGGTATCCGACACGCTGGACAGCTTCCTGGATCTTGAAAAACTGCGCGAACTCGATTTGATAATACCGGTGTGGACCATGGGTTCGATAACGCGCGAGCAGTGCAAGCCGGTAGTTGAGGCCGTGGGCCGGTATGGCGTGGGGCTGGCGGGCTGCCATGGCGGCATGTGCGACTCGTTCCGGCAGGACACCGAGTGGCAGTTCATGACCGGCGGCCAGTGGGTGTCGCATCCCGGCGGCGACGGCGTGGAGTATACCGTACATATAAAGAATTCGTCCAGCCCGATAGTCGCGGGCATGAGCGACTTCAAGGTCGCCTCCGAGCAGTACTACGTGCACATCGACCCGGCGGTCGAGGTGCTGGCGACGACCTGCTACCCGATAATCAACTACTACCATGCCTCCAACGGTCACGTGGAAGTGCCGGTAACCTGGACCAAGCGCTGGGGCCATGGGCGCGTGTTCTACACCTCGCTGGGCCATCATGACGATGTGTTTAACGAGCCGACCGCTCAGGAGATGATGCTGCGCGGCATGCTCTGGGCAGCCGAGGGCAAGCGCATCGTGGTAGAGGCAGGCGTCGATCCCGACCAGTATACTTCGACGCTTAAGATGTATTGATTGGAATATCCGCCTGTGTTCAGGGGCATACTGAGCGCCTGGATGGGCATGGAGCTGTCGATAAGACATTGGCCCTGGTATCGCCGGGCTGCGAAAGGCAGGAGAATGCATGAGCCGCATCTGGGTCAGGGTGGTAAAGCGACACCGTGCGCTGCGCGAGACCGCCGCGCCGTGTGCGCGCGATGAGGTCGAGGAGCGGTTGCGCGACGTGTGCCGCGAATTTGACATACCCAGTCCGATGTGGCTGGACAAGCAGCGCGGCGAGCTGGAGCGGTTTGGCGCCACGGCGTTTGCGCGGGACAACTTCTTTGAGCCTATCGACTTCGACCGGCTGGAGCTGCATTACCTGCCGGACGACGGAGTGACGCGTCGCAGTCGCGATCCGCGCAACGACTTTTCGGATCCGTTTGGTTGACGCATCGCCGGAACAGGCGAGCGGGCTTCCAAAGCGCGATGCTGATGCCGCTGATTGTTTACGCATAAGCCTGATAATGATAGATCACGCGCCTGAGCACAGGTCGGGCGCGTGATTTGTCGTACCCCAAATTGCGAATGCTTTGCGCGCACCGCTGCATCAATGGCTGAATTAAAATATCCAGCAGATGCCAATTTGTCTGGCGGCTGCAATTGACAGCCGATGAATCGGTTGCAACGGGCGATTTATGCGCTTGATTACCGGACGATAATCGAGCGCATAAACCTGACGCACGCAGCATATAATATGCTCAGTTTGACCGCGCAAAAATCTGCGGTCACAAAAGGGGGCATATCATGCTTGTGCTGGATAGGATAGCGCTGTTGCTTACGATAATAGGCGCGGTGAACTGGGGCCTGATAGGTGTGTTCCAGTTCGACCTGGTCGCGTTTGTGTGCGGCGGGCAGGGTGCGGTGATAAGCCGCATCATATACTCGCTGGTGGGTCTGGCGGGACTGTGGTGCGTGTCGCTGCTGTTCAGGGAGCGCGACGAGGCACGCCAATCCGAGTAGCATAGGACAGGGCTCTGACGCTAAGGCGCGGTTCTGGCAGGCTGAGATCTGCCGGGGCTGCGCTTTTTTGCGCACGGATGTGAAGGTGGGCGTGTAGGGCTGATGATATGTCGGACGCCGCGCTTTTTTTTGCATACAGGTAACGCCCGGGCCCATAGGCTGCTCTTGCGCGCGGACTCAAAATGTTGTACAATGGACGTACTTACTCCGCGCGTGTGCGGAGAGGCTCAAGGAGGGAACCAAAGTGAAGGTCATATTGCTTCAGGACGTAAAGGGCACCGGCAAGCGCGAACAGGTGCTGGAGGTATCGGACGGGTACGCCCGCAACTTCCTGCTGCCGCGCAAACTGGCTGTGCAGGCCAGCGCGAACGCCATAAATACGATACAGAACGCCAAGGCCGCCGAGGAACACCGTCAGGCGCAGCAGCGCCAGCAGACGCTGGAACTGGCGCGTGAGATGAAGGACAAGGAAGTCAAAGTACAGGCCAAGGCGGGTGCAAATGGTCGACTGTTCGGCGCGGTGACCGGCGAGGCCATTGCCGAAGCGATGAAAAAACAGCTGGGCTTTGACGTCGACAAGCGCAAGATAGAGCTGGGCGAGCCGATAAAGCAGGCAGGCCGGTTCGAGGTCACTGTGCGGCTTGGGCCGAACGTCACGGCGCGCATGTTCGTGATAGTCGAGACGGCGTGAGCGCATTGCGCTGACAGGTACATTACGCAATTCACATGAAGCCGGCGGAGGTTGTCTTTGCCGGCGCACTGCCGCCCGGGTATGCGCCCGGGCGCGTCATATGTATGGAGGTCGATTATGGAGCAGGGCCGCATACCGCCGCACAGTATGGACGCCGAACGCTCGGTACTGGGGGCGATGTTGCAGGATCGCAACGCGCTGTTGCTGGCCAACGAGGCGCTCTCGCCGGAGGACTTTTACAGTCCTGCGCACCGGGAGATATTTGCCGCGATGCGCCAGCTGTTCAATCAGTCGCAGCCGATCGATCTGGTCACGGTGTCCAACGAGCTCACGCGGACCGGCAAGCTCGACGGCATAGGCGGTCTGGACTACCTTATTGACCTGACCGGCTATGTGCCTTCGACCGCGAACGCCGGCGCATACATAAAGATAATCGAAGAAAAGTCGACGCTAAGGAAGCTGATAACGGCGTCCGATGAGATAATCCAGCAGAGCTACCTGGGCGAAAAGGAAGTGCCTGAGGTGCTGGAGCTGGCCGAGCGCTCGATATACGACATCGCGATGCGCCGGGGCAGCGAGGCATTTGTCGCGGTGCGCGACGAGGTGCCGCGCACGTATGCCAAAATCCAGGAACTGCTCATAAATAAGGGCGTGATAAATGGCATATCGACCGGGTTTACCGATCTGGACGCGCTGCTGACCGGACTGCATGCGGGCGAGATGGTGCTGATAGCGGCGCGCCCGTCGATGGGTAAGACGACGCTGGGCATGAACATCGCCGCCAACGCCGCGATACGCGGCGGCAAGAAGGTCGCGGTGTTCTCGCTGGAGATGCCGGTCGAGCAGCTGATGTTGCGCCTGATGTGTTCTGAGGCGCAGGTCAACATGCAGAACCTTCGCCACGGTACGCTAAGCGACGACGAGCTGGAGCGGTTGGGCGACACGCTGCTGCCGCTGTCCAACGCCGAGCTGTACATAGACGCCACTAGCGGCATAACCGTGACTGAGATGCGTTCGCGCTGCCGACGGCTGCAGATAGAGCATGGCCTCGACCTGGTCATGATAGACTACATCGGCCTGATGAGCGCCGGCAGCGGCAGTCCAAACCGCTCGCGTCAGGAGGAAGTGGCCGAGATATCGCGCTCTATAAAGGGGCTGGCGCAGGAGTTGGGCGTGCCGATAATCACGCTCAGCCAGCTCTCGCGCGCGCCGCAGGGACGTGCGAACCACCGCCCGGTGCTAAGCGACCTGCGCGACTCGGGCGCGATCGAGCAGGACGCGGACGTGGTCATGTTCATACACCGCGAGGGCTATTACGACCCCGAATACGAGGACAAGACCGCCGCTGAGATCATAGTGGCCAAGCAGCGCAACGGCCCGCTGGATACGGTTATGGTCACGTTCCTGGGCGAATATGTGAAGTTCGTCAACGCGCCCAATCCAAACGCGCCGCCGCCGCCGCCACCGCCGCCGCCGCCAGG
>DVNK01000017.1 GCA_018714445.1 Candidatus Fimadaptatus faecigallinarum | reverse complement strand
CAAGAAAAGGCAGTACGCTACCCCTCCACGGGGCGCATACCGCCTTTTCTTGTTATCCAGCCCTCCGGCTGTATCGGTTGAGCAAAAGTCAGCGTGGGATTGATGTGGTATCTTTATCTAAGTGAACCCCCACGCTCCCAGTTCGACACCGCCTGCGGGCTCACGCCCAGCCGCTCGCTCAGCTCCGACTGCGTAAGGCCCATATCCCTGCGGCAGGACTGTATGAATCTGCCAGTACGTTCAGCGTCCAGTTTCATTTGTGTCGCACCTCCGTTTGTCAACATTATACAGTCGCTGCTGATCGATTGCAATCGTCTGCCGCTTGAAGTGCGCCGCGAATTTATAAATCAACGCTTGTAATACTGAACGCCTCCGCCGCATGGCGCCGTCAACACATGCGCGCTGGCGCGATCTTCATGCTTTATGTCACGCGCTGCATCGTGTCGGCCCGGCACGCCCGGCTTAACGGCACATAAAAAAGGGAACCGCTTCTATTGAAGCAGTTCCCTTGTCATTATGTAGGGCAAATCTTACTTGCCGAAGTAGCGCTTGAGCAGGCCCTCGAAAGCCTTGCCGTGACGGGCCTCGTCGCGCGCCATCTCGTGTACGGTGTCATGGATGGCATCCAGGCCCAGTTCCTTGGCGAGCTTGGCCAGGTCGGTCTTGCCGGCGGTCGCGCCGTTCTCGGCGTCAACACGCATCTGCAGGTTCTTCTCGGTGGAGTCGGTCACGACCTCGCCCAGCAGCTCGGCGAACTTGGCGGCGTGCTCGGCCTCTTCGAACGCGGCTTTCTCCCAGTACAGGCCGATCTCGGGATAGCCTTCGCGATGCGCCACGCGCGCCATCGCCAGATACATGCCGACCTCGGTGCACTCGCCGTTGAAGTTCTCGCGCAGTCCCTGTATTATGCGCTCGTCCACGCCCTGAGCCACGCCTACCACGTGCTCAGCCGCCCAGTTGCGGCCCTCTTCCATGAGCTTGAACTTGCTCGCCGGAGCCTTGCATACCGGACACTTCTCGGGCGCAGCCTCGCCCTCGTAAACATAACCGCAAACCGTGCATACCCACTTCTTCATGATGTTCACCCGTCCTTTTCATATTTTCATTGGCTCGTTAGCTCTCTTCATCCGGGCCTCGCGCCCGACGCTATATTGATAACCCATGTCTCGCCGCTTTAAACGCACCCGCACACATTTTTCTAAATTTTTTTTGCAATCGCGTCCAACACCGCCGCGTCCATGCCCTGCGCATCCACTACCTTATTGTGCCTCTCGGGCAACTGCTTAAGCTCGCTCAGCGGCCTGGGCATGGCAATGCCACAGCGCCGCTCCAGCTCCGCCGCGCACTCAAACGCGTCCTCAGGCGCGTCTCCCGCCAGCGCGCGCAATACGTCGGCGCTGAACTTGAACGGACTGGCCGTGGCCACTACCACGCATGGCGTGCGGTCGCCTGTGTGCGCGCGATACTCCGCCAACACATGCATCGCCACAGCCGTATGCGTATCCAGCAGATAACCATGCTCGTCCCATGTGCGCTTTATCTGCGCCGCAACAGCCGCGTCGTCGGCCCAACCACTTGAAATCAACTGCGCCATGCGCGCGCGCGTACCGGCGTCGACCTCATATATGCCCTCGCGCATCAGGCGCTCCATCCAGCCGCGCAGCTTTTCCGAGTCTCGCCCGGCCATCTCAAACAGCAGCCGCTCCAGATTGGACGATATCAGTATGTCCATCGATGGCGACGTCGTGCGATAGAACTCGCGCCGCACGTCGTAAACGCCGGTGCGCAGGAAGTCGTCCAGTATGCGATTGCGGTTCGAACAGCATATAAAGCGCTTGACCGGCAACCCCATCCACTTGGCGTATATCCCGGCCAGTATATTGCCAAAGTTGCCCGTGGGCACCGCAAACTCGATCTCATCGCCCAGCGCAATCGCACCACGCGCCACCAGATCCACATATGCCGAAAAGTAGTACGCGACCTGAGGCGCCAGTCGGCCAAAGTTGATCGAATTGGCCGAACTCAGTTCGCACCCCAGCTCCGCCACGCGCGCGGCCAGCTCCGCATCCGAGAATATGCGTTTTACGCCGCGCTGCGTATCGTCAAAGTTGCCGCGCACCGCTACCACGTCAACGTTGTCGCCGCGCTGCGTGACCATCTGCAACCGTTGCGCCTCGGACACGCCGCCATACGGATAGAACACCACGCACTGCGTGCCCTCGACACCCGCAAAGCCCTCCAGCGCCGCCTTGCCGGTGTCGCCCGACGTGGCCGCCAATATGCACACCCGCCGCTCGTCGCCCAGCGCGCGCTTAGATGCCACCATAAGATGCGGCAACAGCTGCAGCGCCATGTCCTTGAACGCGCAGGTCGGGCCATGGAACAGCTCCAGCACGTGCGTGTCCGCATCCAGCGTGCGCACAGGTGCAGGCGCGCCGCCCTCGAACTTGCCGCCGTACGCGCGTTGGGTCATGCGCTCCAGCTCCGTCGGCGCAAACTCATCCAGCATCGCGCTCAGCACGCGCGCCGCACGCGCCTCATACGCAAGCCCTGCAAGCGCGCCTATGCCGTCCAGCCCCAGCGCGCAAAAGCGCTCCGGTACGAACAGTCCGCCGTCGGGTGCCAGTCCGCGCACTATCACCTGCGCACCAGTCATGTTCAGCGCCGCATCGCGCGTTGACATGTATCGCAAAACAAACTCCTCCCCGCATTCGCCGAATACAAAGGGCGAACCTGCCCTGTGGCAAGTCCGCCCCGACCACACGCCCGGTCGCGCAAGCCGCGGCGCATATTCAGATCACATATTTGCGCATAAACTCCGGCATCAAATCTGGATCGCCGCTGACCGATATCACAAAACGCACGCCGCGCTTGTCCGACATGGCCTCCAGCTGCGCAAAGAAATCGCCCAATTCGGATATGTCGGTCTTGACCAGCTTCATAAACGCGTCGATAAAAATAGCCGTCACGTCAAAGTTCTGAGACAACATACCGTATATGAAGCCCAAGAACATGTCGGCCGACTTTACTGAGTACTCGCTCGCGTCCACAAAGCGCACTTCGTGACGCAGGTCGTACATATAACGCTTGTCATCATCTATGAAAACTATGTCGCCGTGCTCCACCTTGAGCGCGTCGTTAGCCATATCCAGCAGACGCTTGGTCTTGCCCGAGCCCTTCTTACCGTAGATTGCCTGAATCATGCCAATCTCCTCCTTGCTCTTTTCTCTATTATACAACATGTTCCGGTAAAACGCCATACCAAACTTATCTCGATAATTTGACAATAACCATCAACACTCGCGTGCCGCGCCGGTCAGCTCGCCCAGCATGCCCTCAAACAGCACGCCTTCACGCGTGGGCGTATCGGCGGCTATCGTGCGCTTGACCGCGCGATACACAAAGCCGCCCGCACGCCGCACCGCCTGTTCGATCGTCATGCCCCGTCCCAGCACGCTGCCCATCAGCACCGCCGCAAACAGGTCGCCCGTGCCCGGGTACTGACGCTCAAGCGCCTCGTACGCCAGCACGCCCTGTTCATGCCGGTCAGCGTCGTAGTATAAGTTGGCCCAGCCGCTCTCGATCCGCGCGCTGGTCACGACGACCTGCCGCGGTCCCAGCGCTGACAGCGCGCGCACCATGTCCATGGCATCGGTGCGCGTCAGTGCGCGCGTGTCGTATGGCCGCTCCAGCAGCCAGCACGCCTCGGACAGGTTGGGCGTTATCATGTCTGCGTAGTGCACCAGCTCGCGCATGCCCTGCATCAGCTCCGGCGTGACAATCGTATAGGGCGTGCCGTTGTCGCCCATAACCGGGTCTATCAGTACCAGGCGCAGACTGCGGCGGCGCTGGCTCACTATGAAGTTTATCGCCAGCTCCTGTTGCCGTGGATTATACAGATATCCGGTCATCAGGGCGTCCATGTCGATGTGTTCGCGGTCGTAATGGATTATCTGACGCTCGAGCTGCTCAGTCATGTCCTGCATCTGGAACAGCTTGAACCCGCCCGGATGACTGGACAGCACTGCCGTGGGCATAGCGCACGGTTGACATCCCAACGCCGCCAGCGCCGGCACCGATACCGCCATGGCGCTGCGACCATAACCCACCACTGCTGCCATTACACCCACGCGCATAGTCTCCATATCACATATCCTCCGCGCAAACTTATCGTCACATATAAGATACCACACTTGCGCCGATTAGTCAATGCGCCTGCAGGGTTTATCGCAATACTGTCCTAAGCGCGCAAAAACGCTCATCACCATACGCACGGCGCGCTCATTCAATGCCACTGGCGAATTCATCAAATGTCCGATACCGCCTTATGCGCCCGCCACCCGCTGTAATGAAGCGCTCAAAGTCGCGCTCTATGGTCTGCACAGCTCCACTCCAGGCGGTCAGGTTGTCCGGCGCATATGCCTCGAACAGCCCATACCTGTGCGCGCCATACTCGGCATGCGCACAGTCCAGTTCATATTGAAGGCAGACCGCCGATATGCACGCAAGCATGGCATCGCCCGAATCGCAACTGACATATATCTTGTTGAACGTCGAGCAGATCTCCTCATACAGCTTTGCCAGCGCGCCATAATCGGCGTGCGAGCCGGACGCATCATCCGGGCCGGAGCACGCATTAACGCCTGGCACGGACTTCTGTTCGCCCATATGCGCGCAAACATCGTTCAACAGCGCATCGCAACTCACAAGCGCCGCATCGGCGGTGCGCGCAAGCAATACGTCCCGATAGCCGGCGCATATGGCCTCAGGCACGCCCGGCATCGTACACAGGTCGGCGTATTGCCGCTTCAAGCCGAAGTGGTAGTAAGTATTATGATGGAGCGCCACCGCGTCCGCCAATGCCAGCGCTGCATAGCCGACGATCATGCGCAGTTCGGATTCGTCGCCTGCACCGCGCGCTTCATAGAGCAGGTCGCCCGCGCTGACGAGCCGCGCATGGGCAGCATTGTGCGCGGCCCGCGGGTCACACAGATTGCGCTTCAGTCGCGCGCGCAAACGCTCAAACCGCTCCATGTCCGCACGCGTTGCGCAGTAGATCGGCACTGAATCGCCTATCAGCGGTATGAGCGATTCCTGAAGATCGGCAATACCCTCGGCGCGCTCCCACGAGACCGGAAATACGTCGTAACCTATGCCGTCTATAATGAATGTGCGCGCAAAGTCATACGCGCGCTGAGTTTTGGGTATGAAATAGCAGTCCACGTCCGATCTGGCGTTGGCCGTGCCGTTTACCCGCGAGCCGTATACCATGACCAGCGCTATATCGCGCGCATATTGCGCCGAGGCCTTGCGGCTCAGCCATTCTATCAGGCGCGCGCTCGTTTGATCCATCATAACAAACCTCCCCAATTGGACAGCGTACATCCACCCCAACAAAAACGCGCCCCACCCTGCAAACGCAGAGTGAGACGCGACTATCAGCACATCATTAAGCGCCGTGAGCCATTACAGCTGCGGGCCAGCCGCAACCAGCGCCTTGCCGGCGTCGTTGCTGGTGTACTTGACGAAGTTCTTCTGGAAGCGCGAAGCCAGATCCTTGGCCTTGGTGTCCCACTCCTCAGGATTGGCATAGGTATCGCGCGGGTCGAGTATCTTGGAATCGACGCCCGGCAGCTCGGTGGGTACTTCGAGGTTGAAGTACGGTATCTTCTTGGTCGGCGCCTTGTTGATCGAGCCGTCCAGTATCGCATCGATTATGCCACGGGTATCCTTTATCGAGATGCGCTTGCCGGTGCCGTTCCAGCCAGTGTTGACCAGATAGGCCTTGGCGCCGCTCTTGTTCATCTTCTTGACCAGTTCCTCACCGTACTTGGTGGGATGCAGCTCCAGGAACGCCTGGCCGAAGCACGCCGAGAAGGTCGGAGTGGGCTCGGTTATGCCGCGCTCGGTGCCCGCCAGCTTCGAGGTGAAGCCCGACAGGAAGTAGTACTGGGTCTGCTCGGGGGTCAGTATCGACACGGGCGGCAGCACGCCGAACGCATCGGCCGACAGGAAGATGACGTTCTTGGCATCGGGGCCGGCGGACACGGGGCGCACTATCTTCTCGATATGATCGATCGGGTAGGACACGCGGGTATTCTCGGTGACCGAACCGTCGTTGAAGTCGCAGTGACCGTTCTCGTCCACGGTGACGTTCTCAAGCAGCGCGTCGCGACGTATGGCGTTGTAGATGTCGGGCTCGGAGTCCTTGTCCAGATTTATGACCTTGGCATAGCAGCCGCCCTCGAAGTTGAACACGCC
>DVNK01000016.1 GCA_018714445.1 Candidatus Fimadaptatus faecigallinarum | reverse complement strand
CTCTAAATTCATAACACGTTTTTCCTCCACAAATTAGAATTTATCGCTCTCTTACTTTCTGACTCGTTATATCACGACCCGGGCCACTAGTCCGGGCCGTGAAATCGATGTACAAGTAGCGCTAAGGCTCTGGGTTGGACGGATTGCTGATGCTAAAGTCGAACTGACTACATGCATTATAATGCTTGCGCACAGGGGACTATGGCAATGGTTTTGTTTGGACTATCAATCGTAGCCGGTTCAAAGCATGAAGAATCATTCACCTGCAAAACTTGTCGATATAGGCGTCAAGGCACTTCTGTATGACCTTGCGCGCCTCGCCGGCGTCGTGCAGCTCGTCGACCACGGTCTCCTTGCCCTCCAACGACTTGTAGACGGTGAAGAAGTGGGTCATCTCGGTGAATATGTGGGCGGGCAGTTCGCTTATGTCGTGGTAGGTGTTGTAAACCGGGTCCTGGAACGGTATCGCAATTATCTTTTCATCGAGGCGGCCCTGATCGAGCATCTTAATGACGCCTATCGGGTAGCAGCGCACCAGACTCAGCGGCTGAATGACTTCGCTGCACAGCACGAGCACGTCGAGCGGGTCATCGTCCTCGGCATATGTGCGGGGTATCAGGCCGTAGTTGGTGGGGTAGTGCGTGGACGTGTAGAGTATGCGGTCGAGTATCAGATGGCCGGTCTCCTTGTCGAGCTCGTACTTCTTCTTGCTGCCCTTTTCGATCTCGATCACGGCGATGAAGTCGTCGCAGTTGATGCGCGAGGGGGATATGTCGTGCCAGATGTTGCTCATTGCGTATCGCCTCCGTATTGTCTTGGGTTGTGAGGTTGGCATGCCGGGCGGCCCGGCGTGAACCTGATAGGCTGCCGCGCCGCACGGACTGTTCGTCATATGAATTTTACCATTGAAAACCAGGTGGGCTGAGTGCGCGCCGCGTGCAGCTCTATCCGGGCGCGTCAGGCGCGCAGGGATCTGGTGATGGTGATCGGCTCCCGATAATGCTCGATTCGGGCGCGTTAGGCGCGCAGAAACTTTATCGCCGATAGCCGCGTGCGGCAATTCCGCTGACTCAGCCGCGGCAAGCGCCCGCAATGCGCCATGACTTTGCCAAGAGGCGCACGCGCCGCCGGCTCATGCGGCCATTCTGGTGGTATCGCGCGGAGCGCGTCGCGCCAAGGGCCTTTGAACGCCACACTTACGCCGGGCGCGCTGCATGGCACTGTCAGCGACGCGGTACGAGCGCACCGCCGAAATTGGCCTTGTGCACGCCATAATACCGGGCGCATTGCAAGGCACTTTCGGCAGCGCGGTTTAAACGCACAGCCGAAATTGGTCTTGCGCACCGCCATAACGCCGGGCATGTTGCAAGGCACTGTCAGTATCGCGGTTCAAGCGCACCACCGAAATCGGCCATACGTGCCCACCGGACGTCGCTCGCTATGTATCTCGTCCATCAGCACCATGCACGAGCAAGCTGCGCAAATCTGCCTTGCGTACCACATAAACGCTGGGCGCCTTGTACGCTTCAGCCATTATCAAAAGTCGAACGCATCGCCGCAATCGGCCTTGCGCGCCGCCTTGAACGCGGCACCGTCGCGCTTGAGCACAGCGCGCCGCTCCAGTCCTGCTTCAGTGCACAGTTCCAGCGTCACGCGGCCGCTCTGCGTCGTTGGATGTCGCCGCACGCGTGCCGCGCAGGGTTGCGCCGGCGTGCGGGTGAACGCCATGTAGCTGAACTTCTCGTCCTCATATGGCGCGTCGCCGCCTTTGAGCAGGCGGTGCAGCCGCGAGCGCGCGACCCGACACGTAAAGTGGCACCAGTCGCCGTCGGCCAGCGGGCATTCGCGCTCATGCGGACAGGGCGCGGCTACGTGACCGCCCAGCTCGAGTATGTGCTCGCGCATGCGCCTAAGCTGAGCGGATCCCTCGGGCGTGCCCGGCTCTACGATCAGCAGCAGCGCGCCGGTCGCCGCCCACAGCGCGTCCAGCAATCGCATGCGCGCGACTTCGTCCAGCTCGCCCAGCATGTACGCGGCCACTACCATGTCGTACTGCCCCTCGGGCGCAGCGCGGCTCAGGTCGGCCTGCAGCCAGCGCGACTCATGGCCGGCCCAGGTCTGACTGTGCTGCATCAGCTGTTGGCCCAGTCGGCTCATCGCGTCCTCGCGCTCTATCAGCGTCAGGCGTTCGGGCGCGCACGACCCGGTCAGTGCGGCCCAGCTAGCCGCGCCGGTGCCCGCGCCCACGTCCAACAGCGTGTGCACATCAAGTCCGGGCATGCATTGCCATGCCGCGTCCAGCGCCGCGCGCACCGCGCAGTACGTCGCCGGCATGCGCGCCACGGCGTAAGCCAGCGCCTCTGCATCGCGCGACACCAGGCGTCGGCCCTGTCCGGTCTCGTCGCGATAGCGGCGGCTCAGCTCGCCCGTCAGCTCCTTCAGTTCGCGCTGGGAAGCGCCTTGCGCATGACGCTCTATCGCCTCGCGCAGCTCGTATGGCAGTTCCATAATTAGCCTCCCGTCATATGCGGCGCACTTCCACGCTCAGCTGGCCGTCATGCGCGTCCAGCACCGCGCAGCCGCATTCGCCCAGGCATAGCGCCGGCACAATATACGATGGTATGTCGCCCAGCATCCGCATTGCGCCGGGGTGGTAGTGGCCCTGAATCAGCGCGCGCACCGGTCGATGCGCACCCAGTATCGCGGCGGATACCGCGGGCGCATTGCGTATCGTGTGCGGGTCGGCGATGTCGCCGGTCAGCGGCTGATGGCTGAGCACCACTGCCGGCGGGCCGCCCTCCGCCAGCCGCGCGCGCAGCCAGTCCAGCTGCTCCACAGGCAACGCGGCATCGCGCCAGTCAAAGTTGAACCCGCGATAGCTCATGCCGGCGCTGGTATAGCAGCAGTCCAGCATCAGCCACTCCAGCCCGCCCATTGCGCAGGACCATGCGCCATCGGCATGGCCGGTGAACTCGCGCTTGGGCGCTACCTCGGCGTCATGGTTGCCGGCCAGCGAGATGCACGGCGCGCCCAACTCGCGCAGCGCCTGCAGTGCGGCGTCGGCGTTTTTGCGATTGGCGGCGGGGTCGCCGGCATCGTTTACCAGGTCGCCCAGGTTGATGAACGCATCGGCGGGACCGAGCACGCGGCTGATGTGGCGCAGCCTGTCCAGGCCTTCGCCGTACATGCGTCCGCCCTGTGGCGGCAGGTCTGCGGCGTAGTGCGCGTCGGTGAACAGTATTATGCGCATTGACTTACCTCCTGTGAGCGCAGGGGAATGTGGTCGGGGTTTGACGGATGCGCTTGTCGGACAGGGCAGCAACCCGTTGCAAGTGGCAAGTGATTGCGCGATGCGGATATACTGGTCGCAGACTCAGGCCATGCGCCCGGCGCACGCGCCTGGCAAAAGCGGTCAACTGAGGCGCTTTGCGTACGCGCGCAATGAACCGGCAAATCGGACGTGACCAGCGGACCCGCCCAGCGTACACGCCTAACGCGCGCTCAAATGTACCCGGCGAGCGCCAGGCGGCAATGCGCGACGAGACAACCAGCTGGACGCACCACCGATAGTGCGAAGCAAATGTGCCAGGCAATTAGCCCAAGTGACAATGCGCAACGATGCACCCAATCAGACGCATACACCGACAGAACGCAACGAATGTGCCAGGCAATTAGCCAAGTGGCAATGCGCAACGATGCACCCATCAGACGCATCCGCCGAAAGAACACAACGAATGTGCCAAGTAAATTAGCCAAGCGGCGATGCGCAACGATGTACCCATCGGGCACATCCGCAGACAGAGCGAAACGAATGTGCCAAGCAATTAGCTAAGCGGCAATCCGCAACGATGCACCCAATCAGACGCATCCGCCGAAAGAACACAACGAATGTGCCAAGTAAATTATCCAAGCGGCAATGCGCAACGATGCTCCCATCACACGCACCCGCCTGCGAAGCGCAACGAATGCGCCAGGCAATTAGCCAAGCAGCAATCCGCAACAGGCCAACCAGCCGAACGCAACAATCGGCAGAGCGAACGCCGTTTCAGCGCGCATGCCGGGCAGCCATGCGCTGATCCGCTCCGATAGCCGCCCCAATGGGCGCACCCGTCAAGCCCGGTCGGTCTGAACATCGATGTACTGCGACATCAGCGAGTATGCGCGTTCCAGCTCGACCTCGTCGACGGTCACGCCTTCCAGCGCCGCGAACTTGAGCGTCGAAAAGCCGCGCAGCACTTCCAGCGTGCGCTCGCCCAGCGCCAGGCCATTAGCGCCGCAGCGCGCGCAGCTGACGCCGCCGCCGGCCATGTCCAGTTTCAGCGGCGGCCTGACCGCCTGACCGCAGATCGAGCACCGATACAGCTCGGGCGCAAACCCGCCCACGCGCGCCAGATGCATGTAAAACGTGAGCGCGATGCGCCGCGTGTCCTGCTTTGAATAGTTCAGGTAAGTCAGCCCCTTGAGCAGCAGCGCAAACAGCAGCGGCTGTTCCTGATTGGGCGTGGCGATGGTCTCGACCAGCCGCAGCCAGTGCGCGCCTTCGCTGAGCCGGTCGTAGTCGCACCTGAGGTCGTAGAACGCGTCCTTTATCTGACAGCCGGTCAGCGTATAGCGGTCCTGGCGCTGGTTGAGCATGTACTCGCCCGCGCAGAACACCTCAGTCGCATTGGTGAGCCGCGCGCCGCGCCGCCGGCAGCCGCGCGCGCTGACCGACAGCTTGCCCAGCCCTGGCGACAGCAGCGTCAGCATGCGATTGCTCTCGCCGAAATCCACGTGGCGCAGCACTATCGCGTCGGTCTTGACCTCGGCCATGGTTACTGCTCCTCGCTCGAGTCGTAGCCCAGCGTGCGCAGATCGCCCATGCGGTTGCGCCAGTCCTCGCGCACCTTGACCCACAGGTGCAGCATTATGCGGCTGCCCAGCAGGTTTTCTATGTCCGCGCGCGCCTGCGAGCCTATGCGGCGCAGCATCGCGCCCTGCTTGCCTATTATGATGGACTTGTGCGACTGCTTTTCGCAGTAGATGTTGGCATGTATCTCGACCAGATCGCGGCCGGTCTTTTTCATGGAGAGCATCTCTATGCCGACGCCGTGAGGTATTTCTTCGCGCAGGTTGAGCAGCGCCTTTTCGCGAATTATCTCGGCGGCTATGAAGCGCTCGGGCTGGTCGGTGTACATGTCGTCGGGGAAGTAGCGCGGACCCTCGGGCAGCGCGTTGACCAGCAGCCCCAGCAGCGCGCCCATGCCCTCGCCGGTGCGCGCCGACACCGGCACGACTTCGTCAAAGCCCAGCTCGCAGACCTGAGCTATGTCGCTGAGCAGCTTTTCGCGGCTGAGCAGGTCTATCTTGTTGATGGCGAGTATCTTGTAACCCTTGTGCTGGCCCCACTCGCGCAGCAGGCTCAGGTCGGACTGGCCGATGTACTGGCCGTCGACTACGCACAGCAGCGCGTCGGTGCCTATCATGGCCTGTTCAGCGGTCTTCATCATGTACTCGCCGAGCTTGGTGCGGGGGCGGTGTATGCCGGGCGTGTCCACGAACACCAGCTGCCAGTCGGGCTTGGTCACCACGCCCATTATGCGATTGCGCGTGGTCTGCGGGCGGTCGGAGACTATCGCGACCTTCTCGCCGACGAATGCGTTCATTATGCTGCTCTTGCCCACGTTCGGGCGGCCCATTATCGCCACAAAGCCCGAATGGAACGGCTTAACTTCTGCCATATGACTATCCTTTCAATCGTATAAACAATATATGCGCCCGCATGGCTGCCGGGCGCTCACAGGCTGTCCGGGCCGAAGCTCAGGGGCAGCAATTCATTAAGACTTGCGTGCTGCACATGGCCCTGACCGTCCTCGACCAGTACATCCATGTCGGGCGCGAATTCGCGCAGCACCTGCCGGCACGCGCCGCACGGCCAGGGCATCGAGCCCTCCGAACAGATCGCGATGCGCTCAAAGTCGCGCGCGCCCGCCGCCACCGCGGCCATGACTGCGCCGCGCTCGGCGCACAGCGTGAGCCCAAACGACGCGTTTTCGACATTGCAGCCGCAGTAGCGCGCGCCGTCGCGGCTGAGTATGCACGCGCCCACGCGGTAATGCGAGTAGGGCGCGTAAGCGTTGCCCAGCGCGGACCGGGCCATGTCCAGCAGCTCGCGCTCGCTGGAGGTGAGTTGTATGTCCATATCGTCCTCGCTTCCGTTCGACCGCGGCGCATATGCGGGCATGCGCCCGGCGCAGCGGGTCGTATCAGCCCCCGGGCCTGTCCACGGGGCGCGGGCAGTCCTGCGCCATGGTGCCGCATGTATCATCTGCGGTAGGCGCGACTGCGGGTTTGGTTTGGTCAGCGGCGCGTGCGGCATGAATGGCTCATGTTTCGCATGCGCCGCGTCACGGTTTACGCTTGCCGCATATGTACTGCGGCATTGATTGCACCGGTTGCATGCGTGCCGCGGGTTGGTCGCCGCCGGTCGAGCATGCGCCGCGGCCGTCAACAATGCGTGCTTAAGGCATATCGCAGGCTTTAACGCGTTGGCGTGCACATCGGCATACACAATGCGTCTGCGACCGTACCGCTTGCCGTGTATGGCATGCGTCATGCGTTGGCGACGGATATATCGGCCTTGCACGGCGCTGTGTCGGCGCGGGCGTCTGCCTTGTGCTGCCGGGCCGAACAGCGGCCATAACTATCGTGAGCGGCAACGCCTGGCGTTTGCTTTGTGCTGCCGGGCCGAACAACGGCCAAGCCTATCGTGAGCGTCAACGCCTGGCGTCTGTCGCATGCGGCCGGGCTGAACCCCACCGTGGGCGCCCACAGCGCCTACCTTATGCCGCCGGGCCAAACAACGGCTATGCATATCGTGAGCGGCAACCACCTGGCGTCCGCCTTACGCGGCCAGACCAAACTGCAACGCTTGGCGACTTGCGGTGCAGCGCGCCTGGCATCCGTCGCGTCAGTCGCGCTTGAGGTCGACTAGCGCCATCGCGGCTTCTTCGCGCGCGCGCATGACTGCCCGGTCCGAGTCGACCATGTGGTCGTAGCCCATCAGGTGAAACAGCGCGTGCGCGGTCAGGTAGCCTATTTCGCGCTGCGGGCTGTGGCCGTATTCGGCGGCCTGAGCGCGTGCGCGTTCGAGCGATATCACTATGTCGCCCAGGAACATGCCGCCCTGTTCCGGGTCGTACTCGCGCCTGAGCAGCGGCAGGTTGTCGCGCGCGGTACCGCGGCGGTAGTTGACGCTGGGGAAGCTGAGCACATCGGTGGCGCGATCCACGCCGCGCTGGCTGAGGTTGATCTCGTGTATCTCGGCGTCGTCGGTCAGGCGCAGGTACGCGCAGCAGTTGTCGGGCAGGCCCTCGACGCTGAGGCACGCGGCCATCACGCGTCGGAGCAGCGCCGTCAGCTCGGGTGCGACCGGCGCGTCGCTGTCTATCGTCAGTATCACTTTGCCGCCTCCTGAGTGCCGTCGGGCTGCGGCGCGGATTCCAGCGGGCCGGCCGACGGCGCGGGTATGTCCACCGTGCCGCGGTTGGGTATCTCTATCTTGGGATAGGCTATGCGCTGGTGGAACACGCCCGAGAGCACCTGCTCGAATACGCGGCAGATCGTGTCCACATTGCGGAACGTCAGCGGGCATTCGTCGAGCTGATGGTCGTCGGTCTTGCCCTTGACCAGCGAGCGTATCAGTTCATCGATGCGCTCGGGAGTGGGGTTGGGCAGTGCGCGGGCGGCGGCCTCGACGGTGTCGGCCAGCATGACTATCGCGGCTTCGCGGGTCTGGGGTTTGGGACCCTCGTAGCGGAAGTCGGCGATGTCGACCGGCACTTCGGGCGATTGCTTCATGGCCTTGTTGTAGAAGTACGCTACGGGCGTGTCGCCGTGATGCTGGGCGATTATGTCCAGCACCGGCTGGGGCATGCGGTACTTCTGGGCCATCATGACGCCGTCGCGGGGATGAGCGGTCAGTATGGCGGTGCTGATGCGCGGGTCGGTGCGGTCGTGGGGGTTGTCGCCCATCTGGTTTTCCTTGAAGTAGAGCGGGCGCTTGAGCTTGCCCACGTCGTGGTAGTAGGCGCCCACGCGGGCCAGCATGCTGTTGGCGCCGATTGCGTCGGCGGCGGCCTCGGCCAGGTTGGCCACTATTATCGAGTGGTGATAGGTGCCGGGGGCTTCCAGCAGCAGCCTGCGCAGCAGCGGCTGTTGCGGATTGGACAGCTCCATCAGCTTGGACGGCGTCATCAGCTTGAATATGACCTCAAGCAGCGGCTGCATGCCCAGACTTACGACCGAGGTGATTATGCCGCCGGCCAGCGCCCAGGGCGCGCGGCTGGCGACCGAGCTCACGTCGGTGGTATTTATAAAGCCCATCGCTATCATCGACACCATGGCGGCGATGCCCGACACCAGTCCGGCGCTGAGCACGCTCAGGCGGTTGGTGCGGCGGCGTATCATGTATATGCACAGCGTGCCGCTGGTGAACGTCGACACCATGACGTTTATTATCAGATAGCTGGTCATATCGCTCTGCGTGCCGCCCGACATCAGGCCCAGCAGCACCGACATGGCGGTATTGACTATCATCGCCAGGCGGGGCTTGAGCAGCAGCGTTATCATCAGCGCGCACAGCGCCAGCGGCATCATGTACACGTTTATCTGGCGCACTATCAGCGCGACCGCCAGCGATGCGACCATTATTATGCACAGCAGCAGCAGGCTCTTGAAGTCGCGGAGCATGGCCGTCTCAAAGCAGAACATGTACAGCGCTATCATGCACAGCAGCACAATCAGCAGTATCGCCAGCCCCATATACATCATCATGTCTATGGAATCGTTGGCCAGCAGGCCCAGGCTTTGCAGCATGGCCAGCCGGGGCTGTGTTACGACCTCGCCGGCGACGACTATGTTCTGGCCCTTTTTGTACACGACGGGTTCCACGGCGTCGCGGGCGGCCTGGCGATTGGCCTCAGTGCCCTCTTCGTCTACGAGCATGTTGGGCTCGATGTAGGGTTCGACTATCGCGCGGGCCAGCGAGGCGCGCACCTGACTGACGTCGTACATGCGTTCGAGCGATTCCTGCATGCTGTCCAGGGCCTGCTGTTCATTGCCCTGTTGTATGCGGCCGTCGTATGCGTCGGCCAGCAGATTGATCGTGTTCGAGCGCAGTGTGCTGAGCTCCTCCTGAGTCATGCGGCCCAGCGCGGCGAGCTGGTCATCCGTCAGCACGATGGGGCTGAGCACGCTGCGTGCCGACTCCATCAGCGCCTCGCCGGAGAGGACCTCGTTGATCTGATCCTCGGTGGGGGTGGAGCCGTCGGTGCTGAACTGCGCTATCGCCTGTTCGTAAGAGTCGCGCACGTTTTCGGCGCGGGCGAAGGCGTCGCTGATTGCGTTGAGTACGCGTTCGCTGGCCTCGTCGTCGGCGATATAGCTGATCGCGGCGGACTGTTCGGCGGCGCGAATTTGGGAGTTGGTGGTTATCTCGTCTACTACGTCCTTGGTAGCGGTTATGGTGCGCGGGGCGATGTCGCCCACCTCGAGGTTCAGCCTTTCGGGAGTAACCGCGATGACCATAATCGCCATCATGCACACAAACGTGCCCGCCAGCAGCATAAGCAGTCTCAGCGCGTCGCGACGCGGCAGCTTTTCGCGCTTGGCGAACAGCGGTCGGGCAGCGGCGCCGGTCTTGGCTTTGCGCGACATGCGTTTCACCTCCGCTTTTCGAATCGCTCGTATGCGCGCACAATGGCCTGCACCAGCTCGTGGCGCACTACGTCGCGGTGAGTCAGGTGTGTTATGCCGATGCCCTCGACGTTTTTGAGCACTTCCAGCGCCTCGACCAGGCCGGAGCGCCGTCCAGCCGGCAAGTCGATCTGGGTTATGTCGCCGGTGACTATGACGCGCGAGCCCATGCCCATGCGCGTGAGGAACATCTTCATCTGTTCACTGGTGGTATTCTGAGCCTCGTCAAGTATGATGAATGCGTCGTTGAGGGTGCGGCCGCGCATGTAGGCCAGCGGCGCGACCTCAATTGTGCCGCGCTCGACCAGGCGCGCGTACGCATCCACACCCATCATGTCGTGCAGCGCGTCGTAGAGCGGGCGCAGGTATGGATCGACCTTCTGGGCCAGATCGCCGGGCAGGAAGCCCAGCTTTTCACCGGCCTCGACGGCGGGGCGGGTCAGTATGATGCGCTCTATCTCCTTGTTCTTGAGCGCGACGACGGCCATGGCTATGGCAAGATAGGTCTTGCCGGTGCCGGCCGGGCCGACCGCGAACGTCATGAGGTTGTCCTTTATCGACTGCACGTACTGACGCTGGCCCAGCGTCTTGCACTTTACCTGCTTGCCGCGATAGGTTATCGCTATCACGTCGCGCATTATCTCCTCGATGCGGTCGATATTGCCTTCGTTGGCCAGCGACACCGCATAGCGAATGCGGCTGCGGTCGATGGGCTCGCCGCGCGAGAGCATGCCCAGCAGCTTGTTTATCACGTTTATTGCCGTATCCACGGCGGCTTCCTCGCCGCTGACCGTCAGCTCCGCGCCGTGCGCGCTGAGCTTTACTCCGAGTTCCTGTTCGAGCATTACCACGTTTTCATCCAGATTGCCGAACAATGAAACGAACTGTTCCATCGATTCGACTTCGATCTGCCTTTGGCACTGGGACACCGCAAATCCTCCTTGAAGGCGGCAAGACCGTATAAGCGGTCAGCCGCCGCACTGTATCGTTTCCTCGACCTCGATAACGTATCGGGCCTGAATAGTATTCCCTTCTATAATACTATACTCTGCCCATTTGTCAATGACAGTTGCGTTATCGGGGCATTTCTTTAAGGCGTTTTGGCGCGCCTGATCGAGCGCGATGGCCTGGGCCTCGTCGAGCGGGCGTTCCACCTGACGCTCGGTCAGCTCAAAGAAGCGCTCGGTCATGACGCCCAGCGGCACGAACATGCCGCCTATGGGCTGCCAGCTCAGCTCGCGGTCGCACACGTCGAACGCCTGCGCGGGCTCTATGACCCACTCCATGTTGAGCAGGCGTATTGCGCGGCGCGTGGCGACGGCGCCGGTGCGGACCAGTTCGGTCTCGCTGAGCGCGCTCTCGCCCAGACCCTCGTACCAGACGCGGCCGGTGACAATGCCGACGGCCTTGACGGGTGCGGTCTCCTCGCGCGAGACCTGTTCCACTCCGGCTATCAGCAGGTCGCCGGCGCGCACCGTGTCGCCGCGCTGCACCGCCGCGCTGCCCGCCAGCACCTGCACGCGCTCGACTACCGCGTCGCAGCGCGCGTACAGGCTGCCGGGCGGACTCAGCGTAAGCGTATCGGGCGCGGACTGGGCCTGCTGCGCCTTGAGCGTGAGCGTTACGCCGCGCACGCGCGCCTGGCAGAACTTGACGCCCTGCACGCCGGCTACCAGTGCGTCCTCTATTGCGCGCAGGTCGAGCGCCGACTTGGCCGCGCCGGGCTGCACGCCCAACTCGACCAGCGCCTGATTGAGCTGTTGGGTGAGCGCGGCGGGCGCGTCCACGCGCACCAGCCATACCCGCGTTGTCATCAGCCCTATGAGTATCGCGCACAGCGCCGCGCATACCGGCAGTGCGGCTCTGCGCCTGAGCCTGCGCAGCGTGCGCGTCAGACCCAGCGGACTGCGCTCGAGCACCTCTATATTTAGTTCGACGCACAGCGCGTCAAATACCTTCAAATCGCGCGATTTAATTTGCATCGACATGACGCGTAGCCCCTCGCGGCGGATGTCTTGCGGATGAATGCCGCGCTTTTCGAGCCGTGCGAGCAGCTTTTCCAGCCCGCGCCCACGCGCGCGCACGCGATAACCATTGGGTGCGGGCGCGGGCGGAGCTGGCTGACTTGAAGGCTGGGCGGCGGCGTCGGGCGATGACGCCGGGGCGTCTGAGCCGGTATCGGACGCGGGTTTCGCGGCGTTGGACGCGGCTGTTTCAGCATCGCGCACGGCTGTGTTGGCGTCGTGTGCGTTGATTCCGGCGCTGCGCGCGGCTGAGTTGGCATCGTTTGCGTTGGCTCCGGCACTGCGCACGGCTGTGCTGGTGTCGTTTGCGTTGGTACCGGCGCTGCGTGCGGCTGTGTTGGCATTGTTTGTGCTGGTTCCGGCACCACGAATGGCTGTGTTGGCGTCGTGTGCGTTGATTCCGGCGCTGCGCGCGGCTGTGCTGGCGTCGCTTGCGTTGATTCCGGCACTGCGCGCGGCTGTGTTGGCGTCGTTTGCGCTGGTTCCGGCGCTGCGCGCGGCTGTGTTGGCATTGTTTGTGCTGGTTCCGGCACCACGAATGGCTGTGTTGGCGTCGTTTGCGTTGATTCCGGCACCGCGTGCGGCTGTGTTGGCATTGTTTGTGCTGGTTCCGGCACCACGCGCGGCTGAGTTGGCATCGTTTGCGTTGGCTCCGGCACCGCGCGTGTTCGCATTGACATTGTGCGCGGACGTTTGGGCGGCCGGCGCTGACGCATTGGCGCCGTGCATAGATATCCCATCAGCATGCGCGGCCGCATCGATGTAGGATGAAGAGGTTGCGGCTGTGGATATCATGGCGTCGTATGATGACGTTTGGGCGGCTGATGGCGATACGCCGTCGACATACGTTGACATTCCGGCGGGCAACTGCGCTCCGGGGTTGGAAGCGGGCTGAGAAGCGCCGGAAGTCAATGCGGCGCTGTGCGCGGCGGCGGTTAAGACCGGTGCGGCCTGCCCCGGCGCGGTTTGGTCGGCTGCAGTGGCAGTACCATATGCAGCAGTGGATGAGGCTGGATCGCTGGCCGCGCCATGGTCTGATGCGCCACTGCCTGCCGCGCCATTTGTTGGCGCATCGTGCGTCGCGCTGCGGCGGACGGGCATGGAGGTGGTTGCCGGGTTGGCGTCCGGGGCGGGTATATAGCCCTGCGGCCGAGTCGGCTCGGCGGGGTCCGGGGGCGGGGGCTGGCTCAGGTAGCGATTCATAGCGCGCCTCCCCGTGGCTCCAGCTCGACGGCGAGTATGCGGCCGCGCACTATCAGCGCGCAGTGCTCGCAACAGTCGAGCGCGAGCTGCTCGCCGCGCACTGTCAGCGCCAGGCGGCGCGCGGCTACGCGCACGTGGGTGCTGTCGAATTCGATTATGCCGGAGTGATTTTCGATAAACGCGCGTTCATCGGCGTACAGGGTTATGCGGGGCTCGCCACGGGTGACATCCGCGGGCAGCGCGAGTGGAGCGGGCGCAGGGCGGGGGACGCGGCGTGCGCGTGTGCGCGGCGCGTGGACGGTCCGGGCGGGGTGAATGGTCTTCATGATGGAAATCGCCTCCATAGGCAGTGTATGCGTAAACGCGGGCGCAGATGTGGGCGAGGCGGCGGGCAGCGGCACAGGTACGAAAAAAAGTTTGAAAAAGTCGAAAAAACCTATTGACAACCCAGCCGGGATATGGTATTATATATCTCGTCGCCCGGATGGAGCGCAAGCCTGAAGCAAGGCGATATCGCAACAGATATGGCAATGCGGCGGGGTGTGGCGCAGTCTGGTAGCGCGCGTGCTTTGGGAGCATGAGGCCGCAGGTTCGAATCCTGTCGCCCCGATTGTGCGTGACCCCTTGGTCAAGAGGCCTAAGACATCGCCCTTTCACGGCGGTAACGGGGGTTCGAATCCCCCAGGGGTCGCCATTTTCTTAATAATGTGCGGCAAGCGCGGGTGACATTTGCATGGGCTTTTAGCTCAGTTGGTCAGAGCAGTCGGCTCATAACCGATCGGTCCGGGGTTCGAGTCCCTGAAAGCCCACTATGGCCAAGTAGTTCAGTTGGTTAGAATGCCAGCCTGTCACGCTGGAGGTCGAGGGTTCGAGCCCCTTCTTGGTCGCTCAACGCGCCCCGCCCTAAAGGTGCGGCGCAAGCGCTGGCGTAGCTCAATTGGCAGAGCAGCTGATTTGTAATCAGCAGGTTGAAGGTTCAAGTCCCTTCGCCAGCTCCAGTGAGATCGATAGTGCATTGCACGTTGATTGTTTGGCCGACAACTTAATATGGGTAGGTTCCCGAGTGGCCAAAGGGAGCAGACTGTAAATCTGCCGTCACAGACTTCGGTGGTTCGAATCCACCCCTGCCCACCATATGATATGCGGGAATGGCGGAATTGGCAGACGCGCTAGATTCAGGTTCTAGTGAGGGTTCACTTCATGCAGGTTCAAGTCCTGTTTCCCGCACCAAAAGCCGAACGTTGAAAGCGTTCGGCTTTTCTATTGTTCGCCATATGTGCCGAACAATAGTGTCCGATATCGCGGATAAATGTTCGTGTTTTTGGCATCATTTTCACCTCAAAATACGTCGGGAGACACAAAGGAGACACGAGGGAGACACGAAATTTGCTCCAGACCGGGCAAATGGGTTCCACTCAAAGATTTAACAATTCATATTATGTCTCGTTATTCAGCTTCTTATTTCGACAGGAAGGCCGCCGCCATGTGACCGTTGATCATATCGTTGACTTCGGCACGTTTCCCTGTCATGGTATGCTGATAGACCTTCTTCAGCGTTGCAGGCGTCGAGTATCCCATCCGCTCCATGGCGTACTTGTCAGGGACATTTAAAGCCAGCATGATCGAAGCATTATAATGTCTCAAGTCATGAAAGCGGCACTTAAGACCCAGCGCATTCCGTGTATCAATGAACTCCTTGGATACCGTATCGGGTACAACGCCAATGACAAATTCGCTGTTACGAGGCCGGTTCCACAGTTTTTCAATGATAACAGGCGGCAATGTGACGTCTCTTTTGCTTTTGACGGTTTTGGTGCGCTCCTGAACAATCCATTCCCCCTTATCGTCTTTTACCATGGTTCGGCGAATATGTATCAGGCTCTTATCCAAGTCTATGTCGGTGAACTTTAAAGCGCATATTTCTGAACGGCGCATCCCTGCGCAAGCTCCCAATAAGACGGCTATTTCCAACCACCTTCCTTCAATATGCTGTAGCAGACGTCTGACGTCTTCTTCCTCCGGAATCTGGAGATCGGGTTCTGGTATCGGCGGTAAGTTGGTTCGGAGCGTAAAATCCGGCTTATAGATGCTCAATGCAGCCGAAAGCAAACCATGCGCGCAGTGAACTGATTTTGCCGCATAGCGCTTGGCTTCTGTTGATACGGCTGTTTGGATCATTGGCTGCGTGAGATTCTTCAAGCGAGTATCCATAATCGACTGAAAAAACTTCGCGCGATCCTTTCGATACCGCCGGATGGTCGTTGCTGATGAAACGCCGACCAGATTGTCGATATAGGCATCAATGCATTCGCCAACAGTCATGTCCTCGTAAGAAGCCGGTTTTGTATCCTTTTGTTTCTTCATCGTCTCCTTTCCGTATTGCGCAAGTGCCTTTGATGGATTTCTGTCGAATTCGATCTGGAATTGCATTGCCTTCATCTCTGCTTCACGACGCGTTTCACCGAGGAAAGTCTGATATTCTGACTTCCCGTTTCGCTTTCCGATGTACACACGTGCGCGCCAGTTTCCACTGGATAGTTTGCTTACATTCATGCGATGACCTCATTTCTCATAG
>DVNK01000015.1 GCA_018714445.1 Candidatus Fimadaptatus faecigallinarum | reverse complement strand
AATATAGCTAGTGCCGAGGCTGCTGAAGAGAAAAAACGCGAAGACGATCTCAATGATATTCAAATACAGAAGTTACTTGCAAGATATGCTCAAAGTAAGTCTAATGCAGAGCAAGTTGTGAATATTAAAGGCACTGAAATGCGTGCAGAAGAATCGGAAGAGGATAGACTTGGCCGCTTAAGCGTGCAAGCTCAACGTTGGAAACAAAACAAACTTGATTAGGCGCTCCGGCTTGCGGGGCGCCTTTATCTGTTGTAGGGCGTGACTTGGCGGCATTGACGCATAACCAAAAGCATGGTATAATTCCGATAAAAAGGTGCTAATGAGCTGACGCATTTGCGCGCAATGCCGCGCAGGCGCCGGCAAATTGGACGCCGGTGGAGTAAGCCGGACCAAGGCCGGCATGGGGGAGGTTGCAGATTATGGGACTGCTGGACAGGTTTTTAAGATATGTTAAGGTCGACACGACCAGCGAACCGGACGTGCAGGGTGTGCAGCCCACGGCACAGCGCGAATTCGATCTGGCGCATATGCTGGCGGATGAACTGAAAGAACTGGGACTTGAAGGCGTCAAGTGTGACGACAAGGCATATGTGTACGGCTATCTGCCCGCTACGCCGGGGTGCGAAAATGCGCCTAAACTCGGTTTCATCGCTCATATGGACACCTCGCCTGACTTCTGCGGCGCGAACGTCAATCCCGTGGTGCACGAAAATTATGACGGCGGCGATGTTAAGCTCAACGGCCGCACGTTATATGTTGCTGATTTCCCGCACCTGAAGAAACTCGCCGGCCGCACGCTGATTACCGCCGATGGCACTACGCTGCTGGGCGGGGACGATAAGGCCGGCGTCGCCGAGATAATGACGATGGTCGAGCGCATAAAGGACTGCCCGCATGGACGCATCGCGGTCGGCTTCACACCCGACGAGGAGGTCGGCGCGGGTGCGGACGGCTTCGATGTTGCGGGGTTTGGCTGCGATTACGCTTATACCGTCGATGGCGGCGAGGAGGGCGGTATATGCTATGAGAACTTCAATGCCGCGGCGGCGGATTTCGAGGTGCATGGCTTCAATGTCCATCCCGGTTCGTCCAAGGATACCATGATAAACGCGTCGCTTGTGGCGATGGAGATAAACGCGATGCTGCCGGCGTGCGATACGCCTCGCAACACCGAGGGTTACGAGGGCTTCTTCCACCTGGGCTCGATGGAGGGCAACGTCGAGCGCGCGCTGTTGCGCTACATAGTGCGCGATCACTCGGCTGGGCGGTTCGAGTCGCGGCTGGAGCTTTTGCGCCATATCGAAAAGGTGATAAATGAAAAGTACGGCGCGGGCACCGCAAAGCTCACGATTAAGCAGCAGTACCGCAACATGATAGAGCTGATAAAGCCCTGCTTCCACCTGATTGACAATGCGTGCGCCGCAATAAGAGAAGCCGGTCTGGAGCCGATAATAGAGCCCATACGCGGCGGCACTGATGGCGCGCGACTGTCGTACATGGGTCTGCCGTGCCCGAACCTGGGCACGGGCGGATATGCCGGTCACGGTCCGTACGAGCATATTACGCTGGAAGGCATGGAGAAGTGCGTGCAGATACTGGTGGGCATCGTTAAGCGCTACGCGCAGGCGCGCTGAGCAAACAGATTTTCGGAAGAAGTGATTTGATATGTACAAGGTGCTCGTGACACACAATATACCCGGCGATGGCCTCAGCGAGCTCAGACAGCGCTGCCAGGTCGTGACTCCGCCCGAAGGACAACTCGCATTCAGCCGGCAGCAGATACTCGAACACATGGCTGATGTCGACGGCGTGCTGGCGTGCGCCGCGATAGACGCCGAGATGATCGCCGCTGCGCCCAAACTCAAGATAATCAGCAACTATGGCGCGGGCTATGACCGCATAGATACCGCCGCAGCCGCGGCGCGCGGCATACCGGTGACCAATATACCGGACGATACCATGCAGGCAACTGCGGAACTGGCGCTGGCGCTGCTCATGAGCCTTTCGCGCCGGGTGACCGAGCTGGACAGGGCACTGCGCGCAGGCGAGCAGGGACTGTTTGTCATGGGCCAGCACATGGGCCATACGCTGTCGGGTAAGACGTTGGGCATTATCGGCATGGGCCACATTGGCGGCGCGCTGGCCGGCATGGCGCGCGCGCTGGGCATGGATGTCGTTTATCATAACCGGCATCGCCTGCCGCCGGAGCGCGAGCAGGGCTGCCGCTATATGGAACTGGATGCGCTGCTCGAGTGCGCCGACGCCATAAGCCTGCACTGCCCGCTGACCGATTCGACGCGCAATCTGATCGGGCGCGCGCAGATCGAGCGCATGAAGCCCAGCGCGGTGATAGTCAATACTGCCCGCGGCGGCGTGATAGACACCGCTGCGCTGATAGACGCGCTCAAGTCGGGACGCATAGCCGGCGCGGCGCTGGACGTGTTCCCAAGCGAGCCCGAGGTCCCGGCCGAACTGCTGAGCATGGACAATGTCGTGCTCACGCCGCACATAGGCACCAACGCCGTTGAGACGCGCGAACAGATGGCGCGTGCGTGCGCTGCGCGCATACTCGACGCGCTGGATGGTCGCACCCCTGCAAACGTTGTAAACGGAGTGAAACTGGCCTGACATACTAAATGACATTGGAGGGAACGGCATGGCTGAATGGAAATTCCCGGTGTTTGGACATGGCGGCGACTACAACCCCGATCAGTGGCTGGACAACGAGCACGTGCTCGAAGAGGACATAAGACTGATGAAGTTGAGCCACTGCAACATCATGTCGGTGGGCATATTCGCATGGGCGGCGCTGGAGCCTGAAGATGGCGTTTATACGTTCGACTGGCTCGAGCGCGTGATAGACCGGCTGTACCAGAACGGCATATCGGTGCTGCTGGCTACGCCCAGTGGCGCGCGGCCCGCATGGCTCAGCCAGCGCTATCCCGAGGTGCTGCGCACGCGCGAGGACGGCTTGAAGAACTTCCACGGCGAGCGCCATAATCATTGCTTTACATCGCCGTTGTACCGTCTCAAAGTGCGCGAGATGAACACCCGGCTGGCAGAGCGCTTTGGCAAGCATCCGGGCGTGGTGGGCTGGCACATATCCAACGAATTCTCGGGCAATTGCTACTGCGACCTGTGCAAGAATGCGTTCCGCGACTTCCTCAAGCGCGAATATGGCTCGCTCGACGAGATAAACCGCTGCTGGTGGACTTCGTTCTGGGCGCATACGTATACTGACTGGAGCCAGATAGAGCCGCCGTCCAGCGTTGGCGAGACGTCGGTGATGGGTCTGAATCTGGCCTGGATGCGCTTTACGACGTATCAGACCGTGGATTTTATCAAAAATGAAATAGAGCCGCTGCGCCGCATAACGCCTGATCTGCCGGTCACGACCAATTTCATGAACCGCTTTATAGGTCTGGACTACTTCAAGTTCAAGGACGTCATCGACTTTGCAAGCTGGGACAGCTATCCGCTCTGGGGGCGCGATCCGGGCAGCGATGCCGAGATAGCGCGCAACACCGCGTTCTATCATGACTGCATACGCTCTATGCTGGGCAAGCCCTGGGTGCTGATGGAATCCACGCCGTCTGTCACCAACTGGCAGGAGGTGTCCAAGCTCAAGCGCCCCGGCATGCACCTGCTGTCGAGCATGCTGGCCGTAGCGCATGGCGCCGAGAGCGTGCAGTACTTCCAGTGGCGCAAGGGCCGCGGCGCGGCTGAAAAGCTCCACGGCGCGGTAGTCGATCATGTGGGCCATGAGCATACGCGCGTGTTCCGCGACGTGACCTCGGTCGGCGAATACCTCCAGCAGATAAAGCCCGTATTGCGTAGCATGACCCATGCACGCGCCGCCATGATATACGACTGGGAGAATCGCTGGGCGCTGAACGACGCTCAGGGCGTGCGCAAGAACAAGCAGCATGAAGAAGTCATCAACGATCACTACTATGCGCTCAAGGCTCAGGGCATCGATGTTGACGTAATTGACTCCGATCAGTCGCTGGATCAGTACTCGCTGGTCGTGGCGCCCATGCTGTATATGATCAAGCCCGGCGTGGCTACGCGCCTTGAGAACTTCGTGAAGCGCGGCGGCCAGCTCGTCATGACGTACATGTCGGGCGTAGCCGATGAGAACGACCTGTGCTTCCTGGGCGGCATGCCCGGGCCGCTCAAGGATGTGCTGGGCATATGGGTCGAGGAAACCGACGGACTGTGGGATTACGACAAGAACTCGTTCGTGCCGGTAGAAGGCAACGAACTGGGCATAGTTGGTACCTATCAGTGCGGCGTGATATGCGACCTGATGCACGCCGAAACCGCGCGCGTGCAGTGCGTGTACGGCGAGGACTTCTACAAGGGCACGCCGGCGCTGACGGTCAACGACTTTGGCGAGGGCCAGGCCTGGTACATAGCGTCCAAGGTGGAGCGCCCGTTCCTCAAGCAGTTCTATGCCGGACGCGTCAAGGCGCTGGGCATAGAGCAGCTCGCAAAGCAGTTGCCCGAGGGCGTGCTTACGGCTTCACGCGACGGCGCTGACGGCGCCAAGTACATATTCTACATGAACTTTGACCATGAGCCGCGCACGGTCGAGCCGCTGGATGGCTGCGTCGATCTGCTCACCGGCGAAAAGGTGACTGGCCCTGTGACGCTGGATGGCCTCAAGGGCATTACGCTCATGCGCAAATGACGTGCGCGCGGCGCGCAGGATACTGCCTGCGCGCCGCTTAATATCGCGATGATCGAATTAAATCGATGAGAGGTGCGCTTATGAACACATTTGATTTCGGCAAGACTGGCCTTAAAGCCACAGCGGTGTCGTTTGGCGCGCTGCCGGTGCAGCGCTGCAACATGGATGACGGCATAAAGCTGCTCAGACAGGCTTACGACGGCGGCATACGGTTCTTTGACACCGCGCGCGCGTACACCGACAGCGAGGAGAAGATAGGCCGTGCGCTTGCGGACGTGCGCCATGACATAGTTATAACCTCCAAGTCGCCTGCAAACAATGGCGCCGACTACATGAAAGACCTCGAAACAAGCCTGAAGATGCTCAAGACCGACTATATAGACGTGTACCAGTTTCACAATAAGCCCTTTACGATAGCGCCCGGTGGTGAGGACGGCCTGTACGACGCCGCAGTCAAGGCGCGCCAACAGGGCAAGATACGCTTCATAGGCACTACGCAGCACTCGCTCAAGCTCGCCAACGAGGCTGTCGACAGCGGCAATTTTGACTCGCTGCAATTCCCGTTCAGCTATCTGGCGTCCGAGGACGATCTGAAGCTGGTGGACAAGTGCCTCGCCAGCGGAATGGGTTTCATTGCAATGAAGGCGCTGTCAGGCGGACTGCTGACCAATGCGCGCGCAATACACGCATTCATGCGCACACATCCGGGCGTGGTGCCGATATACGGCATACAGCGCCCCGAGGAGCTGGAACAGTTCCTGGCGGCCGAGGCAGAGGGCGTGGAGTTGAACGATGAGCTGTGCGCGATAATCGAAAAGGATCGCCGTGAGCTGACCGGCTCGTTCTGTCGCGGGTGCGGGTACTGCATGCCGTGTCCGGCGGGCATACCGCTCAATAACGCATCCCGGCTGATACAGCTGCTCACGCGTTCGCCGATTAAGGGCTGGATGACGCCCGAGTTCAAGGAGCAGATGGAACGGGTAGAGAACTGCACGCACTGCGGCGTATGCGCGACGCGCTGTCCGTATCATCTGAAGCCTTACGAATTGATACCTGAAAGCCTGAAGTTCTATCGCAAGCTGTATGCCGAGTATACGGCTCAGCAGAAAGAGGGTAACTAAATGAACAAAGCGGGATTCTGTGAGGACAGGCTGCGCAATATAGACCGGCTGCTAAAGGGCTGGGTAGAGCGCGGCGAGTTGCCGTGCGTGCAGGCGATGGTGACGCGGCACGGCGAGCTGGCGTATTCGGCGGCATACGGAGCGTCCAACATGGAGAGCGGCACGCCACTGCGCGATGACGCTATATTCAGGATATACTCCATGAGCAAGGTGTTCACGTCGGTCAGCATGATGATACTTCACGAGCAGGGGCTGTACAAGATGCATGATCCGGTCGCCAAGTTCATACCCGAGTACGGCAAGGTGCGCGTGGGCACGCTTACGCCCCAGGGCGACATAGTGCTGGTCGAGCCCAAGCGCCCGCTCGAGATACGCGACCTGTTCACCATGACCAGCGGCATACCGTACCCGGGCGGCAACACGATATCAGGCGCCGCGCTCAAGGAGCTCTACGCCCAAATGGAGGCTGACGAAAAGGCCGGCAAGCCCTGGGACACGCAGCGCGTAGTGCGCGAATACGCGAGAGCGCCGCTGTGCTTCCATCCGGGCGAGCATTGGAGGTACGGCTTCTCGATTGACGTGTTGGGCGCGCTGGTCGAGGTTATGTCAGGCATGAAGCTGGGCGAGTTCATGAAAAAGCACATATTCGAACCGCTGGGTCTAAATGACACCGGATTCTATGTGGATCCGGCCAAGGCCGAGCGGCTGGTCACGATGTATGAGGTCGACGATGCGGACAAGTTCACGCCGATACCCAACTATGCCGAGTGCTTCGTGCCGCCTGCGTTCGAGGGCGGCGGTGGTGGCCTGTACAGCACCGCCGCTGATGTGACGCGGTTTGCGCGGATGCTGCTGGGCGGCGGCGCGGTGGACGGCGTGCGGGTGCTCTCGCGCAAGAGCGTCGAGCTTATGAGCACCAATCATCTGAATGAAGCTCAGTTGCAGGATTACAACTGGGAGACTCAGCGTGGTTACGGCTATGGCCTGGCGGTGCGCGTGATGATGCATCCTGAACTGGCGGGCTATGGCAGCGTAGGCGAGTTCGCGTGGGATGGCATGGCTGGCACATGGTTCTCGGTCGATCCGCGCGAGGACATGGTCAGCGTGTTCATGGTACAGACCAATCCTGGCCGGCATTATCGCTTTGTGCCGCTTTATGCTCAGGCGGTGTATGGGGCGATTGTGGACTGAGCCGGCTTTTGATGTGAGCGCCTGACGCGGACGCGTTAGTAGTGCGCCTGCGTCAGACCGGGGTTCAATCATTGAACGCAGTATGGCGTTGTGACGATGTAATCTCAGTATTACGCGGCACCCGCACAGTACAGTAGGAATTGCTGATGCCAGCCCGGATGTGCAGGCTGGTACTGTCAACGCTCTAAGTTGACTTGACGCGCAAGTATGCATTTTAGAACTGCCGCAGACGCGCAAATTGCGTGCCTGCGGCAGAATGTTAATGTCCAAGCCATTGATACAATTAAGCCAAACGTGTTTCGCAGTTTGCGCTGTAAATTCGAGCAAGCTTCGGCCTGTGCTGAATTTATAAGGCGGGTTGCAACTTAATCCATAATTTTCAAATTGCTGTGATTTGCGGGTAGATTGATCAGTTTACCAATATGCAACACGGACGCGCTGAAATGCACACTTGTGTTTAATCGCTCTGCTGACGACTGAGCGCAATGCCATGAATTAATATGCCTACTCATTCATTTATATGCAGCGCTTGCTTAGGCTTTGGTATTGACCAACCAATACCTCAAGTGCTATAATGAATGGCATTGCAGATCGAATAAAGCTGAGCAGGTGATTGCGATGGCACAAGAGGTATCGCTGGTGGGCAAGGTCGGCTCGATGGCGCTGATACGCCGCGAGGACAATGACATCGACTACAACATACTGTCGCGGTTGGGCGACGAGCTGCGGCCCGGCATGATTTGGGTGACCAGCGGCGCGGCCGAGATAGGCCGGCTCGACTACATGAAGCGCAACGGCGGTCTTGAACTGAGCGGCGATGCCGAGGAGTGCAAGACCGATTACAGCGCCCAGGGCCAGGCGATACTGATGGCCAACTATCGCCAGTTTATACATCCCGAGTATTCGGTGCGCCAACTGCTGGTCGAACATCAGCACTTCAACGACCCCGAAAAGCGCCGCCACATCCGCGGTGCGCTCGTGCGTGCCATCGATCAGGGCGCGATACCGATTATCAACTACAACGACCCCGTATCCGATGCCGAGACGCGCAAATTCGAATTGACCGAACTGCGACGCCGCAGCGATCATGTGGTCGAGTGCATCGACAATGACGAGACAGCCGCAGTGGTCAGCGAGCTGATGGGCGCGCGCTATCTGCTGATAATGACCTCAACCGAGGGCATATACCGCGATCCTAACGATCCGGCGACGCTCGTGCGCGAGATCTGCGGCGACGATGTGGAGTCGTGCGTCGCGCGCATACGCGAAATGCAACTCAACTGTTCGGGCGCATCGCGCCGGGGTGCGGGCGGGGCGTTTGCCAAGCTCGAGTTCTCAATCGATCCGGTGCGGCGCGGCACAGTCGTGCTGATAGCTCATGCGCGCCATAGGATATCTGACATACTGTCCGGTCGGGCGCCGCATACGCGCATAGGCGTATATTGATGCGACAGCTTCACAGCACTTGATGGCTGTTACACATCAATACCGCGAAATGATTTTGCAATATTTTAATAACATGAATGTTAAAATTAGTCATTTCTATGAACTCTTGCGCTATGGTCTTGTAATTGTCTGAGTTAGTATTATAATAATAGTAAGTACATTTGGGAAAGGGATGCAGGTTGTTATGAAAACTCGTGTACATTATACCAGCCCCAAGGGCTGTAGTGAAGCCGTTGCCGAAGCCATCGCCCGTGAGGCGACTCAGCCTAAAGAGCCGCTGCCCCCGGCGTATATGCCCGAAGGCGTGCCGCTCATGTTCCTGGGCTGTGAGGAGTCCGGTGGCAAAATAGATAAGGTTATGCAGGCGTTTATCAGCACGATGAACCCGGGCCGCGTGGCGCATGTGGCGCTGTTTACGACCGCTCCCAAGCATACTCATGCCACGGCTGACGCGATTAAGAAGGTGCTGGAGGGCAATGGCATAAAGGTCATGAGCGAGATATTCGTCGCCAATGGCAAGGGCGGCTTCCTGCAGGGCGGCAAGCAGCCCACTGAGGACGATCTCAATCAGGCGCGCGCATGGGCCAAGAAGCAGATCGCCGCGGTGCTCGAGCAATAATCGCACGGGCAAACTGCGCTTAAAAAATCGGGCGGGACGAAAGTCCTGCCCTTTTTGTATGTGCGCAATGGGTGTGCCGGGTGCGCGCGTTACACCGGGCGACGCGGCGGCGCATCCGTTACGCTGCGAGCGCATGCGTCCGGGTTGGCGGGCGCTTGAATGTTGGACTACGCACAGACTAAAACAACTTACCGTTATGGCGCCGCAAGGTATAAACTGCAAGGTAAAATCGCTCAAATTGCGGAAATTAAAGGCCGTTTGGGCGGCTCGTTTTCAGGCGCGCAAAATTAACTCGCATACAACGGTTTGCTGCACGCGCGCGGTTGACAGCCGCGCGTTGGATTTAGTATCATAAAGAGCACGATATCTTGGGCAAACTGAAGCGGGAGGCATTATGGATTCAATATCTTATAACTATATAGACATGCAAAGCGCTGGCGACTCCGAGTTTGCACGCGAAGTCGCGCGGCGTCGCACGTTCGCCATAATTTCCCATCCCGACGCCGGCAAGACCACGCTGACCGAAAAGCTGCTGCTCTATGGCGGGGCTATTCGCCAGGCCGGTTCGGTCAAGGCCCGCAAGGCCGACCGCCATGCTACCAGCGACTGGATGGAGATTGAAAAGCAGCGCGGTATATCTGTAACGTCGTCGGTCATGCAGTTCGATTACGACGGCTATCGCATAAATATACTCGATACGCCGGGCCATCAGGACTTCTCAGAGGACACATACCGCACGCTGGTCGCCGCCGACAGCGCCGTCATGTTGATAGACTGCGCCAAGGGCGTCGAGGCTCAGACGATAAAGCTGTTTAAGGTCTGCCGACTGCGAAATATACCTATATTCACATTCGTAAACAAGCTCGACCATGCCGGACGCGATCCGTTCGATCTGATGGATGAGCTTGAAAATGTGCTGGGCATACGCGCCTGCCCGATCGATTGGCCCATAGGCACCAACGGCGACTTCAAGGGCGTCTACCACCGCGATACGCGCATGGTCGAGCTCTACGCCGGCGGCGATCACGGTCAGCGCAAGGTCAGCGTGACCGATATACCGATAGATGCTCCCGAACTCGAGGGCGCTATCGGCGCGTCATACCTGAGCCAGCTGCGCGATGAAATTGAACTGCTCGAAGGCGCAGGCGATGAGTTCGACATAAAGCGCGTGACCCGAGGCGAACTGACGCCCATGTTCTTTGGCAGCGCGATCAACAACTTTGGCGTCGAGCCGTTCCTCAAGCGGTTTTTGCGCTTTACGTTCCCGCCCAGTCCGCGCATGGCCGAGGAGGGCGAGGTAGATCCGCTCGATCCGGATTTTACCGGCTTTGTGTTCAAGATACAGGCCAACATGAATCCCGCGCATCGCGACCGGCTTGCGTTCATGCGCATCTGCTCGGGCACGTTCACCAAGGGCATGGAGGTCTGGCACTCGGGTCAGGACAAGATGATAAAGCTGACGCAGCCCCAGCAGTTCATGGCTCAGGAACACGAGACCGTAGACAAGGCATACCCCGGCGATATAGTGGGCCTGTTTGACCCGGGCATATTCCGCCTGGGAGACACGCTGGCCACCGGAAAACACATTCACTTTGCCGGCATACCGCTGTTCGCGCCCGAACACTTTGCGCGCGTATCCGCGCTGGACTCGATGAAGCGCAAGCAATTCGTAAAGGGCATAACCCAGCTCTCGCAGGAAGGTGCGATACAGACGTTTAAGCGCGCCGACATAGGTCGCGAGGAGATCATAGTCGGCGTCGTGGGTGTGCTGCAGTTCGAAGTGCTTGAGCATCGCCTGAAACACGAGTATGGCGTCGATATTCGCATGGAACAGCTGGGCTTCCGCTGTGTGCGCTGGGTCGTCGAGTGCCCGCAGGGCGTGGACAAGCTGCGCCTTACGTCTACGACGCGCCGCGCGCTGGACCGTGTCGGCCGCGATGTGCTGCTGTTTGAAAACGATTGGTCGGTACAGTGGGCGCTGGACAACAACGACGGCCTTGTACTGGCCGAAACCGCCGACCGCGGCAAGGCCGACGAGCTGGAGTGATATGGCGCGCCCGGTGGATGTCCTCCGGCGCATGCGCCCCGATTTGATGAAAGGAGTCCTCAAACTTGATTATTACACGCGAAGACCTGCGCAATATAGCTATAATTGCCCACGTTGACCATGGCAAGACCACGCTGGTCGATAAGATGCTCAAGCAGGCGGGCGTGTTCCGCGAAAATCAACAGGTGGCCGAGCGCGTAATGGATTCAAACGACCTGGAACGCGAACGCGGCATAACGATATTGTCTAAAAACACCGCGGTCAATTACAAGGGCGTCAAGATAAACATAGTCGACACCCCCGGCCATGCCGACTTCTCGGGCGAGGTTGAGCGCGTGCTCAAGATGGTCGGCGGCGTGCTGCTGTTGGTCGACTCGTTTGAAGGGCCGATGCCGCAGACCCGCTTCGTGCTCAAGAAGGCGCTGGAACTCGAATTGCCGGTCATAATAGTGGTAAACAAGATCGACCGGCCCGACGCCCGTCCTGCTGAGGTCGTGGACGAGACCCGCGAACTGCTGTTGGAGCTCGACGCAACCGACGAACAGTTTGACAGCCCGGTAGTGTTCGCCTCCGGCCGCGACGGCACCGCGACCCTCGACTGGCGGAAGCCCGGCACCGATATGAAGCCGCTGTTTGACTGCATACTCGAGCACATACCCGCGCCTTCCGGCGATCCCGACGGCCCGCTGCAGATGCTCATATCCAGCATAGACTATAACGACTATGTGGGCCGCATAGGCATAGGCCGCATAGAGCGCGGCCGGATACGCGCCGGACAGATGGCCGTGCGCTGCCACCACGACGAGGACAGCGTCAGCGCGCCTACCCGCCTGGGTGGACTGTTTGAGTTTGATGGGCTCAAGCGCGTTGAGTGCGACGAGGCTCAGGTCGGCGATATAGTGGCCGTGCGCGGCTTTGAAGACATCGCGATAGGCGATACGCTCTGCGACGTCGACCACGCCGAACCGCTGCCGTTTGTCAAGATAGAGGAGCCCACTGTGTCGATGACCTTCTCGGTCAACAATTCGCCTATGGCGGGCCGCGAAGGCCAGTTCGTGACCAGCCGCCATCTGCGCGCTCGCCTGTTCAAGGAAATGCAGACCGACGTGTCGCTGCGCGTCGAGGACACCGAGACCACGGAGGCGTTCAAGGTTTCGGGCCGCGGCGAACTGCACCTGTCGATATTGATCGAAACGATGCGCCGTCAGGGCTATGAGTTCCAGGTATCCAAGCCCACCGTCATATTCAAGGAGGAAAACGGCCAGCGCCTTGAGCCTATGGAACTGCTGGTATGCGATGTACCCAGCGAATATGTGGGCAGCGTTATCGAAAAGCTGGGCCGCAGGCACGGCATGCTGATGAACATGACGGGCGGCGATCGTCAGCGGCTGGAGTTCTCGATACCCTCGCGCGGACTGTTCGGCTATCGCTCCGAGTTCATGACCGATACGCGCGGCGAAGGCGTCATGAACGCGATATTCGATGGCTATGAACCGTACAAGGGCGAGATACCCACGCGCATTTGCGGCTCGCTGGTCGCGTTTGAAAGCGGCGAGACCACGTCTTATGCGCTGTTCTACATCCAGGAGCGCGGCGAACTGTTCGTCGGCCCGGGCGTGCAGGTGTATTCAGGCATGATTGTCGGCCGTTCATCGCGCCCCGGCGACATCGATGTGAACGTCTGCAAGAAGAAGCACCTGACGTCGATCCGCAATGCCGCCGGCGCGGAAGAAGCGCTCAAAATCACAAACCTGCGTGAACTGACGCTGGAAGAAGCCATGGAGTTCATCACCGACGACGAACTCGTTGAGATCACGCCCAAGTCGTTCAGAATGCGTAAACGCGAACTGTCCGCCGCCAACCGCAAGAAGATGTTGGCGCATAAGGACGCAGATTGATGCCGTATGTGGCCACCCTCGTGCTATGCTGAGGGTGGCCCGTTTGCATTCACGGGATGGATATGCGCCGGTGCTGCGGATCTGGTAAGCGTATGGACATGGCGTACGGGCGTCAAACGTTCGCCTAAGGTTATTATGTGCAGGTGTGAGCTTGCGGCGATTGCATATATAAAGCTTGGGTGTGCGTACAGCATTGCACTTGCTCGACGCGTAATACGAAACTTTGGCGTACAGGCGGTGGCGATGCATTTGTGGCGTGACATGTCTGTGGCGACGGCACTGTTACCGCTTTGGCGCTCGGCGGCAATGTCGCGACCGGTTCGGTGGTGTGGTTGCTACTAAGTAATGAAGATAATGGCTATGTGTTTGTAGCGATTGTTGTGTTCCTGCGGCGACGGCTACGTTACTGCTATGGTGCGCATATAGTATGGACATATATGCGGCGATTTTGCGCAGGTCAGTCGCAAAGCAGTCGGCGTGTCAAATCATTCACTGAAATCGGTGAATGCGCTATATATATTAACTTTGCTGGCGCTGAGATCGCGGGCAGCGTTAAATAGAATGCATACGTTTTGGAACTAAAATCCAAGCACAAATAAACATGATGAAGATTTACTTATGAATGCTTATCGAATATCGGCTTTTGGGCGCGGTTTGGCCGTGCTTTTGTACCAGAAATACTTAAAATTTATTATAAATTGCTGCAACGAGGCATAAAGTATGTTATACTGGTAATGTGGTTCGGTCGAAGGCAATGCCCGCACCGAATCAAGCGCAAAAACTAGTTGGGAGTGATTGAGATGCACAAGTTTGACAGGATCAGAAAGACACTTGCGGTCATGCTGGCGCTGATGCTGTGTTCGCTGATGTGCGTACAGGCGTTGGCTGACGCGACGACTGAGGCGACTGCTGCGCCTGAAGCGACTGCTGAGGCGACTGAAGCGCCCGCCGCAACTGATGCGGCCACGACCGACGCGGATTCAACTGACGAGGAAGTAGAGCCGCTGGAGGCTGGCGCAGTGCTGCTGCTCAATGCGCAGACCGAAGGCGCGTCGCCGATAGAGGAGCTCGAGGCTGAGCTGCTGACGCTGGGCCTCACCGAGGATCAGGCAGCTGGTCTGGTAGAGGCCGTGCCTGAGACGACGGTAGAATACGTGATATTCGAGGCCGTCATAGAAGAGGATGAGGCGACTGATGAGGACGCCGCGCCCGAAGCCACTGCCGAAGCCACGGCGGAGCCTGAGGCAACCGAGCAGGCGACTGCCGAACCTGAGGCGTCGGCTGAGCCTGAAGCCGAGGACGAGGTCGAGTTGACGCTGGCCGTCAATTACACTGCGCCTATCGTGCTGACGCTGGCTGAGGATAGCGTTGATGGCGTTATAGCGTATGATGTGACCAGCGGCGAGGCTGCGCTGTATCAGGCTGAATTTGTGAACTGCGTGGCGATAGCGTCGCTGGAGGATGCGCTCGCCGAGGCTGCTGAGGCGGCTGCCGCGCCCGCTGACGAAGCGGTCGAGGAACCCGCCGCTGAGACGACTGAAGCGCCCGCCGAGGAAGCGACTGAAACGGCTGATGCCGAGACGGCTGAGGCAACCACAACCGATGCAACTGAAGCACCCGCTGCCGAAGCGACTGAGGAGCCCGCTGCCGAGGCAACCGATGAACCTGCTGCTGAGCCCACGATGATGCTGCTCACGATAGCCGAAGATGCTGAATATGAATTGCTGTGGGTAGCGGCTGATCCGGCGCTGATGGCCGTTGAGCAGGATGCTGCTGAAGCGACCGATGCCCCGGCTGAGAAGCCCACCGAGGCCCCGGCTGAAGAGCCCACCGAAGCTCCGACTGAAGAGCCCACCGAAGCTCCGACCGAAGAGCCTAC
>DVNK01000014.1 GCA_018714445.1 Candidatus Fimadaptatus faecigallinarum | reverse complement strand
GCGCTCGTATCCGCTGCGAAATCGGCCTCGCTCAGCGCTATGCCCCGCTGCTGCGCTTCGGCTATTATGGCATCCTTGTCCATGCCATTGAGCCGTTCAACCAACTCGGCGTCGCCTGACGCCAGCTCCAGAAACTTCTTCATGTTGTCAATCATATTCATTTTCTCTTTCCAATACGATCTGCGGCGATATCACTTGTCCACGCCGCCGCCTATGCCGCACTCGCAGCGCTGCACGCCGTCCAGGAACAAGCCCGCGCGCGCATCGCGCGGTTCCGTGCCCGGCTGGTGCAGCTTCGGCCCAGGGCCTTGCCACACGCGGCTCCGCATCCTGAGTTGCCGGCCGCGCGCTACCGCTTAACCGTGCGCGACTTCTCACAGGCCCCGGTATGATTCGTGATGCACATGCAGACGTTTCAGCTCATTCATCTACGCCGCCGCCGCCAATAACACACTTGCAGCGCTCTACGCCATCCTTGAACACGCCCTGGCCGCCCATCACGCATACGCAGTTCAGGCAATTGTCATTATCTTCGGTGCCACTGCCACCCGCTATACACGCACACTTGCCGCCGCCCGCGACCGCGTCCAACTCATCCTCGGACAGCTCCGCGTCCGACTCGGATGCGAAGTCGGCGTCCGTCAGTTCAATGCCCTGTCGGCGAGCCTCGGCAATAAACTCCGCCTTATCCATACGGTTCACCTTCGCGAGCAGTTCGGCGTTCTGGGATATATTTTCTATGAAACGCTTAATATTGTCAGTCATCGTTCGATCACCCCTGCTTTATAAGACATCTGTCAGCATTAAGGCATCTGTCAGCGACTAGTGATCCACGCCGCCGCCCGCTATGCCACACTCGCAGCGCTGCGCGCCGTCCGAGAAATTGCCCTCTCCGGCCACTATGCAGAAGCATTTATCACAGTTGTCGCCCTCGGTCCCGCCGCCGCCCGCGACGCACGCACACTTGCCGCCGCCGGCCACCTCATTCAGTTCGTCCTCGGACAGTTCCGCGTCTGACTCGGATGCGAAGTCGGCATCCGTCAGTTCAATGCCCTGACGGCGCGCTTCGGCCATGATAGCGTTGCTGTCCATGCCTGCGATCCTGGCCGCAAGCTCGCGATCCTCGGATATCTTTTCAAGAAACAACTTCATGTTTTCCGTCATTTCACTTATTCTCCTTTTATGCATGCCCAAACTGTCCGCTCGATACGCTCATGCCATCCTTTTGGCGATGTCATATATTCATACGATGCACATTGCCGTTTTGTGACGCACAGATCGTATGACATTTGCGTTATGCACTGGAAAGCGGTCCAATCGCCCGGCGCCTGGCTCACGTCAGCAAAGCCTCTTTACCAAAACTGCATGTATATTGTTATTATATTCGCCGCAAACCCGATTGTCAATAACTTACCTTGATTAGTTATTGTTTGGGCACAACATTTCTTGATTTACATTTGAATAGCATCCCAACACGAACAAGACCGGGGCGCACGACATCGCACGCCCCGGTCATCGTTATGCACGCCCGGCTCAGTACAGGTTCCACGGGCCCAGCATGTTGATTATATTCAGCTGCGTCTGGGAGCACGGCGCACCCGATATAACCGGGTAGAACAGCACAAACAGCCCCACAGTCACCGCCATAAGCGCTATCGCCGCGCCACGCGTCGCGCGCGGATGCGCCTTCTCAAACGCCTTTATCACAAAGCACAGGCTCATTATCATAAACGGTATGCTGGCAAAGTAGTGGTATATGTACATCGACCGCGGCACCAGTACCCACGGCAGATACTGCGCCAGGAAGCTGACTATGATGATGAGCTTTTTCCGGTCGCGCAGCTTTTCCTTCCAGCAGACCACCATCGTGAATATCATGCCCGCCAGCATCGTCCACCACACCGCCGGATTGCCCATCGCCCATATTATCGAGTATGTGCCCGACGGCATGAAGTCGCGGCCCGAATAGTAGTACATCGGCTTGAGTATCAGCGGCCAGGTGTACCACTCGGCCCGGAACGGATGCGTGTCGTTGGTCAGGCCCGAATGGTAGTTGAACATGTTCTTCTGGACATCTATCACGCCCTGCAGGCTCAGTCCGCCATCGGGCTTGAGCTGCCAGTAGTATGAGAAGTAGTATATCAGCGCCGGCACCGCTATGAAGAACACGCAGCAACACGCCAGCGTTATCACCAGGTTCTTTACGAACGTGTCGCGCACGACCATGTACGGCTGCAACTCAGGCCGCGCGTGCTTCTCGCCCTTGAGGCGTCTGCGCACGCAGACATACTCATTGAAGCGCATGTACATCGTCCCAAAGAACAGCACCGCCAGGCCGCCCGCCGCGTATATGTCAATCCACTTCGACGCGCAGCCTATGCCCATGAACAGCCCGCTCAGTCCCAGCGGTATAAGCGTGCGCCTGAGCCCGTCGCGGAAGAACGACATCTGCATGTACCTGAACATGAACAGGTACATGAGCATTATGAAGAACACGCCGAACGAGTCAATCGTGGCTATTCGCGTCTGCGTAAAGTGCATGAAGTCAAACGTCATCAGCACCGTCGTGAATATCGCAAGGTCGCGCCGCTTGAACAGCTGCTTGGTCAGCAGGTACATCGCCGGCACCATCAGCACGCCTATCAGCGTGCCCATGAACCGCCAGCCGAACGGACACATGCCGAATATCGCTATGCCTATCATCATCAGCACCTTGCCCAGCGGCGGGTGCGTCCACTCATAGGTGTGCAGGCCGTGCAGGTGCTCGTAAGCCGTGCGCGCATGGTAGATCTCGTCAAAGTACATGCTGTTATAGTAGCTCGGTTCGGCGGGCACGGTGTCCTGCTCGTCGATCATCTTGGCGGGATCATCATAGTAACCCGGGCTGTAGTTAGCGCTGGTTATCGACTCTATCGGATAGCACTCGCCGTTTTCGTCCAGGAAGCCTATCTCGCGCATCTTAAACCCGGCGGCCTCAAACGTCAGCCTTATGTAGCGCGCCGTGTGCTTGGGATAGCCCGACACCAGCGCCACCAGCTTGCCTTCGGAGTCGCGCATGTGCTCGCGGTAGTAGAACCACTGGAATATGTTGCCCGCGTCGTAGTCGGCCAGCGCCGGCTCGGTCCAGGTGACTCCATCGCTGGAGAACTCGACCGTAAACGTGCTGGACGTTATGCCGCCGTAGTACGTAAAGTCGAACGTGCGCTCCTGGCCCAGGTCAATCGTGACCGTCTCGCCGGCCGCCGACGACGTCCACTCGGTCTGCGGCGCCGACAGCGTGCCCAGATTGGTAAACGCCACCACCGCATAGCACACCGTTATCGCGCCCAGTACCGCCCAGTCCAGCGCCTTCATGCCCAGCTTGTAATCGCTCTTGCCGGCTATGCGCTGTTCCATGTCCTTGCGCGGGTCTACGTGCACCAGGTCCAGGCGCAGCTGTCTGAGCGTCGCGCCCGAGTTTGCGGTCATGCCGAACTCCCGGCAATGTCCGCGCACGCAGATATCCCATGAGCACGCCGCCAGGTACACCGCCAGCACCACGTTGCCCAGCGCCACGACAAAGTTGAGCACCTGTTGCGACGACTGGAGATGCGTGCTCTGCAGCACCAGGCCCATGTTTATCAGCTGCGTCGCGCTCAGCCACGCCGCCGCGCCCAGCAGCCGCCGGTCGCGCAGCAGCACATAGCCAAGTATCAGCAGCATTATTGCCGGGAACGCATACCGCTCGTGCATCTTGCTCATGAACGTGAACAGCAGCATCAGCAGCAGCGCGCACACCAGCGGCATCACGCGCCGATCGCGCGCCTTTACGTACAGCACCGCACAGTAGGCTATCGATATCGCCATGAAGATGTAACTCCACACCGTCACCGGCAGCCCCAGCAGCACATACGACGCGTCTACCCAGTTGAGATTGAACAGTATATACAGGTTCAGCGCGTTGACCGTAGCGTAGTTATACGAGGACAGCGTCTCGGTATACTTGCCTATCAGCCAGTCCCAGCTCTGACCGCCCCAGAATGGCACGACGATTACCGCCGCGGCCGCCACGGCCGCCGCCAGTCCTATGCCCACCTGCTTGAGCAGTTTCGGCTTGTCCTTTTCGCGCGCAATCTCGACTATCAGCACCACCAGCGCTATCGGCGCCAGCATCAGCGTCTGCGGCTTGACCAGCGCGCTCACCAGGTACAGCGGCAGAGCTATCGCCCACTTGCCGCTCACGCACAGGTATACCGCCGCCACGACCATCAGCGTGAACACCGAATCGATTTGACCCCAGGCCGCGCTGTCGAATATCGTCGCCGGGTTCAGCACATACAGCGCCGCCAGCCACATCGCCATGCCGCCGGCGATCTTCTCGCGCTTGGCCCACTTGTACAGCAGCATCGCGCTCGCCAGATCGCACAGCATGGCCGGCAGTTTGACCAGCACCTGCGACAGCGCCGATGAGTACTCCGCGCGCACCAGGTTGCGCAGCCCCGCCACCAGCGCCAACACGTACATGTATCCCGGCGGGTAGTCGCAAAAGCCGCTGTTGGCGTAGAAGTTCCACGGGCCGTACTCGAGCATGTTGGTGCCCCAGCCCAGCCAGCAGGCTATGTCGTTGCTGTACCCGGGCACTATCGCGCCAATCACCAGCCGCGCTATGAACGCGACCGTCAACATGGACATAAGCACTGCGCGTTCATTGGCCGGCCCGGCCAGCACCGGCAGCCGATTGCGCCCGCGCAGGTACATGAGTATCAGCACTATCGCCGCAAACGCCAGCGCCGTTATCACTATCGCCGACGTATAATCATGAGTAGTCTCCACGGCGGTATCGTCGGCGGTCTCGGCCTGGTCTATGTAGAACAGCCCAAACAGCGCGCCGTCGGGCACCGTGTCCACCTTTGTAAGCGACAGATCGTCAAAGTATGCCCGGCCGCTCAGCGTATCGCTGTAAAATCCCAGTCGTGCATACACTGTCAGTTCGGTCTGCTCGGCCCCGGTCAGGCCGTACACCTCGACATAGGTCCATTCGTCCGACGTGCCCGTGACTGGCGTCGTCGATATGAACGAATTCTCTACCGACAGATTTACGCCCGTCGTGCCCTCCGGCACGCCCTCGGCGCGCACCCAGCCCGACAGCCGGTATATCGAACTGCGCTCGCACGGCACAGTCTGCGCATAACGCGCATCATTGGCGCTGCCCGAGCTTATGCTGACGCAGTTCTGGCCATCATATGCGCCCTGCTCCGACACCTCGAATACGCTCACACCGGCATCCCATACGTACATGTCCTGCGTCCAACCCACCGGCTGACCGCTCTCATCGAGCTCCTCGAAGCCGCCGTTTGTCAGCAGATTCTGCTCCTGCTCGCCCAGCGCGACATGGCCCGGCCACAGCGCGATGCACAGCATGATTGCCAATATGATTAAACCTGGCGTTCGACGCGCTTTCATGTGATGCAACATCTCCTTGCCACAAACAGATAACTCTATCATAGCCACATTCAGGCCATGTTTCAATCGACTTTATAGTCTTTTTTTGAGGCACACGCGTAAAAACCGCATGGGCGTACAGTTCGAGCGACTTTTGACAAGCCGCCGCCTCAGCCCATGCGGTCATTATGCCAAGCGACGCCGTTCAGACCGTATAGTCAAACGCATTCTCGTATATGCGCACGCCCTTTCCGTCGATCGCACATACGTCAAAGCGCATCGGCGCATCCATCAGCCCATGCTCGCTGGCATAGCACAGCGCCGCTTTACAGATCCGTCGCTGTTTGAGCGGCGTCACGGCCTCATCCGGCGCGCCATACTTCGCGGTCGCGCGCGACTTGACCTCTATGAACACCACGCACTCGCCCTCCAGCGCCACTATATCCAGTTCGCCGCCGGGCGCGCGATAGTTCATGCACAGTATTTCGGCCCCGCGCGCGCGATACGCATCGGCGGCCTGGCGCTCGGCTGCCCGTCCGCGCGCCACTGTCGACCGCTTCACAGCCATTTGCTTATGAAGCTGCGCCGGTGTATCGGACAGGGGCCGTACTTGCACAGCGCCGCTATGTGTTCGGCAGTGCCATATCCCTTGTTGCGCGCAAAGCCGTACTCGGGATAGAGCGCATCGTACTCGCGCATAAGCGCATCGCGGTGCACCTTGGCGACGATTGAGGCCGCGGCAATCATGTAGCTGGTAGCGTCGCCATGCACGATGGACTCGGTCGGGCAGCCGCAGTCCAGTCCCTCCATAGCGTCCACCAGCAGCACGCCGCACCCACAGCCCTGCGCCGCCTGGTTCATGGCCTCGCGCGTGGCGTTGAGTATATTGATCTCGTCGATGCGCTCGGGCGAAGCGCTGCCCAGCCCTACGAACTGCGCCGCCGCGCGTATCAGCGGAGCAAGCTGTTCGCGGCGGCTCTCGCTGAGCTTCTTGGAATCGTCGACGCCCGGCAGCACTCCATCCGGCGACAGCATCACGCACGCCGCCACGACCGGCCCGGCCAGCGGTCCGCGTCCGACCTCGTCCATGCCTGCCACGCTCAACCCGCGCGCCCAGTAGCCGCGCTCCAGCGTCAGCAGTTCCTCCATACGCGCCCGGCGCTTGAGTTCGCGCGCGCCAAGTACCTGACCTGCCATAACAGTACCTCCGCCCTCGCCGCCGCGGCCGATTGAGGCCGGGCCATTTCATATTATATATGCGCAGCCCGGCTCAGCGCCGCGATAGCCGCGCCTCTTATACCGGTTGCTGCCAGGTCACGCGCGCGACCTTGCCGGCGCGATACTCATCCAGCACGACCGCCGCGCCGCGCTCGGTATTGAGCCGCCCGCCGCTCAGCAGGAATCCCCGCCCACGACAGACCTCTTCCAGCAGCTCATAGCCGCGCAACCCGGTATCTGATATGTGAAACCGCGCCGCGGTTGCCTCGGGAGCCATATCCATAAGCCGATCCAACAGCTTGACGCTCAGGCCTTCCATGTCGGTTATCGCGTCGCGTATCGTGCCCAGGAACGCCAGCATCAGCGCTCCGTCCTGATCGGCCAGCTTGGGCCAGAGCATGCCGGGCGTGTCCAGCATCTCCAGGTACTGGCCGACCTTGACCCACTGATTGGCGCGCGTGACGCCCGGCCGGTCGGCCGCCTTGACTATGGCCGAACCATACAACCGGTTTATGAACGTCGACTTGCCCACATTGGGTATGCCTATGACCATGCCGCGCACGGTCTTGTTGACGCCGCGCGCGCGCATGCGCTCGACCTCGCCGGCCGTCAGGCGCTCCAGCGGCGCCAGCACGTCGCGCGGCTTGCCGTTTGTCGAGCGAAATGCCACGGCCTCCAGTCCCTGCGCGCGAAAATGCCGCAGCCATGCCTGCGTGCTCTTGTCGTCGGCCAGATCGGCCTTGTTGAGCACCAACAGCCGCTTCTTGCCGGCGCACATCCGGTCCAGCTCGGGATTGCGCGTGGCCAGCGGCGCGCGCGCGTCGCAAAGCTCAACCGCTATGTCCACGCGCTTCAGCTGATCGCCCAGCAGCCGCCGGGCCTTGGCCATGTGGCCAGGATACCATTGTATGTTCATTTTACGCTCCTTCACTGAATCGTGCCGGCGCTTGCGCGCTGACCGCACTTAAAAGCCAAAAAGAAAAGCCGCGATGATCGCGGCTTTGAAGCTCCTTAGCGCTCCTTGATCTTGGCAGCCTTGCCGGACAGCGAACGCAGGTAGTACAGCTTCGCACGGCGAACCTTGCCGCGACGAACCACCGTTATCGAGTCCACGCGGGGGCTGTGTACCGGGAAAGTACGCTCCACGCCGATGCCATAAGAGGTGCGGCGCACCGTGAAAGTCTCGCGGCAGGAACCGTTGCGGCGCGCTATGCACACGCCCTCGAACGCCTGCAGACGCTCGCGCGAACCTTCGACGACCTTTACCTGTACGCGCAGCGTATCGCCAACGCGAAATTCGGGAATATCGGTACGGAGCTGTGCGCTCTCTATCGAACGGATAATCTCATTCATTGTAAGTCTCCTCCTTCCCTCATAGACGTTCGTTAACGGCCTTTTGCCGCCAGAGGACCGCCCGTGTCACAAAGCCTATTATACCATAGCCCGTCCGCAGGGGCAAGTAAATTCGCGGAAAAATAATGCTCCACCGCATAACCGGCACAGCCCGTCGGCAAAAGCTCTGACAGCAAGTGCGTTTGCCATGCGCGCCGCCTCAAATTTGCGCTCAAATCGCACCGCCATGCGTGCATGCTGTCGATTATGAAAGGCTCGCATTTTTGCAGCGCCCAGCTGCTCAGCTTGACATGCGGATGCGTCACGTTTGCATTGTCGATAAGCAAAGGCGGCACATTCGCCGCCATGCGCAATAGCATATAGCCTGTTTTCATCTGCTGCTCAAACGAGCCGCCCTTGACGAACTGCAACATGGGTGCCGGCTGCAACGCTCATTGGCCGTCCGTCCTGGCTGACGCTTTCGGCTGACGGCTCCGCCGCCAGCGGCACAACCGGCTCTCCCGGATGTGCCGGCATACCGCCGGTCTACGACTGAGGCGCATCTTCAGCTTGACGCGCCGCCTCCTGCGCGCTGAGCTGCTCAGCCGCACGGCGCGCCAACAGCTTCTGCATGAACAGCCGATCCTTCTTGTCCAGTTCGACATCCTCAAACAGCTCAGGCCGGCGTTCAAACGTCAGCTCCAGCGACTTCTCGCGCCGCCAGCGGGTTATCTGCGCATGGTTGCCGCCCAGCAGCACTTCGGGCACCTCATGGCCGCGGTACTCGCGCGGGCGGGTGTACTGCGGGTACTCCAGCAGTCCCGACGAAAAGCTCTCATCCAGCGGCGACTCCTCGCTGCCCAGCACTCCCGGCACCAGCCGCGCCACCGCGTCCACGACCGTCAGCGCCGCCAGTTCACCGCCGGTCAGCACATAATCGCCTATCGACAGCTCCTCGAACCCGCATATGTCCAGCGCGCGCTGATCGACGCCTTCATAGTGGCCGCAGAGTATTATCAGCTCGTCCTCGCGCGCAAGCTCCTCGGCCATGCGCTGATTGAACGTGCGGCCGCGCGGCGACATGTACAGCCGCCGGCCGTGGAACTCGCGCGCCACGTCGTCCACCGCGTCGCATATCGGCTGCGGCAGCATCACCATGCCCGCGCCGCCGCCAAACGGGTAATCGTCGGTATTCTTGTGCTTGAGGTTGGAGTACGGGCGTATATCCACCGCCGCGATATCGATAAGCCCCGCCTCCTGCGCACGGCCCAATATGCTCTGATGGATCATCGGCTCGATCATCTCCGGGAAGATCGTCAGCACCCTAATCCTCAAACACGGCCACCTCCCGCATCCGCGCGGCGCTCATGCGCATCAGTCCCGCGCGCGTGTCCACATCCAGCACCACGCTCTTGAGCGCCGGCACCAGCACTTCGCCGCGCGGCCCGTCTATCACGTACACGTCGCCGCCGCCGGGCTGCATCACGTCGACTATCCTGCCGTACTCCGTGCCCTCGTCGTCGACGACGCGGCAGCCTATCAGGTCGACTATGAAGTCGGCGTCCTCGGGCAGCTCCACGGCATGCGCGCGGTCCACGTACAGTTCGCGCCCACGCAGCGCTTCGACGGCGTTGGCGTCGTCCACGCCGTCCAGGCGTATTATCACCACGTCCGGGCCCGCCAGCCGCACGAACTTCATGCCGCGCGGCGCATACGCGTCGCCCTGCTTGAAGTAGACCTGCTCCAGCTCGGCAAAGCGCATCGGGTCGTCGGTGCAGGGCTTTACGCGCATCTCGCCGCGCACGCCCTGAGGCCGGGTTATCTCGCCTATCAGTAGGTATTCGCTCAGCATATTTCCTCCCCGCGCCGGCCATGCGCCGCGCGTCACCGGTCGCCGGCAGCCAGTTCCGCTTGCCGACGCGCCATCGTATCACATATTAGCGCTCACGCATTAACATCCACGTATCAGCGCTCACGTTCGCGCATAGCGCCGCTGTGCCGCTCAGGCTGCATAAGCGCCGTCTGCGCTGCTAAAAGCAGCTGCACAGTCAGATAAGCCGCATCATGTGAGCTTTATTCCGCCGCCCTGTAAGCTACTGGCCTTGCAGCCACAGCGCCGCGTTGCCCAATGCGCCGCGCAATCACATGACGCGGCGCATCGCCCTTCTGGGCGCACAACGTCACTTCAGTATGGATATCCTCATTTAGTTCCCGCGACCGTACCGCCTGCGGACAACCGGCGCCCGTCAGGCATTCGTGCACAGCTCCACGTTCGCGCACAGCGCGCTGTGGTCGGACAGATACCTGCCGCACTCGGCCCTGGTCCACGCGACCGGCGCATCCACCGCGCGAAAGCCCTGCGTCAATACGAAGTCTATCTGCGGCAGATCGAGCTGCGTGCCATATGCATGGTATGACGCCGGGAAGTTCGGCGTCTGATTGACCAGGCGCACCCGCGCGTCGCCCAACAATGCGCGCAGCGGCGGACTATCCGGCGCGGCGTTCATGTCGCCGGTCAGCGACAGCGGCAGCGGCCGGAGTTCCAGGTCGCGGGCTATGCGCCGTAATATCGCCTGCGCCCCCAGCACGCGCGCCTCGTCGGATTCGTGGTCCAGGTGCGTGTTGTACGCGTGGAACTGCATGCCATCGCTCAGCCGCCGGAGCACCACATGCGTGCATATCCGCGGGCAGATCGACTGATTTGCATACCTTGAGCCCGGCACGTCCGGCGTGTCCGACAGCCAGAACGTGTCCAACGCTATCAGCTCATACGCATCCAGCTTAAACGCTATCATGTTGTTCTCGCCGGTGAAGTCGCGCTCCCGACCGCAGCCCACGCAGAAATACCCCTGCATATACCGCCTCAGGAACCCGGCCATCTCGGGCGTAGCCTCCTGAAACCCCACCACATCGGGCTGCTCGGCCATTAGCCTGTCCAGCACCAGGCCCTTGCGGCACTGCCAGCGGTTTTCTCCATCGCCGGGCACGTCAGTGCGCAGGTTGAACGTCGCTATCTTCATAAATAAATACCTCCGCCACGGCAGCACATATAAACCACAGGGAGCCGACGCGCGTGGCGACGGCTCCCCTGCTCTGTCACATTATCTCAACAAAGACCGGCTTATCGAACTTGGCGGTGGCCGCCTTGACCACGGTGCGCATGGCCTTGGCGATGCGGCCCTGCTTGCCTATCACCTTGCCCATGTCGTCCGGGGACACGTGCAGCTCAATCACCGTCGATTCGGGGCCGTCGACCGACTTCACCTGAACCGAATCCGGGTTATCGACCAGCGACTTTGCGACAAACTCCACCAACGCGACGGCGTCTATCTGCTCAGCCATTTACTTCGCTACTCCCGCCTTGCGCAGCAGCGTCTTGACGGTCTGGGTGGGCTGCGCGCCCACGCCCAGCCAGTACTGAGCGCGCTCCGGGTCGACCTTCAGGTCAGCCGGCTCGGTCATCGGGTTGAAATAGCCTATCTCCTCTATCGGGCGGCCATCGCGCGCGTCACGGCTGTCGATAACTACGATGCGGTAGAACGGGGCCTTCTTCATGCCCATCCTCTTCAGGCGAATCTTTACCATTTGATTTTCCTCCTTAAATATCTGGGCCATGCGGCCCCTTGGGGTAATATTGCAAACCCGCGCCGCTCAGGACGCCTGGGGTTTACTGGCTCATTTCATGAACGGTATCCTCATGCGTCCGCGCCGCCCGCGCCCCATCATCTGCTTCATCAGCTGGCGCGACTGTTCGAACTGCTTGAGCAGCAGGTTTATCTCCTGCACAGTGGTACCGCTGCCGGCGGCGATGCGCCGCTTGCGGCTGGCGCCGAGTATGTCGGGGTTGTGGCGCTCCTCCATCGTCATTGACTGGATTATCGCCTGTACGCGGCCGAGCTTTTTCTCGTCTATCTTTATGTCGCCGAGCTTGCTGCCCAAGCCGGGTATCATCTTGAGTATGTCCTCGAACGACCCCATCTTCTTCATCTGCTGCATCTGCTTGAGGTAGTCGTTGAGGTCGAACGTCTGGGTGCGCATCTTGCGCTCGAGTTCGGCGGCGTTCTTCTCATCGAATGTGTCCTGTGCCTTTTCGATGAGGCTGAGCACGTCGCCCATGCCGAGTATGCGCGAGGCCATGCGGTCGGGGTGGAACGGCTCCAGGTCGGTGAGCTTTTCGCCGGTGCCCGAGAACTTTATGGGCTTGCCGGTCACGGCCTTGACCGATATCGCCGCGCCGCCGCGCGTATCGCCGTCGAGCTTGGTCAGTATAACGCCGTCTATGCCCAGGTTCTTGTTGAACGTGTCGGCGACGTTGACCGCGTCCTGACCGGTCATCGAGTCCACGACCAGCAGTATCTCGGTGGGCTTGACCGCGGCCTTTACGTCGCGCAGCTCGCCCATCAGGTTTTCGTCGATGTGCAGCCGGCCCGCGGTGTCGATTATCACCGGGTCAAAGCCGAACTTGCGTGCGTGCTCTATCGCGAGCTTGGCCGTCTCCACGACGTCCGACTGCCCGCGCTCGAATACCGGCACGCCCACCTTATCGGCCACGACCTGCAACTGCGTTATCGCGGCCGGGCGGTATATGTCGCACGCCACCAGCAGCGGACGCTTGCCCTGTTTCTTTATCATCAGGCTGAGCTTGCCGGCCATCGTCGTCTTGCCCGCGCCCTGCAGGCCGCAGAGCATGTATATCGTGGGCACAGTCGGCGAATAGGTGAGCCGGGCGTTCTGCCCGCCCATCAGCACGGTCAGCTCCTCGTTGACTATCTTTATGACCTGCTGCGACGGGGTCAGGCTGGCCAGTATGTCGCTGCCCACCGCGCGCTCGGTCACTTTGGCTATGAAATCCTTTACAACCTTGTAGTTGACGTCGGCCTCCAGCAGCGCCATGCGCACATCGCGCATCGCGGCCTTTACGTCGGCCTCGGTCAGCTTGCCATGGCTTGACAGTTTGCGAAACGCCTGTTGCAGCTTTTCAGCCAACCCTTCAAACGCCACTTGCTTCACTCCTTAGGATAGATTACATGTCGCGCATGTCCTCAAGCAGTGCGCGCGCCTCGCTGAGCGCCTGCTCGCTGCCCGCGCGCGGTTCGACCCGCTCCAGCGCCGCCAGGCACTTGCGCGCGGCCTCGGCCATCGCGCGATGCCGGCGCTGCAGTCCCAGCCGCTGCTCCAGCTCCATCAGCTGCGCCTCGCCCCGGCGCACCGCGTCGTACACGCCCTGACGGCTTATGCCCATCTCCTGCGCGATCTCGCTGAGGCCATAGTCCTCCATCACGTACATGCGCATGATGCCGGCGATGCGCTCGGACAACAGCGGCCCGTAAAAGTCCATCAGCAATCCCAGCTCGACCCGGCGGTCTATATCGTCCATGTTATTATCGGTCATACACAGCGCTCCCTCCCGCGCGCAAGCCAAGGCGGCCATCAATGCGCGCAAAAAGTAAAGCCTGCCGACTTGACACGCTATATTATACCGCACGCGCGCGATTTGTCAAGCATTTTTTCTTTACCGACCGCACGCGCACTCAAGTTTAACCTGCGCCCACTCATCGCGCAACATACCATACATCAGTCTGTCGCGCCGCGCGCCGCCCAGATACACCGCCGCGCGCTCACAGCCTTCGCGCACAAAGCCCACGCGCTCAAGCAGTCGCTGCGCCCGCTTGTTTACATCCAGCGTGCGCGCCTCTATGCGCTCCAGACCCAGCGCATCAAACCCATATCCCAGCATCAGTTTGAGCGCCTCCGTGCCGTAGCCGCGCCCGCGGTCGCTCAGCCGCGCCATGCCAATGCCCACGCTGCACCGCCGGTCGCGCCAGTTGATGTCCTGAAGCGCGACATCGCCGACCAGTTCACCGCGCGCGCCGTCGTCCGCACGCACGTATATGCCCAGCCGCACATGGGTATCGCACTGGCGGCGCTGTATGTCAGCATACCAGTCGTCGGCGCGCTCCGGTCCAAAGCCTATGCACGGCTGCTCGACCAGCGCGTCCGGGTCGAACTCGGTCAGTTCGAATATTCTGCGGCAGTCCTCGCGCGTCAACATGTCAAGGTACACGCGCTCTCCCGTCAGTCTCATATCGCCCTCCACTTGGCTCGTCCAGCCATACTATTCCTCCTGGCCGCCCAGCTTCTTCAGCAAGCGACGTTTGGCCTCGCGCAGTTGCTCGGGCGTCAGATCCGCTGTGGACAGCCCGGCTTCTTCAAACTCGGCCATCTCGTTGGCATCGTCGTATGCGCCATCGTAGTCGCCCTCGCTGGGCGCAGCGCGGCGCGGTTTGGACTGCCTGCGCGGCTTTCGGGTTGATTTAGCGGCTTTAGCGCGCGCAGCGCCAGCCTCGGTTGCGCCCGCTTCGGGAGTATCCGCATCAGCGCCCTGGTCAAGCGGCGCGTCGTACTGCGCTTCGCGATCGACGGCGCCGTCCGCACGCGGCTTAGTCTTGCGGGGCTGACGGCGCTGCGGCGGCGGATCCATGTCGGGCGCATAGCCCCCGTCGCGCGCAATTCGCACCGAGCTGGCCACCAGCGCACAGCCCATGGCCATCAGCGTGCCCAATGCCATGGACACTATGCCGCCGCCCAGCGACCCGCCCGGCAACACGCACAGGTACGCGCCCAATCCCACGATCGACAACGCCAGCAGCGTCACAGCCAACAGCGCAACGCCATTGGCAAACCGCCAGCGCCGCCTCAGCCGCGGCGTGCTGCTCATGGACGTATCCAACACCTCGCACTCCAGGCCCTTGCCCGCCGTGCACTTGAATGCGGCGCGTCCGTTTGCACGGCCCGCGCGGCCAGTCAATGCATACTTGACCGTCAGCCGGCTGTCGGTGCTGATCGATATGCGCGCGTCCAGCGCCGCAAAGTACGGCCCCTGTTCGCCGCGCCGCCCGTCGCCCAACAGCACCGCCAATATCAGCGGTACAAACTCGCCCGGCTGCTTGTCCATAGCATGGCGCTGGCGCACCCTCAGCTCGTGCTCGCCCGGATCCAGCCGCATCTCAAACCTGTACGGCGACGTACTCCCGCCCCAGTACGCTCGCCCATCCACCAGCACGTCAAACTGCTCATCGCCTTCGCCGCTGACCAGCACCGTCAAAAGCGGCCTGTCATCGTGAGCCAGCTCATCTCCGCGCCGCCGCGTGCCCAGCGCCGCTGTCCCCACGCGAGGACGTCCGGCAGGATCGGCCGCCGTACGGGCAGACCGCGCAGTTGTACTGGCCAGCGGTTTGGCCGGCGAACGAGTCCTGGACTTGCCGACTGCCGGTTGAACCGCCGCTCCGGCCGATGGTTGAGCCGTAGACCGGGCCGATGATTTGGCCGTCGATTTTGACGGTTTGGCCTTGCGGCCCTGGGGTGCAGGCGCGTCGGCAAAGTCGAGGCCGTCATCGTCGTCAAAGCCCCGACCCACGACGGGCGGATCCCAGTCGCTTCCGTGCGCATCACTTTTGCGCGCCATCGTCAGAATATCGCCTCGATGAAGTCGCGCGCGTCAAACGGCTGCAGGTCGTCGATGCCTTCGCCGACGCCTATGTAGCGCACCGGCAGCCCCAGCTCCTGGCGTATCGCTATCGCTATGCCGCCCTTGGCGGTGCCGTCCATCTTGGTGAGTATTATGCCGTCGAGCTTGGCGACGTCCTTGAAAACGCGCGCCTGTTCGACGCCGTTTTGGCCGGTGGTGGCGTCGACGACCAGCAGCGTGCGGAATTCGGCCTCGGGCCACTCGCGCGCGACGACGCGGGCCATCTTCTTGAGTTCTTCCATGAGGTGGGTCTTGTTGTGCAGGCGGCCGGCGGTATCGACGATAAGCACGTCCGCCTTGCGCGCGCGCGAAGCCTGTATGGCGTCGAACAGCACCGCCGCAGGATCGGCGCCCTCGTGCTGGCGAATGATCGTGGTGTTGGCGCGCTCAGCCCAGATCTCGAGCTGGTCGGCCGCCGCCGCGCGGAACGTATCGCCGGCGCAGATTATGACCTTGCGCCCTATGTACTGGAACCGAACCGCGAGCTTGCCTATCGTCGTGGTCTTGCCCACGCCGTTTACGCCGATCACCATCAGCACCGTAGGCGACGGGAACCGCAGGTCGGTATCCTTCATCATGTCGATGAGTATGTCCTTTAACATCTGCTTGACCTGTTTGGGGTCGCCTATCTTCTTTTCGCGCGCCTCGGCCTTGAGCCGGTCTACGACCAGCGTCGACGTCTTTACGCCCACATCGGCAAGTATCAGTATATCGGTCAGCTCGTCATAGAAATCGTCGTCGAGCTCCTCATACGTAGCTACGAGCTGGTCGACCTTGCCTGATATATTGTCGCGCGTGCGCGTGAGGCTGTCTTTGAGCTTGCTGAAAAAGCCGCGCTTCTTCTCCTTTTCTTCCCTGGCCATTGCTGTCCTCCATCTTTATATCATAATTTACTGTTCCTGGCGCATGCGCGTGCAGCGCGGCACAAGCCCGCGCGGCCGCGCCTGCACGGAGTTTCCCTGTCAAAATCAATGTGTACCCGATTGCGAACCTTGCCTCAGCCCTGTTGGCCGCATAGGCCGCAGCCGCGCGCCATGGCCCATGTCTCATACGCATTTAAGCCAAAGCCAGTCCGGCGCACATGCTTATGCGTGCCAGTTGCCGCAGCACGGTAGTTTGTGCGCGCCAGCTGCCGCAGCCCAGTACACCAGTTTGCGCGTGCCAGCCGCCGCAGCCCGGTAGTTTGCGCATGCAGTCGCCGCAGCCCAGTACACCAGTTTGTGAGCGCCAGCCGCTGCAACCCGGCACATCTGCTTACGCATGCCAGCCGCCGCAGCCCAACGCATCTGCCTGCCGCAGACATCTGCGCTAAGCCAGACGCCAAATATCCGCATGCATGCGCTGCCTTAAAGCCCGCCCGCTCACACCGCGCGCTGAGCATCTGCCAGCGCCACCGAAACCATGCGGCTGACGCCCTTTTCCTCCATCGCCACGCCATAGAGCGAGTCGCAGCACTCCATCGTACCCTTGCGGTGCGTGATGACAATGAACTGCGTCTTTTCGGCATACCGGCTCAGGTACTGCGCAAAGTTGTCTATATTGGCATCGTCCAGCGCCGCCTCGATCTCGTCGAGTATGCAAAACGGCGTGGGTCGTATATCCAGCATCGCAAACAGTATTGCAATCGCCGTCAGCGCCCGCTCGCCACCCGACAGCAGCGAGAGCATCTGCAGCTTCTTGCCCGGCGGCTGCGCGGCTATGTCTATGCCGCAGTTGAGCACGTCGTTCTCGTCCTGCAGCATCAGCTTGGCGCTGCCGCCGCCGAACAGCGCCTTGAACGCAATCTGGAATCGCTCATTGAGCAGCTTGAACTGTTCTGCAAACCGCTCGCGCATCTGACCCGTCAGATCTTCGATTATCCGGTTCAGGTCGGCCTGCGCGCGCAGCAGGTCGTCGCGCTGCTCGGTCAGGCTGTGCAGCCGAGCGCCCGCTTCTTCGTATTCCTGCGGCGCGTTCACATTGACGCTGCCCAGCTCGCGTATCCGACCGCGCAGTCCCGCAATGCGCTTATCGGCGTCGCTCAGTTGCAGCGTGCGATCCGCCTGTTCGGCGCACGCCTCGTACGTCAGTTCGTAGTCATTCCATATGCGCGCCTGTTGATTGTCGAGCTCGGTGTGCGCGCGGTCCAGCAGCATCTCGAGCCTGTGCAACTGCTCGGTGAATTCGGCCACATCGGCCTGACGCGCTTCCTGTTCGCTCTCCAGCTGCCGCCGCTGCTGAGCGCGCGTGCCGCTGTCGGTATCGGCCGCGTCCAGCTCGGCCCGCGCCTGATTCAGCGCCGCTTCAGCCTGCTTTACGCCCGCCTCGCATTCCGCCTGTTCGCGCTCCAGACCTGCCTGCGCCGCCTCGCCTTGCTTTAGCTCGCGCCGGGCGCGCTCCATGGCCTCGCTGCGCTCAGCCAGTTCGGCCTCTATGCGCTTGAGTTCAGCCGCCCGCGCGTTCTCGTCGCGCACGCGCTCGGCCAGCTCTATACGCCGCCGCGTCAGTTCCTCGCGCGCGCCGTCCAACTGTTGACGCCGCTGCGCCAGCACGCGCTGTTGCTCGGCTATGTCGCGCTGCATCTGCTCGTGATTGCTCTCGGCCGCGCCCTGCTCGCCGGTCAGTCCGCCCAGTTCCTGCATGACGTCCTTGAGGTTCACGCCCAGGTTGTCACGTTCCAGCTCCATGCGCTGTATCCGGTCGTCCAGCGCCGCGCGCTCCTTAGCCAGCTGTCCCAGCTGCTGGTCAAGTTTTAGCATGCCGTCCTCGCTGAGTCGCAACTGCGCCTCGGCCTCGTCTATGCGCTCATGCAGCTTTGCGCGCTCGGCCTCCAGCTGAGCCATGCCTTCGCGTGCGCGCGCCAACCGCTCGTCCAATGCCTTGAGCGCCGACTCATGCTCGGCGATCTCGCGGTCGCGCGACAGCAGGTTGGTCACGCGCGACTGTATGCTGCCGCCGGTCATCGAGCCGCCCGAGTGCATGACGTCGCCCTCCAGCGTCACCAGCCGGAACGCATGCCGCCCGCGCCGCATTATCTCGATGCCCGCGTCCAGATCCCGCGCAACGACCGTGCGCCCCAACAGGTTGTCCACTATGCCCTGATACCGCTTGTCGAACTGCACCAGTTCGCTGAGCACGCCCAGACATCCGTCGACCTTGAGCGCCTGCCGCTCACCCGGCGACAGCGTGCGCCCCATGACCGACGTCACCGGCAAAAACGTCGCTCGCCCATACCGGTTTGCCCGCAGATATTCTATCATGCGCTTGGCGTCCTGCTCGGTCTCGACTATTATGTTTTGCAGCGCCGCGCCCAGCACCATGTCGGCTGCCCGTTCCAGTTCCCGCGGCACGTGCAGTATGCTGGCCACTACGCCGATTATGCCCTTATCGTGCTCACGCTGCGCCTTGACCATGACCTGCTTTACCGCAAACTGATATCCCTCATAGTCCCGCGCCATCTCGCGCAGCACCTTGAGGCGCGTCTCGGTCTGCTGGCGGCTGAGCGTAAGCTTCTGCTGTGCGTCCTGGGCGCGGTTGCGCGCGTCCCGGTTGCGGCCCAGCTCGGCTTCAAGCGCCTGAGCGCCACCGCGCACCTCGTCCTGATGCGCCTGTGCAGTCTGACGCTCCTGTTCGCCGGCGGCGGCGGCCTCATCCAGCGCCGCACGCTGGCTGGTCAGTTCGTCGCATTCGCGCCCGCAGGCCTCTATCCGCTCGGTTATCGCCTGGCGCATCGCGGTCAGCCGCGCCCGTGCGCTCTTTACGTCGCTCAGGCGGTTGATCGCCTCCATCAGGCTTTCCTTGCGCTCCTCTATGCGCTGGGCTTCGGCGTTGAGCTCATCGGACGAGCGCGTCAACTCCACGTCGCGCGCCGCCAGCTCTGCCTGTATCCGGTCGCGCTCGCCGGACTGCGCAGCCTGAGCGCGGCTGAGTTCCTCGTGCCGCGCGCGCATGTCCTCCAATGCCTGCGTCGATTCGTTCAGTTCATTGTTCAAGCGCTGCTGTTCGCGCTCCAGCGCCTGAGCGCGCTCACATGTCAGATCCAGTTCGCCCTGTTTTTGTTGCGCGGCGCGGGTGAGTTCCACGACCGCATCGCGCAGACCCTGAGTTCGCGCCTCGGCCTCAGCCTGGCGCGCATCCAGCTCGGCGCGCGCAGCCTTGGCGGCATCGCAGCGCGCCTGGGCCTGTTCTATCGCATTGCGGCGCTCCTGCGCGGCGCGCTCGTGTTCGGCGGCGCGCTGGCGTATCGCGTCATAGCGCAGCACGAACTGTGATATGTCCAATGCGCGCATCTCGTCAAACAACTGTATGTATTGCCGCGCCTTTTCAGCCTGCTTTTGGAGAGGGCCTATCTGGCGTTCGGCCTCGACGATGATATCCTCTACGCGGGTCAGGTTTTCATTGGTGTTGTCGATCTTGCGCTCGGCCTCGGCCTTGCGGGCCTTGTACTTGGATATGCCGGCGGCCTCCTCGAACACCGCGCGCCGCTCTTCGCCGCGCTGGGAGAGTATCTCGTCTATGCGGCCCTGGCCTATCAGCGAGTAGCCCTCCTTGCCTATGCCGGTGTCGCGGAACAGGTCGATTATGTCCTTCAAACGGCATGCGCTCTTGTTCAGGAAGTACTCGCTGTCGCCATTGCGATAGACTCTGCGCGTGACCAGCACCTCGGCAAACTGCACCGGCAGCGCTCCATCCGAGTTGTCCAGCGTCAGCGATACCTCGCAGTAGGACAGCGGCTTGCGCTTCTCGGTGCCGCCAAATATTACGTCCTCCATCTTGGCGCCCCGCAGCATGCGCGCGCTCTGCTCGCCCAGCACCCAACGAACTGCGTCGGCTATGTTGGACTTGCCGCTGCCATTTGGCCCTACTACGCCCGTTATACCGCTGTCAAACACCATCTCGGTGCGCTCGGCAAACGACTTGAAGCCGTATATGTCCAGCTTTTTAAGCCTCATCTGCGCCAGTCAACTCCCATTTCTTTATAAAGCCACTATCGTATTATATTATGGATTCGCCCATTCGTAAAGCCGCTTAACGCTAAAGTTCTTGTTGCGTTATGGCACATCCGCAACAGATGGCGTGAATACCGCCTCGGCATATGCAGCCCATTGCGCGCTCACCGCAAGCCTCGGCGTTCGGCATGCAGCGCAGCCATGATTTGCCCTTCTGCCGCATATCGCAAAACCAGGCGCGCGCATTCTCCACAGTCAACATAGCCGCAGCATCGCCGGCCTATGCGCCTGCCGTACCCCACAGTCGAACGCGCACATTTACAGATGCCTCATGTCCCCGCGCAGCAGCTCCGCACCGCCGCCCACATTGCAGCGCCAAAGCATCGCCATACATTCATTGCGCCCGGCTCACGCCTGACAAATGCCCAGCTCCGCCTGATAGCACCGCCACAGCTCATAGAATATGCCGGTGCGTGGCGCATATCCCTGACTAAGCTGAGGCATTAGCGCGTCGTAAGCCTCCGCCGCCGCGCAGAGCTGCCGCGCTATCGCGGATTCGGTGGCGTCATGCGACACTATGAACCCCGGCAGCGCAATGTCCAAATAAGCCAGCCGTTCGCGCCCGCCATATCTGTGCACGTTGGTGCCGGTCGCGTCGTCGCGCTGGCGCATCTGCATGACCAGCGTCTCGTTTACCTGACAGTTGGCAAGATGCGCGGCTATCAGGTAGTCGCCGCGCAACAGCTTGCCCAGCGCCTGCACCTGTACGAACCAAAATGCATCGGCGTGCGTTAGCGCGAGGCACGGCCAGTAGCGCCCCTCCAAACGCCGCTCAGGCTCAAGCGCGGCCTCAAGTCCCAACGCCGGACATGTCGCGTCGACATTCAACCTCACACCGATGTCAAACCGCATGCCGTCCCGCCGCACGACGCGATACAGCGGCGCATCGGCAGTGCCGCCCACCTGCAGCCCCAGCAGCTGAGCGCGCTCAAATCCCAGGCGCACTGCGCCCGCCGCGGTGGCATATGCCGGCGCGTCGGCAGGCGACACGCGCAGATCAAGCTTGACATCCAGATCGCTGAGCGCATCGTGCCAGCTTTGCGCGACAGCCGCGTCCAGCGCCGCCGCATCGCCCGCGGTTACCTGGCGCCCGCGCACCGTCGCACACTCAAACTCGGGCAACGCCTCGACATGACCAATCATGCGCTCCAGCGCAGCGCGCATGGCATTCCTGTCGATATGCATATTGACATCCTCCCGCTGCAAAGCGGCGCGCCGGTTTATCGCCCGGCGCGCCTTCGGTTCAGTCGATTTGCATTTGAATGATAGTATCAATCGCTCGGGCCAGCCACGCTTTGCCCGTCAAGCGGCGCTCATCGCGGCGCGCCCTGCTCCAGCAGCTCCAGCGCCGCCCGTGCCGCCATCTGTTGCGCCTGTTTCTTGGATGCGCCCGCGCCGCGCGTGGTCACGTCGCCAAACGCGCACTCGAACTCAAACGTCTTGGCATGATCGGGCCCGCTGGCGGATATCAATCTGTATTCGGGCACACTGCCGCCATCCTCCTGCAAAATCATCTGCAGGCGCGACTTGTAGTCGTCAGGCATGTCGGGCGCCTGGTTCATGCCCTCGCCCAATATGCGCTCGACCAGCTCAGCCGCAGCGTCCAGTCCGCCGTCGAGGTATACCGCCGCTATCAGCGCCTCCATCGCGTCGCACAGCACCGACGGCCTGTGCTTGAGTCCATCGGTCACGGCGCTGCCCGCCATGCGCAGCCAGTCGCCCAATCCCAGCCGCCGCGCACAACCCGCCAGCGACTTCTCACACACCAGCAATGCCCGCCACTTGGTCAGCACGCCCTCGTCGACGCTGCGCTCGCGCTCGAACAGCCGCCGGCTCACACACAGCTCCAGTACCGCGTCGCCCAGAAACTCAAGCCGCTGATTGCTGGCGCAGCCGTGTTCCTCGGCATATGTCGAATGCGTCAGCGCTTCGGTCAGCAGCGCGCCGTCCCTGAACTTGTATCCTATGCGCGATTGCAGTCCTTCCAAACCCATTACTTTATCAGACCCTTTATGCAGTCTACAACGTCGCCCACGGTCTTTATGCCCATCAGCACGTCGTCGTCGACCGATATATTGAATTCATTCTCCAGATCCATGACCAGCATGATGACGTTTGCCGAATCGGCCTTCATATCCTCCAGCATGCGGGTCTTGAGCGTGATCTCGTCGGGCGATATGCCCATCTGCACCGCTATCAGTTCGGCCACCTTATCGAATATCTGCTTTTCAGACATCTCAGCCATCCTCCTTGTCAGTTGCGCGCGCATCCGGCTGCGCTGCGGCCAGTGCGCTCAGCTGTGTCTCTATAATGTTCACAATGTCGCCCTCGACCATGCGCGCGGCCTGATACAGCGCGTTCTTTATCGCGGTGGCATTGGACGAGCCATGCGCCTTAATCACCGCGCCGCGCACGCCCAGCAGTGGCGCGCCACCTTCCTCGGTATAGTCCATGCGCTTTTTTACGTTGCGGAATGCGGGCTTGGCCAGCGCCGCACCCAGCTTGGTAACGGTCGAGCTCATCAGTTCGGTCTTTATCATGCCCATCAGCATGCTTGCCAACCCCTCGGTCAGCTTGAGCACCACGTTGCCGGTAAAGCCGTCGGCCACGACGACGTCGGCGGCGCCGGCGGGTATGTCGCGCGGCTCTATATTGCCGGTGAAGTTCAGGTTGCTCTTTGCGAGCAGCGCGTATGCGGCCTTGCTCAGTTCATTGCCCTTTTCGCTTTCGGCGCCTATGTTGACCAGCGCCACGCGCGGATTGGCATATCCCTTGACCTTTTCCATATAGACGCTGCCCATAAGCGCAAACTGCACCAGGTACTCGGGCCGGCAATCGGCGTTAGCGCCGCAGTCCAGCAGCAGATACGGCCGCGCCGTGGACGGTATCACGCTGGCCAGCGCGGGCCGGTCAATGCCCTTTATGCGCCCCACGCGGAATATGCCACCCGTAAGCAGCGCTCCAGTCGACCCGGCTGACACACATGCCTGCGCCTCGCCGTGCTTTACGGCGTCCAGCGCCTTGACCAGGGACGAGTTCGGCTTGCGGCGCACCGCCATCGCGGGATGCTCATGCATCGATATCACATCGGGCGCTTCGATTATGTCAATGCGCTCGCGCAGCGCACCCGCATCGGCCAGCAGCGGTTCGATCACGCCCGTCTGCCCGGCCAGCGCCACGCTTATGTCGGCGCGCTCGCGCAGCGCCATAAGGCAACCTTCCACCACTGCGCCCGGAGCGTTGTCGCCGCCCATCGCATCAACGGCTATGCGAATCATAGTCTGCCTCCTTAGTGCGCGCGCTGTTTAGCGCCGCGCTCGGTATGCGCGCGGCCTAACGCCTCCTGGGTTCATTATCCGCGCACATGGTTTATTATACCATATAGTCGCCGTTTACGGAAGAGCCATTTTTGCGCCGGCCAGGGCGCGGGCCGCGCAACCGCTTAACATGCGCTTTGGGCACATGCAAGGCATGCTCAGGCGTCTTATCATATTAGCCGCACCGCTCATGCCTCACTCACCCCGCCGCATACGGCGCGCCGTCCATCTGCGCCCACATACGATAAAGACGCCCGCAACCGCGGCGCAACTGCCCAAACGCTGCACGGCCATCTCGCGCATTGCCCAAAATCGGCTAAAGCTAAAACGCACATCCCATTATCGGAATGTGCGTCAGCTTAATATCAAATTGCATTACGCCTTGGCGGTTGCGGTAGCGGTCTCGGTCTTTATGACCTGCACGTCGCCATAGTAGCCGCAATTCTTGCATACGTGGTGGCTCAGCTTCATTTGCTGGCAACGCGGGCAAGTCACGATGCCGGGCGTCGTCAGCTTCCAGTTAGCGCGACGGCTGTGCTTACGCGCCTTGGAAATTTTTCCCTTCGGTACTGCCATTGTCTACACCTCCTCATCTCGGGTCAGCAAATCTTCCAATGCAGCAAAAGGCTTTCGCGTATCCGAAGGTGTATCGGCCTTGCCGCATGAACATTGGCTAATGTTAAGGTTCGCGCCGCAGACCGGACACAGGCCCTTACAGTCGGGACTGCACTGCGCGGTCATCGGCAGCTCGAGAAACACCAGGCTCTCCGCATAGGCGGACATGTCGATCGTGTAGTTCTCGATGATGAACAGGTCGTTGGGCTCGTCGGGATCGGGCTCCTTGAAGAACATGTCCTCAAACTCGCACTCGACGGCGGTATCGACCGGCCCCAGGCACTTTGAGCACTGACGGCTCAGCTTAACGCTCAGCTCGCCGCGCACCACCACGCCCGCGCCCTGCATCGCATACGTGCCCTCCAGGCGCGCATCCGACTTGAACTCGATAGCCTCGCCCGCGAACTCCTGGTCGCGCAGCGGCAGCTCCAGCGCGAAGGGAAACTCGTGCCCCGGGTTTTTGAGCGCCAGTGAAACGTCCATTCGCATACAGCTCACCTCATACGCAACATTCCCTATTATAACTAGCCATGGCGCGTTTGTCAAATGTTTTTTAGCGCATTGCGGGTTAATTCAGCAGTAAGATGCCCGCTCGCGTCAAATTTTACACTTGACAGACCGGATTACCTGGCGCTGACCAGTTCCAGCGTGTCGCGGGCTATCGCCAGCTCCTCGTTGGTGGGTATCACAAATATCTTTACGCGCGAATCGTCAGCCGAGATCTCGCACTCGTCGCGACGGCCCTTGTTCTTTTCGTGGTCGATCTTGATGCCCATCCAGTCCAGACCCTCGCAGACCATCTCGCGCAGCGCGTCGTTGTTCTCGCCCACGCCCGCCGTGAACACCAGCGCATCCAGACCGCCCATCGCCGCCACATACGCGCCGATGTACTTGCGTATCGAGTACGCCCAGATGTCCAGCGTCAGCTTGCACTGTTCGTCGCCCTCGGCGGCGGCCTTCATGACGTCGCGCATGTCGCTGGACTTCTCGCTCAGGCCCAGCAGACCCGACTTCTTGTTGAGGATATTGAGCATCTGATCGATGTCTATCGGCGTGCCGTCGTCGTTCTTGGAGTTGTTCATTATGTACTGCAGGCAGGCCGGATCGAGGTCGCCCGAGCGGGTACCCATCACTACGCCCTCAAGCGGCGTTATGCCCATCGACGTATCCACGCACTTGCCGTCCACGACCGCCGACAGGCTGGAGCCGTTGCCCAGATGGCACACGATTATGCGCGTGCCCTCGGCGCCGCCCAGCAGCTGGCAGCAACGCCCCGACACGAATCTGTGGCTGGTGCCGTGGAAGCCGTAGCGCCGCACCTTCAGCTCGCGGTAGTACTTCATCGGCAGCGCGTACAGATACGCCTTGGGCGGCATCGTCTGATGGAATCCGGTGTCGAACACCGCGACCATGGGCGTGGTGGGCATGACCTTCTCGCACGCCTCTATGCCCTGCAGGTTTGCGGGGTTGTGCAGCGGGCCCAGCGGTATGTACTCGCGTATCGTGGCCTTGACGTCGTCGTTTATCAGCACGGACTTGGTGTACTTTTCGCCGCCGTGCAGCACGCGGTGGCCCACCGCGCCTATCTCGTCCATCGACTTGATCGCGCCCTTTTCGGGATCGGTCAGCGCCTTGATGACGTAGTTCATCGCGTCGACGTGATTGGCCATTGCGGCATCGAGCTCTATCTTCTTGTCGCCGACCTTCTGCTCGAGGTGGGAGCCGGCTATGCCTATGCGCTCGGCCAGGCCCTTGGCTATGACCTGTTCATTGTCCATGTCTATCAGCTGGTACTTGAGCGACGACGAGCCGGCGTTGATTATCAATATCTTCATGCTGCTTCCTCTTTCGATGATCGTCGCGGCGCTTGGCCGCGCACTGAAGTGAGGCGCGCCGGTGAGCCTGCCCGACCGGCGCGCCCGGACGGTTATCTATATCAGCACAGCTGCGCCTGCACCGCGGTCACTGCGATGGTGGCCACGATGTCCTCGGCGTTGCAGCCGCGGCTCAGATCGTTGACGGGCTTTGCCAGGCCCTGCATTATCGGGCCGTACGCTTCGGCGCCCGCCAGGCGCTGCACCAGCTTGTAGCCTATGTTGCCCGCGCCCAGATCCGGGAATACCAGCACGTTGGCCTTGCCGGCAACCGGGCTGCCCGGGCTCTTGAGCTGGCCGACCTTCTCGACCAGCGCGGCGTCGGCCTGCAGTTCGCCGTCCACGTTCAGTTCGGGAGCCATTTCCTTGACCATCGCGGTAGCCTGCTGCACCTTGGTGACGTTGTCATGCTTGGCGCTGCCCTTGGTCGAGAACGACAGCATTGCGATGCGGGGCTCGATGTCTACCAGCGCGCACGACTTGGCCGCGCCCAGCGCTATCGAAGCCAGCTCCTCGGCCGTGGGATCGGGTATGACCGCGCAGTCCGAGAACACCATCACGCCGTTGTCGCCGTATTCGCGCTTGGGTATCTCCATCAGGAAGCAGCTCGATACGGACTTTATGCCCTTGGCGCTCTTTATTATCTGCAGCGCGGGACGCAGCACGTCGCCGGTGGAGTGTATCGCGCCCGACACCATGCCGTCGGCGTCGCCCATCTTGACCATCATGACGCCCCAGTACAGCGGGTCATTGAGCAGCTTGTCGGCCTTGGCGGCATCCACGCCCTTGGCGCCGCGCAGCTCGACGAGCTTGTCTATATACGCCGCGCGATGCGAATCGGTGGCCGGGTCGACCACGTCCACGCCGGTCAGATCGACGCCCTTGGCAGCGGCCTTGACCTCGTCCGGGTTGCCTATCAGCGTTATGCGGGCTATGCCGCGCTGAGTTGCCAGCGAGGCAGCGGTTATGTTGCGCTCCTCGGTGCCTTCGGCCAGCACTATGTGCTTTATCGACTTGCGCGCTTTTTCCGTAATCTTCTCCATTATCGACATGGCAGTATCCCCCTTAGTGTGATAAAATTGTCTCAAGCAATATGCGCCGGACGCCGACGATAGCCGACGCCGCGCGGAGGCTCCAGGCGTTGGGGACGGATGCGCACAGCGCTCCCGCCCGAAACTCACAAACCATATTATACTACGCTTTTCCCAATTATAAAAGAATATTATCGTAAAACATAGGAGGCGGAACATGCGTGCAGTGGGCATTATAGCCGAATACAACCCCTTTCACGCCGGCCACGCGCTCCAACTCGCGCGCGCAAGGGCGCTGACCGGCGCCGACGCGGTCATCGTGGCAATGTCGGGCGCGTTCACCCAGCGCGGCGAACCGGCGCTGATCGACAAGTGGGCCCGCGCGCGCATGGCGCTGACGGCCGGCGCGGATCTGGTCGTCGAGCTGCCGTGCCTGTTTGCTCTCAGGGAAGCGCGGGGCTTTGCCGAGGGCGGCGTGCGGCTGCTCAGCGCGTTGGGCATGGTTGAAGCGCTGTCGTTCGGCTGCGAGCCGGAGGGCATGGCGCTGATTGACGAGGTCGCCCGCTGCCTGAGCGATGAGCCCGAACCGTACCGGGCACTGCTGCGCGCAGGACTGGCGCGCGGGCTAAGCTATCCCCGCGCCCGCGCAGAAGCCGCAGCCGCATACCTGAGGCTGGATCCGGACGCGCTAAATCGCCCCAACTTCGCGCTGGCGCTGGAATACGCACAGGCCAACGCGCGCCTGGCCAGGCCGCTTGCGCTGCTGCCGGTCGAGCGCACCAGCGATTATCATGGTCTTGAGCTGGGCAAAGTCTGCTCAGCCAGCGCGATACGCGCCGCAGTTGACCGCGGCGAGGTGAGCGCGGCGCTTGAGGGCGTGCCCGCGCAGTGCCGCGCCGAACTTGCCAGAGAGCTGGGCCGTCGCGCCACTCCACGCCTTATAGACGACCTGGCGCTGATACGGCTGCGCGGCATGTCGCACGCCGAACTCAGCGCATATCCCGGCCTGGGCGAGGGGCTGGAGTCGCTAATCTGCCGTCAGGCGCGCCGCTGCCCCAGTGCGGCAGAGCTCATCGCCGCGTGCAAGAGCAAGCGCTACACGCTTTCGCGATTGCGGCGGCTGCTGCCACAGGTAGCGTTGGGCATAACGCACGACATGCAGGCGGCTCATCCCGCGCCCGAATACATACGCGTGCTGGCATGTCGCCGCTACGCGCTGGGATTGCTTGGCGAGATAAAGCGCTGCGGCACGCTGCCATTGGTCAGCGACGTGGCGCGCATGTCCGAAAGCGACGCGATGTGGGCGCTGGAAACGCGCGCTACCGATCTTTGGGGCATGTGCACTGACTGCGCCGAATATCGCCTGGCCGGACGGGACTATACTCAAAAATTCACCGTAGTTGACTAAAGGCGCGCGATGACGCCGAACCATGACGCTCACATGCGCCCGGCGGTCATGCCGACTGCCATGCGCGAACTTGCGCTCCATGTGCAGTTGGCGGCAGCTATACATGTAACGCTGGTGGGCCTTGACTGCGCGAATCTGCGCTATATGTATAGTTGCCGCCTGCATCCGGCAGTCTGTGCGGCCTGCGCTCGGCGCCGCACCCATCTAGGCAAACCGACTCCCCGGAGCCGGTCGCTGATTGATCTGAGGCGCAGGCCTGCGCGCCCAAATCACCGTTGACAACTCCTTGCGAGCTGGTACAATAGACGATATGGCGTGCAAGCGCCTTACATTGCGGAGGATGACTAAATGAAACACACCAAACTCAAGACGGCCGCGCTGGCGGCATACTGCGTGCTGGCGGGCGTGGTCAGCGTGCTGGTAATAGCGGTTCTGGCGCACAACTACGGCGCGCTGGGCGAAAAAGTGCCGGTATACCTCGCGCCATGGGGCGGCAGCTGGGGCGACAAGGACAAAAGCCTGTTTTACGTATTCAGATTGCCGGCCATGGCGCTGTGTCTGCAATGCGTGCTGCTGGGGCTGTATCCGCAGCGCATGGACGGCTGGCCTGACGCCGCGTATGCCGGCATGCGGCAGCTGTTGGCCGGACTGTCGGTCATGGCGCTGTCGCAGTTGACGCTGAACCCATATGTCACGCTTATGAAGGTCGACGCGCTTGCCGGCGGCATAGCGCTGTGCGCGACGCTGGCGCTGGGACTGGCGCTGGCGGTCATCGGCTGCATCGCGCTCAATCGCGCGCTCAAGCCCCTGTGCAAACCGGATCAGACGCCATATGCACTGCTGCTGGACTTTCTGTTCAAGGGCTGCCGGCGGCGGCGCGCACTCATAATAGGCGCAGGAATCGCTTTTATGGTATTGCTTATCATACCTTCGCTGTGATAAAGCGGCGCATTCATCGCAACCGACGCGGGCGCATATCAATAAGCATATCAAACCGCGCGGAGGCGATTGTATGAAACCAGCTGCAAAGCTGAAGTTGGCGGCGCTGGGCGCAGGCGTGCTGCTGCTGACGCTATGGCCGCAGGTGGGACTGAGCGCCGCGCGCCAGGGCCTCATCGTATGGGCGGGCGCACTGGTGCCGGCGCTGTTTCCGTACTGTTTTCTGGCGATAGCGCTGCAGCGGGGCGGACTGGGCCGGCTGCTGGGGCGGAAGCTGGGCGGGCTGGCGCGTGTGCTGGGCTGCCCTGAGGACGGCGCAGGCGCGATCGTTTGCGGCTGGCTCGGCGGCAACCCAACCGGAGCGGCACTGACGGCCATATGCGCCGAGCGCGGCGGGCCGCGTGCGGCATACCTGCGTCTGGCATGGCTGAGCTCGGCATGTTCGCCCGCGTTCGCACTGGGCGCGCTGGAGCAGGCCTTGCCCGGCGCGGGCTGGACGTTGCTCGTGGCCAGCTGGCTGGGCATACTGGCCAGCGCTGTGCCATTGCGGCTGCTGACCAGCAATAGCGCAATAGCGCGGCGCCTGGGCAACGTAGAGCCGCTTAAAGGCAGTTTAGCCAACGCCCGCCCAGCCGCTTCGACCACATCCGGCGCCAGCCCAGCCGGCGTATCCAGGTCCAATTCCGGTTCAATTGATATCGGTACAACTGGCGCGCACATGTCCCACGCCGGTTCGGCGGCAGTTGGTGCAGACGGGGTTACCAAATCCCATTCCGGTTCGGCAGGCTTCTCCACGTCAAATGCTCGTTCAACAGGTGTCGGTACAACCGGCGCGCACATGTCCCAAGCCGGTTCGACGGCAGTTGATGCAGACGGGGGTACCAAATCCCATTCCGGTTCGACAGGCTTCTCCACGTCAAATGCTCGTTCAACAGGTGTCGGTACAATCGGCGCGCACATGTCCCAAGCCAGTTCGCCGGCCGCTGGTGCAGACGGGGGTACCCCGTCCCGTGCCGGTTCGGCGGCCATTGGTGCCGCTGAGGCAACCTCGTCCCGCGCCAGTTCGGCACGTACAGAGTATGTCCGCGCCGACTTGCGCGACGCTGAGGCTAAGGACTCGTTTGCACGCGAGACCGCGCCGGCTTCCACTGCAAGCCCTGCGGCCGCATCTCCAGCGCTGGAAGCTGCGCGCGCAACGCTGCTTGTAGGTTGCTGGGTAGTGCTGTTCAGCGTGCTGAGCGCCTACATGTACCTTGGCGTGATGTTGTTGGCGCCCGGACTGCCTCCAATCGTGCCGGCTTGCATGCATGCGCTTATGGAAATGGCCGGCGGCAGTCTAACGCTGGCCGAATTGCCCGGCGCGCATGTGCTGCCCCTGGTATGCTTTGCGATAACATTCGGCGGTTTGTCGATAGGTATGCAGGCCCTGTCGCTGTTGCGGCCGGTGGGCATACCGAGCGGGCTATATCTGCTGGGCAAGGCGGTGCAGGGCGTACTTGCCGCGCTGATCTGCGCTGTGCTGAGTCGGGCGGGCGCCGTGGAGACGTTCGCACGCGCAACCGAAGTGTTGCCCTCGCCGCCGACCGCGCCGTTAGCATTGGTAGCGCTGGGACTGGCGGTCATTGCGGCGCTGCTGAACCGGCGCTATATCGCCTGGGATAAACTCAACTCAAAGCCTGCGCCAACCGGGCAGGGCGCACACAGCGCTTAAATCTGTAAATTGCGCTGTTCACCCCGTATGCAGTGCGAAATTGCGCGGCGCGCATCAAGTTTTTCAACACGCATGGCACAAAACCAAACGGCGATCCGCACATTCGGCGGATATGTAAGGCGCGCGGAGGACGATGTCCTCCGCGCGCAGTGCGTCTACATAAACGCCATGCTTTAATCCTGTCGTTACTCATCCAACCGCTTATATATCGGATCCATCAGCGCGCTCAGACATACAGCGCAACCCAACACGCCCACAATGCAGAACATGACCGCTATCCCCGCACCACTGCCCACGCCAAACACCTGCGCCAGCAGCCGTTGCGCCGGCGAATCTCCCGCCATGAACGGCTCAAACACATGATCGGCCAGCGCTCCGCCCAGCAGCAGGCCCAGCGGTATCGCGCCGTTCTGTATGGTGCTCTGCGCCGAGAACACACGGCCCTGCAATTCCATTGGCGTATTGGAGCGCACCAATGCCATAAGATTCGCGCCCAGCACGGCCACAAGCACATACGAGGCAAACTCAAGCACTGCCCACAGCGGCAGCGCGTCGGTCAGGCTCTGCGCTGTATCCCCTATCAGAAACACCGCCGCACAACAGCCGAAAACCACTTTCACCTTGCGCCGCACAGGCCGCATCAGCGTTACTATCGCGCCGCCCACGAGCGTGCCCAGAGCGCCGGCCGATTGCACTATGCCCAACGCCTGCTGGTCGCCGCCCGACCGTGCAAGTATAAACGCCGACAGCATGCCGTCGCCGCCGAGCTTTGCAAGGAAGTTAATCGCCGTAAACGAGAGTATCAATCGCAGCAGTCCCGCGCGCCTGCGCAGGAAGTTCACCCCGGCCATGCAGCTGTGTATCAGCGAGTCATCCGCAGCGTCCGCGCCGCGCGGCATATCCGGTATGCGTATAAACCCGCCCAGCACGCCAAACGCTACCGCAAAGCTTGCCAAATCGACCGCCAGCACCAGTTCCAGCCCGCCTGCCGCCAGCAACACGCTGCCCAATGCCGGCGCAATTATCGACACGGCAGCCCCGGACAGCGATTGTAATCCGCTAACGCGCGCATACTGTTCCCGTGGCACCAGCAGACTGGTCGCGACATGCGCCGCCGGACTCTGGAATGCATCCATGAAGCTGAGCAGCGTGTTTATCACATACAGGTGCCATACCTGCAGTGCGTTCTGGGAATACAGCGCAAAGATCACGGCTGTACCACATGCCGCGGCCGCGTCGGCGGCGAGCATTATCCGCTTCTTATTCCAGCGGTCGGCGATGGCGCCGGTCACAAAGCGCAGCGCTATCGTCGGCAAAAACGTGAAAAACGAAAGCAGCGTAACGCTGGACGCCGTGCCCTGCCGGGCGTAAGTCCATATTATGAGCGCGTAGCTCGTCATTGACGTGCCCAGCGCCGACACCGCCTGCGAACTCCACAGCAGCAAAAAGCTCTTCAGGCCCTTGAATATATTCTGTTTCATGGCTCTGCTCTCCGTTCATGTTATTTATAAACAAAGGCAAAGCCTGATATGGACGGCGTAAACTTGCTGCTCCATGCAATCCCCGTCCTACATCAGACCTTGCATGGAGCCTTGACAGCCGCAGCGAACATTTTTCATACCCCCCTTGTTACATGCGCGCTGCATGGTCGCAGATCTCACGCCATGCAGCCGTGCAACGCCATTATACAAAAATCGCGCCGATTATATCGACGCGAAACTAAGCGCATCACGCCGCCACTTCCGAGCTGCGGAACGCATATTGATTTGACATCACTTGGACTGCCCGCCGACATTGGTCTGGGCATCCCTGTGATTCTGATGGATATTGTCGCGGCTTGACCTGACCGCGCTCAGTTCGGAGTTAAGGAAGTCCTCCAGGCCATTGAGCATCTGATCGGCGTAATCAGTGGCCTGGCGCACGACTGTACTGGCCTTGCTGCGCGCGTTAGCCATGAGCTTTTGAGCTTCTTCCTCGGCCAGGCGGCGCACCTGGTTCTGGTCTATCAGCACGCGAGCCTGCTTTTGGGCCTCATCGACGATCTGCGCGGCGCGGTTTTCAGCTTCGGCGACCGTAGCCTGGGCGCTCTTTTCGGCGTCCTCCATGGCCACGCGGGCACGGCTTTCAGCGTCGCTGAATATCGAATCGGCACGGCGGCGAGCCACTTCTATTATGTCGTCGCGCTCCTCGCGTATGCGGCGCGCCTCCATGATCTCTCTGGGCATCTGGCGTTCCATGGAATCAACAAAATGCAGCGCCTTATCGACATCGACAATGCGCAGATATTTCTTCATCGGCACCGCGCGCGATTCCTCGGTGAGTATTATCCTGATTATCTGCACCAGCTCGTCCAGCGCGTACTCCTCACCGCCCTGGCGATTGCCCTGGCGCGAATTGCCCGACGCGCTTCCCTGCGCGCGCTCGTTATCCCGCTCGTCGCTCTGACGGCTGCCGCGGTCACGCATATCCCTGTCCATACACGCGAATCTCCCTTCCGTCAACTTCTATTGTAATATATATCAAATCCCTCATTGACCATATCCAGTATCTGCGGCGGCACCAACCCCGATATATCTCCGCCAAACGAGGCTATCTCGCGCACCGCCGTAGAACTCACGCACGCATATTCGGGCGACGTCATCATGAACATCGTCTCAGCGTCCGGATACAGCCGCCGGTTCAGCGCGGCGGTCTGGGTTTCGCTTTCAAAATCGCCGGCCGCGCGCAGGCCGCGCAGTATCACACGCACGCCCACCTTGCGCAGGTAATCGATCAGCAGTCCGTCAAACGAATCCACGCTCACGCCGGCAATGTCTTCAGTGGCGCGGCGTATGAACTCCAGCCGTTGCTCGACCGAAAACGCGGGGCGCTTGGCACGGTTATTGAGCACGGCGACTATAACGCCGTCAAACACCGCGCTGGCCCGCCGGATTATGTCCAGATGACCCACAGTTATCGGGTCAAAGCTGCCCGCATATACGCAAATCATTCAGCTTCACCGCCTGCCACATCGTCTTTCGCGCCATCGTACCTGAGCAGCGTTATCGCGGTATCGCCATAGCGATGCGGTTTGAGCTGCTCGTATACCGACGGCAGTCCATCCAGCCGGGTGTGCGCTTCGTGCTCCAGCACCAGGTACGCCCCGGGCGCCAGTCGCCCGCAAGCCGCCAGATGCTCCAGCACTTGCCGGTACTCGTCCACGCGCTTGTACGGCGGATCTATGAACACCACCGAAAACCCGCCGCCCGGCCCGGCCAGCGCCACGCGCCAGTCCCGTGCAATCAACTGCGCACGCTCTCCGTAGCCCAGCGAATCTATATTGCGGCGAATAACCGCCGCAGCCTGGCGCGAGCTTTCGCACAACACCGCGCGCTCGGCGCCCCGGCTCAAAGCCTCCAGCGCCATCGCGCCCGACCCGGCAAACACGTCCAACACGACCTCGCCATCCAGCCGTCCGCCCAGCATCGAGAACACGGCCTCACGCACGCGCTCCGCAGTTGGGCGCGTATTGCGGCCCTCAGGCGCGAGTATGCGGCGTCCGCCCGCCTCTCCGCCAACTATGCGCATCAAAGTCCTCCCCACCCGGGCGCGTATGCTTTCAGCGCTCAGGTATCGCTTTCATTATAGCACATCTCAATACGGCCACACAAGACCGCGCCGCGAATTATAACATCTATGACGCCAAAAACCACCAGCATACGCCTGTTAGCGCTGCAAAACGCGCTGTAAATCGATTACATATATGAAATTTAATGTCAATTTAAGGCAAAGCAAAAGCGCTCCACCCCCTCGGGAGCGGAGCGCACAAATCAATCAAATCGGAATCAGACCTCAGGCTTAGGCTGCTTGGGCTGCTGCTGGCGCTTTTTGCGGCGCTGATCGGCGCGGATCTTGCGCAGCTTCTTGCGCTTGCCCTCCTCTATCATCTTGAGCTTCTTGCGATGCTGTATCGGGCCGGTGAGGTACCCTATGAACACCGCGAGCGGATAGACAAAGCTCATCGGCAGGAACAGGTAGTCCAGCAATCCCGGACCTGCATTGTCCACAAACGTAAAGAAGCCCAGGAATCCCGAGAACATGATGCGCGCTATCAGATCCACGATCTCATGCGATGTCATGGCCAGATCTTCGGCCGCCGGGAACAGGTAGTCGGGCACTTCCTCCGCCGCCACGTGCACATAGCCCACGCCGGTTATCAACACCACCAGCGCCATTATCGTCCACGGCAGCGCGCCTACAAACATGCCCGCCAATGCGCGCGACCGGCTGTAACACTTGGCCCGGTCCTGCGCCGTGGCGGTATAGCCGCCCTCTTCGCGCTTGGCCAGCAGTTCGCCATAGCTTATGTCGTTTTCACCCGAGCTCGCGCCGCCCGCATACGCAAACAGCACCGACGCCAGTGTGACCGCTATGTTAAGCACAATGTTGAGCACCGAGTTGCCCGATGCAAGCGCCGGAAAGAACATCAGCTCCAGCATCGCCATTATGACCATTATCAGCCACGAGCGCGCCGCTACCCTGACTATCGCCTTCAAGTTCATAAGTCTACGCCCTTTCATCGCAGGAAACAATGCCCGCGGGAGTTATGATATAGTCGACCGGCGCGTCGTGTTCAAGCACCGGCACGCGCTCAATAACCTGGCACGGGTACGCCAGCGCCGCAACCGCCGGCCGCGCGCCCGCCAGAAACCTGTCGTAATACCCGCCGCCATAACCCAGCCGTCCGCCCGCGCGGTCAAACGCCAGCCCCGGCGCCAGGCACAGATCCGGAGTGCCCAGCAGTTCCTCATCGCCAACCGGTTCCGGTATTCCAAACCTGCCCGGCCTCAACTCACCCAGCGCATGCACGCGTATCAGCCGCATCTCGCCCCGACGCACGCAGCGCGGCAGATACAGCGCCTTGCCCTCGCCAAGCGCGGCCTCCAGCAGCGCGCGCGTTCCCAGTTCACTGCCAGTCGCGCAGTACGCAAACACACTGCCGGCGCTCCGCCACAGTCCGCTCTCAAGCACATGCCCTGCGACATCCCGCGCGGCGGCAGCGCGATACTGCGCATCCAGCGCATCGCGGCGCGCGCGCATCTCGCGCCTGAGTTCGGCGCGCGCCTGCCTTGTCGCCGCATGCAAGTCGTCGCATGCCGGCCCGGCCACTGGCCGCAGACCGTGCGCGCTCATATAGCCACCCGCGGCACGCGCGAGTGCACGCCCACCATCACCTCATAAGGTATCGTATCGGCAATGCGCGCAAGCTCTTCGGGCGTTATGCACTGCGCGCCCTGGGCGCCCAGCAGCACTGCCTCGTCGCCCACGCCCGCGCCCGGTATATCGGTCGCATCGACCATTATCTGATCCATGCACACCCGGCCCACCACCGGCGCGCGCTGACCGCGCACCAGCACACAGGCCTTGTTGCCCCATGCGCGCAGATAGCCGTCGGCATAGCCCACCGGCAGCGTCAGTATCAGCGACTCACGCGCAGTGATGAACGTGCCGCCGTAGCTTATCGGCGTGCCCTCGGGCACGCGCTTTGCAAACATGACGCGCGTCACCCAGCGCTGGGCATACCTGAGTCCATCCACGAACGGCGAAAACCCGTAAAGCGACACGCCCATGCGCACCATGTCCATGTCGTACTCGGGATAGCGCAGCATCGCGGCGCTGTTTGCCATATGCCTTATCGGGCTGAACCCGCGCGCCGTCACGCGCCCGCACATTTCGGTAAAGCGTCGGGCCTGCGCGCGCGTATATGCCTGGGCATCCGCGCCGCACTCATCGGCGCGTGCAAAGTGCGTGAACACGCCCTCCAGTTCGACCTCGGGATGCGCACTCAGGTAGTCCAGCATCGCGTCCAGCTCGGACTCGTGCCGCACGCCTATGCGGCCCATTCCGGTGTCCAGCTTTATATGCGCCCGCGCCGGACGGCCCAGCGCCCGCGCCGCTTCACTCAAGAGCTTCAGCGTATCCACGTCGGGCGCGGCCTGGCTCAGGCCGTACTCGACCGCGGCGCGCGCGCATGCCGCATCCGCTCCGCCCAGTACCAGTACCGGACAGTCGATGCCCGCATCGCGCAGTTGCGCGCCTTCTTCGGGCAGCGCCACCGCGCCGCCCCACGCGCCCTGGCACAACGCCTCTTTAAGCACATCCCGCGCGCCATGACCGTAGGCGTCCGCCTTCACCACGGCCAGATAGCGCGCTCCGGGCGCAAGGCGCGCCCGGAGCAGCCGGATATTATCCGCTATGGCGCCAAGGTCTATCTCAAGCCGAGTAGGTCTTGCCGTCACAGAGTACGCACCTGTTCCTGCATCAGCAGCTGTATTCCCGCCTTGGTCAGCGCCTCGGAGGCGGCTTCGAGGTTTTCCACGCGGAATATGATTAGCGCGTGATCGCCGCTGGTGCGCACAAACGAGTACAGATACTCTATCGCTATATCGTGCTCGTCCAGCAGATCCAGCACGTCATCCAACCCGCCGGGCCGATCGGGCACCGCAACCGCCAGCACGTCGGTCAGCTTGACCGCATAGCCCGCGTTGCGCACTATCTCCACAGCCTTTTCGGTGTCGGACACTATCGTGCGCAGTATGCCAAAGTCGCGCGTATCGGCGATAGACAGCGCTATCAGGTCTATTCCATTTTCACGCAGCAACTGCGTTACCTTCTTGAGGCTACCTTTGGTGTTTTCCAGAAATATCGAAACCTGTTTTACGAACACTTCTGACGCCTCCCATATCCGTATTGCCGGCCCACTGCCAGCTTGCTTTATTATACCATGGTTTTGCGCATCGTACAACTATTACCTGATTTTAAGCCTGCCATAACCTTGTGCAGCCGGGCCAATCGCGCCGCGCCGGTACCGGTTCACCGCCGACAGCCTGGCGCTGTCCGTTTACAAACGCCCGGTGCCGCTCATTTGGCGCAGTAAATTGGCAATTGTCTGATGCCGTCCATTTGACGCTGCTGATTTGGCTCCTGTCTGATGCCATTCATATTGCGCCGGTGATTTGGCGCCTGTCTGACGCCATTCATATTGTGCCGATGATCTGGCGCTTATCTGACGCCGTTCATATTGTGCCGATGATTTGGCGCCTGTCTGACGCCGTTCATACTATGCCGATGATTTGGCGCCTGTCCGACGCCGTTCGGTTAACGCCGCTCGTTTGACGCTGCTCATCTGGCATCGGGCCGCAATGGCGCAGGGCCGCAATCGGTCACTCAGCGCTGCTCAGCCGGGGCATTTACGCCGTCGCGCCGCAACCGCTTGAACAGCCGGGCGCTCCAGTAATCCATGCCCATCCGGTCGATGTAAAAGTGCAGCACTGCCCGCCAGTTCTTGCTGGCGGTGCCCAGCATCATGTACTCAGCCACCTGGCTCGCCGCACTCTGCGCGCACTCAAACAGCGCCGCGCCGACTCCGCTGCCGCGGTGTTCCGCCGCGACGTACAGCTCATCTACCTCAAAATACTCCGTACCGTCGGGGATGATGGAGTTGATGTTGTGCGCCACGCGCATGCTGCTCAGCAGGTAACCGATTATCTCGCCCTGTTCGCGGGCCACGAAAATGCGATGGCCTTCGATATCGGCGCGGGTATTGGCGACGTAGCCGTAAGAACTGTCCTCGTCCGCCCATGCCTGCGACAGCTCAATCAGCCGCGCACAGACGGCGTCGTTGAGTTCGACTTCCATTATCTCCGGCTTCATTGTCCACGCCTCCCATCCGGCAACGCCGGCCCGTGCAGCTGTCCGCACAGGCCGGCAAGCGCCAGATTATCAGATCTTGCGGCGGTCGACCACGCGCTTGGACTTGCCCTCGCTGCGCTCTATCGTGCCCTGCTGCACGAGCTTGACGTTGGCATGCAGCTGCAGCACGCTCTGCAGCTCGCCCTCTATGCGCTTGGTCAGCGCCTCCATCTTGCGCACCTCGTCGGAGAACAGCTCGTTTGCAACCTCGACCTGTATCTCCAGCGTGTCGGTGGCGTTTACGCGATCGACTATCAGCAGGTAGTGCGGCAGCACGCCCGCTATGTTTATCAGCACCGACTCGACCTGCGTCGGGAACACGTTCACGCCGCGGATTATCAGCATATCGTCGGTGCGGCCGGTTATGCGGTTCATGCGCACGAACGTGCGGCCGCAGTCGCACAGCTCAGCATTGAGCGAGCATATGTCGTGCGTGCGGTAGCGTATCGCCGGGAAGCCCTCCTTGGTGATCGTCGTGAACACCAGCTCGCCCTGCGCGCCGTAGGGCAATTGCTCGCCGGTCACGGGGTCGATTATCTCGGGTATCACGTGGTCCTCGGATATGTGCATGCCCTGCTTGCACAGGCATTCGGTCGCCACGCCCGGGCCCATTATCTCGCTCAGGCCATACACGTCTATCGCGTCTATATTGAGCAGTTCCTCGATGCGCTTGCGCATCTCCTCGCTCCACGGCTCTGCGCCGAACACGCCCGCGCGTAGCTTGAACTTGTTGATATCCAGGCCCATCTCATGTATCGTCTCGCCTATCAGCAGCGCATACGACGGCGTGCAGCACAGCACATTGCTGCCAAAGTCCTGCATCAGCATTATCTGGCGCTTGGTGTTGCCGCTGGACGTGGGTACGACGGTCGCACCTATGCGTTCTGCGCCCTGATGCGCGCCCAGGCCGCCGGTGAACAGGCCGTAACCGTACGACACCTGTACGGTGTCATGGCGCGTCGCGCCCGCAGACGTCAGACCGCGCGCCATAAGCTCGGCCCACACGTCCAGGTCGTTCTGTGTGTAACCCACGACTATCGGCTTGCCGGTCGTGCCCGAGGACGCGTGCAGCCGCACTATCTCGTCGCGGCTCGCCGCAAACAGCCCGAACGGGTAGTTGTCGCGCAGGTCGGTCTTCTGCGTGAACGGCAGGTACTTCAGGTCGTCTATTGTGCGGATGTCGTTGGGATCAAGGCCCTTTTCCTGCATGCGCTGGCGGTACATGGGCACGTTTTTGTAGACGCGCTGTATCGTCTTGTGCAGGCGCTCGCCCTGAAGCTTGGCCAGTTTTTCGCGGTCCATGGTCTCCATGGGCCTGTTCCATATCAGAAATTCGTTCCGCCTCAATTGTTCCACGTCCATTTCTATTTTCAAGTATATCTAGGTTGCGTCATCGGCGCGCGGCCGCATGCCAATCAGACCGCGCTGTTCCAGCCCAGGTCGAACGCGCGCAGGTTGGCCTCCAGCGTCTTGGGCGGCACGCAGGCGGTTATCGCACGTATCCACGACTCGCGCGCAAAGCTCATGCCATGCGCCATAGCGCCCATGAGCACTATATTCACCGAGCGCAGCGAACCCGCCTGCCGCGCCAGCTCCAGCGCGTCCAGCGACACCAGGTGGCACTTGCTCGCCAGCTCGCTCAGTATGTTCTCGGGGTACTTGGCCACGCCCATTATCACGGGCATGGGCATCATCTGCTGTTCATTGGCGACTATCGTGCCGCCGATCTTCAGGTATGGCAGCGCGCGCAGCGCCTCCAGCTGCTCAAATGCCAGCACGACATCCGCCTGGCCGTTTTCGACCAGCGGCGAGTGCACCTTGTCGCCTATGCGCACATACGTCACGACGTTGCCGCCGCGCTGCGCCATGCCGTGCACCTCGCTGACCTTTACATCCAGTCCATTGTCGGCGGCAAGCGCGCCCAGTATGCGGCTGGCCAGCAGCGTGCCCTGGCCACCTACGCCGGTTATTACGATATTTATTTGCATGACGGGCCTCCTATCGCCGAGAACTTGCACAGACGCGCGCACAGGTCGCAGCCCACGCACAGCGCCGGATCGATATGCGCCTTGCCGTCCACGCGCTCTATCGCGGGGCAGCCCACCTTCAGGCACATGCCGCAGTTGCGGCACTTATCGGCATCGACCGTGTACACCGGCTTCTTTTCCTTGGTCAGCAGCGCGCACGGACGGCGCGCGATTATCACCGACACCTCGTCGCGGCTGAGGCTGTCCTTGAGCGCGGCCTCCAGCTTGTCGAGGTCGTAGGGGTCGACGGTCTTTACGTCGTTTACGCCGACCGCGCGGCACACCGTCTCCAGATCCAGCTTGTAGGTCTCCTGCTTGCGTATGTCGTATCCCACAGTCGGATTGGGCTGATGGCCGGTCATCGCGGTCGTGGAGTTGTCCAGTATCAGCACGGTGCTGCGGCCGTGGTTGTACACGGCGTTTATCAGGCCGGTTATGCCCGAATGCACAAACGTCGAATCGCCTATCACGGCCACGGTGTCGCGGCTGGACTCTCCGCTGGTAGCCTTCTCCAGGCCGTGGCTCATGCCTATCGACGCGCCCATGCACAGGCACGAGTCGATAGCCTCATTGGGCTTGAGTGCGCCCAGCGTGTAGCAGCCTATGTCGCCGGTCGCACGCAGATGCATCTTGCTGAGCACATAGTACGTGCCGCGATGCGGACAGCCCGGACACATGACCGGCGGACGCCCCGGCAACTGGCCCGGCGTCTGGAACTCGGGCGCCTTGCGGCCCAGTATCTCCATCACGCGGCGCGCGCTCAGCTCGCCCTGACGGCCGGTCAGCTCCTTGCCGACGCACTCGATGCCCCAGCTCTTTATCTGCTCCTCGAACACCGGCTCGAGCTCCTCTATCACGTAGAGCTTGCCGACGCTGCGCGCAAACTCCTCTATAAGCGCGCGCGGCAACGGATTGACCACGCCCAGCTTGAGCACGCTCACCTCGGGAGCGGCTTCCTTTACGTACTGGTACGCCGCGCCCGAGCAGATGACGCCTATCGAATCGTCGCCGCGCTCTATGCGATTGAGCGGCATGTCGCAGGCATCCTTTTCAAGCTCCTTCATGCGCTTCTCGACGTACAGGTGACGGACCTTGGCCATGCCCGGCATCATGACGTACTTCATCGGGTCCTTCTTGTAGGGCTTGCGCTCGATGTCGGCGCGCGGCGACTCGGTCACCAGACTGCGCGCATGCGCCATGCGGGTCGTGGTGCGGATAAGCACCGGCGTATCGTATTTTTCACTCATTTCATATGCGGCCTTTATGAAGTCGACGGCCTCCTGGCTATCGGCGGGCTCGAGCATCGGCAGCTGCGCGCCGCGCGCATGATTGCGCGAATCCTGCTCGTTCTGCGAGGAGTGCATGCCCGGGTCGTCGGACACGACGATGACCAGACCGCCGTTGACGCCGGTATAGCTTGCGGTATACAGCGGGTCAGCCGCGACATTCAGGCCCACGTGCTTCATGCACGACAGCGCGCGCACGCCGCCCAGCGACGCGCCGCATGCGGTCTCCACGGCCACCTTCTCATTGGGCGCCCATTCGACGTATATCTCGGGATAATCGGAAGCGTACTCGGTGATTTCGGTCGAGGGCGTGCCCGGATAGGACGATACTACGGCGACTCCCGCCTCGTATGCGCCCCGGGCCAGCGCCTCGTTGCCCAGCATTAGCGTCTTCATTAAATACTTATTCCTCCGTTTGTGGTTACTGATTGCGCAGGTCGGTCACACGGCGGGCCTTGCCCTCAAAGCGCTTGAGCGTGTTGGGCGAGACCAGCGTTATCTCCATGTCGAGCTGGCAGATGCGGCGGATGTTGGCCTGTATCTCGCGCCTGAGCTCCTCCAGTGCGCCATAGCTCTCAAGCAGCGAACCGTCCAGCAGCTCGACCTTGACCTGTACCTTGTCCATGTAGTTCTTGCGGGTCAGCACTATCTCGTAGTGCGGGCCGATGCCCTTTACGCCCAGCAGCGCCGTCTCCACCTGCGACGGGAACAGGTTCACGCCGCGCACTATCAGCATGTCGTCCGAGCGGCCGCGTATCTTCTCTATGCGGCGCGAGGTGCGTCCGCACGCGCAGGGCGCGTCGATTATGCGGGTTATGTCGTGCGTGCGGTAGCGCAGCATCGGCTGGCCCTCCTTGACCAGGTTGGTTATGACCAGCTCGCCGTATTCGCCATCGGGCAGCGTCTTACCGGTATCGGGGTCCACGACCTCGCACCAGAAATAGTCTTCATTTATGTGCATGCCATCCTTGTAGATGCAGTCGCCGGCGACGCCCGGGCCCATTATCTCGGTCAGGCCGTAGTTCTCGGTCACGGTTATGCCGCCCCAGCGCCGCTCAAGCTCTGCGCGCATCTCCTCGGTGGAGCCTTCCGCGCCCAGTATGCCGTACTTGAGCTTGAGCTCGTGTATCAGGCCCATGCGCTCCGCGGTCTCGGCCATGTACATCGCGTATGCGGGCGTGGCTATCAGCACCGTCACGCCAAAGTCGCGCATCAGCATTATCTGCCGCTCGGTGTTGCCGCTGGATACCGGCACGACCGTCGCGCCCAGCTTTTCCAGGCCGTAGTGCAGCCCCAGCGCGCCGGTGAACAGCCCGTACCCGAACGATATCTGCGCTATGTCCTCGTCGGACGCGCCGCCCGCCACGCACAGCCGCGCGACCATCTCAGCCCAGTTGTTCAGGTCGTTGCGCGTATAACCGGCGGTTATGGGCTTGCCGGTGGTGCCCGAGGACGCGTGCAGCCGCACTATCTCCTTCATCGGCACGGCCAGCAGTCCGTATGGATAGTTGTCGCGCACATCGTCCTTGACGGTGAACGGCAACAGGCTCACGTCTGAAAGTGTGCGAATGTCTGTGGGCTTGACGCCCATCTCGTCCATGCGCGTGCGGTACATCGGCACGCGCTCATAGCAGTACGCGACCATGCGCTTGAGCCGCTCCAGTTGCAGCGCGCGCATCTGCTCATGCGGCATAGTCTCCATCTCGGGATTGAACATGCGCATCGGTTTGGACAAATAAAAAACCCCCTCTGCTCACAGAATGGGCTTTGATAAGGTGATAGCATTCAGCATGGAAAACCGCCGGACGCATCTGCCGTCCGGCCCAAGTCGGCGTGCCAACTACCGTACTACCGTGCTGCCCAGCCCTACCAGGCCCGACTTATTGCCCCTGCGGGAAATATTGATTTACATTATACCTCATATGCGCGTCAATATAAAGTGCCGGCGGGCGCTTACCGCCGGCCGGCATCAATTTTTAACGTACTATAAACTCAAATGCACGCGTTTGGGGCGATCATTCGCCGCGCGGCGACTTAATACTCATAATATGCAACGTCTTCGACGTATATTGCGTTGGGATCGCGCGGTTCAGCGTCATCTTCTGCATCCTGAGCAGCCTCGGGTTCAGGTTCAGGCAGCGGCGCAAACTCGCCGGACACATCGCCCAGCGACGCCACGACCGCCCACAGCGCACGCGGCGCGCGCACGTCGCCGCTAACATTTATGTGGGAGAACCGTCCCCTTATCAGCTCGGCGGTCACATCTTCGTCCAGCGTCAGATCGCCACTTACCCACATTTCACGCCGTCCGTCCAGCGCATCGAGCGCGGCGGCATCCAGCGCGTAATCGCCGTCAATCTCAATGTCGCCCGGTTCGCGCAGCCTGAGCGAACCGCAGTCCACGTCCATATCGCCCAGCCCGTCGAACTGCGCATGCGTAAGCTTTAGCTGACCGGTGGCATGCAGCGCCTCCAGCTTCAGCTCATCAGCGCTCAATTCCGCATCCAGCTCGACGTCGCCGTCCACGAACAGCCTGCCCCTCAGCCGCCGCGCCTTTATGCGGTTGATAAAGTGCAGGTCGTCCTCATAGTCGAACCCGTCCGGCACCTCTGTGACCCGGGGTGAGCACTCGAACAGCAGCGAGTTCAGCAGGCCGCGCGCCGCATGCACGCACACGGCCTCGCCCGTAAAGAACCTCAATCCACGCTCACAGGCCATGCGCGCAATATCCGTATCCAGCGCTATCAAGCGCCTGACCGCATACAGCCCGGGCTCATATGAGCTGACAGTCTGTTCGTCCAGCCGGAATACGTCGTTCATTCGCAGTATCGCGCCATCGGGATATACTTTCATCGCGCCGTTGACGCTCAGCCTGTCGCCCAGCGCGCCGACATGCGACCGCGCACAGCACATCTCGCCGTTTACCAATATGCCCGCATAGCGCTGGCGCAGCATATCGGCGGTCACATCGCTCTGAATCACGCAGCTGCCGTTTACCAGCAGGTACACCATATCCGCCTCGCCATCCGACGCCGCGATGACCGCTTCGCCGTTGGCGCACTTAAACTCCGCGCCGTCCGGCACCATGAGCACCTTGGCGACGTCCTTCAGCTCGGTGTTCGACAGGTCGGTGCTCTCGTTGCACACCATGAGGGCCACGTCCTCAATGCGGTCGGGCAGCCTGCGCCCCTCGCGGGCCGCGTAGCGCATGTCCAGCATGGCTATATCCCTGAATATCAACTTGCGGTCTTCCATTATGATATCCTCCCGTCATGATATTGTCTATTGCGATCCATCATACATCCCCGCGCCGCTTGAGCTCGCGCAGCCTGAGCCGCGCTGCGCGCAATCGCGTGCGCACCGTGGGCGCGGGTATGCCCAGCGCCTGCGCTATCTCGACCGACGTCATGCCGCCCAGCGCGCTCATCGCGACGACCTCGCGCTGCGCCGGCTCCAGCCCAGCCAACGCCTGCGCGACCTCGACATAAGTCAGATCGTCAAAGTACGACTCGCTCCCGACGGGCATGCGCTCGCGGCGCAGCTTTTCGGCGCGGCGAATGTCGATGAGGCGATGCTTTGCGGCGCGCTTGAGCCAGCGCAACTGTGCCCGAGGCTCCATGGCTGCGACGTCCGGGTTGCGCAGCGCCGACACGAACGCCTCCTGCACCAGGTCGTCGGCCTCGCTCGCATCGCGCGCCAACGCCCGCGCCCAGCGCCTGAGCTCCGCGCTGCAGTCGACGTACATCCGCTCCATCCGTTCCACCGCCCTTTCACCTATTAAGCGTACCAGCCTTCAAAAGTGTTTTGGCAATCTGGACAATTTCAAATAATTTCAGCTCATGCGCGTTTCCTGCGCGCATGCGGCAAGCTCAAGCGGCTTTATGCGATATTCTTTGGACATAGACGCCTCGCCGGAGAGCAGCGCGCCGCCAGCAATGCGCCGCCCAAGGCAATCCGCGCTGCCCTCAACCGCATGCAAAATGTGTAAACGCAGACGCGGCGACAGCGCAAAACGCCGTCGCCGCATTGGGTAATGACATCTATATTGAAGCTACGAGCGCGACTGCTCCGCGCGGGCGTTGCGCAGCGTTGCCGTGAACGTGCTGCCCTCGCCGGCGCGCGAATCCACGTCTATGCCGCCGCCGTGCGCACGCGCTATCCAGGCGCTCAGGCACAGTCCCAACCCCACGCCCTCGCCGCCGCGCGCGCTGTCCACCCGGTAGAACCGGTCGAACACCCGGCCCAGATGCTCCTCGGGTATGCCTATGCCGTTGTCCGCCACGCTAACGCGCGCCTCGCCGTCCTGTCCAGTCACGCTCACACGCACATAGCGCTCGGGCTTTGACGGATCGCGGTACTTTATCGCGTTGCCTATCAGGTTGGTTATCAGCGACACGACCAAAGCCGAATCGCCGTTGATCGTGGGCGCGTCTCCGCCCGGCAGCAATTCGAGCTTAACGCCCGCCTCCTGCGCCGAATCCTCCAGCGACTCGCATGCAAATCCGCACAGCTGCCGCACGTCCAGCGGCTCTATCGCCAGCGTCTGGCGGCCCTGTTCGGCGCGCGCCAACATCAGCAGCCGGTTGACCAGCGTAGACATGTGCTGCGCGCGCTGGTATATCGCCTCCAGCGCCTGCAACCGCTCCGCATCGTCGCCCAGCAGCCCCAATTCGCACTGAGCCAGTATCGCGCCGACCGGCGTGCGCAACTCGTGTGAGGCGTCCGAGGTGAACTGGCGCTCGGCGCGGAACGACTCGTCCAGCCGCGCAAACATGGCGTTGAACGTCTCGGCCAGGCGCGCTATTTCGTCGTGAGTATCGGGCACCGGCAGCCGCGCGCCCAGCTGTCCGCCGCCGCGTATCGAGTCGGCATGACGCGTCAGCTCGCTCACCGGCCGGAATGCGCGGCGCGCCATGGCCCACGCGCTTATCGCCATCAGCACCGCAAACAGCACCACAACGCCGCCCGATATCAGCGCCATCTGATAAAACCCGCTATCCAGCTCATATGTAGACATCAGCGCGCGCACATAAAAGCCGTCGTTGGCCGCCACGTCGTAAACCAGCCAGTGGCTCGCGCCGCCGTTTATGCGCCTGTCCTCGCCTATCGCCAGCGCCACGCCATCCGGAAATGACAGCGGATACGCGCCGCGCAGCAGGTCTCCGTTCGCATCCAGGTAGACCACCGTTATGCCTTCGGCGTACATCACCACGTCGTCGTCCAGCACCAGCCTGCCGCGACTGTCATACCCGGCGTCGTCCTCGGCATCGCGCGCCATGTCCTCCACGCGCGCCCATGCGTCGCGCAGCCCTATCGCGCGGTACGAGTGCAGCACCGTCACCATCGCCGCGCCCATCAGCACCAGCGATATTATAAGTATCGACGCGCCCAGCCGCGCCCGCACCGTCAGCTTCATTTGCCGCTCCTGAGCACGTAGCCCGCGCCGCGCACCGTGGCTATCATGCTGCCCGCCTCGCCCAGCTTGGACCTGAGCGCGCGTATGTACACGTCCACTACGTTGGAGCCTATGTCGATGTCAGAATGCCATACGTTGTCCTCGATCTGGCGGCGCGTGAGCACTATGTCGCGGTTGCGCATCAGCACCGACAGCACCTCGAACTCCCGGCTGGACAGCGCCACCGGCACGCCCCCGACTTTGGCCGCGCGCGCGTTCATGTCCAGCGTCAGCGCGCCGCAGGTCAGCTCGTTGGACGCGCTGCCCGAGCTGCGCCGCACCAGCGTCCGCAGCCGCGCCGCCAGTTCTTCAAACGCGAACGGCTTGGTCAGGTAATCGTCCGCGCCCATGTCCAGCCCGTCCACGCGGTCGCTTATGGCGTCGCGCGCGGTCAGCAGCAGCACAGGCGTCTTGTCGCCGCGCGCCCGCAGTTCCCGCAGCAGTGTCAGCCCGTCCACGCCCGGCAGCATTATGTCCAGTATTATCGCGTCATAGTGCTGCGTGCTGGTCATGAAGAACCGGCCCTCGTCGCCATCGGCTGCCGCGTCCACGTTCAGCCCCAGCGCGCGCAACCGCTTGAGCGTGGCCTCGCGCAGCGCCGCATCATCCTCGACATACAGTATGTACATTCAATCCCCTCCATCGCAGCAGGGCGGCCCGGCATATAGCCGCGCCGCCCTTATCAAGCCATCCGCCTACCGGCACTCAGGCCATCATCAGTCGTCTATCGCATAGAAGCTGCCGTCTATCGTCGGCTGGGTATCGTTTGCGTTCAGCCCGGCCTCGGGAGTAACGCCCTCTATCGTGAAGTAGTACTTCTCGCCATCGGTCAGGCCCATAACGTCGAACTCGATCTCATCCTTGTCGCGCTTACGTATCGAGGTCTGGTACTCGTTGCCGTCCTTGTCGGTCACGACTATGCTTACGTTATCATTGTACACCACATGCCGGTCGAAATCAACCTCAACATAGCCCATCCGATCATATTCTACGCCGTCCACGCGCACAGCGCCCACGACGTCGTCAGCCACGAACGTATCGGCCACCTGACCATAGCCCTCGGTGCGCTCGGCACGCACGCCGCTTATCGTGTAGGTGTACTCGGTGCCGGCCGTCAAGCCTTCAGCGCTGAACTTGAACCCGTCGTCATCGCGCTCGATTATTGTGGCCGTGTAACCATTGCCCTGCGCGTCCTGCACCGTCACCTGCGCGTTCTCGTACCACACGTCGCCCACGAACTCGACTTCAACGCGGCCATTGCCCATGAACTCAGTGTACTCCACCAGCGGCGCATCCGCCAGAGCCGCCGCACCCGCGCTCAGTCCAGTAACCGCTATAACCGTCGCCATCATGCTCGCTATACGCTTTTTCATATTAATATACCTCCGTCATTATGTTATCATTTATTCCGCCGGGCTGTTGCCGGCCTGGTGTCCAGGTGATATTTTGCGCGCGCTGCGCGCGGTCGGTCGTGCTTGCCTGCGCGGGGCTGGAACTCAGTCGTCATGATACGGCTCGTGCGGGTATTCCAGCGCCAGACGATCGCTCATGGCCTGCATCCGCTCAAGCGGCGTGCGCCCCGCGCGCCAGCCATCGTCGTCGTCGTCATCGTCGTCATCATCGTCGTCGTCATCGTCGAGCACCACGTCGAGCACGTCCTCAGCCTCATCCAGCGCATCCTCCATGTACTCCAGCTCATCCTTGTAGAAGCGGTGCTTCTCGCGGGATATATCGCCGGCGCGGTAGGTAGCCTCCAGCGTGTCCTCGAACGAGTCCATTTTGTCATCCAGTGAATCCAGCTCGCGCTCCAGCGCCACGAATTTCATCACATCGATATCGGCTTCATTTGCCGGTATCGCGGCGCGCACGCTGTCAAGCAGCTCGCTTACGCTCACGTAGTACCCATAGAGCGTTTCGACGACCTTTGCATCGATCTCGCCCAGTGGAGGTTCCATGCCCAGTGCGAGCATGAACTCCTCCTGAGTAAGTCTTGCGACCTGCGCCGCGTCCGGCGAAGGTTCGGGCTGCGCGCCCGGCGTGGGCGTCGCCGTGAGTGCTGTGCTTGATTCGTCCGCAATGCCGGCCATAGCGGTGTTAGCCTGCGCTCCCGGTATCAGCAGCGCCAGCATCAGCGCCGCCGCCCTTCCGATCATGTTCATCGCGCTTACCCCCTCTCGACTATGGCTATATTTTAAACCCCGAAAATGAAAGCAACATGAAACCGCGCTCATTTTTTTCAGGTTTTTTGAAAAAAGTTGAGAGAGGCTGCGGCCGCGCCGCCGCACGCAAAAAGGACGCCGTGGAAAGTGTATTCCACAGCGTCCCCAGTCATTACACCGGATTGCGCATTGACCGTGCATCAGCTCGCGCTGCTTGCATCCTCCATCAGGAAGCGGTACTGCGCGTCGCACAGTTCCTTGTACTGGCCGTTCGGTATGCGAATCAGCTCGTCGTGGTTGCCGCGCTCGGCTATCTTGCCGTCGCGCATGACCATGATGCAGTCGGCGTTGCGAATCGTGGAGAGGCGGTGCGCTATTACGAAGCTCGTGCGCCCGCGCAGCAGCACCTCCAGCGCGTCCTGTATCAGCAGCTCTATGTGAGTATCTATCGACGAGGTGGCCTCGTCCAGTATCAATATCTTGGGGTCGTTGAGCAGCGCGCGCGCAAACGATATCAGCTGGCGCTGACCGGTCGACAGCGACGAGCCGCGCTCGTTGACCTCGGTCTGATAGCCCTTTTGCATCTGCATTATGAACTCGTGCGCGTGCACGGCCTTGGCGGCGGCTATGACCTCCTCGTCGGTGGCGTCGAGCCGGCCGTAGCGGATGTTGTCCATGATCGTGCCTGAGAATATGAAGCTATCCTGCATCATGACCGACATCTGCTTGCGCAGCGAGTCTATCTTGACGTCGCGTATGTCGTGGCCGTCGATCTTGAGCGAGCCGCCGCACACGTCGTAGAAGCGGCTTATCAGGTTGACTATCGTGGACTTGCCCGCGCCGGTCGCGCCGACCAGCGCTATCGTCTGGCCCGGCTCGGCAACGAAGCTCACGTCGTTCAAAACGGGATTTTCCGGGTCGTAGTAGAAGTTCACATGGTCGAATTCCACACGGCCCTTGATGGGCGGCAGGTCGTATGCGCCAGGCTTGTCCTGCACGTCGGCGGGCGTATCCATGATCTCGAATATGCGCTCCATCGACGCGGTGGCCGACAGGATATTATTATAGAAGTTGGACAGCGTGTTCAGCGGCTCCCAGAAGCGCCCCAGGTACCAGATTATCAGCAGCAGCTCGGCCAGTTCCAGCGGCGCCGACGCGTTGCCCATAAGGCTTATGCCCACGTAGTACACCAATATCGTGCCTATCGTGCCGGTCAAATCCAGCATCGGCCAGAACGCGTTGTTTATCTGTATAGCGCGCATCCACGACTTGCGTATGTCGTCGTTGACGTTTGAGAACGTGTCCAGGTTCTCATCCTCGCGCACGAACGCCTCGGTCACGCGCATGCCGCTGAGCGACTCGTGCAGGTAGCCGTTCATGTTCGAGGTCTTCATGCGGGTTATCTGCCAGCGCTTGCGCATCTCGCGCTTTATCTTGAATATGATTATGAACAGCACCGGCAGTATGCACAGCGACAGCAGCGTCAACTGCCAGTTGACCCACAGCATTATCAGCAGCAGCAATATCAGCGTAAAGCAGTCGATAAGCACGTTGACTATGCCGTTTGTGAACAGGTCGTTGAGCGAGTTGACGTCGTTTATCACGCGCACCAGTATCTTGCCCGGCGAGCGCGAATCAAAGAATGAAAACGACAGCCCCTGTATGTGATTGAACAGATCCTCGCGCAGCGTGGCCAGCGCCTTGCGGCCCGCGGTATCCATCAGGCGTATCCTGTGGCGCGTGCACAGCGCGCCCAGCGCCGCCAGCACCACCATGCCGCCCACGTAATACATCAGCATTTCCTGCGCGCCGGAGTCCAGCGTGTCCACCGCGCGGCTGAGCAGCATCGTCGAACCCAGCGACGAGAGCGTGGCTATCGTCATCAGCACCAGCGCTATGCACACGTTGCGCTTGTACGGCCCCATGTACTTGATAAGGCGAATGAACTGCGCTTTGTTAAACGGCCTTTCCAGCGCTTCATCGTCTATCTGTCTGAGCATCTTAGCCATTTGCCTCGCCACCTCCCGCCGTCAGCTTTTCGAAGTCGCGATACTGGTCGCGCACCATGCCGTAGTAGATGCCGCGCTGCTTGACCAGTTCGGCATGCGTACCGCGCTCTACAATGCGTCCGTCGTCCAGCACAAGTATCTGATTGGCGTTCTTGACCGACGATATGCGGTGCGCTATTATGAACGTCGTGCGCTTGCCGGGCAGACGCTTCAAGGCCTGCTGTATCTCGTACTCGGTCTCCATGTCCACGGCCGAAGTCGAGTCGTCGAATATCAATATCGAGGCCTTTATCAGCAGTGCGCGCGCTATTGCGGTGCGCTGCTTCTGGCCGCCGGACAGGCCGGTTCCGCGCTCGCCCACTATCTCCTCATAGCCATTGGGCATGTGCTTTATGAATTCCTCAGCCTGGGCGTTGCGCGCGGCGGCAACCACTCGATCCATGGACGCATCCGGTTCGCCAAAGCGTATGTTATCAGCCAGCGTATCCGAGAACAGGAACGTATCCTGCATGACGTATCCTATATGCGCGCGCAGCGGCTTGAGTTTCTGCTTGCGCACGTCTATGCCGTCGACCTGCACGCTGCCGCCTTTTATGTCGTAGAACCGGCCCATCAACGACACCAGCGTCGATTTGCCCGAGCCGGTCGCACCCACTATCGCCACCGTCTCGCCGGGCTGCGCCTCAAAGCTTATGTCGCTGAGCACGTCGCGCCCGCCATAGCTGAACGTCACGTGATCGAACTTCACATGGCCCTCGAACTTGTCCGGCACCACCGCGTCATCGGCATCGCGTATCGACGCGCCGAAGTCGGCGTAGTAGAACAGCTTCTCGGCCGACGTTATCGCCTGCGCCAACATGTTGATTATGTTGGACAGCTGGCGCATCGGGTTGGTTATGAGGCTTATGTAACCCGTCACAGCTATAAGCGTGCCCAGGTCCATCTGGCCCGAGAACAGCAGCGTGCCGCCCACCGCCATCATGATAGGCGTGCACAGTCCGCTCATCAGTTCCATGAACGGCACAAAGTTCGACCATATCCACGTCGCGCGCAGGTTCATGCGCAGCAGCTCCTGGTTGTCGCGCCGGAACATGTCTTCCTCGTAGTCCTCGCGCGCGAACGCCTTGACGACGCGTATGCCGGCAAGGTTCTCCTGAGTGCGAGTGTTGAGCACGGCGTTCTGCTCGCGCACATCGGTGAACACCGGGCGTATGCGCTTGTTGAACTGCCACGCCGTCACGGCCAGCAGCGGCGATATTACCAGCAGCGCCAGCGTCAGCTGCCAGCTCATGAACGTCATGAACACCAATCCACCCACAAACCTGAGCGCATTGTCGAATACCGTTATTATGCCGCCGGCTATAAGGTTGCGAATGCCTTCTATATCGCCGGTCATGCGGCTCATAATTTCGCCCACGCGGTTTTTGTCGTAGAACTCGTAGGGCAGCTCCTGAAGGTGTCCATACAAACTGGTGCGCAGATCGTATACCACGTTCTGAGATACACGCTCCATAATCAGGCCGCGGCTGTAGTTGGCGCAGGCGCGCAGCAGCACCATGCCCAGCAACATAGCCGCCAGCGGAGTCAGACGCGCCAGGTCGCGGTCAGGTATCACTTCGTTTACTATGTCCCGCGTTATGAACGGGGCCAGCAGCAGCGTAACTATGACCACCAACTGTAAAAACAGCCCCAGGGCCACGCGCTTTTGGTAAACGCTGATCAGTCCGCCTATTCGCTTGAGTATGTCCATTGAAGCAATTCTCCCACTATCTTCGAATTTGTTCGGTCGGAACGGTTGGGCAGGCGCGCCTTGCTGCGCCCGTCCTCAAGCGGTTTTGTGCACCCGCGTCCAAGCTCCGCGCTGCCTCCCTCAGCCTGCCGGACGCCCACGCAACATAATGCTAACATTGTACACTGTGCCTAAAGAGTACACGAAATCACCCGTTAAGTCAATGGATTTGGCATAAAATATGTGGTTATTATGCCGGTTTGTCCGCTTATCTTTTTGGAAGTTTTTCCCCAAGTCCTACAAGCTAAACTTAGCCTTGGCTCATGTTATTTAATATATCCCCATGTGTGTGCTCCCGTTTTAACGCTCAGTTAACTCAATATATACTCGTACTCCGCATTCATACTAATCTTATTTTAATCGCATCCGCTTGTATTTTCCATAGATTTACACTACAATAAAAGTAACCGCATGGTCGCAATATGCGGCACATTGGTTTCATATAATATTATTTCCGGAGGGAGGTAGATACATGCCGTATATCATCATGACCGATTCCCATGCTGACCTGCCGTATACGCTGGTGGACGAATGGCAGTTGCCGCTGGTGCTGATGCCATACTCGCTGGATGGCAAGGAGCATCTGGCCGACATGGGGCGGGACGGCGACTACCGGCAACTGTTCGCGGCGCTGCGGGAGGGAATCAGCGCGACGACGTCGCAGTTGCCCCAGAGCACGTATCTGGAATACCTGGAACCGCATCTGCGCGAGGGCAACGACGTGCTGTTCATATCATTTTCCTCACAGTTGAGCAAGACGATTGACAACCTGCGTGCGGCCGCGTCAGAGCTTATGGCCAAATATCCGGGCCGCCGCATTGAGATATTCGATACGCTGGCGATCTCCATGGCGCAGGGGCTGCTCGTCAAGCGCGCATGGGAGATGCGTGCCGGCGGTGCGGACATGGATGAAGTGCTGCACTGGTTGAACGAAAACTATCTGTGCGCGCATGGCGCGTTTGTAGTGGACGACCTGAACCACCTGCGCCGGGGCGGCCGGGTGTCGGGTTCGGCGGCGTTTTTCGGCACGATACTAGGCATAAAGCCATTTCTGGTGATAAGCCGCGAAGGAAAGATAGTGCCCTGCGACAAGGTCAAGGGCCACCGGCGCGCGCTGAGGCGCCTGGTGCAATACGTTCAGGACAACATCGGCGACGCGACCGGCAAGACGCTCGTCATCATGCACTCGGACATACTGGAGGACGCCGACCAGCTCGAGGAGATGCTGCGCGCCGCACTGCCGGTGAACGATATTCTCAAACTTCCGGTCGGCTCGGTGATAGGCGTTCACGCGGGACCAGGTCTGATAGCCGTGTGCTTCCTGGGCAAGCCCCGCTCTATATGATAATATCGCGATGTGACTGATATCTGCGGCCGTCCAGTTGGGCGGCCGCAGCCGTTTGGGACAGCTGAAGCTGCCTGGGATGCCAGGGAACAACCCGCATGTCCGTAGATGCCTTGCCGCTTGGGGACGATCGAACTTGCTTGCGGCGTCCGGTGCCGCTTGCGGCTGCAAAAGCCGATTGCGGTTGCAAAAGCCGCTTGTAGCAACTAAAGCCACTTGCAGTTACAAAAGTCGCTTGCAGTAGCCGAAGCTACTTGCGGCTGCAAAAGCCACTTGCAGCAGCCAAAGCTACTTGCAGCAACCAAAGCCACTTGCGGTTGCAAAAGTCCCTGCAGCTGAAAAGTCACTTGTGGCTGCAAAAGCCACTCATAGCAGCCAAAGCCGCTTGCAGCAGCCAAAGCCACTTGCAGCTACAAAGGCCACTCGTAACAACCAAAGCCGCCTTTGTGGCGTCCGACCTTGGCCAGCGCGTGTGGGTCACCGCAAAACATGCGTAAAACCACCGCGTGCATCATGCGCGACGCAATTGGGCATTCAGGCAATCGCCTTCCACGCGCCGGGTGTCCGGTAAAAACATTTTTAAAACCCTGTTGACAAGCGCAGCTCAAACTATATAATATAGACAGGAAAAATGCTTCCATGGAGGTATACTGCGATGCTGAATGTGGCAATGCTGAGCAAATGGCATGTGCACGCGGCCGGATACGCGCGCGAACTGATGAACATGGACGACGTGCACGTAACCTGCATCTGGGACGAACAGCCCGAACGTGGCGAAGCCTGGGCCAAGGAACTGGGCGTGGCGTTTGAGCCAAATCTGGACATGCTGCTGCAAAGACCCGATGTCGACGCCGTAGCGGTCGACTGCCCCACCGCCATGCACCCCGAGGTCATTATAGCCGCCGCACGCGCCGGCAAGCACATATTCACCGAAAAAGTGCTCGCACTGACCGTCAAAGACTGTGACGCAATCGCCGCCGCCATAAATGAGACCGGCGTCAAGTTCTGCATATCGTTCCCGCAGCGCTGCTGGGGCCGCAATAAGTACATAAAGAACATGATCGACACCGGCGCGCTGGGCCAGGTGACTGTGCTGCGCGTGCGCAATGCCCACGACGGCTCGCTGCGCGACTGGCTGCCCGACTACTGGTACGATCGCGATCTGACCGGCGGCGGCGCGATGATGGACCTGGGCGCGCATCCCATGTACCTGGCCAGCTGGATGATGGGCCGGCCCAAGCGCATACAGTCGATGTTCAACAACATAACCAATCGTGCCGTCGAGGACAACTCGGTCAGCACGATAGAGTTCACAAACGGCGCGATTGTCATATCCGAAACCAGCCTGGTCGCCCCGATGAACCCGAATATGTTCGAGGTGTACGGCACCCGCGGCGTGATAATCTGCCAGGATCAGCAGATTAAGGTGCGCCTGGAGGGCCAGGACGACTTCTTCACGCCCGAGTTGCCCGAGGATGACCCCGCGCCAATACGCCAGTGGGTCGAGGGCATACTCTACGGCCGCGAGATACCGTTCGACCTAAAGGCCGCGCGCGATCTCACCGAGCTGATGGAAAACGCCTACATCGCCGACGCAACCGGTCATGAGGTGAAGTTCGGTTAAGCCGCACAACGCATATAAAAGCGCCGGATCTGATTCGCTTCAGACCCGGCGCTTCATCATATTGACAAATCGGAAATGGCGGCAGTTCATCGGTACAGCCGGCAACCAACACGCCTAAAGCGGCATATAATCAAGTACATGTCGGCAGGATCTACCGCAATCGGCCAGTACGTTCGGCATAAAAAGCCGCCAGCCAGATTGCGCCTTAAATGGGTTTTATTGTACATGGCTTTGTCAGCTGTCAAAACCGCCGGGTCTGATTTACTTCAGGCCCGGCGGTTTGTTGCGCCACATCAGGCTTTGCGCGCCACATCAAACGAGAACACGCCGCACTTATCGCGGCCCCAGGTGTCAATGAGCGTAAGCCTCAGTCCGCACACGACATCATCCAGTTCGTGCACGCATAGCCGCTGATAGTTGTCATTTACCTCGACCAGCGGCTTTAAGCTGCCGTCGGGCATCACGCCGTCTATGCGATAGGCGCGCGTGATAGTGCGCGGTACATAGCAGTCCGGCCAATTGAGCGGGCGATTGTGTATCATGTCGCGGTTCAGCCGGTGCATCGGCTCAGGCTCGGTCTCGCGGTTCAGGTCGCTGTCCAGCACCAGCCGCACCCGCCCCACGCGCGTCGGCGCATCAAAGTCGTACTGCGCCCAGCCGCCGCGCTCAAACATGCAGCCATTGTAATCCGCGCCTATCGGCCTGTCCAGTCCATTGCGCAACGACTCGGGCCGGGTGCAGGTAGCCGCGTCGACCTGTTCGGGCGGCGTCACGCCGTCGCGCGCCACGCCATCCACGCTCAGCCGCGCGCCCAGCGTCAACTCCGGCACCGCGCGCCGGTTGAACGGCAGATAGCAGTCGTCCTCCATCAGCGTCTGCTTGAGTTCGGCAATTCTGCGTTCATATACGCCGCGCGGGGTCAATCCGTCGCGCAGCGCTATCGCCGCCGCCGTGCCCAGCGCCTGTCCCAGCAGCGCGCAAGTGCCCATCACGCGCGTCGAGCTCATCGCGGTGTGCGTGACCGATATATTGCGCCCTGCAAACATCAGATTAGATATATTGCGCGAGTACAGGCAGCGATACGGTATGCCGTAAGGCGACGGCGCAGGATGGTAGATCGTGGGCAGTTCGGGCGTGCGGAAGCCCAGCGGATTGTGATCGTCCATCGACCAGCCGCCATATGCTATCAGATCGTCAAACCGTCCCTCGGCGCGCACGTCGTGCTGGGTCATGATATAGTCGCCTACATAGCGCCGGCTCTCGCGCTTGCCGGGCAGTATGCCCATCCAGTCCAGCCGCCAATTGGCATTGCGCTCGCGGTTTTCGGGGGCGTTCTTGACATAGTCCCAGATGCCGTATGCGGTCTTGAGCAGCTCGTCGCGCAACGTCTCGGTGTCGCGTATCGAGTCGCCGTCGCCGCCCAGCTCCAGGTACCAGAAGTTCTCACTGGGATTGCTCATGTCGGGCACGCGATGCACAAGGTCTGCCCGCGTGAACTTGTACGCCCACTTGGGCGGTATGAACGTGCTCGGACGCGACTCCTCACGCGCCTGCAACATGCAGCTCATGCCCATCGTGCGGCGGTCGGCGACCTCGGGCGCTATGTCCTCGCCGAACTCGGCGCGCGCCTCGCGGCCCACCCGGAACTCCGCGCCGGTCAGCGGCGCCAGCACGCTGTCACCCGAACAGTCCGCGAATATTCGCGCCGTGACCTCATGGAACGTCTGCGTCGTCAGCTGCCAGCCGCGCACGCTGCGCACCGCGTCGCCGTCCATCTCGCAGTCCAGGCACGAGCAGTTCATCAGCAGCTCTATGTTGGGCTCGTTGCGCGCCAGCTCGTACATCACGCCATCCCATATCGAGTAGTTGCGGTCAGGGTTGCGGTACATGTTCTCGAGCTTCAGCTCCTCGAGCAGGCCGGTTTCCAGGTTATTGGCGCCGTGTGCGCCGCACACCCACATGCGTATCTCACTGGACGCGTTGCCGCCCAGCATGGGGCGTTCCTGCATCAGCGCCACGCGCGCGCCGTGCCGCGCCGCCGCAACCGCCGCGCACAGTCCCGCCAGTCCCCCGCCAACCACGCACAGGTCGACGTCGTGGCGTATCGTGTCAAATCCGGCATTGGTCATCATATTGTCGCACTCCTTACAGCCGTCAATGCGGGTATTCGTCCATCGCTCATACAGTTCGGGGCTTCGAATTGTTGACTTTGCTAACGTTTAAAACACTGGTGCTGGCATATATGGCATAGCGCCAGATTTGCCGAAAACCATGCGTGGTCATTATAAGTCCTAGTAATTTTCAAACATGGTCGCGTCGATTGCCTTTACCTCGAGCGTGCGCCGGGTGACCACGCCAAAGTTGTACTCCATCATGCAGCGCGCCAGTCGCTCGCCGTCCATCAGCACCACATGCCGTGCGCGCGCGTATTCCTCCGCCTGCTGGGTGAAGCGCAACGTGGTCACGAACAGGCCCTTGCCGCTGCGTCCGGCTATTGCGCCCACGAATGCCTGCACCTCCGGCCGGCCCACGATATGCTCCGGCCCCCAGCGCTTGGCCTGCACGTATATCAGGTCAAAGCCCGGCTTGTCCTGCATTATTATGCCGTCTATGCCCTCGTCGCCGGTGGCAGCGGTCATCGTCGCGGCGTTCTCGAACGTGCCGTAGCCCATGCGCGCCATCAGATCCAGCACCAGACGCTCGAACGCTATCGGCGTCAGGCGCATCACCTCGGCCAGCAGGTCGTCTATCAGCGTGCGGTTTATCCGCTCCAGCGCGGATTCGAGCGCGTCGTCGGGGGTGGAGTCGTCGTCAGCGTCAATTTGGTCGGGCGCATTCGTGCTTTCACCGGGCTGTGCCTCGTCTGCGCCTGTCGTCGTCGGTCGAAGAAACTGCCTGAACGAATCGTACCGCATCAGGAACGCTTCATCGATAAGCGGCGGATTCTGCCGAATGACGTTTGCGCCTTCATCTGTAATCACAAATGTACCGCGCGCTACATTCTCAGCCAATCCTGCCTTTTTTAAATACATGCACGCCCAGCCTATTCTGTTACTGAATCTCGTCTGCCTCCCGTTTGGAAGCAGCTCGTCTATATCACATTGCGGCAAATTAAGCACACCGGCAACGTATTCCCTTATCTCTTTGGCCGTATGCTCAGCGCCATCCGATAACAGTGTCAGGACAGGCTTTGTTACATGAGAAATTTTCGGAACCGCCATGCTCATCACTCCGTAAAACCTGCGTCACTGCTGCCCATCTCCTTCAGCCGGCCGCGCGGCGTCGGTCGCGGGATGCTTGGGCAGCGTGCCTATGAACGCCGTGCCCGCACCGCCGGTCTCCAGCACCACATCGCCGCCGTTGTCGCGCATTATCTGCCGCACTATCGCAAGGCCCATACCGGTGCCGGTCGACTTGGTCGTAAAGCCGGTCTGGAATATCAGGTCTCGATGCTCCGGCCGCACTGCCGGGCCGTTGTTGAACACCCTAAAGCCGTAGCTGTGCAGGTTCTCGGTCAGTTCGACCTCTATGCGCGGCTTTGTCACGCCGCTGAGAGCGTCTATCGCATTGTCCAGCAGGTTGCCCAGCACCCGGCACATCTCCCAGCTCTCCATCGGCAGGTCGGCATAGGGTGAATTTATCTTGAGTTGCAGATCTATGCCATTGTTGCGCGCGTCGCTGGTCTTGGCCATCAGCAGCGCGTTTATCGCCGGCGAGGACGTCTTCATCACGCTGGATACCGAAAGTATGTCTTCGAACGTGCGCTCTATGTAATCCATTGCCTCGCCGTACTCGCCCAGTTCCATCAGGCTGTACACTACCTGCAAGTGGTTCATGAAGTCGTGCCGCTGCCCGCGCAGCGTCACGTTCAGGTTCTCGAGCTGACCCATTGCCTCGCGCAACATGTCCACGCGCGTTGTCGCCCGCCGCGCCATCAGCGCCTCACGTATGTCCACCGCCGCGCCCCATGCCACCACGCACGCCGCTATCACAATTATCGCCTTTACATAATAACTCGATATCACAACGCTGTCGCCAAACAGCACCGCCAGCGCTATGCCCACCATCAGCAGTATCTGTGCTGCATTTATCACGATCGACAGCCGCGCGACCTTCTGTATCACTATCCGCTCGCGTATTTTAGCCATATAACTCCTCCATATCACATAAGCATTGTAATCGCTTTTTTGTGCAAAATCAATATCTACGCTCAGATTTTGCCGGCAATTCACATTTCGCGCTCAAGATGCAAAAAAAACCGCCAATCGCGAAAAATTTATTGATTATGGAGACGTAAAGCGCTATAATGTAATCAAACGAGCGCGGCGCCCTGAAGGCGCGCAAACAGGAGGGATGAGCATGATAGACGTAAGCAGCTTGCGCACTGGTTGGAACCTGGGCAACACATTCGACGCGACCGGCGGCGAGACCGGCTGGGGCAACCCCCGCACGACCCGCGACATGATAGCGTTCATAGCCGATGCAGGCTTCGACATACTGCGCATACCGGTCACCTGGGACGAAAACATAGGCGCGGCTCCGGCATATCGCGTCAACGCGAACTGGCTGGCGCGGGTACGCGAGGTGGCGCAATGGGGGCTGGATGCGGGCATGTACGTGATAATAAATACGCATCATGAGTGCGGCTGGCTCAACCCTTCGCCCGACAGGCTCAGTCTGGCCGAGCCGCGCTTTACGGCACTGTGGCGGCAGATAGCCGAGTACTTCGCCGACATGGACGAGCGCCTGCTGTTTGAGGGCATGAACGAGCCGCGGGTGCAGGGCGCGCCCGACGAGTGGCTGGGCGGCGACGCGCCGACGCGCCGCGGCATAAACACGCTCAACCGCGCATTCGTAGAGGCCGTGCGCGCAACCGGCGGCCGAAACGCTCAGCGCGGATTGCTGATAACCACCTGCGGCGCGCAGATAACCGAGGTCGGCCTGGACAGCCTGATCGTGCCTGACGATCCGAACCTTATGCTGTCGTTGCACGCGTACTGCCCGCCCGAGTATGCGTTCGCGCACGATCCCGCGCACAACCTGTGCCGCTTTGACGCCGATGTCGAAGCCGCCATAGAGCGCACATTCGACACACTGCGCAGGCATGCGCTGCCGTTGGGCCTGCCGATTATGCTGACCGAGTACGGCGCAGAAAGCAAGCCGTTGCCTGACGGCGCCCGCAACGACGCCGACAACGCGCAGTGGGCAAAAGCATTTCTGAGCCGTGCGCGCGCGCTGGGCATACCGTGCGTGTGGTGGGACAACGGTTACTTCGACCGCGGCGACGAACACTTTGCACTGCTTGACCGCAACGCGCTGAGGTGGTATCTGCCCAAGACCGTTGAAGCAATACTCGACTCTACGCGCGCCTGACGCGCATCTATCCGATGCAAACCGGGCCACCCGCTGTGACTATTCAGCAGGTGGCCCTCATTTATTGCTAGACTTATCGCGTTCCATGCGGTATGCATTGTCCATGCTTTGGCGTCAATGTCTTGACACTTAGCGCCGTACACAGCTCAACGTTTCGCGCATGCCAGTGGCTTGTACGCATCGCTTGCCTTTATGCATTTGGGACTTGTGCGCTTTTCTGCATACATTGCGACTCAACGCTTCGAGCTTTCCAACGGCTTGTATGCATCGCTTGCCTTTATGCGTTTGGGACTTGCGCGTTTTTATGCATAATTGCGACTCAACACTTCGCGCTTTCCAACAGCTTGTATGCATCGCTTGCCTTTATGCATTTGGGACTTGCGCGCTTTTCTGCATACATTGCGACTCAACGCTTCGCGCTTTCCAGCGGCTTGCGCATACCGCTTGCCTGTCCGCATATATGGCTGCCTGGCGCATCGTGCCAGTCCCTCAAGGCGCATCGCTAGAAGCCGGGCGGCACGCGCGCCTGTCAACCGGCGTACAGCGTGTCGTCACGCTCGACCAGGTCGATAATATGCGGACGTTCGTCGGGGTTGCTGTTGGGCTGATGGAGCGTAAACTTGAGCTGGCCATCGTTCGTGCGGAAGATCATGCCGTGGCCGCCATCGCGCTCGAACAGCAGCCGCGGGTCGTGCCGCCATTTGCCCAGCAGCTTGCCGTCTTCGGCGTACGATATCGCCTCGCAGTAGCCCTGCGCCGCGCTGCTCGACCAGATCATCAGCAATTTGCCGCCCTGCGTGCGGTACATGAACGGCCCATCGGTCACATAGTTATCCGCGCCCTTTATCGCCCACTCGGGCTCGGACGCGCGGAACAGCACTACCGGCTCGCCCACCGCGCACTTGAGGTCATCGCTCAGCCTGAGCGCGCACATCTCGCCGTCATGCACCTGCAGCCACTCGTGGCAGAACACCATGTACGGCACGCCGTCCTCTATGTACAGCGTACCGTCCAGGCACTCCCAGTCGCGCGGCGTGACCGGGCCATCGCTGTGCGGCGTAAACGGCCCTTCGGGCGAGTCGGCCGCCAGTATCTGCGTGCCGCGGCACACGCCGTCCTTTTTAAAGCTGGCCAGCATGTAATACCGGCCGCCGTATTTGTGCACCTCAGGCGCCCAGAAGTTCTCATCGGCCCAGAAGTCCGCCGGGCGCGTGAACGCTTCGCGCGGCTCGGTCCAGTTTTCCAGGTCGTCGCTCACGTACACATCCAATCCCGTGCACTTGCCGCCCCATGCCTCGCGTCCCCGCGTGCCATACATGTAATATCTGCCGCCGTCGGGCAGTATGAACGGATCCCTTATGTTTATGTCGCTGAGCTTCACCGCATCGTACCTCCTCTGATCTGCCCACGCCATGGCGTCGGGCCTGGTCACACTTGACAAAAACGCGCGGAGCCCAGCCGCACGGCATCGCCGCCAGCCAGGCCCCGCTCCTCACGCCGCCGCGCACATGCGCGCACTGCGCTTTACTTTACGCACTCCACGCCTCTGTCCAGCGCCTGACGGTTTATCGGCATCAGGTGAGCTTTCTTTTCGCCGAGCTTATGGCGCATCGCATCCTCTACCGACTCGAGCGCTATGTGGCCCGCCGCGCGGCAGTACGCGCCCAGCATGACCATATTGGCCACGCGCGCGTTGCCCAGCTCCGCGGCGATGTCGTTGCACGGCACCTCGACGACGGTTATGTCGGTGCGGGTGGGCTTCTGGTCTATCAGCGAAGTGTTGTAAAGCAGCACTCCGCCGGGCTTTACGGCCTTCTCAAAGCTGATGAGCGAAGGCTTGTTCATGATTATCGCCACGTCGGGCTCGGTCACGACCGGCGAACCGACCGGCTCGTCGCCCACGACTACCGAACAGTTGGCCGTGCCGCCGCGCATTTCAGGGCCGTAGGACGGCAGCCAGCTGACGAACTTGCCCTCATCCATCGCGCCCTGCGCTATCAGCTGCCCCATCAGCAGCACGCCCTGGCCGCCGAATCCGGCTATCATTATACGCTGTTCCACCGCTTACACCTCCTTGTATACGCCCAGCGGGTAGTAGGGTATCATCTTTTCCTCGACCCACTTGAGCGCTTCCTGCGGCGTCATGCCCCAGTTGGTCGGGCAGGTCGACAGCACCTCTACCATCGCAAAGCCCTTGCCCTGTATCTGTGCCTCGAACGCCTTGATAATGGCCTTCTTGGCCTCGCGGATGTGCTTTACGTCGTGCACCGACACGCGCGCGATGTACGCCGGGCCGTTGAGCTGGCTGAGCATCTCGGACACCTTTACCGGATAGCCGCACACCTCGGGGTCGCGGCCATAGGGCGAGGTAGTGGTCACCTGGCCCACCAGCGTCGTCGGGGCCATCTGGCCGCCGGTCATGCCGTAGATGCCGTTGTTTACGAATATCGTGGTTATCTTCTCACCGCGGGTGGCGGCGTGGGTTATCTCGGCCGCGCCTATCGACGCCAGGTCGCCGTCGCCCTGATAGGTGAACACGAGGTTGTCCGGACGCACGCGCTTTATGCCGGTCGCCACTGCGGGCGCGCGGCCATGCGCCGCCTCGTGCATGTCGCAGTTGAAGTAGTTGTACGCGAACACCGCGCACCCGACCGGCGCCACGCCTATGGCCTTATCGGCCATGCCCAGCTCCTCTATCGCCTCGGCGACCAGCCGGTGTATTATGCCATGCGTGCAGCCGGGGCAATAATGCAGCGGCGTATCAGTCAGCATGGAGGTTTTCTTAAATACGATCGCCATCAATAGGCCTCCAATCTTCTTGAGTCGTTCAGGCCGCTTTTACCGGGCCGCGTTGAGTTTCTCTATCTCGGCGTACACCTCGCGCACGGTGGGTATCATGCCGCCGGTGCGCCCATAGAACGATACCGGACACTTGCCCTCGACCGCTATGCGCACGTCGTCTATCATCTGGCCGCAGCTCATCTCGACGCACAGCATCGCGCGCGCGTGCTCGGCAGCCTTGCGATAGTTCGCGCTCGGGAACGGCCACACGGTTATCGGACGGATCAGGCCGCACTTGATGCCCGCTGCGCGCGCCTGGCGCACCGCGGTCAGGCAGATGCGCGCCGTCGTGCCGTACGCCGCGATGATTATGTCGGCGTCGTCCACGAACTGCTCCTCGACCATGCACTCGTTCTTTTCGATTTCGGCGTACTTTTGCATCAGCTTGGCTACATGCTTTTCGAGCACGTCGGCCTCGATGTACAGCGAGTTGATTATGCGCCGCGGTATGCCCATATCCTTGGACCAGCCAGTGGTCGCCCAGGTCTTGGGCGGCAGCTCGCGCGGCTTGTAGTCGGGCATCTCGACCGGCTCCATCATCTGGCCGATCATGCCGTCGCCCATGACGATTACCGGATTGCGGTACTGGTCAGCCACGTCGAACGCGCGCTGGGTCAGCTCCACGGCCTCCTGTATCGACGCAGGCACGAACACCGGAGTGCGATAGTCGCCATGGCCGCCGCCGCGGGTCGCCTGGAAGTAGTCGCTCTGCGCAGGCTGTATCGAGCCCAGTCCGGGGCCGCCGCGCACCATGTTTACTATGACCGCCGGCAGCTCCGCGCCGATCATGTACGATATGCCTTCCTGCTTGAGGCTGATTCCCGGGCTGGACGAGGACGTCATAACGCGCGCGCCCGCGCCCGCCGCGCCGTACACCATATTTATCGCCGCGACTTCGCTCTCTGCCTGCAGGAACGTGCCGCCCACCTTGGGCAGCCGCGCCGACATGTATTCGGGTATTTCATTTTGAGGCGTTATCGGGTAACCGAAGAAGTACCGGCAGCCTGCCTGTATGGCGGCCTCGGCCACGGCTTCGTTGCCCTTCATAAGCATCTTTGCCATTGGGGTTTCCCCTCCTTACTTTTCCACCGTGATTACCGTATCGGGACACATCGTAGCGCAGAACGCACAGCCTATGCACTTGTCCGGATCGACGCATTCGGCCGGGCGATAGCCCTTGGAATTTATCTTGGTCTTGGACAGCGCCATTATCTTCTTGGGGCAGGCCAGCGCACACAGGCCGCAGCCTTTGCACCTCTGCTCGTCCACAGTAACCTTTGCCAAGTATCTCACTCCTTTTTCGCTTAGGTTTACCGGCTATTATACAGTCCGATTGTTAATTTATCCACCGACGCGCGCTCGCACAGCCGCGCTGGACCATGCCCGCCATAAATTTTTTCGCCACTTAACACTTCACGCCCTGCAAAAAGCGCCCCGCATCGGCAAAAAATGCTATTTTTATGCAGCATGCGGGCTGTGATCCCAGCTAATTTACAGCAGTTTGAGCGGCGCCATGGGCGACACGTTTGCATGCATCCGCATAAACATGCGCTCTTCGGGCGCATCCAGGCTCATCAGTTCTATCTGCGTCAGGCCCACCACGCGCTCGCCCGCGCTCTGGCCAAAGAAGTCCAGCGCTTCCAGCGTAATGTGCAGGTCATCCACTGCGCGCACAAAGCCGGTCAGTTCCTCCTCAGCGCCTTCAGGCCATACAGTTATCACCATATCCTTAGCCTGCGCCGCGCGCGCGTAGTCGGCAAACAGGTCTTCGCCCGACTGCGCGGCGAGCGGATCGGCGGGCGCATCCCGGCCCAGCAGCGTTTCCAGCCACTTCATGCGCACCTCGTAATCGTCGCCGGCCACGACCTGCATAACGTCCGAGTTACGGCCTATCAGCCAGCCGTCGTGCGCGCCGTCAATGTCCATCACGCGCATCGCAAAGTGGCGCGCCGACATATGCGCAATGTAGCCTATGTAGAAGTTGTCCGGGTTTTCAAGTTGAGTATAGACCGAGGCTATGTCGCCGGTCTCCATAAGCGCGCGCATTACCAGCGCCCAATAACCGGTGGTGTTTATTCCCATTTGATTCCCCCGTCGCGCCACGCGCGCGTATCGCTATAAGGTCACACGTCCAGCAGATAGTAAAACGCCCGCCCGTACACGTCCTCCACGCGCACCGCCGGCCGGCCGTCCCAGACCGGTATCGACAGATGCGCATCCAACATGGGATGCTGCTTGGTGCGCGAATCGTGCACGTATGAATAAAACGCGTCGTCATTTATATACCCGCCCGACCAGCAGGTCACCGCATCCAACCCTTCGAACTCGCGCTCGCCCAGACCGTCCTCCAGCCGGAACGCGCGCAGGTCGCACTCGTAGTTGCCCACGCCCATCATAACGCTCAGCTCCATATCGGGCGTGCCTTCGCTTGCGGGCATGTGCAGGTTCACGCGGTTGCCTATCAGCCGGCGCCGCGCGATCTGCAGCGCCAGCGGGCTGAGGTCCACGCCCAGGAAATTGCGGCCGTTTATCGCCGCAGCCTCCAGCGTCGTGCCCGAGCCGCAGCACAGGTCGCACACTATGTCGCCCGGCTTGGTCGAGCACAGCACCACACGTTCCAGCAGCTTGAGCGGCTTTTGAGTGTCATAGCCGGTGCGCTGCGGATCCTTTTGCTGCAGATGGGACACGTCGTCCCACACATCGCCCGGATAGACCGGATCGTCGTCATAGTACTTGTATACCTTGCCGCCCGACTTTATCGTGCGGTATACGCGGCCGTCCTTGTCGACCTGCCGCTTCATGTGATTGCGGCGCGCGTCCGTGCGCGATATCGGCACGTTTTCTATCAGGAACTGATACTCCGGCCCCTTGCGGTAGAACAATATCACATCGTGCTTGCGCGAGAAGTACTTGCGCGCGCGTCCGCCGGTCTGATACGTCCAGATTATCTCGTTTAGGAAGTTATCTTCGCCGAACACTTCGTCCATCAGCAGCCGCAGCCGCGCGTGCATCCGCCAGTCAACATGCAGGAATATAACGCCCGTAGGTCCCAGCAGTTCCCGCGCCAGCTCCAGCAGCGCGCGCATCGCATCCAGATACTGCTGCGCGCCGCTCCACTTGTCCGAATATGCGCTCAGCTTCAGCGTGCCCGCGCCGCTGCGCCACTCGCGCTCGCCCACGCGCACCCGCACGCTGTACGTCTCGCCTGTAAAGAAGGGCGGATCCAGGTACACGCACTGCACGCGCCCGGCATACTTGCCCTTGAGCTTGTCGGCCAGCGCCAGGCTGTCGCCCAGATACATCTCGCCCATCACGCCGCCGCCCATAAGCGCCTCGCGCGACACCTGCACGCGCATACTTCATCCCCCTTTCACCGCAGCGCCGGACAGCGCAATACAGTAAGTATCGCCGCTATCGCCAGCGCCCACTCCGGACCATCCAGCTTAAACCCGGGTATGTATTGGCTCATTATGAATATCGCCGCCGTGTCGATGACTATCGAGAACAGCCCCAGCGTAAGGCATCCCACCGGCAGCGTCAGCAGCTTTACCACCGGTCGCACCAGCAAAAAGAATACCCCCAGCACCATCCCCAGAAACACCGACATGTACACCGGCTCCACGTGTACGCCCGGCAGTATGTACGCGCACAGCGGCATACCCACCATGCACGACACAAACGCCAGCCCGCGCCGGCTCAGTCCTGCCTCCCGGCTCATACGCCACCTCCCGCGCACCCTTGCGGCATCGAATTTACCCCGCGCCCGTACGCAAGGCAGGCGCAGGCCCAACGCACGGATTTACGCCGGTCGCGCCGCCAGCAACTCGCAGCAAGGTCATACGCTTGCCGCACTTCCGACTATCCGCGGCACGGTTTTTCGCTTGTCGCGCTACCGACTATCCGCAACACGGTCTTACGCTTGCCGCGCTACCGACAATCCGCAGAACAGTCGTACGCCTGTCGCGCTACCGTCAGCCTGCCGCACAGACGTACGCCTGAAATACAGCCATCGATCCGCCCGCCGCGCTGCCCGGTCGGCCCGCGGCGCTCAGGTGCGTTCTTCAGCGCTTATTATACCATCTTTTACGCAAATGCGCCAGCGCTGCCAAGGCTCTGCCTCGGGCGGCGGACAGTCGAACATCCGCCGGTCGCGCTGCGTCGGGTGATCCAGCGCCAGGTGCGTCGCCCACAGCGCTATCTGTTGGCCGGGCTGCCCGCCGCCATAGCGGTTGTCGCCCCACAGCGGATATCCCGCATGGCTCAGCTGCACGCGTATCTGGTGCGAGCGCCCGGTGAACAGCCTGACCTGCATCAGCGTCAGCTCGCCTGCGCGCGCCAGCGGCGTCGCCTCCAGCCGGGCAAGCTTGGCGCCCGGCGCGTCCGGCGCCACCACGCGCACCATGCCATGCGCATCCTTGACAAGCCAGTCCTCCAACACCAGCACGCCCTCCGGCGCGCCGCGCACAGCGCACAGATATACCTTATCCACTGTGTGCTGGGCGAACTGGCGCGTGAGCCGCTCGGCGCTCTTGGACGTGCGGCACAGCACCATCACGCCCCCGACCGGTCGATCCAGCCGGTGACACAGCCCCAGGAACACCTCGCCGGGCTTTGCGTATTTGTCCTTGATATAGCCCTTCAGCGCCGTCAGCATGTCCAGGTCGCCCGACGAATCGGCCTGCACCGGCATGTTGGGCGGCTTTACAACCACCAGCAGGTGGTTGTCCTCATATATTATGCCTATGCGGTACCTGCCCGCGCGATACTCAGTCATCTGCCTGCCAGCGCCCGCTCGCGCCGCACGGCAGCACGCCGCCCGCCGTAACCGGCAGCACGACCTCCTGCGCGTTCACACGTCCGCCATACTGCGCGCTCACCGTCATGCGCAGCATGTTGTCCAGCACCGCAGGCTGCAGTCCGGTCGTATACGAATTTATAAGGAAGAACAGCGGCCGGTCGCTCAGCACTCCGGCGCACTCCTCAACCAGTCCGTACAGCTCGTCCTCCAGCTTCCACACCTCGCCGCCCGGCCCCCGGCCATACGACGGCGGGTCCATAAGCAGCCCGTCATATGTGCGGCCGCGGCGCTTTTCGCGCTGCACGAATTTGAGCGCGTCGTCGATTATCCAGCGCACACTGGTCTCGGGTATGCCGCTGAGCTCGCGATTTTCGCGCGCCCACTGCACCATGCCCTTGGCAGCGTCTACATGGCAGACCTCGGCGCCCGCGCGCGCGCACGCCACCGTCGCGCCGCCGGTATAGCCAAACAGGTTCAGCACCTTCGCACCGCCGCGCTGCTCTATGAGGCCCCGCATCCAGTCCCAGTTGACCGCCTGTTCGGGGAACAGCCCGGTGTGCTTGAAATTGGTCGGGCGCACATAGAACTTGAGATCGCGGTATTTGACCTGCCAGCGTTCGGGCAGTTTGCGCCTGAACTCCCATTCGCCGCCGCCCCTGCTGGAGCGGTGATACCACGCGTCAGCCGTGCGCCACAGCTCGGGCCGCTGCTGCGGCCAGATCACCTGCGGGTCGGGCCGGCGCAGCGTTATATTGCCCCAGCGCTCGAGCTTTTCGCCGCCGCCGGTGTCCAGCACTTCGTAGTCCTTCCAGCCATCGGCTATAAACATATATCCTCCGCGCTATATTTGCAATCACTTCCGTGTTACAAATATCATTGTCCGCTAATCTCCATCAAAATACAGTGGACCAAAGACGTCCGTCAAATACGCATATCCACTCGTGCACCTATATGTGTACTTTGCTGCTATATCTTTACTGACATGATATGGCACCTCCCAGAAAATACATATAGAAGTTATATTGTCATATTCCTCGGACAAAGCTGCTGCCATATCATCGCTATACATTTCCAGCATTTCTTTTGTTGTATCCAAATAGTTTTTTGCCGTCCATTCGCAGTAAACCAATACTATGCGCCCGTCAGGTTTTGATGAGCCACCGTCCATATTGATAGTGACCGATGTCAATGCTGCCTTATAATACTCACTTATTCTTGCCTCAATGTATGT
>DVNK01000013.1 GCA_018714445.1 Candidatus Fimadaptatus faecigallinarum | reverse complement strand
GGGTCTTTTCCATACCCGACTTGCCCAACAGCATCATCATCTTGAATGTCACAGCGTCGTCAAACGCACGCAGATCCAGCCCGGTTATGCGCTGTACCTTATCGAGGCGATACACGAGCGTATTGCGGTGTATGTACAGCTGACGCGCAGTCTCGCTCAGGTTCAGGCTGTTCTCGAAGAACTTCTCTATTGTATGTATCATTTCCTCGTTAAACAGCCGCGCCGTCTTGCGGTTGAACATCATCGCGTTATAGCGCAGGCCCATATCGCGCGGCACATCGGCCAGGAAGCGCTCCAGCAGCAGCCGGCGATATACATACACGCCATCCTCAGGCGCATACACGCGGCCCACGTCTATCGCGCGGCGGCTCTCGCGGAATGACTCGCCCAACTGACTTAGGCTCTTTTTGGGATCGCCCAGGCCAATGAGCACATGGTAATTCGTCTCAGCCATCAGGGTATTCTGCACGGCGAGCGCGAACTGCTCCATATCCTCAAACGAGTGCAGCTCGTCCATTGTCTTTATCAGCACCAGCGTATGGCGGTCCATCTCGACCATCATATCGTTGCCCAGCCACTGCATCGCGTCGCTGAGCACCTGCTGTATGGTTTCGGCATCGACATTTACCAGGTGCATCGTTATCACGCTGCGGGTCTTATCCAGGTCCATATGGTACTCCTGCGCCAGCGACTCGAGTTCCGCGCCCTCTATCTCCTCGCGCAATATGCTGCGCAGCGCATCCTCGCGGTCAGCGTGCGGCACCATGTTGCGGCTTATCGCCGATATCAGCGCGCCGGCAAGCGTGGCGCAATCCACCGCGGCCTGACCCTGACCCTGCACGCTGAGCACCAACACGGGATTTGAATCGGTGCGCACCAACACATACTGGCCCATCGTCAGCGGCTGACCGGGAACGTCCAGACCATGCTGCGGCAACGGCAGCACACGATCCAGATCGTCGGGCAACAGCACGCGCCCCGTATCATCCATCACCGTCACCGGCAATGATATCCTTGAAAGCACCTGGCTTATCTGCGTGAACAATCGCTTATCCAGAAACACATTAAACTCCTTCCGCCGCGCATAAGCGGGCGCACGTCGTAAAGCGCGCCGTGCCAAGCTGCAAGCACCTGCGCACCGGTATATCACCACAATATAATTTTACCTTGAGTAAGCGTTTATTTATATCATGTATAGCAGAATTCTGCTTTGAGTTTTAGTTAAGCATTGTACAATTTATGGCTTTTGGATAACTTCGGGCCGGCCGCATCCGCGTGCGCATTTGCATGGATCACAGCGCCCATCCGCACAGCCGGCACCAAGAACATCGACCTTCACTCCACGCAAAGAAACGCGGCTCAGGAGCACAGACTCCCAAGCCGCGGATATAATTTAACGACAGTTCAACTCGGATCAGCGGGTCAGTATGGTGGCCTCGGTGTCCTTGTCGAAGAAGTGCAGGCGATTCACATCGAACGCGACCTTGATCTTGTCGCCGGTGCGGGACACAGAGCGCGGGTCAACGCGGGCGACGATGTTGCCATCCTTGCCGGTGGTCTTCAGGTACAGGTAGGTCTCGGAGCCCATCAGCTCGACGACTTCGACGTCAACGTCTATGACGCTGTCAGGCGAGTTGCTTATGAAAGCGGCGTCGTCATGGATGTTCTCGGGACGGATGCCCATGTATACTTCCTTGCCGATGTAGCTGTCGGACACGAACTTCTGCAGCTTGCCGGCGGGGATCTTCACCTTGTTGTTGCCGAACACGGCGTACACGCCGTCGCCGGTCTTGGTCAGCTTGACGGTGAAGAAGTTCATCTGCGGGCTGCCTATGAAGCCAGCGACGAACTGGTTGCCCGGATAGTCGTACAGGTTCTGAGGAGTATCGACCTGCTGGATGAAGCCATCCTTCATGACGACTATGCGCGAGCCCATCGTCATAGCCTCGGTCTGGTCATGGGTAACGTAGATGAAGGTCGTCTGCAGGCGATGATGCAGCTTGGTTATCTCAGTACGCATCTGCACGCGCAGCTTGGCGTCCAGGTTGGACAGAGGTTCGTCCATCAGGAAGACCTTAGGCTCACGGACTATTGCGCGGCCCAGGGCGACGCGCTGGCGCTGACCACCGGACAGAGCCTTCGGCTTACGGCTGAGCAGGTGCTCGATGTCCAGTATCTTGGCAGCTTCGCGCACGCGCTTTTCGATCTCAGCCTTGGGGGTCTTGCGCAGCTTCAGACCGAACGCCATGTTATCGTACACGGTCATATGCGGATACAAAGCGTAGTTCTGGAAAACCATCGCTATATCGCGATCCTTAGGAGCGACGTCATTTACCAGCTTGTCGCCTATGTAGAGCTCGCCTTCCGAGATCTCTTCCAGGCCGGCGACCATGCGCAGGGTGGTGGACTTACCGCAGCCGGAAGGTCCGACCAGAACGATAAATTCCTTGTCCTCTATATCAAGAGTAAAATCGCTAACTGCGGTAACACCGCCCTGATAAATCTTATAAATGTGCTTCAGGGTTACACTTGCCATGTTTAACGCCCTCCTTAATGATAGCGATGCAGCCGACCAGCACCGTCGACTCATCCGATAGCTAGATTATACATGTATTTATTCGTTCTGTATATGTCAGTACCTCACAAAGAATGCTTTTGTAAATTGGTGATTTATTCGTCATGCCAAATTTCCCGCTTATGCGGCGCCTCAACGGCATTCCAGCATATTCCGCCCGTCGCCGTCAAAATTAACACATTGTGTCAATTTGGCATTTTGCGTTGGCATTCCGGCGATATTTGCGCTACATTTATTCGGCCATTTTGTCTAACTGTTCAAATTGCGCCAAATCCGATTCCTTTGTTAACTTTCCGGTCATACCCCCGCTTTTTTGTCTATCGATCACATACACGTCAATATCATGCACTTAATTTCATACATCTCTCACATATACATGTGTGTCTTTTAACCTTCAGGCCGTGTTTTCTGATGATTTAGCAGGTTAATGCGTTAGCACTGCATAAACCATTGACCATCGATTATCGCAAATCCGGCAGCTTTTCGACCACTTAATTTTACTGGATTTGACCACGTTCGGCAAAAAAATGCATTTTTCGGCTCGAATCCGCAGCTATATTACCGAAAACTGAATGCCCCGAGACACGCCGCGGCATTCGACACAGCGATGCGCGCTGTGACCGCAGCATGTCCCGGGAACGCCTGCGCTCGCTCAGCGCTGGCCGTAGTACGCGTTGGGACCATGTTTGCGATAGAAGTGCTTCATGCGCAGCTCAGCGGGCAGCTCCTGCATGTTCGGATTGAGCGCCAGCGCCGTTGCGGCCATCTTGCAGCACTCCTCCAGCACGACCGCATTGTGCACGCTGTCCATCGCGCTGGTGCCCCAGGTGAACGGCCCATGCCCACGCACCAGCACCGCCGGACAATGGCTGGGCTCGCGCCCGGCAAACGCTTCTATAATAACAGTGCCGGTCTCGGCCTCGTATGCGCGCTCTATCTCCTCGGCGGTCATGAAGCGCGTCACCGGAACCGTGCCAAAGAAGTAATCCGCATGCGTCGTGCCGTAGCAAGGCAGCTCGCGCCCCGCCTGCGCAAACGCCGTCGCCGCCGGCGAATGAGTGTGCGTAACGCCCGATATCTTGTCAAACGCTCGGTACAGCGCAAGATGAGTCGGCGCGTCGCTCGACGGCCGCAGGCCCTTCTCCACAGGCTTGCCGGTCTCCAGGTCCAGCACCACCATCTGATCCACGCGCATAGTCTCATACGCCACGCCCGACGGCTTTATCACCACCAGCCCCCGGCTGCGATCTATACCCGACACATTGCCCCATGTATATATTATCATGTTGCGGCGAAACAGCTCCATATTCGCCTCGTATACCTGTTGCTTGAGCATCTCAAGATCCATGCGTAACACCCCCGTAAATCTTCGCGCCGTATCTCGGCTGTTATCTTGATTATACACCACTACACGACTTTAGGCAAGTCTTGACGCTAAATAATTGTTAACGCTGTGAGCCGCAGATTTTACTTGTATTTTTATTCGCCGTATGCTAAAATAAATTCACTCTTTGGCGCAATATCGACGAAAGAAGTGCATATAATGAATTCTGTATACAACGAACTGATTAGCAAGGCGCGCATACTGATAGAGGCGCTGCCATACATACAGCGGCTTTCGGGCAAGACGGTGGTCATCAAATACGGCGGCAACGCGATGGTGGACGCTTCGCTCACCCACGCGATACTTGAAGACATAACGCTGCTCAAGTACGTCGGCGTAAACCCGATAGTGGTCCACGGCGGCGGGCCCGACATAAACAACATGCTCAAGCGCCTGGACATAAAGAGCGAGTTCATTGGTGGCCTGCGCGTGACCGACGGCGCAACCATGGAAGTCGTACAGATGGTGCTCTCGGGCAAGATCAACAAGGACATAGTGTCCGAGCTCAACTGCCTGGGCGCGCACTCGCTGGGTCTGTGCGGCAAGGACGCCAACCTCATAGAGTGCGTAAAGAAGCCCGCCCGCGATGGCGTGGATCTGGGCTTTGTGGGTCAGATAACCCACATTAACACCAAGCTCCTTGAGATACTCGCCCGCGACGAGTACATACCCGTCATAGCCCCCATAGGCGTCGACAAGGACGGCAACAGCTACAATATAAACGCCGACACCGTAGCCGGCGAGATCGCCGCTGCGCTCAAGGCCGAAAAGCTGATGTTCCTGACCGACATCGACGGCATATACATGGACCCCAACGACAAGACTTCACTGATATCGCGCATAACCGTGTCCGAGATAAACCGCCTCATAGACGAGGGCGTCATATCCGGCGGCATGATTCCCAAGGTTCAGGGCTGCATAAACGCCGTGCTGGGCGGCGTCGGGCGCACCCATATCGTAAACGGCACGATACCGCATCCGATACTGCTTGAGATATTCACCGACAAAGGTATCGGCACGATGGTCACCATGGAGGAGGATAACTGACATGACGCTTGAACAGATAATTGCGCTCGACAAGGAGTGCTTTATGAATACGTTCGGCGACCGCGTGCCGGTTGCGTTCGATCACGGCTGTGGCGCCACGCTCACCTCGCTCGATGGGCGCGAGTATATCGATTTTCTGGCCGGCATAGCCGTCAATTCGCTGGGCCACGCTCACCCCGCCCTGACAAGGGCGCTGCACGAACAGGTGGACAAACTCATCCACTGCACCAATATCTACTACATCGAAAAGCAGGCCGAGCTCGAACAGCTGCTGATAAAGGGCATATCCGCCCCGCTGGGCCTAAAGCGCATGTTCATGTCAAACAGCGGCGCCGAGGCCAATGAATGCGCGATAAAGCTCGCCCGCAAGTACTTTTATGACCGCGGCGACAACCGCACCCAGATCATAACCGCGCGCGACTCGTTCCACGGCCGCACGCTGACCACCGTCGCCGCCACCGGCCAGGAAAAGTACCAAAAGCCCTATCGCCCGCTGATACCCGGCTTTGAACACGTGCCGTTTGGCGACATAGACGCGCTGGCCGCGCGCGTGTCCGACGCGACCTGCGCGGTAATGCTGGAAGTCATACAGGGTGAAAGCGGCGTGATAACCGCTTCGCAGGATTACTTCAATCAGGTGCAGCAGCTCTGCCGCGCACACGGCGCTCTGCTGATAATCGACGAGATACAGACCGGCGTGTATCGCACCGGACGCTTCTTCGGCTTTGAGAACTACGGCCTGGAGCCGGACATAATATCGATGGCCAAGGCGCTGGGCGGCGGCGTGCCGGTGGGCGCGACTATCGCCCGCGAACAGGTCGCCCAGGCGTTCACCCCCGGCGACCACGGCGGCACGTTCGGCGGCAATCCGCTGGCATGCGCGGCGGCAGTGGCGGTGATAAAGACCGTGACCGCGCCCGGTTTCGCCGAGCACGTACTGGATACCGGCGCACACTTCAAAGCCGGGCTGGAAGCGCTGAAATCCAAGTACGATTGCGTGCGCGACGTGCGCGGATTGGGACTGATGCTGGGCATGGAGCTGGCCGCCGAGGTGTCCGGCAAGCAGGTCGTGAGCGCCCTGTTCGAGCGCGGATTCCTGTGCAACTGCGCCGGCCACAACACGCTGCGCTTCGTGCCGCCGCTGATTATCGAGAACTCACAGGTGGACGCACTGCTGGACGCGCTGGACGACGTGCTGGCAGGCTGCTGATACGGATTGACATACCGGCGCGCTTACGCTGCATCGGCCGCAACGCCACGCACAGTTTTGCAGGCTGTACATGCGATGCATCTAACGATGTTCACCCAGGCGCGCCTCACACAACCGCCGCACGCGCGGCCAAAGGAGAATGAATAATATGAAGCTCGAATCGTACTTTCCGCAAAAGGCCTTCGCTCAGAAGCATCTGCTGACGCTACAGGACTGGACCCCCGACGAGATCTGCCAGACGCTGTCGCTCGCGCTGAGCCTCAAGTTCAAGCAGCGCAACGGCATACCCCATGAACTGCTCAAGGGCAAGACGCTGGGCATGATATTCACCAAGTCGTCGACCCGCACGCGCGTATCGTTCGAGGTCGGCATACAGCAGCTGGGCGGACGGGCGCTGTTCCTGTCCGACCGCGACATACAGCTGGGCCGCGGCGAGCCGATAAGCGATACCGCGCGCGTGCTGAGCCGCTTTATCGACGGCATAATGATTCGCACTTTTGCCCAGGCCGACGTCGAAGGTCTGGCGCAGCACGGCAGCATACCAGTCATAAACGGCCTGACCGACCGCTTCCACCCCTGCCAGGTGCTGGCGGACCTCATGACCATATACGAGCACAAGGGCAAGCTCGCCGGACTCAAGCTCGCATTCATTGGCGACGGCGCCAACAACATGGGCCATTCGCTGCTGCTGGGCTGCTCCAAGCTGGGCGTGAACGTGGCGATAGGTTCGCCCAAGGGCTATCAGCCCGATCCCGAGATAGTGGCATGGGCCCAGGAAAACGCAAAGCAGGCCGGCAGTGAAGTGCTCATCACCGAGGACTACGCCCAGGCCGCACAGGGCGCCGACGCCGTTTATACCGACGTCTGGTCGTCGATGGGCATGGAGGCCGAGATCGAAAAGCGCAAGCATGACTTCGACGGCTGCTGCGTAGACGACGCGCTCATGAGCCACGCTCAACCCGACGCGATATTCCTGCACTGCCTGCCCGCCCACCGCGGCGAGGAAGTCGCTGCGTCGGTAATCGACGGCCCGCACAGCGTCGTGTTCGATGAGGCCGAAAACCGCCTGCATGCCCAGAAGGCTGCGATGGCATTGCTTATGAAGTGAGTAGAGGTGTTTAGTCATGGAGCTGCGGGGATTATACGTGCGCCCGGCGGTCGAGGCCGACGCAGAGGTGATAAATGAGGTGACGCACAATGCGTTCACCAAGTACCAGCAGGATCTGGGCCGCTCCGACAAGGTGAGCGCACTCAAGGAGACTGCGGACGACGTGCGCCGCGACATTGCGCACAAGCACGTGCTGGTCGGCATGCTTGACGGGCGCGTGATAGGCAGCGTGCGCTACGAGATATTGCCCGGGCAGGACGCGCCGGTCGCGTACCTGAGCCGCTTTGGCGTGCTGACCGAGTTCCAGGGCTCGGGACTGGGCGGCATACTGCTCAAGCGCGTAGAAGACGAATGCCGGGCCTGTGGTGCGCGCGCCATCGCGCTGCATACCTCCAGCCGCATGACATATCTGGTCTGCTTCTACTATCGCAACGGCTACTTCATACACTCCACCAGTACTGACCGTGGATATATTCGCGCGCTGCTCGTGCGCGAGCTGGTCGACGGCGACTACGATCTGACCAGCGTGTTCGCGCGCTGACGAACGATGGTTGAGCGCATTCTGAATGCGAACGCTGACGAACGGTGGTTGAGCGCATGCTGAATGTTCGCGCGCTGGCAGATAAATATCGCAACCTGCATGATGCGTTTGCGCGCCAATCCAGCATTAAAGCGCCCTGCCGGCATTCAAGCCGGGCGGGGCGCTTTTCACATGTTCAGGCCTAAACTGTCTACCGGCATATGGTTTCACGCATGTAGGCGCATTGGCGCTCAGCTCCGGTGCGGACGCTCCGTCCATTGACGCGACTATGATACGAGTTGAATACTCCCGCATTTCCCCGGCCTCTCACAAACACGCTTGCGCCCCGACCGGACTTGATCCGGCCGGGGCACAGCTCATGCGGTTATTTACATTCAGCTGATACCTCAACGGTCTTCGCGGCGCACGTACTCGCGGCGCGACACCAGGCTCTTGTACGCCGGACGGATTATCTTGTCGGCCGTCACCAGCTCTTCAAGCCTGTGCGCGCTCCAGCCACCTATGCGCGACACCGCAAACAGCGGCGTATACAGTTCCTTGGGTATGCCCAGCATGTCGTACACGAACCCGCTGTAAAAGTCAACGTTGGGGCTTACGCCCTTGAATATCTTGCGCTGCCTGGCTATCAGCTGCGGCGCAAGTTCCTCTATGTTCTCATATAGCTCCAGGTCATGCTCGCGGTGCTTTTCGGCGGCCAGGCGCTGCACAAAGCGCTTGAACACCTTTTCGCGCGGGTCGGACAGCGAGTACACCGCATGGCCCATGCCGTATATCAGGCCCTTGTGGTCAAACGCCTGCTTGTTGAGTATCTTATCGAGATACCAGGCTATCTCGTCCTTGTCGCCGAAGTCGCTGACGTGCTTGCGTATGTCGTCCATCATGTCCATGACCATTATGTTGGCGCCGCCGTGCTTCTGGCCCTTGAGCGAGCACATAGCCGCCGCAACCGCTGAATACGTGTCCGACGCCGCCGACGTCACCACGCGCAACGTGAACGTCGAGTTATTGCCGCCGCCGTGCTCGGTATGCAGCAGCATCGCTATATCCAGCACCTGCGCCTCCAGCGGCGTGAACTTCATGTCGGGCCGCAGCATTCTGAGGAAATTCTCGGCTATCGACAGCTCTGGATCGGGCCGGTGTATGTACATGCTGTCGCCGCGCACGTAGTAATTGTATGCATGGTAGCCGTATACTGCCAGCATCGAGAATGTGCTTATCAGCTCTATGCACTGCCTGAGCACGTTGCTGGTCTCCAGCACGTCCTTGCGTTCGTCATACGATGACAGCGTCAGTATGCTGCGCGTCATCGTATTCATCACGTCGGCGCTCGGCGCCTTCATTATGACGTCTTTGGTAAAGTTGCTGGGCAGCGCCATGCTCTGCGCCAGCACGCCTCTGAACTCCTCCAGTTGAGCGCGCGTGGGCAGTTCGCCAAACAGCAGCAGATATACGCCCTCTTCAAACAGATCGTGCCGGTCGGGCGCGCCGGCTATCAGCTCCTTTATATCGTAGCCCCGATACAGCAGTTCGCCCTCGCAGGGCACCTGCTTGCCGTCTATCGTATCAAACGCCCGCACCTGGGAGATATGCGTCAGACCCGTCACCACGCCATTGCCGTTTTCATCGCGCAGGCCGCGCTTTACGCCGAACTTGGCATACAATTCCCTGTCTATATCATCATTTTTTACGCAGTATTCCACCTGTTTCGCGGCGTACTGTTCGGCTATATTCCTGTCTATCATATCTCCGCCTCCTACAAATAATATTATAATTATACAATAGCCCGCGCCGCTTGCGCCGCCGGCAGCTGACGGTTTCTTGTGCGCCGCAAATATCCAGCGCTACCGCCCACTATTTATTGTATATAATATGGGCCTGTTGACAAAAAAGAAATCCGAGCTGAAAGAGGATGTTTTTAGCTCGGATTTTCAGCGTATGAGAGGTCAAAAGGATAGC
>DVNK01000012.1 GCA_018714445.1 Candidatus Fimadaptatus faecigallinarum | reverse complement strand
TCAGCATGTCAGTAGCGCCATCACTGAAACGACGGCGCATGAGGCATGTTGCATACATGTCTGAAAGTATTCAACATAGTTCTTGTTGCTTGGGATGAGACTGACCAGGTTAGTTAAAACTTGTGATTTTGCATTATACAGCTAGGCGATGCGGAAATGATATGCGATTTTATCCCCGCGCCGAGGGCACTATGCTAACGCCGTCAATCAGATCTTGCGAAATACATTTATAAAGCACAGCGTGCAAGGATCGTGCAATGCGTCAACGCCGCGCCATGCGGATGTATTGCTCTAAGCCTTGCTGGAATGCCGTCTGCTGCGCAACTGGATGCAGACTGTTTGCATATGCGCTTGCAATGGCAACCGCTGGATGAGTGCGCTTTGACCATAGATGAATATACATGCATGATGTATGGCGCGGTGTCGCCGGCGCTGGAAACGATTGGGGGCTGAGTATCGCCCGTGTGCCGCGGTAAATGGTGGTGCACGGTTGGCGTCGGGTGCGCTGGGACACGTATGGCTATTGCGCAACACTGCGCCGTGTTGTATAATATAAACAATGTTGAAGATACAAATGGCCCGGCGGCGTCGCGCGCAGCGGCGACCGGGCATTGAGGGGGAATCGTATGGGCTGGGGTATCGTCAATTACCCGTGCATGCCGTGCGCCGAAAAGCTGAGGCAATCGGGCGATGAGGATATGGCGCGGCTGTCGGAGGAGTGCGCGCTGATAACAGGTATTGCGGCGTGTAATCGCGATGACAGCGCCAATATGGAGGCTGCATATGGCGGTTGCTGCGGTTTATGGCCGGGTCGCATGGGATTGGCATGCGCGCCGGCACTGTCGGCGGCCAACGGCAGTCTGTTACATCAAGACACGGCGTTACAGCCTCAGACGTCCAGTCGCCATAAGCGCTTAGTCAACATGCGTGTTCAACGCAGCCTTGCGCGGTTGGGAGCTGCAATCGTCGGCTGCCGGGCGGCTTTGGCTCGCTCATATGGCGCGGGATGCCAGAGTTACATGGACTTACAGAGCCATATGGCGCGCCTGCTCGATCAGGCTCGTCAGGGAAGAATGGCGCATCGAATCTACTTGGCCCGCCAGCGCGGCGCAATCCGCCCGATTGGCTCGAATTGTCCGAGCGGCGCGCGTCCGACAGTCCCACTTGCGTGCGCGGGATCGCAAGCCCCGGCTGCTGAGCGGTCAGGGTTACGGTTGCTGGCGCAGGAGGTGTACACGTGATGTGCGCGTATGAGGAGCTGGTGCGCCGATTGCCTGGCGGCGCGCAGGATGCAATGGACTGGGACGGCGCGATGCACGGCCCGCTGGGCTGGGTATTGGGGCGCATGGCCGGTACGCCGCAGGATCCGCAGGCGCATGGCGAGGGCGATGTGTTGACGCATACGCGCATGACCTGTGCGGTGTTGGAGGCCCTGCCGGGTTGGCAGGCGTTGCCGCCGCGGCAGCGGCAGATGGTATATCTGGCAGCGCTGCTGCACGATGCGGGCAAGCCGGGCTGCACGCGGCTGGAGGATGGACGCTGGACGTCTCGCGGCCATTCGGATGCGGGCGCGCGGCTGGCGCGCGAACTGCTGTGGGATGAGTACGCGATGTGCGGCACGCCCGAGGCGGTCGAGTTCAGGGAATGCGTATGCGCGCTGGTGGAGCATCACGCGCTGCCGCTGCATCTGAGCGGGCATGCCGAGCCCGAACGCGAGGCGACGCGGCTGGCAGCGCTGGGTGAACTGGCGCATGGATTCACGCTGGAGGGGCTGGCGCTGCTGGCTGAAGCGGACGTGCGGGGCCGCGAGTGCGAGGATGCCGGGCGGATGCTGCGGGCCATTGAGCAATTCCGTGAGCTGGCGGCGGATGCGGGTTGTCTGACCGGGCCGCGGGCGTTTGAGTCAGCGCACAGTCGGCGGGAGTACATGGCGGGGCGCGACGTGGCGCCCGGGTGTGCGTCAGGCGATGCCGGCTGGGGGCCGGTGGTGTTGATGAGCGGGCTGCCGGGCACGGGCAAGGATGAATTCATACGCCGCGAACTGGCGCAACTGCCGGTAGTATCGCTGGATGAACTGCGCCTGCGCATGGGCATATCGCTGAGCGAGTATCAGGGGCCTGTGGTCAACGCTGCGACCGAGCTGGCCCGCGAACACCTGCGCGCGCGCCGGCCGTTTGTCTGGAATGCGACAAACCTTACGCCCTGGATGCGGGCGCGGCAGATATCGCTGTTTGAGCGCTACGGTGCGGCGGTGCGCGTAATATACCTGGAAACGACGCTGGACGCACAGCAGCGCCGCAATGAGTCGCGCGAGTACGTAGTGCCCGACGGCACCATTGCCGACATGCGCCGTCAGACTACGCTGCCCACGCATGCAGAGGCTCAGGACGTTGAATGGATCTGCGTATAGCGCAGTCCAGGTTCGCGGCGCCATGCCCGTGCGGGCTTGCGGAGCATGGCCATTTGCGGCGATGATGCGCTGCAAATTCCAGCGCCATATATTGCGCTGGGCCATCGGTGGTGCCGAGTATGAGCGCTCGCATTAAGTTCGACAGGCATGTCGACGCGAGGGTTTGCCATGATTGATTATTCGCGCTCATGAGAAAGCTCGTCCTGAGTGCAACGTCTTGACAAGGCGAAGGCTTGTCCTGAGTGCAACGTTTGTATGAGTCGAAGGTTTGCCCTGAGCGCAACGTCTGGACAAGGCTATGGTTTGTCTTGAGTACAACATCTGGACAAGGCTATGGTTTGTCCTGAGTACAACATCTGGACAAGGCTTATGGTTTTCTTGAGTGCAACGTCTGTACGAGTTGAAGGTTTGTCCTGAGCGCAACGTCTTGACAAGTCGAAGGTTTGTCCCGAGTACAACGCCTGCGCAAGGCTATGGTTTTCTTGAGTGCAACGTCTGTACGAGTCGAAGAATTGCCCTGAACGCAACGTCTTGACAAGTCGAAGGTTTGTCCCGAGTACAACGTCTGCGCAAGGCGAGCGTCAGCCCTGCGTCAATCGCCCGCGCAGGTTTCAAATTTGAATCAATCGTCAGACGGGAGAACGCCGTTCGTTATTAATCATAGCCTGTGCCGCGGCGATAGCTCTGTCGCCATTGACCGCGCCGCGCGCACGCTACCACCCATCGCTACATATGCTATACCGGCAAAGTAAACGCGTGCGAGCCGTGGCTCTCTGCGGAGGACCACGGCTGCGCTGCATCGAGGGGTGGTTGACATGAGCAGGGCCATACCTGCTTTTATGCTTGCGCTGCTGGCCGGGCTTAGCACCGGGATAGGCGGCGGTATATCGCTGGCGGCGGGGCGAGACAGCCGTGGGTTTCTGGGAGTGAGCCTGGGATTTTCGGCAGGGGTCATGATATATGTGTCGCTGGTGGAGATACTGCTCAAGGCCCAGGAGGCGCTCAGCGCGGAGCTGGGGGCACAGCCGGGCGGTTGGGCGACGGCGGCGGGGCTGTTTGGCGGCATGACGTTTATCGCGTTGGTGGAGCGGTTCATACCGTCCACGCCGGATGCGCGCCTGTTGAAGCGGGCGCAGTGCGACGATGCGCGACCGGCCGAGCTAATGCGCATGGGTGCGTTTACGGCGCTGGCGATAGCGCTGCACAACTTTCCGGAGGGTCTGGCCACGTTCGTGTCGGCATTGAACGAGCCGGGGCTGGGCATACCGATTGTCGCGGCGATAGCGATTCACAACATACCCGAAGGGATAGCGGTCGCGGCGCCGGTTTACCAGGCGACGGGCAGTCGGGCCAAAGCGTTCTGGCTGGCGCTGGCGTCGGGGCTGGCCGAGCCGGTCGGGGCGATGCTGGGCTGGCTGGTGCTGATGCCGGTCATGAACGACGCGGTATTCGGGGTGGTATTTGCGGGCGTGGCGGGCATAATGGTGTTCATATCGTTTGACGAGCTGCTGCCGGCGGCGTGTGAATACGGCGGCCATCGCCGGGCGTTGGGGGGACTGATACTGGGCATGGCGGTCATGGCGGTGAGCCTGGTGCTGTTCATGTGAGCTGAGCGCGCCGCAATACTTATGCCGGCGCAAGTCGGAATCGCTGCGTACAAAAGGAGAAATGCCTGTGGATGCTGAACTCAGAAAGGTAGAACGGGTCGACGATGCATTGGCGCACATGGTGGCCATGTTCCGGGTCGAACTGCGCGCGCTCAGGGGCAGAACCGGCGCACCCGATGATGAGGCTGGGCGCATGGAGATGGAGCAGTACATTGACGCGGGATTGCCGGTTTACGCTGCAATGATGGATGGCGAATATGCGGGTTACGTGGTATGCCGGATAGCTGATGGGGTCGTATGGGTCGAGTCGATATATGTGAGGCCGGAATACCGCCGGCGGGGCGTGGCATCCGCGCTGCATCAGCGGGCGGAGTCCATAGCCGATGCCTGCGGTGACGACACGGTCTATAATTACGTCCATCCCAACAATCATCGGATGATAGCATTTCTGCGCCGGCGCGGGTACACGGTTTTGAATCTCATCGAGCTGCGCAGGCCGCACCGGGGCGAGCATTGTGATGGTATCATCACGGTTGGCGAACATGAATTTGACTATTAACATACAGGCTCAGAGCGCCGCCGCGGCAGAACGTCGCGGCGGCGCTTGACATATAGACGACCTTACAGAGCATGAGCACGCAGTAATAGCCGGAAAGTCATGCGACCGGCAAGCTCAAACCGGCAGGAGCGACCTGGCGTAAGCGGCTGCATTCCGGGAAGCGCTTATAGCAGCAAGCCGGGCATGCGCTCAGGTCATAAACCGCTCTCATGGCCGAGGGCATAATCCCGGTCTACTGATGCTCTGCCGCATTGTCGCGGCGATTTATGTTGAGCGCGGCTCGCGTGTGCGCAACAGCAAGCCAAACGCTCGCAGGCGGGCTCATTCCACGCGCAGCTTGAACGATTGCGGTGCGCGCCGGTATACCGCGATGCACGCGGCCACGCAGTAAGTGACGCAGAACACGCCCGCCGCCAGGCTGAACGTGGGTATCGGCATCGAAAAGCGCGATATCGCGTATGTCAATGCGTAAACGACGCTGTTGACCACTACGTACGGGCCGCCTTTGAGCTTGGTGCCGATGGTGAACGGCTGCAGCAGGTAGTACATCATCAGGTAGTGCGCCGAGAAGAATATGCTCACGCATGGCAGCGATACGATCAGGCCGATGTAGCTGGCCGCGTCCGCGCCGCCGCTCAGCGCCAGCAGCGCGCATAGTCCTGCGCTCAGTATCAGTGCCGGCGGCAGATTGACCTTGATTATCTCGCGCAGCCGTATGCGGAACAGCGTGAGTATGTTGCGCGGCTCTCGATAGAACGGATACGCCAGCAGGCTGTGGTCGCAGTTCATAAACAGCATGCTGGCAAACTGTGAGCCGCGGTTGAGCGCGTACAGCAGCAGCGCCGAGAACGTGATATTGCTCTTCAGCGCCTCATTGAGCTGCGGGCCAAACTCGGGCAGCCACAGCGTCAGCGCGATCAGTACCGCCATCACTATTGTCAGTACGGTGCTGATGCGCTGGGATGCGCGCCACAGCAGCTTGCGGTGACGCTTTATAAACAGATCGTTCAGGTATTCAAAGCCACTGCGCGAACTGGTTATCGAGGCGTCGGCGGATATGTACCGTTCATGGATGCGCTTTTGGCCTTCGGGGCCGGTCAGCGCGAGCTTTTTGCGGGCGTTTTCGCGCAGCAGCTGGCGGTAGAGCGGGCCGTACTCGTCGAATCGGAGCACGGTGCGCACAGACATCAGTCCAACCAGCACTACCGCGCCCATCATGACGGCTATCGCCCAGCGCGGTATCAGCGCTCCTGCCAGCGGCAAACCATATGCCGCCGCCAGCAATACCGCCGTGACACACCAGAATACAGGTCCGCCTCTGTCTTCATTGAACGCCTCTCCGGTGCGCTCATACCGGCGCAGCGCGTATGCGGCCACGCTCAGCTTGCCACCCGCGCCAAACGCCGCCGCCAGTATGCACTCGCCCGCGTTCAGTCCGACGATCAGTCCGGTCAGCAGCGCAAAGGTCGTCATGCCTATGAGCGCCTTGCCGAGCGTGTAGGCATAGTTGGTCAGCGCAAAGCTGCGCGCGTCCATGCGCAGATATTCCAGCGCGTAGTACTTGTCAGTCGAGGGGCTGCACAGGTATGTATTGCCATACATGCCTATCAGCGACAGCCAGAACAGTATGTTCATATATACTGATGCGGTATCGCGACCCGAGTACAGCATCGCCGCGCCCAGCACCATTGTCAAAAAGTACAGCGCCTTGCCCGCGAACGTCGAGGCCAGTTCCCACAGCGCGCCCAGCACATTGGCCAGCGCCTTGGGGGTATGCGCGCCGTAGGGCGCGGCGGGCAGCAGCCTGCGTATCAGCGGGGTATGGGCCAGCGCGTATATCAGCGCGTTTGCGTGATGCGCGTTGCGCAGCGCGAGCGATATTTTAAGCGTTCTGAGCATCTTCGGCCTCCCGCAGCGCGTCTATGATCTTGTGCTTGAACGCCTCGTCGTCCAGGTCGGATTTGTCGACCGGCTCCAGCATGCCGTGGCTGAGCAGCACTATGCGGTCGCACATGTCCAGCGCCAGATCGAGTATATGAGTGGATATGATCGTCACGGCCTCCGACTTGTGGGCGCGCAGCAGGGCCTTCATCTCCTCTGAGGCCACGACGTCCAGCGAGGTCAGCGGTTCGTCGAGCAGCAGCAGGCGCGGCTTGAACATCAGGTTCACCATCATCTGCACCTTGTTTTTCATGCCGTGCGAGTAGTTCTTGAGCAGGTCGTCGCGCGACGCGGGCGCTATGCCGACCATGTCGAAATAGTCGTCCACGCTGAGCGCGGAGCCCATGCGCTCGGGGTGTATGTCGATCAGGAACTTCAGAAACTCGCGGCCGGTCAGGAACTCGGGCACGGCGGGCGTGGACGGCACATAGCCTATCTCGTCGGACGCCAGCGGGCGCTGTGCGCCGTCATCCCAGTAGCAGTTGCCCGAGTCGGCGCGCATGTCGCCGCTTATGCAGTTGAACAGCGTCGTCTTGCCTGCGCCGTTGCGGCCCAGCAGTCCGTATATCAGCCCGCTTTCAAAGCGGAACTGAGCGCCGTCGAGCACCTTATGCTCGCCAAAGCTCTTGGACAACCGGTCGATGACAAAGGTCATATTAACTCCTCCCCGGGGCCGTCAGACGGCCCGCACAGCGGTCTTGCGCCGCTGTTTTATGTAATTATACAATATGTATTACGGCGACGACAGTTATCGCAAGTTAATTGTATAAAGTCGAATTGTGGCGCAACCGGTGCAAATTGCGAAAAATGTGGCGGGGGGGGGG
>DVNK01000011.1 GCA_018714445.1 Candidatus Fimadaptatus faecigallinarum | reverse complement strand
GAGATAAATTATACCACGTTCTGCCGAATTCGTCAATAGGCAAAATGGTAAATTCCAGGTTAATCCACTGAACTCGACAATATATTCAAACACATTGTATTGCACGGCGATTGCGCGCCATACTAAAACATGCTAGAATAAACCAATCACATAGTTAGGAGGCACGCGATGACCCGCATAAACCAACATTTAAAGCAGGGGCTGCGCCGTGTTGCGGTACTGGCACTGCTGCTGGTTATACTGAACAGCATGCTGTGCACTGCGCGCGCGTCGCAGTATCCCACGACTTGGGATCTTGGACAGATTTACGCAAGCACTGATGAATGGTACGCCGACTTTGAACGCGTCGAACAGCTCATTCAGGGTCATGCCGAATACAGAGGGCAACTTGATGACGCCGCGACAATCGCCGAATATATTGACAGGTTCTACATGGGCGAGTTGACCCAGCTTCAGACGCGGCTGTATCTGTATGCGACGCTCGGTAATAATCTCGACCCGACAGATGCCACATATACCGAGCTGCTCGCACTACTCGCTCAACAGACGAGCGAAGAGAAGCAGCTCAGCGCATATGTTGAACCGGAACTTGCGGCATTGCCGTATGAGCAGCGTGTGCAACTGTTCAATGATCCATTGCTCAGCGAGTATAAGTATGCCTTCAGCGATTTGCTGGAAGAGGATTGCACAGTGCTCAGCGAGGCGGAAGTAGGGGTATTGGCTGCGCTGGAACCATCGCAGGGCCGCGCATCTGAGGTTTATACAATACTTGCCAATCTTGAACTGCCTGCGCCGCGTGTAGTTATGCCGGACGGTTCAGAGCGCGAGCTGGATGCGGCATTGTACGGGCAGGTGTTCTATGGAGGCGAATATGACCGCGAATTCCAGCTTGAGTGCTATGACGCTGCGGCGGCAGTATATGGCGACTATGCGGGTACATTTGCGGCGCTGCTGGACTCATGCGCGTCAGAAAACTGGGCGCTGGCGCGCATAAACGGCTATGACAGCACTCGCCAGGCTTCACTTGCAGCAGATGGAGTCGATGAGCGCGTATATGACATGGTGATATCGGCGGCGCGTTCGGGTGCGGATGAGTTTCAGCGCTTTATCCGTGCGCATGGGCGCGGATTGGGACTGGATGTGCAGTATCCGTTTGAGCTGTCGGCCAGTTTTACTGAATATGATCCCGGACTGTTGAATTATGACGACGCGGTTGGACAGGTGCGCGACGCGCTCAGTCTGCTTGGCGAAGGATACATGTCCATCGTGGACGCCATTGTAAATGGCAATCAAATCGACGTATACCCAAGCGCGACCAAGCCGTATGGTTCATTTACGCTGACTTTGGGGGATGAGTATTTGCCGTATATTATGCTCAACTACACCGGCACTACTGACGACGCGTGTACATTGGCGCATGAGCTTGGGCATGCGGTGTATGGGCGCATGTCGGCGCTGGCGCAGAACGAACTGTATGAGACGGCAAGCCTGCTCACTCAGGAGACGGCGGCAATGGTAAATGAACTGCTGTTTTGCCAGGCGCGAATATCTGATGCGGGCAGCGATTCAGAGCGGCTGTACTACATCGAGTACGCATTAAAAGCGTTTTCGAACGCACTGTTTATCCAGTCGATGTACGCCGAGTTCGAGGAGCAGATATACGACACTATTGAAGCGGGTGGCGCATTGGATGCCGAGACGCTCGGCGACAGTTGGAGCGCGCTGCATACCGACTACTACGGCGATGCAATCGAGTTTGGCGAGCATAACCGTTACCTGTGGGCATCGCTGCCACACCTGTATTATAATCACTATGTGTACAGCTATGCGGTGTCGGTGTGCTGCGCCGCGGCGCTATGCGATGGATTGCGGGATGGCGACGATGCGGCGCTTGAGGCATATGGCGAGCTGCTCAATGCGGGCAGTTCTGCATCGCCGGTTGAACTGTTGGCGCAGGCTGGCGCGGATCCGCTGGCACAAAGCACGTATGACGAAGCGTTGGAATACTTTTCTGCGCTTGTAGATGAGTATGAGCGCCTGATAGACGCGGGCGTGAGATGATTCATTGAAACCGCCATGCTGTATTGGCGCATGGTATACATACTTGTGCAGCGCTAATGAGTTGAAGGAAAACCTGCGCTTGCAGCTGCTAATGGATTGAACGTATATGTTGAAACTGATTAAGCGTTGTTGCTAAATTGGAGCGCAATCTTCAGCGCACGTGTTGACGCGCGCATGACTGACATCATGGATTATATACAACATAGCGAGCGTCGTGTTTGGTGACGCTCGCTATGTTGTAACCGCGCGATTATAAATATATCAGCTCCTGCGCATCCGCATCCAATTCAGCCGTATGGCCTATGGGCAGTATAGCATGGTTGACACCGTGGCCGAAATCGTCACAGTATACGACTGGCACGTTGTGCGCCTGGCCAAAGCGCTCCAACCGCTCAAGCAGTTGTTGCGACCGCGGCTTCGAGTAGTGACCGAACAACAGGCCGGTCACGCTGTCTATGAACGGATGCTGCTCGATATGCGTAAGCATTGCGCTTACATAATCTACATTGCCAAAGCTTGCATGGTCTTCCAGAAACAGCACATATGACTGATTCAGGTCAATGGGGAAGTATGCGCTGCCCAGCAGCAGTGCAAAGTTGCGCGAGTACCCTCCAACCAGCACTCCGCTCGCCTTGCCGCCGTGCAGTGTTACCCATTCGCTGTTGTGTTCGTGTCGGACTGCTTTGTCGCGCATCAGCATGTTCTGGAAATTGCGGTAGTCATACAGTCGCAGATCCTCGAATAAATGCGGCGTCCAACCGTAATATGTTTCAAGTCCAGTGCGCGCCCAGATCGCGTTCAGTATCGTGGTTCCGTCGCTGTAACTGGATATTCGCCGTGGCGCGCTTTTGATTGCGTCAAAGTCGATATACGGCAGCAGCTCATTGCTGCCCTCGCCGCCACCGAACAATATCAATCCTACCTGTTTGTCGGCCACAAGTTCATTTAGATCTGCGCCGCGCTCTTCGGGCGACGCCAGGTAGCCGTGAGTCCTGGCGCATATGTTTTTCGCCGGGCGCAATATGAACCCCTGGCGACGTACTGCCGGTTCAAGCACAGTGCGCAAGTATTCCTCGTCTACCAGACTGCTAGGCGAACACATTCCTATGGTTCCGCCAGGCTTCAAAGGTGGCGCTATCATCTGTTTACCTCCTCAAGGCGGTCGGGCCGCCGTATTTATATGTCAGAACTGGTTCCAGCGCAGTAGCAGGCAAGTCGAATCCTCGCCTTGCGGCCATGACCATACGCGCCAGCTCGTTGCACGCGGGTGCCGGTACACATCCTCAACTATGTGCGCCAGCGTCGCATTGAATTCCTCCAGATCAAGCTCCGCGCAATTGGTGAGCAGCGCGTATACCTCAGTGGCGCCATAGCCGGCGCGCCGGTCGTATAGGTAACGGCATAATGCTTCAATATCGTCGAAGCTGCTGCCGAAATTGGGCGGGCCGGCATTGAAAAAGTAGTTGTCATCCGAAAATGGCGCAAGCTCCACGGACTGATAATACGTCGGCCAATTAAGGCTGCCGGCGCAGGCGTCGGTACCGGCGTTGAACAGCGCGTAGTTGATAAGCGGTTCGCCCGTGGAGCTGTCGCCCGAGTCGCCTGCCGTAACGTCCACGGCGTACCAGTTGCCGTCCAGACATATCGTATTCCACAGATGTGAGTTGCCGCGGCTGTCAAATCCGTTTTGGAACCCGACGTCAATCCCGCACAGGCTGGCCAGCAGGTAGAATGCATCGCTGTAACCCTGGCAATTGGCCTCGCCATAGAGCAGCGCGTTGGTTGCGGTTGTTATTGGGGTATCATGGTCACTGGCAAATACGGCGCTGTTAACGTAGGTCAGGCGTGAGCATAGCTCATCGAATATCGCTTTTTCCAGCTCCAGATTGGTGTCATAACGCGCCTTCAGTTCTATCGCCAGCTCCACCGCAATCTGAAGCGCCCGCACTTCGGACTCGGATAGCGCGCTAAGGTCGCCTGACCGCCAAGCATCGCTCATGCGCACTCCAGCGCGGTAGGTGGGCGTGATCTCGCAAGTCAGCGAATCAGCCGTGCGTATATGCGTCGAGTGCAGCCGGCTCAGCAGCGGTGCGGCCATCACCAGCTGCAGGCGCAGTTCATCGTCGTCATAGGCGCTTACCGCGCTGGCTGGCAACGTAAGTACGATGCGCTCGTCGCGCCGCTGAGTACAGACGCGCAGGTATTCGTATGCTTCGTCAAGCGACTTGAACTCGTGAGCCGCCCGAGCCGGCAGCGCCAGTGCGCATACAAGCATCAATGCGAGCGCGAGCGCGTAACGCCGCCAGCAAATATCATATCCCTTGATGGTCATGCAATACGGCTCCTTAGAGTTGAGGTTGCGTTGATGCAGGCGGTCGGCGCATAGCACGATATGCCATGAAGCGCTGACTGGACTCTGCTGAGCGCCTAAGCTCAAAACGCGTTGTATACAACCAACTCATTGAGCGGTCGGGTCTGGGCGTGCATGGGGGAGGGCTGTGCGTCGGCAGCCGGATATCCAATCATCAGCAGCGCCACGGGTTCAACGCTTTCGGGCAGCTTGAACTCGCTGCGCACCGCGTCCGGTTTAAAGTACATTACCCAGGTCGAACCGATGCCGAGTTGCGCAGCTTCCAGCATCATATGTGTGGCGACGATGCTGGCGTCTATATCGCCGCTGGACTTGCCATCGTAGCGACGCGTCCAGCACTCCTGAGTGTCGCAACATACCAGCAGCGCGGCGGGGGCGTTAAAGTGGCACTCGGTGCATCGGCGCAGTCGCTCAAGCCCGTCGGCGCTGTTTATGACAAGTATGCGCTGCGGCTGACGGTTGCAAGCGGTCGGTGCGAGCTGTCCGGCGCGCAGTATCAGCTCAAGCTCATGCTGACCGATGGGCTTGTTCTGAAAGCTGCGCACGGAGTAACGGTTCTGGGCCAATTCGATGAAATCCATATTTGATCCCTCCACAATAATTGTCCGAATTTACTGCGCTTAAAGCGAGCGTTTTGACTTGCGCACGCTATTGCTGTAATGCGTCAACAGTGATATAATTAACTAAATCACATACAATGAACAGAGTCTTGCCGTGTGCTCCGCGCGCGGCGCGAAAGGAGCAATATGGACATAAACGAGCTCATGCTTACGCCGATGCGCCAACGCCATTTATATGAAATACATTCATGGCGCTACGAAGGCGAGTACGCGTTTTACAACTGGCCCGAATCCCCTGAGCCGCCTGTACGTCCGGATGCATTCGCAGAGGGAATCTGCCTGGCTGCGCTGGATGCAGATGGGCGGGTTGCAGGTCACTTCCATTTCGGCGAAGACGCGCGCATACCCACTGCGGAGAATTACGACTACGTGCCGGGTTACGCCGACATAGGATTGGGCCTGCGCCCTGACCTGTGCGGACACGGCTATGGCAGTGCATTCGTACAGCTGGGCTTGGACTATGCGCGGGCACAGCTGTATGCGCAGCGCTTCCGGCTGAGCGTGGCCGCGTTCAACCGGCGAGCGATAAAGACGTATCAGCGCTGCGGCTTTGATATCGTAGCTCAGGTCACCAACGCTTACTTCAAAAACCAGTTTTTTATAATGACGTTGGAATAAATTATGGTTTGCATAGTTGCGCAGTGGACGTAAGTCCACTGCTTGCAACCGTTTCACGCGGCGCAGGCGCGGGTGAGGCGATGTTACGTGCGCAATAACACACAGCGTTAATGCCTATGAAGCCCGCTGAGCATAATGTGGGCGTAAAACGCTTGCCAGTGCAAAACTGCGGTCACTACATGCGCAGAGCAATTTGCGCATACGTTAACCGCGATGCATTATATTGGCGCAATACCCATGTGCCTGTTGCGCGATCACGGTCACCGCATGTGCTGAGCGCTATGCGGCTGTGCATGAGCGCCCGCCTGGTTTATCATTCGGTCGTGGCTTTATTCAGCCCAAGGGCAGCCGCTTCTTTCGGGCAGTTCCCCGCCGGTCACGTAGCGTGCGCGGAACTCCATGTTGATCTCGCGCAATTCTTTTTCGCCGTCTATGTAAGGCTGATACATGTCCGCCAGCCCTGCCGCGCAGCCGTCGCAGGTCGCGGATATATTGCCCAACGATTCTGCAATCAGCTGTTCGCGTTCAGCGCGCGTCGTATCTTTTATCAGAATGCTTTTCATGGCTCCGTCCTCCTTAATGTTATATTGCTTATATCGTCAAAAGCTATAATGCGGCCGGCTACGCGCAAACGCCGCGCGGTCAGGTCGAGTTGCTCAAGCGGGCCCTGAGTGACTTCGTACTCACCGGCCACGTAATGCCGTATCGCGACGTCCATGCCGCGTTGCAGGCGGCTCAGGCGCGCATTCAGCGTATCGGCCTGTTCCTCGGACAGCTCGGCGCGCGGGATCAGCTCCCGCTCATGGCGCTTTTGCTGGAGGGCTTCGTCCAGGCCCTTTACTGCTGCAAACGGCATGAATTGCTTGGCGCGCTCGGAAACCGGCATCTTTGCGCGCGGTCTATTCGCCACTTTTATGTCCTCCTATTTGCAGGTTGCGCTCGCGCGCGGTTGCCGCGTCCAACAGGCTGATGCCCTTGAGCACGGCGTTTTTTCCATACCGGCGCTGTATGTCCAGTATGGCGCGTTGGCGCTGATTGTCGCGTTCAAGTTCGCGCTGCAGCGGCGCGTCGAACATGCTCAGCTGCTGAGCGCCGGCGGGGTGAACGTCGTTACAGTTGACGTACACGCGCCGAACGGGCTTGTCATGTGCAACTATGCGATCGTACAGCGCATCCATAGCCGGCAGTATGGCGCAGTCGGCGCTGGTCTCACGGCCAAACGCAGCCGTTCCCTTGGCAGGCTCGGCGTGCAGCGAGTTCGAATAACCGATCATCAACGACGCCGAACTGCACACCAATCCCTTGCGCACCATCTCCAGACACATTTGGTCCATCATCTCGCGCACTATGATGCGCCCTTCTTCAAACGAGTAGTCGCGCATGAGCACCTGGCCGCTGCTCAGACAGCTCGTGCGGGGTACGTATGCCTGTATATCGGCTATTGTGACCGGCTCGCGGCCCCAAGCGTGATCTATAAGCAGCTCGGCGTCGACGCCGAACATGTCATAGAGCATGTCCTCATCGGCGTGAGCGAGTTCACCCATATTGGTTATGCCGCGCGCATTGAGTTTGCGCGAGGTTCCGGGACCTATCCGCCAGAAGTCGGTAAGCGGCATGTGCTGCCACAGCGTATCGCGGTAGGACTGCTCGTTTAGCTCGCCTATGAAGTCGGGCGAGTGCTTGGCGGTTATGTCCAGTGCAACCTTCGCCAGATACAGGTTGGTGCCTATGCCGCATGTCGCGCGTATGCCCAGCCGCCGGCGGATCTCGCCCATGAGCATCAGCGCTATTTCGCGCGCGTCACGGCCCAGCGAGTGCTGATAGCGCGTCACGTCCAGGAATGCCTCGTCTATCGAGTACACGTGTATGTCCTGCGGCGATATGTAGTCTAAATATATGCCGTATATCTCGGCGGCATACTCTATGTACTTGCGCATGCGCGGCGGCGCCATTATGTATTCTATATTGCGCGGTATCTCGAATACGCGACAGCGTCCGGGTATGCCCATCGCTCTGAGCGCGGGCGACACCGCAAGGCATATGGTCTTGTCCGAGCGCTCAGGGTCGGCGACCACGAGGCGCGTAGTCATTGGATCGAGGCCGCGCTCCACGCATTCCACCGACGCATAAAACGATTTCAAATCAATGCACAGATACCGGCTCTGCTCCACTTGACCACCTCCGCAGCGCGCCAGTGCCGCATTGGCCCGGCCGCGATGATTATATTATACCATCGCCCGCGGCGTGGTTCAAGCGCATGGCAGCATGTTACGGGAAAGTATGTTTGGTATGATGTAGAGCTTGATTCGAATTGCTGACGATAAGCAGCCGATTTAGGCGCGACAGTTTCTGCAACGTGAAAAGTTATGGTGGACTGGTGGCAAGCGTGGCATGCCAAACCACATAGCAATAAAGCAAACATATTCAATGGAAAAGTGGGGCTGCAATGCGGATATTGACCGCAATTTGCGTCAGTGACGAAGCTTTATTGGCATGAATTTGCAACGTGGCGGTGGGAAGGCTTGCTGAGTTCGTTATTGTGCGCTACAATGATGATTGATGAAATGACAAGGAAGGTGATAATGTGGCTAGAACGGGCATGAAGCTTTGGATTGTACTGCTGCTGGCAGCGTTTATGTGCCTGAATGCGAGTTGCGCGCTGGGCTGTACGTCGATATATGTAGGCTCGGACCTGACCGAAGATGGTTCCACGATATTTGGGCGCTCAGAGGATGCGTCAAACAGCTACAACAAGCTGTACTACGTAAGTCCAGCCGTCAATCACAAGGCGGGGGAAGCGTACAAGGGCTGCTATGGCTTTGAATATGAGTTTACACGCGACAGCTACGCCTACACGGCATTCAGCGATGACAATCGTGAGGGCGTGGGCGGCGTGTGCCCTGACTGCGGCGGCACGCATGCGCACACTCCATATGAAGCGGCAGGCACGAATGAGATGGGCGTGACGGTAAGTGCGACCGAGACGCTGCATGGTTCGGCAGAAGTGTGCGCGGTCGATCCATATGCAGATGCCGGCATAGAGGAAGCTGAGATAGTGACGGTACTGCTCAGTGAGTCGAGCAGCGCTCGCGAGGCGGTTGAACTGCTGCTAAGCATATATGATGGAGCTGGTTGCGCGGGCGGAGCGGGTCTGTTCATAGCCGATGACAGCGAGGCGTGGTATATAGAAAATCTGACAGGCCATCAGTACATGGCGCTAAAGCTCAACCCGACGCTGGTGTTTGTGGAGCCCAACATGTCGATAATAGGGTTGATAGATCTGGACGACTCCGACAATGTAATAGCCTCCAAGGGCATAATCGAAACGGCGCAGCAGGCGGGCACGTTTGTCGGCGACATCGAAGCCAATACGATAGACTTTACTGCATCCTACAACGCGGGTCAGACCGCAAACAGCCGCATGGTATCCGCGCTGAACTATCTGCAATCCGAAGCGCCTGACGAGCCTGAGGCCGCCGATTACGCGATAACAAACGTCGATGCAGACGGCAATATAGTGCCGCTCAACACCGCAATTATGACGGACAAGCTGGCGATATCAGATGTCGTCGACTTCTATGCAATTGATGGAATAGGCAATGCGCGCAACCTTGAAACGCATATATTCCAGGTGTTTGGCGAGGATGGTCCGACTGACACTGTCGAATGGGTCGCCATGGATGATGGGCGCTACAATGTATTTGTGTCATACTACCCCATGCTTACTACCGACACCTACGCGGGCTACCAGCTCAGCACGGCCGTGGCTACGTATGAGGGCGAGCTGCCTGAAGGTGCGACCGGTTATCTGGACAATGCCGACGAGCCCAGCTACTGTGTACTGCCTGACAACTGGTACGATTCGATGTACTGGTCATTGGACGCGCTGTCCAATATCATGGAGACGGGCGACATATCGGATGAACAGCGCGCACGGGTAAAACAGGAACTGAATGAGTTGCAGGATGCATGCTACGATGCATATGCCGAGCTGAAAGCGGCGGTAGCCGCTGCGGATGAAGCCACCGCCGCTCGGACGGCTACGGACATAAGCGCTCAAACTGCTGCCGAGGTTCACGCTGCGGTCGTTCAACTGGTCAATGAGATAAGATGATGATATCTGAAGCCGCTGAGCTTGAGCGCGCGGCGGCTTCGAATTGATATGTCTCACGCAATGCACGGCTTCAATGAGTTCTCACCAGAATCTAAAAGCCGCATGTATAGTAGATCCATTTTGCCTTTGTAGATAAAATTGCAATTAGCAAACGCTGATTAGCAGATCGGCTATTTGACTTGGTCTACGCACGTGAGGCGATATGGAATAAACCAAGGCCGCTGTGCTTTAGCACGCAGCGGCCTTTGTGAATTTATAGGCTTTATGAATCAGTTTTGTGCAGCCTGTTGTGCGGGGACCTTTTCAAACAGCTTGCGTATTCCCTGTACTACAACTATAACGCCCAGCGCGAGTATCAGCGCTGCAAACACGAGCTGCAAACCGGCGCCCCAAGCGGTCAGCACGCTGGCGCCGTTGATCAGAGTAGTCATGCCGGCCACCATGGGATATGTGCCGTTAGCGATGCCGATTATCAGCTGGAAGATGGTGACCGCGAGCGCGGTGAAAGTGACGGCTGACATCACAAACATCGGCACCCACAGCATCATGCTGCGGCGATTTGTGCGCTTGAGGAACACTGCGCACGCCACCAGTGCCAGCGCCGACAGCAACTGGTTGGAAGCGCCGAACAGCGGCCAGATCGATGCATAGCCGGCCTTGGCCAACAGGTATGACAGCGCCAGAGTTATGATCGTGGCGAAGTACTTGTTGGTCAGCACGCGGCGTACCGGGCCCATAGCCTCATCCGATACCGACTCGTCCAGGAAGAACTCCTGGAATGCGAGCCGGCCCACGCGCGCCACCGAATCCAGCGAAGTCAGCGCAAATGCCGACACCGCAAGGTTTATGAGCGTGTACACGACGTCATAGGGGAGACCGACCATCGTCAGGAAGTTTGACACTCCGCCGGCGAACACCTGGGTGGGGGTGGACATGCCCTGCGCGGCTGCGTCGGAAAGCGAGGTGAACGACGCTGCAGCTATAAGCGCTATCACCGCCAGCAGCGATTCCATCAGCATCGCGCCAAACGATACCGGCAGCATGTTGCGCTCGTTTTTTATCTGCTTGGACGCCGTGCCCGAGGACACCAGCGAGTGAAAGCCGGATACCGCACCGCACGCTATTGTGACGAACAGGAACGGAAACAGGCTCTGACCGCCCACAAAGAATCCGGTAAACGCAGGCAAATTGACTGCCGGCTGCGCTACGAACACGCCGATGACTGCCGCGACTATCATTGCCACCAGCAGATAGCTGTTCAGGTAATCGCGCGGCTGCAGCAGCGCCCAAATCGGCGTGACCGAGGCGATGAGCACGTATATAAACACAATTATGTGCCAATTGCTCTGCGACACGTACATTGGCAGCCACAACCCCAGCACTATCGCGCCCACCAGCAGTATAAGTGCGATTGCGGTATTGAGCCATTTGTTGAGCTTGCCAAAGTGCAGCAGCATGCCCAGGCCGACCGCTTCGAGTATGAATATCATGGAAGTAGTCGCGACAGAACCGTTTGCGGCGATAGTGCTCACCGAGCCATCGGCCGCCGTTGCGAAGCCGTTGAACGTGCCGGCTACGACGTCGGCAAATGCCGCCACCACCAGTATGCAGAACAGCCAGCAGAACATCAGAAACAGTTTTTTGCCGGTGCGGCCTATGTATTCCTCTATTATGTAACCTATTGTGCGGCCCTTGTTTTTGACCGACGCGTACATGGCCGAAAAGTCCTGCACCGCCCCAAAGAACACGCCGCCCACCAGTATCCACAACAGTACCGGCACCCAGCCGAATATCGCGGCCTGTATCGGACCGGTTATCGGCCCTGCGCCGGCTATCGATGCAAACTGATGCCCGAATACGACATTGGTATCGGCGGGCACGTAGTCGACGCCGTCTTCGAATTCGTATGCGGGCGTTTTGGCCTTGGGATCGATGCCCCAGGTCCGGGCCAGATACCGGCCGTATATCAGGTATGCGGCCAGCAGTACCACGATTGCAATTGCCATCATGATAAGACCATTCATAATTTGAACCTCCTGTGTGTATATATGTAAATCGCGCCGCACGGCTATTGCCGCGCCGCGAGATACGCACTGTATGGTGCTGCCGCGTCGGTTCGAGGCGAAGGTAAGCACGGCAACAGGTGCATGGCCTGATGGGCCTCAGACGGCCTGACAGGCCATGCACGAAACGGCTTCATTGTGAGTTTACAGCATGACTACCAGCCGGTTCTCGCCGTCGGAGTATTCGTAGTGATAGTCCTTTATAAACGCCATTACCAGGCGTGACGACAGCTGATCGCCTTCCTTAAACGGATTAAATCGCACGCCGCCCCAGCGGAAGCGCATCTCCAGCTTGCCCGACTCGGAGTACTCGGTGAATACGCGCAGCACGTAGTCCTGCGGGCTGTGGGGGATTATGTTCATGGCGCAGATCTCCTCGAATGCGCGGCGCAGGTTGTCGAGCTGGCGGCGCGGCAGCAGATTCTTTTCGCCAAACTGCTGGAGCTGTTCGGTCATCGCTATGAAATCGTAGTTGGGCGAGGTGATCTTGAACGGCAGCACCTTGAGCCGGTTCACAAAAGTGCGCGTGCGGTTGCGCCTGGGATGATCGAATATCTGTTCAGGCGTGCCATCCTCGTATATGACGCCCTGATCCATGTAGAATATGCGCGTGGACACGTCGCGCGCGAACTTCATTTCATGCGTGACGATCATCATCGTCAGCCCTTCATTAGCCAGGCGACGTATGACCGCCAACACCTCGCCAACCATCGTCGGGTCCAGCGCGCTGGTGGGTTCGTCGAACAGCACGATTTCCGGATCCATTGCCAGTGCACGTGCAATTGCTACGCGCTGCCGCTGTCCGCCGGACAGTTCGTCGGGATAGTTGAGCGCCTTTTCGGCCATGCCAACCATGCGCAGCAGTCGAATGCCGTTTTCATAGGCCTGCTGCCGGGGCGCGTGCTTTAGCACCACGGGCGCCAGCATCACGTTCTCGATCACCGTCAGGTGTCCAAACAGGTTGAATGACTGGAACACCATGCCCATGCGTCGGCGCAGTACCGTCAAGTCTACGCCGCGCGCACAGACGTCCTGACCGAATACGGTTATCCTGCCTTCTGTGGGCGTGTCGAGTCGATTTATGCAGCGCATCAGCGTCGACTTGCCAGTGCCTGATGGGCCGATGATCGTTATGACTTCGCCGCGGCGTATCGTGGTGTTTACATCCTTGAGCGGCGTAGCGTTGGGGTATGACTTCTTCAAGTGCTCCACCGTTATCAGCACTTCAGCGGGTTGCGTGCTGGCCGGCTTGGCGGCAGGGGCAGGATTGACCGCATCAGGCACATCGGTCTGCTCAACGCCCTTGGGCAGGCGGCGCGGCTTCCGCTGTGGATCGATATGAAGTTCGACCCGGCCCAATGCATACGTAGCCAGCGTAGAGATCGCGAAGTATATCGCCGCCGTAGCCAGCAGCGGGAAGAACGCCTCGTATGTGCGGCTGCGGATTATGTCGCCGGCCTTGGTAAGGTCCTCAATCGATATGTAGCCCACAATCGATGTCAGCTTTACCATAGATACGAATTCGCCCTTGTACAGCGGCAGTACATGGCGCAGTGCCTGCGGCATTATTACGCGCCTGAACGTGCTCGCGCCGCCAAAGCCCAGCGCAGATGCGGCTTCCCATTGACCGCGGTCTATCGCGTTGATTCCAGTATCGAGTATGCCCGCGACTGCAACCGCAAACAGCAGCGCGAATGACAGTATGCCCACAAATACCGGACTGATACTGACCGAAGCGAATATCACAAAGTATATTATCATCAGCACGACCAGACTGGGTATGCCGGTTATCAGCCTGCACAGCGCCGCAAACGGCAGACGGAGCCATTTATGTCTGCTGCGCAGCGCCAGACACAGCCCAAATCCCAAAATAGACCCCAGTATGCCCGCGAATATGCTTATCTCAAGCGTCACTCCAAGGCCGTTTGCGATGAGCTTCCAACGGTTTTCGGTTATGAACGTCTTTTCGAAACTGTCTTTTATGCTCTGCCAGAATGTCTTGCTGGCGGCAGTGCTTTCGGGTACGACCATGACGGTTTGAACCTGAGCATAGGGCGTAGAGAAGTCCATTGCCTCACGCTTCTCGGGCGTTTCGAACAGGTTGGAGGCTATATAGTCGACTTTACCGGCCACGCAGGCGGTAGCCAGGCCGTTCCAGTCGTACAGCTCGAGCTTCAGCCCGGCATTGCACCATAGCGCAAAGCGCCGCATAAGCTCCACGTCCAGACCTGTGACATCCTCGCCCACGTAGAACGAGTAAGGTTCAACCAGGCCTGTCGTGCCCACAGTTATCGTGAAATCGGGCGATTCAGCCTGCGCGATGTCGGGCATTTCGTAATCGCGATCGGTGAGCCAGCGCTTGCGCATGGCCTCAAGCGTACCGTCGGCGGTTATTTCGGATAAGAATTGGTCTATCAGCTCCACGGCGTTGGGTATTGACGTGAGTCTGCTTACTCCTATCGACACTTTGCCGATATCGCCGATGATGCCGTCCGAATGGAGTTTCAGCCCGCTGGTGCCCGCGGCGAGGCTGCTCTCATAAGTGGACAGATCCACCGCGAATGCGTCCGCCTTGCCGCTCTGCACTGCCAGCATGCCGTCGGTCGCATTTGACACATATATGTAGTTGGCGTTGGGGTACTGTGTGCGCGCGGCGGTTTCAGTTGCCGAAGCGGCTTCGACGGCGATCGTTACGGATGCCGAATTGAGGTCCTTGTCGGTCGCGGGCAGGTCGGACGCGCGGCACAGCAGCACGGTACCACCGCTGAAGTACGACGTGGGGAAGTCGACCTGTTCGCTGCGTTCGGGGGTTATCGTTATGCAGCTTATGGCGACGTCGGCCTTGTCGCTCTGCACGCTGTTTATGAGCGATGAGAAGTTCGTGCGCGTAAGTTCGACGCCCATGTCGAGTTCGTCCGCGATCATAAGTATCAGTTCAACCTCAAAGCCGGCGGCCTCGCCATCGCCGATTATGTATGTCATGGGCGCGCCAGTCGGGTCGTATGCCACGCGCAACGTGCCGCCGGCGCGGCCTTCGAGCTGATACTGGGACCAGTCGATGACCATGCGCGCCTCGTCACCCGAGAGCCACTTTTCCGCCAGCGCGTCGATTGTACCGTCGGCCTTGAAGCGCTCAATGACTTCGGATATGCGCGGCGTGAGTTCGCTGCCCTTGCGCAGCATGTAGCCGTAGTCGTTTTCAGCCAGCACCTGATCAAACACGGCGAACTCGGGCTGCTGCGCGGCTATGAGCTCTGCCATTGGCAGATCGAGCGCGACTCCGTCGACGTCGCCCTTTCTAAGGGCTTCCAGTTGACCGGCTATGTCGTCGTAGCGCTTAAACGTTGCGCCCTGCAACACATCTCCCAGCAGGTCATCCAGCACCGTGCCAGTCATTATACCTATGTTTGCTCCATAAAAGTCGGAGGCATCGCGGTACAATTTGGTTTGCGCTGTCTGCGCCGTGCAGCCGGACAACAGCAGCATCCATGCGACCAGTACCAGCGCCGCACAGCGCACCGCTATATGGCGCATATGCGTGTTGCGTGAGTGCGTCATAGTGTCAGCCTCCTCGTTAAATAAATGCAGCGGCGCCTGAGCCGCACGTTTCAAGTCTGACCGCGCGGTTAGCCCGGAAGCCGGCCGCGCTGAATCATAAGAGCACAATTAATAACATGTGAAGTCCGGTTATGACAATTCGGTACATGTGAGCGCTGCACAGCCAGTTTGAACATTGCCAAGGCGCAAGCTCACTTAACCTGCATAAAGTCCAGGCTGTCCACGCGGTCCAGCAATGCGCTCAGCTGTGCGCGGCAAAGTTCAAGCGTCTGATGGCCTTCGACCGTATCCTGTGCATTGCGGAGCATTATGCGGCGCGCAAGCCGCGCGTAGGCTACTATACGGATCATGTCCTCAACTTCAAACAGTCGCGCATCGCTGCAATCTCCCAGGTATGACCGCAGCGCGTCGCGCCAGAAGCGGCATGTCAGCTCATACGGCAGCCCCAAAAATTCCTCAACGACGCGATGATCCAATTCGCCATAGCCCACGCACGCCAGATACGCCCACGCCAATTCGAAGATCGGATGGCCTATGCACAGCGTATCCATGTCGATTATCAGCGCTTCGCCGTTTTGCATGACGATGTTGTTGGTGTGGTAGTCGCCATGCAGCATGGTACCGGTGTCGGGCACGGCGGATACCAGGGCGCGCAGTTTTGCGGACTGTCCGGGCGAAAGCAGCTGACAGGCATGATCCACGCATTCCTGCGCCAGTCCTTTGACATTTGGCATATCGCCGGGCTTGACGGGCGTGGAGTGCAGCCGGCGCATCAGATCGACATATGTCTTCACGTATTCGTCATAGCGTTCGGGGTGTGCGGCAATAAGTTTGGACAGCGACTGCGCGTCCAGCAACTCAAATACCGAACCGAACTTTGAACCCACGCGCACAACGTCGTATGGTATGGCAGTAGGTATGCCCAGCACGAATGCCTTGCGCGCCAGTTCGCGTTCGCGCTGCACGTCGGGCAGGCAGTCGGGTGCATTATAGACCTTGACCACCGTATCGCGGTCAAGGCGATAGACTGTGCCGTTGGCGCCACGGCCTATCAGTTCGCAGCCGTCTATCGACACCTGCCGGTACGCCTTGCGTATCGGCATCATCTCGGTAAAGCCGGTCATGTCAAATATCTCATATACTTCGCTTGACAGCTCTTGCAGGCTCAATTGAGGCTCGCGCTTCAGCAGCCGCAGTATAATGCGCAGCCCGGCGCTTGATATGTATTCCAGCGCGCGCATGTCGAGCACCAGACTCCGATGCGGCATGCGCTGCACAGCTTCGTTTATTTCAGCTTCAATGGCAGCGGCGTTTGACGAGTCGATATGTCCCGAAAGCGATATCGTGAGTACATCGCCGTTCAATGCTGTATTCATATTGATAACCTCCCGAGGTATATTATCGTTGTATGCGCGAGACTGCGGCGCGTTTCTGCATGGGGCAGGATGCGTTGACGCGCAGAACTGCAACTGTTGCCGGACGGCATAAGTCAGTCTAAACGCGCTCCGCCTCGCCGAATACCTGCGCGATCAGCCAGTCATACTCGCGCCAGGCGGGCGTATCGCGCAATGGAGCAAGCGCCTCGGCCAGCGCGCGATAATACCACCGATGCCGCTCAGGATCACGCTGATGGAAGTACTGCCACATTCCGTCGCCCAGCCGCAACTTGCCGCGGTATAATGCGCGCATGTTGGACAGCTTATCGCTGAGCACGATTATGGCTTCGTCCATATCGGCACTGGCATTCAGGCGGTCTATTGTTGCCTGTTTGCGGCGCTGCCAGCTCTGCTCGGGAGACTCGCCTGCGCTGCGGGGCTCGGTGTCTGCGGAGACCAGTGCGGCCACGCGCGCGCCAAAACGCGCTTCTATATCAGATATGGCTATATTTGCGTCCTCAACGGTGTCATGCAGCGCGGCCGCTGCTATTACCTGCGCGTCGTCTGTGAGCGAAGCAGCGATTGCCGCGGCCTCAAGCGCGTGTAGCGCGGCTGGCGAACCGTCCATTTTGCGCAATGCGCCCGCATGGGCGTCGATTGCGAAGTGAAATGCCTGCGTCAACAGATCCATTTGCGTGCGCCTCCTGTGTCGTTCATATTGAACGGTACCATAAACAGCGGCAAGGCGTTTGCCGCATGCCGCGAATGCGGCATGACTGTGGCCGTGAGCCTGAAAGCGCTGTGGCACTGATCCGTGTCATCGCCGGAACATGGCGAGCTGCCTCCGATGATATACATGGCGTTTGCGTTGTATAGGCATGTGTCACATGCCGGTTAAATTATGCACTCAGAAGTGTTAAACTTCGACCACGAAAGTGCGCGCGTTTGTTTAAGTTTGCCGCATTGCCGGGGTGGCAGGGTGTGCTATCGACGGCAAAATGTAAAAGTGTATGTTGCCGGTCAGTGACGGTTGCACATTCGCTTGCATGCGTTGCGCTCAGCAGGCTTTAAACGTCGATTTACCGCATACGCCGGCTCAAAGTTAAGTCGCGCAACAGTGCGTAGACATTGCGTATCTCGCAACCAATGCCGTTGAGCTTGGACGCCGGTATGCAATACATCTGTCACATGAGGTAAATGCGAGTCAAGGCCCAATGCATATGCCTTTATGTGCAAATGCTCAGACGCGCATGCCTATTCCGCCAACGGATTTGCTGCCGTGACGCGCCAAATGCCTGCTTGTAACACAAGCCTTGAGCTCCCGCTCAAACTTCAATTGTGCGACTGCGTCATTCACGCGAAATACGGCGTCCAAAGCCGGATATCGCGTGCACTGGACACACCAGCACGCATAGATGGCAACCCACGCACAGCTGTGGATGCATGATCGGGCGGCCATCGCGCATTTCAAGCGCCGCATGTCCGCCATCCCGGCAGGATATGTAGCAGCGCCCACACCCCAAGCAGCGGCTTCGCTCAAACCGTGGCAGCAGCACGCTGCCGCGTTCCAGTTCATCCAGCGCTCTGACATTTTGCACGCCCAGGCCTACCAGTTCGCCCGGACAGCGCAATGCCTTTTCGCGCAGATAGAGCGTCAGTCCTTCGCGCAGGTCGTCGATTATCCGGTAGCCATACTGCATGACCGCCGTTGTCACCTGCACATGGCTGGCGCCCAGCAGCATGTACTCGACGGCATCGCGCCATGTCTCTATGCCGCCCATGCCGGCCAGCGGTATGCCGCTCAGCTCGGGGCAGGCCGCCAACTCCCATATGAAGCGCAGACCAATCGGCTTCACTGCGCGGCCCGAGTAGCCGCCTACGCCCGACAGACCGCGTACCTGTGGACTGGTCGCGTAGGTGTCCAGGTTCATGCCCATTATGCTCTTTACGGTGTTTATCGCGGCCAACCCGTCGGCACCGCTGCGCACTGCGGCGATTGCCATCGGGGTCATATCGGTGACGTTGGGCGTGAGCTTGGCCAGTAGCGGTATGGTATGGTGCAGCCGCGCCTTGCCGCGGCGGTGTAGCGCGCCACAGCCTCCGGGCTTTGTCCCACGTCCACTCCAAGGCCATCCTGTTCCATGTTGGGACAGGAAAAGTTGCACTCTACCATATCCGCGCCGGATTGCTGGGCAAGTCCGGCCAGCATTTCCCACTCGGCGTCATCGCGGCCCATTATCGACGCGATTATAACGCGGTCGGGATAGTCCCGCTTCAGCCGGGCGATTATGGCCATGTCCTCATCGAGCGGGTTGCCCGAGAGCTGCTCTATGTTCTTGAATCCATAGAACTCGCGCTCGCCTGCCAGCGCTGAATATCGGGGCGAGGCCTCGCGGGGTATGAAGTTGCAGATCGTCTTGTAGCACGCGCCGGCCCAACCCATGTCAAACGCCCGGGCTATGCGCTCGTAGTCGCTCGCTACGACCGACGAAGACAGTAAATATGGGTTCACGAGTTTTACGCCGCAGAATTCACATTGCAGCTTTACCGGCGCGTTGCCCAGTTCGCTCAGCTGCGCGGCGTCGTGATGCAACGCTGTGCATACGCGCTTTATCGCGACCGGTTGCGCGCCTAATACGCACGCCTGCTCACAGTGTGCGGAGCATTCGTCGCAGCAGCCGGTCCGGGCAATGCGCAGCGCCGCGCCGATGGCGTTGTCAAAGCGCGCGCTGCGCATCAGCCGCGCCGGATCGAGTTGCCGGGGACACGCGCGGGTGCATGGCGCGTCGTGACATATGAGGCAGCGGTCAATTTCCTCGCGGGGGAAGGTGGTATTCCAAATCAAGTCAGTCACCTCCATAGACAGAGCCGGCGCGGCTGGGCGGAATTACGGTTCGACAATGCTGAAGTAGGGATAACTTGCGGTCAGATGCTCGCACATATCGCCGAGCAGCGCGGTATCGCCTTCCTGTTCTATAAGGCTGTTCATCGATTCCTCGTTATGGCTGAGTATGGCGAACATACCAGCGCTGGGCATAGTCCAGGTGGCATCTGCGGACTCGGACTGCGTGTTTGCCTGATACAACAGCACACCCGAGCGCAGCGTTATGAGATACTGCTCATAGCGGTCGGCGATGCGCAGATTGACAGTGGCGTTCAGGTCCTGCGCCGCATTGGAATCCAGACATATGCCCATGTAGTCGAGCATCAGCTCGGTGGTCATTTGCAGCTTTATGGCGCCCATGCCGCTGGCGCGGGCCTCGGGGCGGCTGTACGAGCCTTCGCGCAGCTCCAGCGCGCCGCTCAGGTATGCGTTGCGCCATGGGCCGGACTCCGCCTGATACCCCAGCTGTTCCAGCGCGTCGGCGCACAGGTAGCGCGCCTCCAGGTTGTCGGGGTCGGCAAACACCAGCGCGTTGGTTATCTCGGCGACCCACTGGTATTGGCCGTCTTCAAAGTCCTGCTTTGCCAGTTCAAGCACGCGGTCGGTATCGCCCAGGTACTCTACCAGTTTAGTGGCATATTCGCTGGGGGCCATTGCGTCGAGATTCACAGGGTTGGCGTCGTACCAGCCCAGGTATTTTTGATACACCGCGCGCGAGTTGTGGGCCACGGTGCCGTAGTACTGGCGAGTGTACCAGACCTTGGCGAGGTCGTCGGGCAGTTCGAGCATGTCGGCTATCTCGCTTGAAGTGTAGCCCAGATTTATGTAGTTGAGCGTCTGATCGTTTATATACTTATATACGGCGGCCGTGTTTATCATGTACTCGCGTATCACGTCACTGCCCCAGTGCGGCCAATTGTGCGACTGGAATACTACCTCGGCTTTATCCCCGTACAGTGAGAGCGCTTCCATTATGTAGCTGGCCCAGGCATTGCCGTCGCGCACCTGTGCGCCGCGCAGCGTATACAGGTTGTGCAGCGTGCCGGTGCAGTTTTCTGCGAGCCACAGCGCGTTGTATTCAGGCAGGTAGGTGTTCATTTCAGCGGGCGCCTCGGTGCCGGGCGTGAGCTGGAACTGGAATGTCACGCCGTCTATGACGAGTTCCTGGCCGGTCTGGGTTATCGTCTCAGTCGGGGCGATATAGGACACCGTGCCGCGCGACTGGCCCATGCCAATGCCTATGCCCAACGCGCCCTGCTCGCCGGGGGTGAGCATATTGCCATACTGGTACACTGCGCGTATCGCCATCGCATTGCCGGCAAATACGTTTTCACTTATTGCATGCTCCTCGAAGCCTTCCGGTGCGACTATCGGTATATTGCGGCTTTGGACCTCATCGGCGCTGACAATGCCGGCTATGCCGCCGAAGTGGTCGACGTGCGTATGGCTGATTATTATGCCCATCACCGGGAACTCGCCGAGCTGCTCGTCTACGAGCTGCTTTGCGGCCTGCGCGCACTCCACCGACATCAGCGGATCAAACACTATCCAACCGGTATCGCCCTTTATGAAGGTTATATTGGACATGTCGTAGCCGCGCACCTGATATATGCCTTCGCATACTTCAAACAATCCATATATGTGGTTGAGCTGGGTGTTGCGCCACAGGCTGGGGTTGGCGGTATCCGGGGCCTGCTCGAGTTCGTCCAGGAACGCATACGCATCCTGGCTCCAGACGAGCTTGCCGCTCTCGTCGTAGAGCTCCAGCGATTCGGGCGCGCAGATCAGCCCGCGCGTGGCGAACTCATACTCCTGTTCGTCGTCAAAGTCGAGCTGATCGTAGACTGCCTGATTGATCTGAGCGGTTATGTCTGTCGCGCCCTTGGGTTCGGGAGTGAGTTCATACTGCGCGCTGGCCGCGGCGGGCAGGCACAGAATAAGGGTGAGCAGGGCTATGGCTATACGCTTCATGTTGTGGATTCAACCTCCTTAATGATTCACCCGGCGGCGCATTGTGCGGCTTGAGTATCAATAAATTGTAGCATGGTATCGCAGAGGGTGTCAACTTGGCAGAGGGGTTTGAAATTTCAATCTGCGCGAATGACGCTTAAACTGCGCGAGTGACGATTGCGACACAAGAGAAGGTTGCGATATAATAACATAAGAGCTTATCTGCAATAAGCGATGGCTGGGGTTTGAGATGTTTGGCGCATGTTTACGCAATGCGTAAATAATTGAAAAGCACATTCAAAGTTGACTGCTTTGGCGCGTATACACGTGTGCAAGCGCGATAAATGCGAACATGCAAGCTGCCGCGGCCGGTACACGAGTTGGAGCTGGCAATGGAGATAAGAAGCATAACCTATGAAGAAATTTCTTGAAACGGTAGTGCGCAACTCTGAACTCAAGGCGCAGCTCATGGCGCTAAACGACAAGTCGGGTGCAGGTATAGCCTATGTGATAGCGACAGCTGCCGAGTATGGCTTCGCGCTGAGCGAAGCGGGCTTTAAGCCTGAAGTGCAGGAGCTGGACGCAGATGAATTCATGGCGGCCAGCGGCGGCAAGTCTGCGCCGCGTTGCGGATGCGTATTGGCCGGCGACGCGGAGGTCGGCTCTGACGGCAAGCTGATATTGTAAGACGGGACATGCGCGTGCGCGTTCTTCGGCAGCAAGTGCGTTGACAGAGAACAGCCCAATATCTGCATAAGAGTGGGCGCATGATGAACCAACCGTCATGACGGCGCATGACCTACGCCACCGCGTATTTCCATTAGCGGCGAGGTGCTGCCACGAGTGTCAGGCCAAGCCCCGGCGGAGCGCGTTACAGAGCTGGCGCAGTGTGATCTGACCTCCGCAAGCGACGGGACGAATATCGACGGAAACGGGCAAGTGGAATGATAGCAGAGCTTGGCGTGTCAAAGCCGGGCTCCGCTGCATATTGCGGCTGAAAGGCGCTTCTTGAGCCGAAGGAATAAGTTTGTATATACCGGGTCAGAGCGCCGGCACCTGCAATATTTGCATGCATAAACAAAAAACCGGTTCACATTATGCGTTTGATGCGCGTATACACATGTGGATGACGAACAGGCGAGGTTGAAACGCAGGCGTTGATTCGGTGTTGACAACCAAGGCAGGGTATGGGACGCTCGGCCTCGAGTGTGATGCTAAAATGCGATGTCGGTCGGCATTAGGTTTATCAGCGGAATTGCCAGGGGCGCCAATGCGTGGGCGGCTGGCTCGAGCAATGGCGGCCCTGGCGGTTCCGGCGAGCGGAACTGACGCAAGGCGCTATCGTGCATACTGTCAGACAGCGACGCGCGCTTAATGCTGGAAACGCAAACTTTTAGTGTGACAAATGCAAATAAATTCTGAAGGAGCTAAGACAATGGGAGAGTATTATCGCCTTGTACCTGATGTGCAGCTGCGCGGCTGGCAGAAGCTGCCATATGCGATAGTGAACCGTAAATTGGGAGTGGTGAACTTTCTTAATAAGGATACGTTCAATTGCGTGTCGCTGCTGAACGGCAAGTGCGATGTGTCGCTGAGCATTGTGCCTCAAAAGGTGCGCGACATCGCCCGCGAGGGCGTAGAACAAGGCTGGGTCGAGAAGCTGGACGCGCCCGCGCCGCTCAATCCCGATCAGGAATACCGCATGCATGACAACCGCTTCATACGCACTATACACTGGTCCATAACCGGCAAGTGCAACTACCGCTGCAAGCACTGCTATATGTCGGCGCCGGATGCCAAGCTGGGCGAACTGCCACATGAGACGGTAATGGACATAATTGAGCAGATGGCCGACTGCGGCATAATGAACGTTACGCTGACCGGTGGCGAACCCCTGGTGCGCAGGGACTTCTGGGACATAGTCGACGGCCTGCTCAAGCATGGCATAGGCATTACTCAGATATATTCAAATGGCAAGCTGGTCAATGAAAAACTGCTGGACGGCCTTATCGAGCGCGGCATACAGCCCGAGTTCAACATGTCATACGATGGCGATGAGGGCTGGCATGACTGGATGCGCGGCATACCCGATGCGGGCAAGATAGTGCTGGACGCGTTTGACCTGTGCCATGAAAAGGGCTTTCCGACCGGGTCGGAGCTGTGCCTGCATCAGGGCAATAAGCATCTGCTGCGCCAGAGCCTGAATACGCTGGCGGCGCACAACGTCGGTAGCTGCAAGGTCAATCCGGTCGCGGATACCGAACTGTGGCGGAAGTACGGCAAGGATTACTCGATGAGCATGCCCGAGGTGTTTGAGACGTACATCGATTATGTGCCGCATTTCTTTGAGGATGGCATGCCGCTGTCGCTGATGCTGGGCGGCTTCTTCATGTGCAACAAGGGCAAGGACGAGTGGTTTATCCCGCTGCAAAAGTACGGCAAACCCGGCGAATGCATGCGGCACACTGTATGTGGTCATGCGCGCATGGTGATGTACCTGTCGCCCGAGGGACGCATGCTGCCGTGCATGTCGCTGTCGGGCATGGACATACAGAACGAATACCCACTGATAACCGACATCGGCCTGCGCAGAGGCATGTCGGATTCAAAATACATGGAGTTGATCGACACCCGCGTCGAAAAGTTCTTTGAGATGACGCCAGAGTGTGGCAAGTGCGAATATGCGCATATCTGCGCCGGCGGCTGCCGCGCAAGCGGTTTGATGGATGATCCGAACAACATATTCGCGCCGGATCGCGCCGCATGCGCCATATTCCGCGACGGCTATGGCAAGCGGCTGGAAGCGGTGCTGCGCGATATAGCGCCCAACAAATCCGGCCCATGGCTGAGCGACATGTGAGCGGTTTGAGACGCGCTGATTAAGGCGATTACGGGCGTTAAAGGTTTGCCCTCATCGCGCTTATGGCGCTATGCGCCGCAAAAAACGTATGAATTAAGGGAGCTGCGTGCAGATGCAGCTCCCATTTGCTTGCAGTGACAGATTGATTATCCGGCATTCGGTTGGCGATTTGTAGATATGCGGGCGTTTTGCGCTTTACAAGAGCGCCGGTTATCGGTAAGTTATGCGCCCTCAGCAGTTCCATACCAGCTTGGCAGGTTCCGGCTCGTCCGGTACGGCGACATGGTCCAGTGCCGCGTATGCGCGTTGCAACTCCTGCACAGCCAGCGCGTCATATTCAACGGGTGTGCGCTGCGTGCCGGCGGTGCTGTATGCGATTGCAGCCGCGCCATAGAACAGATAGCCCAGCGCGCTTGTGGGGGTCCGTATGACCGCGCAGGCAGTCGCTATTGCGCGGGCTGCGGCCTGGGCCGTCGCAAGTGCTTGCTCACGCGCGGCGGCGGTTGCGTCGTTTATCGATTTGCGCGCTTCATTGAGCGGAAGTTCGCCCTGCAGGTATGCACGGCAGCTGTTGAGCGCAGCGCGCGGGCGGCCATCGCCGGGCGACTCGGCCTCGAATATCGGCAGATAGTTGTCCCGGGCATATTCGATGGCCCAATTGGCCAGCGTTTTCAGACTTTGCGTTTCGATAAGTCGCATCAGTTTGGTTACTTCGGGCGAGTTAACGTCGCCCAGCATCTTGCGCAGTTTGGGTTTTGCCATGTCGCCACTCCTTCCGTGACGCGCATGTGTTGCGCGCTTTACTGACATTATAGTCGTGCGGCGCGTCTGCGTCAACCGGAGTGCCGGGAACGCTGCGCAAGCGGAGCGCGCCCGGACAAACCTTTACACCAACAGGCATTTGCCGATCTGCTGTGCGGTTTAGTGCTGCAGCGCTGCCCGCGTTAGAGCAGGCAGCGCCTCAATCTATGGCAGCGATGCCGGATTGGGCTTCTACGCCCTCGGCAAACGCACGCAGTTCGCGCTTGGTATCCTCATCCAACAGGTGCCAGCGCACGCCGCGCACCGCGCCTTCCAGCGCGTACAGGCGGGTAAGGCTGACGGTAGGATCCATACGCCTGAGTCTGAGCCAGGCCTCATGGCTGCCAAGCGCGCGCAGCTGTTCCGGCGTATCTATGCCGGCCACTATCAGCTGCTCTTCCAGCTTTACGCCTATGTTTGGCAAAACAACCAGCTTTCCCATGAGAACACCTCCTAGAGTATTGCCTGTTGTTAAGTTATATTATAACATGAAATGATGCAAAATTCCATATGCAAAATTGCATCGGCAAGAAAAAATGCAATGTATACGCGGCAGAACTGTGAATTTTTTTTGCCATTTAAAGGGTTATGCGTGTGTTGGCGCGAAATGATATATACATACGGCGCACAAAAACAATGTGGACGGCAGTCCCGACAAACAGGAGGTACAATATAAATATGAAGAAAGTGGCGATAGTGACCGGCGGAACGCGTGGAATAGGCTTTGCGATAGCCCAACGCATGATAAAGGCCGGGTTTGCGACCTGCATAATGAGCCGCAGTTCGGAGGCGGATTGCGCAGAAGCCCTTTCGAAGCTGCGCGCGACCCAGAGCGCTCAGCCGCCCGAGGTGTTCTATATGGCAGGCGGCATAGGCGTGGCAGCCGATCGAGAAGCGTTTGTGGGCGAAGTCGTAAAGCGCTATGGACGCGTGGATGTGCTGGTCAACAACGCGGGCGTCGCGCCCAAGGTGCGCGCGGATCTGCTGGAGGCGACTGAGGAGTCGTTCGACTACGTGACCGGCATAAACCTCAAGGGCACGATGTTCATGAGCCAGCTGGTGGCCAATCAGATGCTGAGCCAGCCCGCGCCCGAGGAAGGCATGCGCGGCGTGATAGTGAACATATCCAGCTTTTCGGCCACGGTATCGTCGCCGAACCGGCCCGAGTACTGCGTGAGCAAGGCGGGCATATCGATGCTGACGCGATTGTTTGCTGACCGGCTCGCGGGCGAGGGCATATACGTATATGAGGTCCAGCCGGGCGTGATAAAGACCGACATGACCGCCAAGGTACAGGAAAAGTACGATCGCCTGCTTGCGGGCGACCAGTTCCCGATACACCGCTGGGGCACGCCCGAGGATGTGGCTAACGTCGTGGATATATTCGTGCGTGGCGATATGCGGTATACCACCGGTCAGGTTATATACGTCGACGGCGGATACATGAACATCCGCTCGATATGACAGGAGGCGCGCATGATTAAGCGAACTTGCGCGCTGGGCGGCGCACAGCTGGATACATATGTGCTGGACACGGCGATAGTGGGCACGGGCTGCGCGGGGTTCAACTGCGCCAGCCGGCTGCACGCGCTGGGGCGTACTGATATTGCGCTGATAACCGAGGGCGTAAACATGGGTACCAGCCGCAATACCGGCTCGGACAAGCAGACTTACTATAAACTCACGCTGTCGGGCGGCGAACCGGATTCCGTGCGCGACATGGCGCAGACGCTGTTCGACGGACAGTGCGTGGATGGCGACCACGCGCTGTGTGAGGCGGCGCTGTCGGCAAAGTGCTTTTTGCGGCTGGCGGACATGGGCGTAGAGTTTCCGACCAACCGCTATGGCGAGTACATAGGTTACAAGACCGACCACGACCCGCGCCGGCGCGCCACGTCGGCCGGTCCGCTGACCAGCCATCAGATGACGGAGGCGCTTGAACGCGACGTGCGCGCGCGGGGGATAGCCATACTCGACCGCATGATGGCTATCGCGATACTTGAAGGCGCAACGCGCGTGCGGGGACTGCTCTGTCTTAATCTGGATGCGCTCAATGAGCCGGCGCACAGGTTTGCGCTGGTGCTGTGCAACAATCTGGTATACGCCACCGGCGGGCCGGCGGGCATATACCTGGACAGCTGCTATCCGGCTGGCCACAGCGGCATGAGCGGCATTGCGTTTGAGGCGGGCGCGCATGGCAAGAACCTGACCGAGTGGCAATACGGTCTGGCATCGATAGCGCCGCGCTGGAACGTGTCGGGCACGTTTATGCAGGTATTGCCGCGCTTTGTGTCTTGCGCCCAGGACATGAGCGATGCGCGCGAGTTCCTGCCCGATTACATACCCGATCCGGGGCAGCTGCTGACGCACGTGTTTATGAAGGGCTATCAGTGGCCGTTCGACTCGCGCAAGGCGCGGGACGGTTCGTCGCTGATAGACCTAATCGTCTATAATGAGACGCGCATAAAGGGCCGTCGGGTTTTCCTGGACTTCACGCGCAACCCGTTGGGCGACAGGTTTGATATGGAGCTGCTTTCGGACGAGGCGCACGCCTATTTAAGGAGCGCGGGCGCGCTGTTTGGCACGCCGATAGAGCGCCTGGCGCACATGAACCAGCCTGCAATAGATTTCTATATGAGCCGGGGTGTGGATCTGAAGCGCGAATTGCTTGAAATCGCGTTGTGTTCACAGCACAATAATGGCGGCATCAACATAGACGCCTGGTGGCAGACCGACGTCAAGGGGCTGTTCGCGGTCGGCGAGGTTGCAGCCAGCCATGGCGTGTACCGGCCGGGCGGTTCGGCGCTCAACGCGGGACAGGTCGGCTCAGAGCGCGCGGCGCGCTTAATAGCGAGCCAGCCCGCGCGGGAAGTCGACGTGGACGCGGCACTGGGCGAGGTCGGGCAAAAGGTGGAGCGCGTAATATCGCTGGCGGGAGGCGCGCTGAGCCAGACCGGCTACGAGCGCCCGCCGGTTAATCAGCGCCTTGCCGAGGCGCGGCGCGCCATGAGCGTGAGCGGCGCCGCGGTGCGCGATGTCGCGGCGATAGATAGCCTGATAGCCAGCGTGCGCGCGCAGTTGGACAACTATCCCGAACAGGTCGGCATAACCGGCCCGAATGAATTGCCTGAATTCTACCGTTTGCGCGACACGCTGCTGAGTCAGCTGTGTTATCTTACGGCGATGGCGGATTACGCGCGCAGCGGCGGATTGAGCCGTGGTTCGGCGCTCTATACCGACGCTCAGGGTGTGAAGCCATTGGCCGCACTGCCCGAGAGTTGTCGGCATGTGCCGGCCGAGGGCGCGCCGTGTCTGGACGAGCGCGTGGCTGAACTGCGCGCGGGCAGGCTGGTGCAGGAAACGGTATTGAGCGGGCTGGAGTGCGCGTGCACATGGCGCCCGGTGCGGCCGATACCTCAGGACGATGACTTCTTTGAGAACGTCTGGCGCGGCTATCGTGAAAATGGCAATGTATATTGACGGTACCCCGATATTGATATGAACAGCGCACTGCGCCGCACGGCCATTAAGGTACGTGCGGCGCAGTGCAGTTAATGTAAACCGAGTCGTTCACTTTACAAACTCCAGCGATATGTTCGCATTCGACGTATGCGCACTGAGGCTGCGAGGACCTGTGCTGGTCGATGGCAGGCTGTTTTTCGCATTGGTCGTGTGGCTGTCCACTGCGAAGTCGGAGAGCTGGCCGACTATGCTGCCCTTGATAGAGCCATTGTTGGTCTTTAGCACAATGTCGCGCGCCAGCAGGCGGTCCAGTACTATTGAAGCATTGGAGGTGCGGATGCTGGCGGTTTCCTGTACGCTCACGGCGTTTATGTGGGCCGAACCATTGGACGTCGCGCAGTTGAGCGCGCCCTGGATGGCCACGTCGCGCAGGCGCAACGCGCTGTTGCTGGTGTTGCATTCGAGCGGGCCCAGCGTGCTCAGACCGCTGAGCTGGAGCGCGCCGTTGGACGAGGCGATACGGCTGAGCGTGGGCTGGAGTTCGCCCTGTGCGTCAGGCTCGCCGAATGCGGCCACATTTTCGACGATCACCTTGGCGTTAGAGGTCTTGAGTTCCAGCGCCGTGGCCAGTACTCCGCGCAGTTCTATCGCGGCGTTGGTGGTCAGTGCATGGAACCGGCTGGCCAGCTCCAAGTTGGAGGCGCTGATCTTGGCGTGGCTGGTGCACAGGTTCAGCATGCCCTGATAGCTGCGCGGCACGTATATATCGATTGGCATATCCTGCCAGTTGGCGTAGTTCATCTGTGTCATTATCATGCCGAACATGCCGCTGAGTCCGCCCGGACGCGTATCCTGCGGACAATCCAGTATAACTATGCCGTCGCGCACGCGCGCGGTATATGGGTATTCGTCGCTTGAGTAGTATTCTATGCGCAGTTCTTCGCCGCCGTATGGCCGGGCATTGATGGACATATGGCGGGCGTCCACAAAGGTTTCGATTATGTCGTCGGGCGCGACAGTGAACAGGCGCTTTTCAAAGTTGAAGCGGGCCACTGTGATTCCTCCAATCTGCGGCGATTGCGCCGCGGCTTTTGCTGTATACATTATACAATGGGCGAGCGCTGCTGGCAAATAGGCTGCGATTACAAAAGGATTGGAGTTTGATTAGAGCTGCGCGGTATCTCAACGCCAATTTCACGCGCTGAAGTGTGAAATCGTCAAATTGCGCTTGAGAATTTGAGCCATATGTGATAGAGTGATAATATGGTTTTATGTACGCATATGCGGAAGGGACGTGGGCGTCCCTTAACGGAGGGAGGCATGTAATATGAGTCTGTCGCGCGTGCGAAACGGGCAGACCGATCTGCTTATGCAGGCGATACTAAATGTGGAAAACGTGGACGAGGCGTACGCGCTGTTCGAGGACCTGTGCACGATACGCGAGGTGCAGGATCTGGCGCAGCGCATACATGTGGCCAAATTGCTGCGCGAAAAGATAACTTACCATGAGATAGCGCTCAAGACCGGCGCGAGCACAGCCACGATAAGCCGCGTGAATCGTGCGCTGGTGTACGGCGCGGGCGGATACGAAAAGGTGTTGGCGCGGCTGAGCGCACAGGCCGACGGGGAGGATAAGTGATGGATCTGAGCATGTTGAACGAGCCGCAGCGCCGTGCGGTGCTGACTACGCGCGGGCCGCTGCTTGTGCTGGCCGGCGCGGGCTCGGGCAAGACGCGCGTACTGACGCACAGGATCGCGTATCTGTTGGAGCAGGGCGTGCCGGCGTACAGCATACTGGCGCTGACGTTCACAAATAAGGCCGCGCGCGAAATGCTGGAGCGCGTCAACCGGCTGGCGGGCGAGGCGGCGTCAGACGCTTGGGTATCGACGTTTCACTCCAGCTGTGCGCGCATATTGCGCCGCGACATAGAGAAGCTGGGATATACGCGCTCGTTTACGATATACGACACCGACGATCAGGGGCGCGTGATGCGCGATGTGCTGACCGAGCTGGACATAAGCGACAAGCTCTACCAGCCGCGCGACATGCTTTCCATTATATCAGATGCCAAGAATCATCTGCTTTCGCCGCGCGAATGGCTTGAGCGCCAGCAGGGTGGATTCCGCGAACAGAAGATAGCCGACATATACGCGCGCTACGAAGATAAGCTCAAAAAGGCCAACGCGCTGGATTTTGACGATTTGCTCATAAAGACGCTGGAACTGTTCGTGCAACATCCGCCGGTGCTGGAGGGCTATCAGCGGCGGTTCGAGTATATACTGGTCGACGAGTATCAGGATACCAACAGCGCTCAGTACCAGATTGTGCGGCTCCTGGCAGGCACAAAGCGCAATCTGTGCGTGGTGGGCGACGACGATCAGTCCATATACGGCTGGCGTGGCGCGGACATACGCAATATTCTGGATTTTGAAAAGGACTTTCCCGACGCGACGGTCATTAAGCTCGAACAGAACTATCGCTCGACCGGCAACATACTCGACGCGGCCAATCAGGTCATAGCTCACAACGTGGGCCGCAAGGAAAAGGCGCTGTGGACCAGCGAGGGCGCAGGCGAACCGATTCGCGTATATGAAGCGCAGGACGAGCGCGATGAGGCGTACTGGCTGGTACAGACGATGAGTGATCTCATCAAGGGTGGAGACGCGCCGGGCGACATGGCGGTGCTGTATCGAGCCAATTCGCTCAGCCGCGTGGTCGAGGAGACGCTGGTGCGCGGCGGGCTGAAATACCGAGTGTTTGGCGGGCTCAAGTTCTATGAGCGCAAGGAAGTAAAGGACATAGTCTGCTACCTGCGCGCAGTGGTAAATCCCGCCGACGATGTTGCGGTGCGGCGCATAATAAACGAACCCAAGCGCGCGATAGGCGATACGACGGTGCAAAAGCTCAGCGACTGGGCGCAGGCGCATGGGGATTCGCTGTTCGGCGCGGTGCTGGAGGCGGCCAGTACGGGTCTGAGCGGGCGTGCGCTCAAGGCTGTTGAAGGGTTTGGCGAGCTTATGACCGGGCTGGTAGTGGCGCGGCAGCTGCTCAAGCCCGACGAGTTCGTGCGCAAGCTGTTGGAGGATACCGGCTATGAGGCGCAGTACCGCCAGGAGCAGAGCGACGAAAACACCGCGAGGTTGCAGAATATAGCCGAGTTCGTGGGCGCGGTGGCCGAGTACGTCAAGCAGAATCCCGAGGGCACGCTGGATGAGTATCTGGAAAATGTCGCGCTGGTTACGGACATGGATCGCGCCGACGATGATTCGGGTGCGATAACGCTTATGACCATGCACAGCGCCAAGGGCCTGGAGTTTAAAAACGTATTCCTCATAGGCATGGAGGAAGGCATATTTCCGACGACGCGCGCCATGGACGACGACGACAAGCTGGAGGAAGAGCGCAGGCTCTGCTATGTCGCGATTACGCGCGCGCGCAAGCGGTTGTATATGAGCCATGCGCGGCAGCGCACGCTGTACGGGCGTACTAACATGTGCATGGAGTCGCGGTTCATGGACGAGCTGCCGCGGCGCGTGCTTGAGGATGTGACGCTGGCGCGGCGCGACGTGGGCACGCTGATGCGGCCGCGTGGCGCGCGCAGTGGCGGGTTTGACGACGACTATGGCGTGAGCTATTCGCGCGGCGGCAGAGCGGGCAGTCATGGCGGCGCGACGGGCCGCTATGGCAGTCAAGGCGGCTATGGCGGCGCGACGCGCAGGTCAGGCGCGCAAGCGGGCAGCGCGCAGCGCGGCGTGACAGACGGCGTGCGTATAGGCGGCATGCGGCCGCAGGACATACCGGGCGTGACGCGCGGCATGCCGATAGTGCGGTCAGCGGCGGCGGATGTGAGCGCGCCGGCGACGATATACAGCGTGGGCGACCGCGTGCAGCATCGCAAGTTTGGACCGGGCACGGTGATAGCGTCTACCGGTGGAGGCAATGCCGCGCGCGTGCGCATAGAGTTTGACGACGGGCGGGTCAGCGAATTTGCGACCTCGGTGGCGCCCATAATAAAGCTGGGGTGATAATATGTCCGAGCGTATGAGGCAACTGGTTGACCAGCTCAACGCAGCCAATGTGCGGTATTACGTATACGACAATCCCACGATATCGGATGCGCAGTGGGACGATATGTACGACGAGCTTAAGCGGCTGGAGCGCGAGGAGGGCGTGACGTTGCCCGACTCGCCGACGCGCCGGGTGGGCGGAGAGATACTTGCGGGGTTTGCGCCGCATCGGCATCTTGCGAGGTTGTGGAGCCTGGACAAGGTGCGCACCGAGCAGGAGGTCATCGACTTTTGCGCAAGGCTGCGCAGGCATCAGGCGGCGGCGGCGCGCGCCGCGGGCGAGGAATTGCCCGAAGGCGCGCAGGGCGAGTTGCCGTGCCTGGCGGTCGAACACAAGTTTGATGGCCTTACGATAAATCTCACCTATGACGGCGGGCAACTGGTCACGGCGTCCACGCGCGGTAACGGCGAGGTCGGCGAGGAGATACTCAGTCAGGTCATGACGATAGAAGACGTGCCGTTGACGATACGGTTTAAGGGGCGCATGGAGGTTCAGGGCGAAGGCATAATGCGGCTGAGCCGGCTGGCCAGTTACAACCGCACCGCAGCCGAACCGCTCAAGAATGCGCGCAACGCCGCGGCGGGTGCGTTGCGCAATCTCGATCCGCGCGTCACCAGGGCACGGCGGTTGAGCGCGTTCTTCTACAATGTGGGCTACATCGAGTGGCCCGACGGAGTGGCCGAGTACAAAGACCTGAGGGGCATGCTTGACTTCCTGCGCGAAAACGGCTTTACAGTCGACGATGTGCATATCCGCGCCGAAAGCGAGCGCGAGGTGCTGGACGCGATAGCGCGCATCGACGAGCTGCGCCATAAGGCGGACTTTCAAACGGATGGCGCCGTCGTCAAGGTGTGCGACTTAGCGCTGAGGCAGGAGTTGGGCAATACCGACAAATTCCCACGCTGGGCCGTGGCGTTCAAGTACGAGGCCGAGGAGACTGTGACGCGGCTGTTGTCGGTGAGTTGGGAGGTCGGGCGCACGGGCAAGCTGACGCCGCTGGCCACGCTGGAGCCGGTGGACATTGGCGGCGCGACGGTAAGTCATGCGACGCTGAACAATTGGGGCGACATACAGCGCAAGCGCGTGGCGCTGAACGCAGACGTGTTTATACGGCGCTCGAACGACGTCATACCCGAGATAACCGGTCGCGCCAGCGAGGAGCGCGCGCCTGACGAGGTGGACATTGTGCGGCCCGCAGTCTGTCCGGCGTGCGGCGCACAGCTGACCGAGCGCGGCGCGCACATATTCTGTCCCAATCGGGACGGTTGTCTGCCGCAGATCGTGGCGCGCATGTCGCACTTTGCCAGCCGCAATGCCATGGACATAGAGGGACTGTCCGAGGCCACAGCGCGACTGCTGTACGAACAGCTGGGCGTATGCGAGCCATCACAGTTGTATGTGCTCACGGCCGATCAGTTGACCGCGCTGCCGGGCTTTGGCGAAAAGCGCGCGGCTAATCTGATAGATGCAATAGCGCGCAGCCGCGAGCCTGAGCTGGATGCATTTCTGTTTGCGCTGGGCATACCCAACGTAGGGCGCAAGACGGCGCGCGATCTGGCGGGGCTCATAGGCACGGCCGAGGGCATATTCAACGTGACTGTCGAGCAGCTGATGAGCGTGAACGACATTGGCGAAGTGGTTGCGGCGAGCGTCGTCGACTTTGTAGGCGGCGCGCAATCCGGCGGCGATGTGCAGAATGCAAAAGCCGGTTCGCAGCATGACGCGGTGCATTCCGGTGAAGGCGAAGTGCAGCATGGCGCGGCGCAGTCCGGCGCGGGCGACTCGAAGTCTGATGCGGCGCAGCCTGATGATGGCGGCCTGGAACCCGTGGCGCAAACCGATGAAACTGCGGATGAAATGGCCGACGCCGGATTCATAGGCGAGCAGGCGGCCAGCAATGTTCGGCTGATACGCGAGCTGCTCAAGTACGTCAAGCCGCGCGCGGTCGAAGTTCCGGCCACGGGTGGCGCATTTGACGGATTGACGGTCGTGCTGACCGGTACGTTGAGCGGCCTAACGCGCGATGAAGCACAGGCGCTGATCGTGCGCAACGGCGGCAAGTGCACTGGCAGCGTGTCCAAGAAGACCGGGCTGGTGATCTACGGCGATAAGGCGGGCAGCAAGCTCGACAAGGCGCGTCAGCTGGGCGTACGCACGATGGACGAGGCCGAATTCAGGCGCACATTGGGCATATGACGCCCTTTCAATAAAGTTCACGTGCATAGCCGCGCGAAGTGTGGTATAATATTAGTTCAGGAAATCGGGAAAATTCGCAGGCAAAGGAAGGTGGACGATATGCCGCGGAGCATGACCGGATATGGGCGCTGCATACTTGCGCGCGACGGACGCGAGGTCACGCTTGAACTCAAGTCGGTGAATCACAGGTTCCTGGACATAGCGTTCAGGATGCCTCGCAGCTTTGCGTTTCTGGAGAGCGAACTGCGCGCGCGCATGGCCGAGCGGCTTACGCGCGGGCATGTGGACGTGTTCATAAGCTACAAGAACACGCGCGCCGATGCGCGGCAGGTGCGCTTGGATGGGCAGCTGCTTAACGCGTACCTGACGGCGTTGCGCGCTGGCGGAAGCCAGGCGGGTCTGGACGACGACCTGTGTCTGCGCGATGTGCTGAACATGCAGGACGTGCTGAGCGTGGAGGAGGCCGAAGAGGATCAGGAGGCGCTGAGCGCACTGGTATACGATGCGCTGGATGCGGCGCTTGCGAGCCTTGCGCAGATGCGCACGACCGAAGGCGCCGCGCTGCAGGCTGACGTTATGGCGCGGCTTGAGCGGTTGGAGACGCTGTCACAGGAGATGGATGCCCGGGCGCCGGAATGGCTGGCCGAGTACCGCGAAAAGCTGCGCGCGCGTATAGACGAGATTTGCAGCGCGCAGCTGGACGAGACGCGGCTGGCGCAGGAAGTCGCGCTAACGGCCGATCGCGCCGCGATAGACGAGGAAACGGTGCGGCTGCGCAGCCATATATCGCAGATGCGTGCGCTTTTGGCGTCGGACGAGCCCACGGGGCGCAAGCTGGACTTCCTGGTGCAGGAGATGAATCGCGAGGTCAATACGACCGGCTCCAAGTCGAGCGACATACGGCTCACCAACCTGGTAGTCGAAGCCAAGTCCGAGATAGAAAAGATACGCGAGCAGATCCAGAATATCGAATGACACATAAAGGAGGCGTCAGGTGGGCGACAAGCTGATAAACATAGGCTATGGCAATTATGTTGCGGCCTCGCGCGTGGTAGCGCTGGTCGCGCCAGATTCAGCGCCGATAAAGCGGATTATCCGCGACGCGCAGGAGCGCTCGATGCTGATAGACGCGACATATGGCCGGCGAACGCGTGCGGTCGTCATAACCGACTCGGAACATGTCGTGCTGTGCGCGATGCAGCCCGAGACGCTGGCGCATCGGCTGGACGCTCAGTCGGACGACAGCCTGGGCGATATCGACGAACCGTCGGACGACGAGGATGACAATGGATAAACGACTTTGTAGGAGCGGACGAGTATGACGAGAAAGGGTATGCTTATAATTGTATCCGGCCCATCGGGCGTGGGCAAGGGCACCATATGCGCGGAGCTGCGCGCACGCAATCCCCAAATACGCGAGTCGATCTCGATGACTACGCGCGAGCGCCGGCCGGGCGAACAGGAGGGCGTGGACTACTTTTACGTGAGCGAGGCGCGCTTTGGCGAGATGATAGCGCATGGCGAGCTGCTGGAGCACGCGTTCGTGCACGGCCATCAGTATGGCACGCCGTTGGAATACGTGGTGCGCCAGCTGGAAGCGGGTTACGATGTGCTGCTTGAGATCGATGTGCAGGGCTCGATGCAGGCGATGAAGTCATACCCGGATGCGGTGACGATATTCATACTGCCGCCCAACCGCGCCGAACTGCGCAACCGGCTTATAAAGCGCGCGACCGAGACGCCCGAGGCCATATCGCTCAGGTTGCGCAATGCCGAGCTGGAGCTGTTCATGACCAAGGAGTACCAGTACTGCGTGGTAAACGACGAGGTCGAGCACGCGGTTGAGAAGGTCGAGGCAATACTGACCGCGGAGCGCTGCAAGGTATCGCGTGGCGCGCAGAACGAGATGGACGATTAAGCGGTTTATGTTTGCAGATCAGCCAAGGCCCGCAGGTGACAGCGCAAACGCATGACGCCTCGGGGGACATTGGGCGCGTCAAGCCGCGCCGCAGGATGATTATATTATTAGGAGGAATTCACTATGCCGATGACCAAGCCGCCGATTGCAGAGATGTTGGAAAAGGTGGACTGCCGCTATACTCTGGTGGTTGAGACCGCAAAGCGCGCGCGCGCGCTGGTTGGCGGTGCGCAGCCGCTGATAGATACCAAGGAGACCAAACCCATCGTAATAGCGATAGACGAGATACATCGCGGCCTGATAGGTTACACCCGCAATATGGACGAACTCGTCGAAAAGGATGAGAAGAAGTTGCAGGAAGGCGAAAACCAATAGCGGAGGTGCGCCAGTATGCTTACTGACAAGTGCATAGTCGTGGGCGTGACGGGCGGGATAGCGGCATACAAGGCGTGCGAACTGGTATCGCGGCTGATCAAGCAGGGCGCCGACGTGCGCGTTATAATGACCAAGAACGCGACAGAGTTCGTGCAGCCGCTGACGTTTCAATCGCTCAGCCACAACCCGGTCAGCGTGGACACATTTGCCAATATACAGACCTGGGAGATAGAACACGTAGCGCTGGCGCAGCGCGCCGACCTGTTCATCATCGCGCCTGCGACGGCGAACGTGATGGCCAAACTTGCGTGCGGCATTGCCGATGATATGCTGACCACCACTGTGCTGGCTACGCATGCGCCGGTACTGCTGGCCCCGGCTATGAACACGGGCATGTGGGAAAACCCGGCGACGCAGCATAACCTTGAAGTGCTTGTGGCGCGGGGAGTGCATATAGCTGCGCCGGGCACGGGACTGCTTGCATGCGGCACGACCGGTGCGGGCCGCATGAGCGAGCCGGTGGAGCTGGTCGAGGCGGCAAACGCGCTGCTCAAGGCGCGTGCAGACATGGCAGGGCTGAGCGTGGTCGTGACTGCCGGCCCGACTGCCGAGCCGATAGACCCGGTGCGCTTTATAACCAACCGTTCGTCGGGCCGCATGGGCTATGCGCTGGCTGAGGCGGCGCGCGCGCGCGGGGCGAATGTGACGCTGATAAGCGGGCCCACGGCGCTCAAGCTGCCCGCGGGCGTGGATGTGGTGCGCATTTCTACGACGCGCGAACTGCATGACGCGGTGTTGGCGCACGCCGACGCCGACGTGATAATCCAGGCTGCCGCGCCTGCGGATTTCCGCGTGCGCGAATACAGCGACAAGAAGATCAAGCGCACCGGCGACACGCTGACGCTGGAGCTTGAACCCAATCCCGACATAGCCGCCGAATTGGGACAGCTAAAGCGGCCCGGTCAGACGCTGGTGGGTTTTGCGGCCGAGACAAACGACGTAAACGCCAATGCGCGCGACAAGCTCAGGCGCAAGTCGCTGGACCTCATAGTCGCCAACGACGTGACGCGCGCCGGCGCGGGCTTTGACGTGGATACAAACATTGTGACGCTGATAGATGAAGACGAAATGCGCGAGCTGCCGATAATGAGCAAGCGCGATGTGGCTGACAGAGTACTGGATCATGTGCTAAAGCTGCGTGCGCGCGGCTGAGCTGGCGAGGAGGTGGACGCCGTTTACGCGGATGTGATAGTCGACATAAACAGCGCTGCACTGGACCGGGTATTCACATACGCACTGCCGGACGGCGTCGAGTGGACGATGGGCATGCGCGTCGAGGTGCCGTTTGGTGCGCGGCGCGTGGAAGGGTATATCATTGCACTGCGCTCAAATACCGAGCTTGCGCCCGAAAAGATAAGGCAGGTATTGCGCCCGCTCGAGGACTATGGCGCGCTGGATGCAAGTCAGATAGAGCTGGCCAAGTACATGCGCGCGCAGTGCAAGTGCACGCTGTCGGCGGCGCTGAGGCTGATGATACCGGCTCAGATGCGCGGCGAGCGGGTGCGGGTCAAGGTCAGGCGCATGGCGCGGCTGAGGATAGCCGGACCGGAGCTGGACGATGCGATTGAGAGCCAGTCGCGTGCGCCGCGCAGGCGGGAGATACTTATGGAGCTGCGCGATCTGGGCGGCAGCGCGCCGGTGTCAGAACTGCCGGGCGGCGCGGAGGCGCTCAGGCGGCTGGTCGAAGCCGGAGTCGTCGAACTGAGCGAGGCTGAATCGCTGCGGGTGCCCACCGTGCTGGACAGCGGAGCAACCGGCGCCAAACCCGAGCTGACGCGGGATCAGCGCAACGCGCTGGCGCAGTTGGAACCGGCGCTCGATACCGGCGGACGGTTTCTGCTGCATGGCGTGACCGGCAGCGGCAAGACCGAGGTGTACATGCGCCTGATAGAAAAGCTGCTTGCACGTGGACGCACGGCCATACTGCTGGTGCCGGAGATATCGCTGACGCCGCAGATGGCGCAGCGCTTTACCGAGCGATTCGGGCGCAACTGTGCGCTGCTGCACTCGCACCTGAGCGCAGGTGAGCGCTTTGACGAGTGGCGGCGCATACGCCGTGGCGACGCGTGGGTGGTCATAGGCGCGCGCTCGGCGGTATTCGCGCCGGTCAGCGATCTGGGCGCAATAATAATAGACGAGGAGCACGAAGCCAGCTACATGGCCGACAAATATCCATCGTACGATGCGCGCGACATTGCCAGAAAGCGGTGTGAGCTGAGCGGCGCGCTGTTGCTGCTGGGCAGCGCTACGCCGTCGGTGGCCACGTACATGCGTACGCTGCCGGGCGTAAAGCCGGAAAATCGGCTGGAACTGGTGGAGATGCTTTCACGTGCCAATCACCGCGCACTGCCTTCGGTCAGCATAGTGGACATGCGCAGTGAGCTGCTGCGCGGCAATCGCTCGATATTCTCGGGCGAGCTCAAGCGGGCGTTAGAGGACACGTTCAGTGCGGGCGAGCAGGCGATACTGTTTTTAAACCGGCGCGGCTATTCGACATTTGTGAGCTGCCGTGCGTGCGGCTATGTCGAGAAGTGCGACAACTGCGACGTGACGCTAACGTATCATCAGTACGACGGGATGCTGCACTGCCACTATTGCGGTGCGGAGCGCAGACCGCATACGGTGTGTCCCAGCTGCGGTTCGCCCTACATCAAGTACTTTGGCGTAGGTACGCAGAAGGTCGAGGAAGAGCTGCGGACGCTGTTTCCGGGTGTGGGCACGGTGCGGATGGATGCGGACACCACCTCGGGCAAGGATGCGCATGCGCGGCTGCTGAGCGAGTTCGGCCGAGGCACTGCGCAGGCGCTGATTGGCACGCAGATGGTGGCCAAAGGGCTTGACTTTCCGCGCGTGACGCTGGTGGGAGTGATAGCGGCGGATACGTCGCTCAACCTGCCGGATTATCGCGCGTTTGAGCGCACTTTTCAGCTGATAACGCAGGCGGCAGGGCGCGCGGGGCGTGCAGATAAGCCGGGCCGGGTGATAGTGCAGAGCTATGAGCCCGACCATTACGCGATACAGCTGGCCGCGGCGCAGGACTATCGCGCATTCTTTACGCAGGAGTCAAACCGTAGACGGCAGGGGCTGTACCCGCCGTTTACGATAATCGCGCGACTGCTTGTAGAGGGGCGTGAGCCGGCTCAGGTGATAGAAACTGCAACCGGGCTTGAACGCAGATTTCAGGAGTTTCTCGATGGCGATGCGCGCATGAAGCGCCAGATAGTGCAGATGCGCGCTATGGAGGCGCCGCTGCGGCTCATACGCGGCATGACGCGGTGGCAGGTGTTCGTCAAGCTCTACGCGCGCGGACCATCGGATGAGGTGCTGGACTTCATGGCGGAGCTGGAGGAGGCACATGGCCGCGAGCACGAAGGTGTGAGCGTTACGCTGGAGATAAGCCCCGCGAGCATATTGTAGTTGCGTTGGGAGGAAGATTATGGCGATTCGCAGGATAATCAAAGAGGGCGACGACACGCTGCGCCGCATATCGCGGCCGGTAAAGCAGATAGACAAGCGCATACTGACACTGTTGGACGACATGCGTCAGACTATGTATGTAAACGACGGCTGTGGTCTGGCGGCGCCGCAGGTAGGGATACTCAGGCGCGTGGTCGTGGTCGATGTTGGCGACGAGTTGTATGAGCTGATAAACCCCGAGATAATCGAGTCAAGCGGCGAGATAGTCGACAGCGAAGGCTGCCTGTCGGTGCCGGGGCGGCGGGGCAAGGTCGCGCGGCCCGAGAAGGTCACGGTGCGCGCGCTCAATCGGCGCGGCGAGCTAAAGGAGTACACCGGTACGGGATTGCTTGCGCGGGCGTTCTGCCACGAGATCGACCACCTGGACGGCATACTGTACCTGGACAAGATGATCGAAGAAGTATTCGAAGACGAGGAATGATATGAGCCTTAGGATAGTGTTCATGGGCACGCCGGACTTTGCGGTGCCCAGCCTCAAAGCGCTGGTCGCGGCGGGGCATGACGTCGTGGGCGTGGTGTGCCAACCGGACAGGCCGCGCGGGCGTTCGGGCAAGCCTGCGCCGTGCGAGGTCAAGGTTGCGGCGCTTGAGCTGGGGCTGAACGTGCTGCAATTTGAGCGAATACGGCGACAGGAAGGTCTGGATGCGCTGCGTGCGCTGGCACCAGAGCTGTTTGTCACGGCGGCATATGGCCAGATACTGTCAAACAAGGTGCTGGCGATACCGCCGCGGGGCACGGTAAACGTACACGCGTCGCTGCTGCCGGCATACCGGGGCAGTGCTCCGATAAATCGCTGCATAATGGCGGGCGAGCACATAACAGGCGTAACGACGATGTTCACGGACAGAGGCGTGGACACCGGCGACATGTTGCTCAGACGCGAGACGGAGATAAAGCCCGGCGAAACGGCCGGTGAGTTGACATTGCGCCTGGCCGATCTGGGCGCGCAGCTGCTGATAGAAACGCTGAACGAGCTGGAGGCGGGCACGCTTGTCCGCACGCCGCAGGACGAGGCATTGGCCAGCTATCAGCCCATGCTTGCCAAGGAGGACGGTCTGATCGATTGGACGCGCAGTGCGCAGGCGATAGAGTGTCAGGTGCGGGGCGTAAACCCGTGGCCGGGCGCATATACGCCGTTTGGCGGCGGAACGCTCAAGATATGGCGGGCTACGGCGGTGGACTGCCCGGCGGAAGGCGACGGCCTGGCAGCTGGTCAGGTTATCGTATCCGACAGGCGTGCGGGACTGATAGTCAAGTGCGGCCAGGGTGCGCTGCGACTGGATGAGTTGCAGTTGCCGGGCGCCAAGCGCATGGGTGCGCGCGACTATCTGAACGGCAAGCCGATGCCCGTGGGTACAGCGCTGGGGGAGGCAGCCGATGGCGGACGATAGGCATGGCGGCCAGGGCAAAGCCGGTGCGGGCAACTCCAACGGCTCCAGGCGCGTCATTAAAGGCAGGGAACTTTCATCTGCAAAGTCCAAAGCGCCTGCAAGGTCCAATGCCCCTGCAAAGCCCGGAAACGATGCGCCAGCTCGCAGCGCGACAGAGCGTAAGGCCGATAGAGCGCGGGCAGCTGTTGGGCCGCACGCAAGGCCAACTGCCGGTCGTTCCGCATCAGCGGTAACCCCGTCGCGCCGTGCAGCATATGATGCGCTGCATCAGGTATTGCGCAAGGGCGCGTATTCTGGGCTGGCGCTTGACGGCGTGTTGAGCGAGACGCGTTTGAGCGCGGCTGACCGTGCGCTGGCGACGGAGATGTTTTACGGCACGCTGGACAATCTGATCCGCATAGACTGGGCGCTTGGCAAACTTATGGAGCGCGCGCCCGAGGGCGAAGTACAGGACGTGCTGCGCATGGCTGCATATCAGTTGCTCTATCTTGAACGCGTGCCGGCCAATGCGGCGTGCGACGAGGCCGTTCGCCTTGCGCGCTCATTGGGCTATGAGCGGGCTACCGGTCTGGTCAATGGCGTGCTGCGCAATCTGCTGCGCCGTAAATCCGAGCTAACGCCGTCTAAGTGCGATTTGGATCCGGTTAAGTACATGTCGATCGCGCATTCGATGCCGGAGTTTGTGTGTCAGCAGTTGGTGGATCAATACGGCGAAGCGCAGGCGGAGGCGATACTCGCCTGGCGTGCCGAGCGGTTTACTGTGCTCAGACCGAATGTACTGCGCATATCGCAAGATGGATTTGAACGGGCGCTTGATGCCGCGAAGCTCAACTGGCAGCGTTCTCCGGTGCCGGGAGCGTATCGCGTGACGGGATTGGGCGCCATCGCGCGCCAGGACATATATAAGCGCGGGCTGTGCAGTGTGCAGGGCGAGAGTTCTTTGATGTGCGCGCTGGCGCTTGACCCGCGCCCTGGCATGCAGCTGATGGATGCGTGCGCCGCTCCGGGCGGCAAGTCGGCGGCGCTGATCGAATTGATGCAGGGTTCGGGCCGGGTCTACGCTTGCGACATACATGCGCACCGGGTCGAACTGATACGCGCAATGTCAGCGCGGTTGGGTCACGATGGCATAAAGGCCCGCCAGTGGGATGCGACGCGATTCAATCCCGAATGGGAGGGCGCGATGGACGCGGTGCTGTGCGATGCGCCGTGTTCAGGGTTGGGCGTTGTATCCAGCAAGCCGGACATAAAGCTGAACCTTACGCCCGAAGCGCTTGAGCAGTTGCCCGAATTACAGGCGCGCATACTGGCAAACTGCGCGCGCTATGTGCGGCCGGGTGGCGTATTGGTTTACTCGACCTGCACGATACTGGCGTCTGAGAATCAGGACGTAGTGAACGGCTTCCTGCGCGCGCATGGCGAGTTTGAGATAGACGACGTTGCGCCGCATGTGCCGGAGAGCTTTCGCGGTGCGGTTCAGGATGGCATGCTGGCGTTGCTGGGCTGTCGCAACGGCGTGGATGGATTCTTTGTTGCGCGCATGGTGCGCCGCTAATATGTGAGCGAAAGGCGGTTGTATTATGGCTGATCTGCTGAGTCTTGCGCCTGAAGAACTGGCCGATAAACTAAAGGCTATGGGTCAGAGCGCGTTCAGGGCGCGACAGTTGTATTCGTGGCTGGTGCGCGGCGTGGACTACGACGGCATGACCAATCTGCCGCGTGCGCTGCGCGAGGCGCTGGCTGCTGAAGGCCCGGCCAACCCTGTGCGCATACTTCGTTCAGTGGTCTCGCAGAAGGACGGCACCGAGAAATACCTCTATGAGCTGTGCGACGGCAACATAGTTGAGGGCGTTACGATGCGCTACAATTACGGCGACACGCTGTGCGTATCCACGCAGGTGGGATGCCGCATGGGCTGCCGGTTTTGCGCGTCGACGCTGGAAGGGTGCGTGCGCGATCTAACGCCGGGCGAACTGCTGGGCCAGATAATCGCGGTCAACGCGCACCTGCGCAATCGGGACGGCGCGGCCGAGCACATAGGCAATGTAGTGCTGATGGGCAGTGGCGAACCGCTTGACAATTATGACAACGTTGTCAAGTTCCTGCGGCTTATGAACCGCGAGGACGGGTTGCACATGTCGCTGCGCGGTGTGTCTTTGTCCACCTGTGGGCTGGTGCCGCGCATATACGATCTGGCGGACGAGGGATTGCCGGTCACGCTGTGCATCTCGCTGCATGCGCCCAACGACGATATACGCAAACAGCTCATGCCGATAGCCAACCGCTATGCCATGGACGACATACTGGACGCATGCCGCAACTACATAGAGCGCACTGGCAGGCGCGTTATATTTGAATATGCGCTGGTAGGCGGCGTCAACTGTGCGCCGGAGCACGCGCGCGAATTGGCGTCGAGGCTGCGCAACATGCAGTGCCACGTCAATTTGATACCGCTCAACGATGTGCCTGAACGCGATTTGCGTGCGCCGGGCGAGGCGGCCATGCGCGCGTTTGAGGCCGAGCTGAAGCGACTGCATATATCGGTGTCGCGCCGGCGTGAGATGGGCGATGATATTGAGGGTGCATGCGGCCAGCTGCGCCGCGCTTACTTGAACCGGGCGGACGCCTCAAGCTCCGCAGAGGGGAATTGCCAATGAAATGCTATGCGATAACGCATCCGGGGCTGGTGCGCCCGGACAATGAGGACAGCTTCTTTATACCTGAATCGGGCGAGCCGTTTGCGATGGTCTGCGACGGCATGGGCGGCCACCGCGCAGGCGAGGTTGCCAGCCGCGCGGCAGTAGAGGCGCTCCGGCGCGAACTGACCGGCGCCCGGCCCGGCCCGGAGATGCTGCGCGAGGCGATACTGAATGTAAATCGGGCGGTGTACGACATGGCGCAGGCTGATAGCGCGCGCGCGGGCATGGGCACGACGCTGACCGCGCTGTGGTGGAGCGATGACAAGGTGTTGCTGGGCCACGTAGGCGACAGCCGGCTCTATCGCTATGACGGCACAGAACTGGTGCAGTTGACTCACGATCACACTTATGTGCAGGAGCTGGTGGCATATGGCGAGATAACCAAGAGTCAGGCGCGCGTGCATCCGCAGCGCAACCTCATAACCCGCGCAATCGGCACGCGCTTTAGCGTGACTGTCGATACGGCGGGGTTTGAGCGCACGCCGGGCACCGCCTATCTGCTGTGCTCGGATGGGCTGACCAACATGCTCGAAGACGAGCAGATATGCCAGATACTCGGCCATGGCTCGCCGCAGCAGGTGCTCGACGAACTGCTGGAAGGCGCGCTTGCGCATGGCGGCACGGACAACATTACCGCCGTGCTGGCGCTCGACGAGGAGGTCGGGTCATGAATGGCAAGGTCACGCTCGGCGGCCGGTATGTGCTGGAGGAAGTAGTCGGCACGGGCGGCATGTCGGTGGTCTATCGCGCGACCGACCTAAAGCATCACTGCGACGTAGCTGTAAAGGTCTTGCGCAGGGATCTGATGAGCGAGCCATCGTCCGTCAGGCGCTTCGACCATGAAGCGCGCGCGGTTTCGCGACTGGACCATCCCAACATAATTAGCCTTATGGACGTGGGCCAGGACGGCGACGTGCGATATATCGTCATGGAGTACGTGCCGGGCTATACGCTTAAGGACTTCATATCGCAGCGGGGACGCGTCGCGCCTCAGGAAGCCATCAATATAACGCTTGAGATACTGGCGGCCGTCAACCATGCGCATAAGAACCACATAATTCACCGTGACCTCAAGCCGCAAAACATACTGTTGGCCGACAACGGCATGGTCAAGGTATCCGACTTTGGCATAGCCCAACAGAAGGACACCGGCAATACGATTAACGCCAGCGAGATCATGGGCTCGGTGCACTACATATCGCCGGAACAGACCAAGGGCATAGGCGTATGCGAGCAGAGCGATCTGTACTCGGTGGCCGTAATACTCTACGAGATGGTAACGGGGCGTGTGCCGTTTGACGGCGATACGCCGGCGGCTATCGCTATAAAGCAGCTCAAGGAGCCGCCGGTACCGCCGCGCAAGTTTGAGCCTTCGGTTTCGGTCGCGCTGGAAGAGGTTATATTAAAAGGGATGTCCAAAGACGTGCGCGACCGCTACCAGTCGGCGACCGAAATGGCCACTGATCTGCGGCACGCGCTGAGATCGCCCAGCGGCGGCTTTGTGAACGTCGAGCGCAGTCCGCGTGACACCAAGCTAAAGCGCCGCAATGCGGTGCAGATGCGCAATCGCATGCGCACGTGGCTGTTGGTAGGTGTAACGGCGGTCATGGTTACGGTGCTCACACTGGTGGGCGTGCTGATGTTCAATAGATTCCATCGCACTGTGTCCGCCCCCAACACGGTCAATATGACGCTGGAGGAAGCTCAGGACGAGCTGGAGGATAACGGCCTGGGCTATACCGTGGTCGAGGCGTTCCACGATGAGATACCCAGCGGCGTCGTCATCAGCCAGTCGCCTGAGAAGGGCACGGCAATGGAGGCCGGAGACCGGGTAATACTTACCGTGTCCAAGGGCGTCGATATGGTAATGGTGCCGGTGCTGACTGGCAAGACGCGCTCGGAAGCAGTGCGGGCGCTGGACGAGTACTCGATACCGATAAAGGAGGAAAAGCTGGTCGTATCCAATCTGGAGACCGGCACGGTTGTGGGGCAGAGCCCTGAGGCGGGCAACTGGATCTCGCCATCTGAGGGCGTGACGCTTGAGATAAGCGGCTCGAGCGTAGATATACCAGATGTGCTTGACATGCCGGCAGATCAGGCCACAGCCGAACTGGAAGCGAGTGGCCTCAAGGTCACGGCGCGGGTGTATTACCCGTCCAGCGACGGCACGGTGGACAATGTCATGAATATAAGTCCTGCGGTGGGTACGCGCGTGTTGCGCGGCAGCGATGTGACGCTGACGCTTTACGCTGCTCCGCCGGATGTCTACACTACGACCGTGGATGTGTCGTTCAGCGTGGAGACTGAAGAGCCCACGGCCACGGTGCGCGCGGTGCTGGTCGAGAGCGATGGCACGACCGACGAGGTCTATTCCGGCGAGGCCGCGCCGACCAATCAGATGAAGTTGACGCTGACGCTGGAGCGCTCGACGCCTGGCGCACGCGAGTTGAGAGTTTATGTAGCTGACGAACTGGTCGTCAGTGAGACGGTGATGTTTGAGTGACGTGGCGGAGGAGAACTGATTGACAGGGCGCATAGTTAAGGGCGTGGGTGGATTTTACACCGCGCTTTGCGAAGGCACTAGGTATACGCTGCGCGCGCGGGGGACGCTCAGGCGGGCGCGCATAACCCCCAAGGTGGGCGACTTTATAGAGTTTACGCCGGGACGCGGCGAGGAGGACGGCTGGCTTGAATCGGTACACCCGCGCAAGAATAGCCTGGAGCGTCCGCCGGTGGCCAACATTGATCTAATGCTGGCTCAGGTTGCGGCGACTAATCCGCAGCCCGATCTGCTGCTGTTGGACAAGCTGCTTATAATGTGCCGGCTGTCGGGTATAGACGCGGCGCTGGTGGTGTCAAAGAGCGACTTGGATGGCGCACTGGCACAGGACATAGCGCGTCAATATGCCAAGTGTGCGATGCCGGTGATATGCGTAAGCTCGACGACCAGGCAAGGACTGGACGAAGTGCGCGCGCTGACCCGTGGCCGGGCATGCGCATGGGCGGGGCAGTCGGGCGTGGGCAAATCGACTATAATCGGAGCGCTGTATGGGCTGGAGCTTGAGACCGGAGGGCTGTCGCGCCGCACAGAGCGTGGACGGCATACCACGCGCCATGTGGAGCTGTTGGACGTGGGCGAGAGCCTCGTGTTTGACACGCCGGGATTCAGCCTGCTGGAACTGCCGGTCATGGAGCCAATCGAACTTACGCGCGGTTACAGCGAGTTTGACGGCATAGAGGGATGCAGGTTCAAGCCATGCGCGCACCTGAGCGAACCGGACTGCGAGTTCAAGCGCCGTAGAGCCGAGCTGATGAGCGAGGAACGCTATGCGCGCTATGGGCAGATATTTGCGGAAATGCGCGAGAAGTGGAGGGACAGGTATGATTAGGGTATCGGCATCAGTGCTGACTGTTAACTGGCTTGACGCGGGCGCAAGCATTAGGCGCGTACTTGACGCGGGTGCGGACTGGCTGCACTTTGACGTTATGGATGGCATGTTCGTGCCCAACATATCGTTTGGGCCCAGTGTGCTGGGCGCGCTTAAACCGCTGGGCGCTTATATGGATGTGCACCTGATGATAGAGCAGCCTGAGCGCTATATAGAGCAGTTCGCTGAGGCGGGCGCGGACGGGATAACTGTGCACGTAGAGTCCACCCGCCATTTGCATCGCGCGCTCCAGCAGATACGCGCGCTGGGCAAGCGGCCCGGCGTGGTGCTCAACCCGGCTACGCCGCTGGACTCGCTGGAGTATGTATTGGACGATGTGGAGCTTGTGCTGATAATGAGCGTCAACCCGGGATTCGGCGGACAGAAGTTGATTGAGAGCTCGTATCGCAAGGTCGCGCAACTCAAGCAGATGTGCATCAATCGTGGGCGCAAGGATATGTTGATCGAGGTGGATGGCGGCGTTAACGCGCAGACCGCGCCGAGGTTGATATCGTCGGGTGCAAACGTGCTGGTCGCAGGGTCGGCGCTGTTTGGCGCGGAGAATCCGGCAGCCGTGGTGCGCGCGTTGAAGATGGAGTCGCTGCGCCAACTGTAATGCGCGATATGGCGCGCAATACTGCGTGGCGTCACGCGGCTTAATGACGTCATGCAACGCAATTATGTGGTTTGCCGTCAAATGGTTGATCTGGTCGCCGGCCAATGCGGCATGGCGGCGTAAATGCGCTGACGATGCAGCGCAATGAAAGTGTTCCGACGCCAAGGCCCCGCCGCTTTGTGGCGGGTACGTGCGGCAATGCCGCCGTGAACCGAGGCTACAGGATAAATAAAGGCGCTCATGCGCCGGGATGTCGAAAGGTGGTTTACCTGGTATGAAGAAACTTGTTTCCCTGCTGCTCGTGCTGACGCTGATGCTGGCCGTGGGCTGCGCACACGCGGAAGACGCTACATCCACTGAAACCGCGATACGCATAGGCGCGCTCAAGGGGCCTACCGCGATGGGCATGGCGCAGCTGCTCGAGGCGAGCGCTGCGGGTGAGAATGCGTATCAGTTCACGATCGCCGGAGCGGCGGATGAACTGACCGCGCTGTTGGTCAAGGGCGAACTGGACGTTGCCGCTGTGCCGGCGAATCTGGCCAGCGTGCTGTACAACAACACTCAGGGTGGCGTGCGCGTGGCGATGATAAACACGCTGGGCGTGCTGTACGTGCTGGAAGCCGGCGAAACCGTGCAGTCGGTCGCCGACCTCAAGGGCCGCGAGATATATTCCACCGGCAAGGGCACTACGCCTGAGTTTGCGTTGGATTATGTGCTCACCCAGAACGGCATCGATCCCGACAATGATGTGACCGTAGAGTTCAAGAGCGAGTCGACCGAACTGGCGGCGGCGCTGGAAAACGGTGAGGCCACGCTGGCGGTGTTGCCCGAACCGTATGTCACCACGGTGCTGAGCAGCAATGAGAATGTGCGCGTAGCGCTGAGCCTGAACGACGAATGGGACAAGGTCAGCGATGGCAGCGGCATGGTCACCGGCGTGCTGGTGGTGCGCAGCGAGTTCGCAGACGCCAATCCTGAGGCGCTGGCCGAGTTGCTCGAGGCATATCGCGCTTCGGTCGAGTTCGTCAATGCCAATCCGGCCGAGGCGGCGGTCATAATCGAAGCCAACGATATCGCCAAGGCTGCCGTGGCGGAGAAGGCCATACCCAATTGCAACATAGTCTATATCGATGGCAATGAAATGCGCACAAAGCTCGAAGGCTATCTGAGCGTGCTCATGGGCATGAACGAGAAGTCGATAGGCGGCGCAATGCCGGGCGATGACTTCTACCTGGGCGCGGACGCGACGGCGGATGAGCCGGAGGTCGATACCGTTGATACGGATGCGGACGAAGGCGGCGCTGGCGACTCAGAAGCTGCGGAATCCGATGCGGCGTAATCAGCATGATAATAGGGGACGTAAGCGGCGCTTGCGTCCCCGTTTTGGTATGCGAATACTGGGGATGGAGGGCGTGCGATGCGAGTAGATCGCGAGCTGGGACGGGTGCGTGAACCGCTGTACATGCGCGTGGCGGCGGTTGCGTTCTGGCTGGTCGTGTGGGAGCTGGGCGCGCGGGCACTGGGTCAGGAGATACTGTTGGCGTCGCCGGTGCGCGTATTGGAGATACTGCTGGGGCTGATGCGTGAGCGCGGGTTTTACATGGCGTTGGCCACGTCGTCGGTGCGGATCGCGCTGGGCTTTGTGTTGGCGCTTGTGCTGGGCAGCGTGCTGGCGGTAGCGGCGCATGTGGTTCCGGCGGTGCGGGCGTTGTTAAGGCCTGTAATGGTGTGCGTTAAATCGGTGCCGGTGGCGTCGTTTGTGATACTTGCGCTGGTGTGGGTGCGCTCACAGTATCTGTCGGTTTTCATATCGTTTTTAATGGCTCTGCCCATATTTTACTCGCAGGTTGGGTTGGGCCTGAGCAGCGTTGACATGAAGCTGCTGGAGATGGCCGACGTGTTCAATGTAGGACTGGGACGGCGGCTGAGAAGGTTATATCTGCCGGCAGTAGGTATGCCGCTGAGCAGTGCGTGCCGACTGGCGTGCGGGCTTTGCTGGAAGGCAGGCGTGGCGGCCGAGGTAATAGGATTGCCTCCGGATTCTATAGGCGAACGCCTGTACGATGCAAAACTCTACCTTAACACGGGCGAGGTATTGGCATGGACGGTCGTCATAGTGCTGATAAGCCTGGTGTGCGAGCGGCTGATACCGGGAGGCGATGTGAGATGAAACTGGAGCATGTGAGCCTGAGCTTTGAAGGGCAGCGCGTGATATCTGATCTTACATACGAGTTCGGACCGGGCGCAACGGCAATACTTGGGCCGTCGGGTGTGGGCAAGAGTACGCTTGTACGGCTGCTCATAGGACTGGCGCGGCCGGATACCGGGCGCGTTTATGGCGCCAGTGGGCGGCTGGGTGTGGTATTTCAGGAGGACAGGCTGATAGAGCGGCTCAATGCGCCGGACAATCTGACGTTCGTCACAGGTTCAGGTCAGCGTGCGCAGGCGCGCGAACTGTTGACGCGGCTGGGGCTGGGTGACGAACTGCATAAGCCGGTCAGTGAGTACTCGGGCGGCATGAAGCGGCGCGTGGCGATAGCCCGTTCGCTGATCGTCCGGCCGGACGTGCTGATTATGGATGAGCCGTTTCGCGGTCTGGATGCCGAAACGCGCGCCGTCACGGCGGGTGTTGTGCGGGCCGAGGCCAAAGGCCAGCTGGTATTTGTGACACATGATCCATACGAGGTAGAACTGCTGGGCGCGCAGCAGGTACTGCGACTGGGCGCATGACCGCAGGTGCGGTATTAGGTTTGTGTGCGTATAGCATCAGCAGTGATAGTCGAGCAAAAGGTGTAAAAAGTCCGCGCTGAGTGACATGGGCAAGCGATATGCAGTAGCCTGCGCGCCAGATATGCGGTCGATGCTGCAATATCAAGCGTTACAAATGTCATGCACAGGATATAAGGCGAATGACTGCGTGTATCGACAATGTGCATACGATGGAGCAGCCAACAAGCCATCGCAGGCATGGCATGAGGTTTTGCACGCAAAGATGCCATACATAGACGTCGCGGAAATTGACAAATCAAACGCACACGCAGATAAGAGTGTGTTGTAGCGCACCATGCGTCAAATGCCATATAATCTATCCAATCGAATCGGTTCCCGTAAAGCGTGGCCAGCGATTTTGAGCAAAAGCGTGGTCGGCGCGTTACTTCCGGTGTAATTCGGCATAATGCCGGGGCGACATGCCGGTTACGCGCCTGAACACTTTGGAGAAGTAGCTCTGGCTGGCAAAGCCTACGCGCACTGCGGCTTCGGTCACGTTTAAATCACCCTGAGCTAGCAGGCGTTTGCTTTCTTCTATGCGCACCGCGTTGAGGTATTCGGTAAACGAAGTGCCGCAGAGCTTTTTGAACAGCGTCGAAAAATAGCTTTCACTCAGGTGCACTTCGCGCGCGACGCTGGTCAGCGTGATGTCCTGAGCAAAGTTGAGCGCGATATAGTTGAGCGCGCGCTTGAGCGCAAAGTATGCCGACGGCCCGCCGGCGCCATGCCCCGGAAACGCGCTGGAACAGAAGCGCTCGACCAGATCCTGCATCATGTAGCAAATGTCATCTATCGTCGATGCCTGCCAGAGCCGTCGCATATAGTCGCGGTTCATGTCCAGGGCATCGCCTGCAGCGACTCCGCCGTCTATCGCGGCGCGCGACAATAGCGAGCACAGCGCTACCGTATGAGCCTTTATGCCTTCGATATCGCTGCCGTTGGAGAATAGCGCATACCCAAGCAGCTCATTGAGCATGGCGTTTGCGCCGGAGATGTCGCCATCCTTGACACACGATACGAGCTGGCGCTCCTTTTCATACGGGTAAGCGGGGGTAGAATTCGCAAAGCCCTTGTACATTTGTATCGTTTCGCCAATGCGGCTTTGCTGCATGTTATGGCGGCGATTGGATTCGAGCGCGCTGTCTGCGTCCCAACCGTCGAACACATAGCGCACCACGCGGCACAGAGCGCCGGTATGCTCGGGCGACAGCACGTGCAGAGCGCTGCATGCGCCGTACATCTCCAGCGCGCTGCTCAGCGGTATGTTGTAGCGGTGGGCTGGCTCATCCACTATCGTGGGATCGCATTCGCCTATCACGAAAGGCCCCATCAGTATCGATCCTTCGAACTCGCCTGCGCTGACCAGCGGCATTGCGATATGGCACACGCCCGCATGGCAGCTGAACAAATATGCTTCGCCCAGGTCCAGTGCACGCCGCCCGGCCAGTGCGTGCAGCGCGTCGCATGTCTCGCCCTGGGGCAGGTACTGCCTGAACAGGCGGCAGTATTCGCAGTCGTCGCCGCATATGCCGATCGACTCGCCATTTGAATCCAGCGCGCGCACCGTAATGCCAGTCAATCCGTGCAACGCTTCCATGCGTTTGATAAGGTTTTCAGGTACCATAGCGCTCCCTCCATGCTGCGATTATACCACACAATCGAAAAAATTTACATACATACAGCGCCGGATGCGATACAAAATTTGTGTGAAAACATTGCACTTTACATCGACGGCGGGGTAGTGGTATCATATATATGGCATCGTTTGACCGAACAAAGCGATGGAGAGGATGAACATAATGCGATATAACGACGGTTTTGCGATAGGGGTTATGGCGCTGGTATCGGCGGCATACAGCGTCTTCAGCGGTATGGCGTTGCCGATGTGCCTGAGCGTGGGAACATGCGTCGGATTGGCGGTCGACGCCATATTGCGGCGGATATTGCCGCGTGACAAGCATACCGGCAATGCCGAGTAGACTGTTGCCTTGCCAAACGCAATCCGAGATACAGTGAGCACCCGCGGGCATAAGCTGGCAGGTGCATTCTTAATGTTCTAATTAGGTTTTGTTAACGTATTTTGATGAATTGCTTATATGGACTGGACGCCATAATCAATATCTAACTCAAGGCTTGGATATGCACAAGCGAACACAGGTCAATATGCC
>DVNK01000001.1 GCA_018714445.1 Candidatus Fimadaptatus faecigallinarum | reverse complement strand
GAAGACAATGAAATACGATTTCCGGTGATAATGGCTGAGGGGATCCACCTGTTCCCATACCGAACACAGAAGTTAAGCCCTCACGCGTCGAAAGTACTTGGCTGGCAACGGCCTGGGAGGATAGATCATCGCCGGATTCTATTGAGAGCCGAGCGGCCAGGCTGTGAGGCTCTCCTTTTTAAATTGAATACAGTTTTCCGGTGACAATGGCATGAGGGTTCCACCTGTTCCCATACCGAACACAGAAGTTAAGCCTCATAGCGCCGAAAGTACTTGGCTGGCAACGGCCTGGGAGGATAGGTCGTCGCCGGTTTTTTGTTTTTGGTTTCTTGCCCCCCTGCCGTGGTTTTGCGGCTGGGGGCTTTGTTTTTATCTGGGGCGTGTGGGAACGTGTAGAGCTACAAATGAAATAGCCCAATCAAAATGGAGATAATCGATGCTGTCTCAAAATGCATTGTGCTATTTACAATTCATGTAAAACGCGGTAAAATGAAATCAATTAAAATCCCCGAAAAATCAAACGGGAGGAATCGAAATGCACGAATACGACGCAAAATACGTAACAACTCCCAACTACAAGAGCACCGTTCATTTCAATGGTCACGGTGGCTATACCGCGCCCGACCTCGAATTGCCGCCAGAGAAGCTGGACTGGTGGCGCGACGCCAAACTGGGTATGTTTATACACTGGGGGCTGTATGCGCTGTTGGGTAAGGGCGAATGGGAATATTTCAATGGCAAGTGGAAGCGCGAAGATTACGCCCGCCTTGTGGACAAGTTCAACCCGACAACAAAACCGGAAGACATTGCGCATGAGTGGCTGGATACAGCGCAATCGGCAGGCGCACGATATGCGGTCATGGTCACACGGCATCATGACGGATTTGCATTATGGCCCAGCGAATCGAGCTATCTCGGCTTCAATTCGGGACTGCTAGGCAAAGATTACGTCCGTGCGTTCACCGATGAGTGCCATGCGCGGGGAATTCATACGGGTCTATACTATTCGCCTATGGATTGGCGCTTCCCGGGATACTTTGACCCGGACGGTCAGCCCGAAAGCGCTCAGGCAATGAAGCGCCAGTGCCATGGTCAGATTGAGGAACTCACGACTCGCTATGGCCGCGTAGAACTGATATGGTTTGACGGCGGTTGGCTTGCGCATAAGGGGCATGACGTCGATGCGGCGTGGCTGTGGGATCCGATTGCACTGTGCCGTCGTGCCCGCGCCAATCAGCCCGACATACTGTTGTCGCCGCGCTCGGGATATATCGGCGATTTCCAGTGCGATGAGGGCCCGCACGCGATAACCGGCGAAATAATACCGCAGCCCTGGGAGAAGTGCATGACGACCGGCGACGCCTGGGGCTATCAGCCCGGGGCAAAGGTATATGAACCTGAGTTCATAATAAGAATGTTGGCGGATGTAATCTGCCGCGGCGGCAATCTTCTGCTCAACATAGGCCCCGATCCCGATGGACATGTGCCCGAGGAAGTAAAAAAACTGTTCCGCGCGCTGGGCGAGTTCACAAGCGCAAATGGCGAAGCCATATTTGGCACTCGTGCCGGCATATGGCAGCCTGTCGACGACGTGTATGGCGCGGTGTATCGCGATGACTGCGCGTATCTGCATATTGTGGATGCGGCTAAGTTTGTGGGCATGACGCTGCCGGCAGTGAACTATCGGTTTGTGAAATGCCATACGCTGGATGGCCGTCAGATACCGTTTAGGCAGGACGAAACTGGCGTGCGCCTGAGTCTGCACGAGGATTTGGTAGCTAATGCGCCGGTCGATCTGGTGCTGCGGCTCGTGGCCGAAAAGCCGATTGTGCTGTGAATTGTGCGCGAGCGGTTGAATGTGGATGAGTAATATTAACCTTTACGACGCTTGAAGTTGCGAAAAATGGGTATATAATCGTCATAGGACTTACAAACAGCCCCTGACGCGAAGGCGGTTTCCGACGTGCAAGGCGCTGCGCGTCGGACTTATGACGCGTGCCCCGGCGTGTACGGAATTACCGAACGCGCCGGGGCATTGAGTTTTCGCGGCAAACGCCGTCAGGGAGGAAATGCATATGAGTCTAAATTCTACGCCTTCTGCCTCGAGAGTGCATATAGGACTTTTCGGCCGGCGCAATGCCGGTAAATCGAGCCTTATGAACGCGTTGACTGGTCAGGATATGTCTATTGTGTCGGCTCAGCCCGGAACCACGACCGATCCGGTATCCAAGTCCATGGAGCTGCTGCCGTTGGGGCCGGTGGTTATATTTGATACGCCCGGTCTGGACGACGTGGGCGAGCTGGGCGGAAAGCGCGTGCGCAAGGCTGTTCAGGTGCTAAACAAGACCGATATTGCGGTGGTCGTGGTAGACGCCAATCAGGGCGTGCATGCGGAAGAGCGCGAACTGCTCGAACGCATAGAGCGCAAGGGAATACCGCATGTGCTGGTATACAATAAATGCGACGCGTCGAATGTAACAGTGCCTGAAGGCGCCATGGGCGTCAGCGCACTGACCGGCGAAGGCGTGCATGCGCTAAAGGAGCGCATCGCAGCGCTCAAGTTGCCCGAGCCGCCGCGCGTACTGGAAGGGCTGTGCTCCGAGGGCGATCTGTGCGTGCTGGTTACGCCGATAGATAGCGCCGCGCCCAAGGGCCGCATGATACTGCCGCAACAGCAGGTCATGCGCGATGCGCTGGATTACGGCGCCATGGCGCTGCTCACGCAGCCTGACCAGCTGCCCACGCTGCTCAACGCGCTCAAGGAGCCGCCACGCATTGTCATAACCGACTCGCAGGCATTCGAGCAGGTCGCGTGCGATGTGCCCGAAGATGTGCCGCTCACGTCGTTTTCGATACTGCTGGCGCGGCAGCGGGGCTTCCTGAATGCGGCGTTGGAGGCCGTGAAGCGCCTCAACTCGCTAAAGGATGGCGACAAACTGCTCATATGCGAGGGTTGCACGCATCATCGCCAGTGCGACGATATCGGTACAGTCAAGATACCGCGCTGGCTTGCCGCCAAGACCGGCCGCAAGCTGGAGTACGCGTGGACCAGCGGCGGCGAGTTCCCGGACGATCTGTCGCCGTACAGGCTGGTCGTGCATTGCGGAGGCTGTATGCTGAATGGGCGCGAGATGAGCTATCGCATGAACTGTGCGCTCGATCAGGGCGTGCCGTTCATAAATTACGGCATACTTATCGCGTCGCTGCACGGCGTGCTCGAACGCAGCATACGCCCGTTGGGACTTACGGTCGATGGCTAACCTAATGCCAACATGAACCCCACAATGCCGCCAAACCGGTGCGGTATAATCCGATCAACCAATATGATGCGAGGTTAATGACATGATCGATACGATACTGCTCGATATGGACGGCACGCTGTTGCCGGTGGACAACGATACGTTTACGCATACTTATTTCAAGCTGCTGTGCGCGCGGGTCGCGCCTTACGGGTTTGCGCCCGAGGCGTTTGTGCGCGGGCTGCGCAGCGGCATGCGCGCGATGATAGCCAACGACGGCACGCGCACGAACCGCGAGGCGTTCTGGGATGACTTTGCGGGACTGTACGGCGAGCATGCCCGCGAGCTTGAGCCGGTTTGCGACGACTTCTACGCAAAGGAGTTCAACAAGGTAAAGGACATACTGGGCATTTGCGTGGATCGGCGGCCGCTGATAGACGGCCTGCGCGCAAAGGGCTATCAGCTTGCGCTGGCGAATAATCCCATGTTGCCGTCGGTGGGCACGCGTTCGCGGCTGAGCTGGATCGGCCTGCGCCCGGAGGATTTTGCACTGGTTACGGACTACTCCAACTGCACGTATTGCAAACCCAATCTGGGATATTATGCCGAGATGTGTGCAAAGCTCGGCAGACGGCCCGAGCAGTGCCTGATGGTCGGCAACAGCGTGACCGACGACGCCTGTGCCGCAAAACTGGGCTGTAAGGTGTTCCTGATCGACGACAACCTTGAAGGCAGTCTAGACGGCCTTGAAGGCGTGATGCACGGCAGTTTTGACAGCTTCTGCGAATATGCCGCCGCGCTGCCGTCGGTAAAGGGCGCTTAAGCCTGATGCGCAAATGAGACAAGCGGCCATTCGGCCGGGGCTAATGCTCCGGGCTGAATGGCCGCTTTGCCATGTCGCTCATTGTATCGCCTTGCCTGAGAGTGCATCGCCATGTGAATAGCCGCCATGGCATGCCGAGGACAGCCATGTCATATCCATGGCCGCCTTGCCATAGCGGCGACGCGCTGTCAATGTCGCGGTGGTGTTAGTATCATTTCGGCTTGCGCGCCAGTCCAAGTTCGATAGTGTCGTCCAGCGCGAAGTATCCGCCGTGGCGGTTGATCGCAGCCTCGATTTCGGCAACGAATTGAGCGCGGCTGGGTTCGGGAAGCACTATGTGGTCGGAGTATGTGCCCAGCAGCGCGACGTATTCCCTTGCGCTGAACACGCGCCTACGGTGGTAGAGCCGGTATTCTATGTCGCAAAACCCGTATTTTGCGGCGATCTGAGCGCGGGCCTGTGCTGCCTGAGCGGTATACTCGGGGCTGGGCCTGTTCCCGGGCATGTACCGGGCGTAGGCGCGCTGTATGTCGTCGTTCAGCGCCGAGTCCTCGTGCGCGGGATGGGGATGATTGGCAAACCGCGCGAACGCTCCGCCGGGCTTCAAAGAGCGGAACACCTTTTCATAGCCGGCCTGTTCCGGTACCCAGTGAAATGCGGACGCCGAATACGCCAGGTCAAACGCGCATTCAGGCAACTCGCAGTCCTCAAACTTGCCGACAATCACGTCAAAGCGGGGATAACCGGAGAAGTTGTGTCGCGCTACTGCCGCCAGATGTTCACCCGGTTCGACCGCGGTCACGCGGCAACCTGTGTCGAGTATGGGGCGCGTCGCCTGGCCGGTGCCGATACCGATCTCAAGCGCACTGCTGTCCACGCCCAGCGGCATGTAATCGAATATGTCGCGGTACAGCGCGGCTACGTAAGTGGGACGCCAGCGGTCGTATTCCACCGCGCGCGTGTCGAATGTCCAGCTCAAGCCGGGTATAACTGCCAATGCCATCACCTTCCCTCATGAAAAATGGATTAGTATTATAACATGAGCTGAATGGAATGTCAATAATTGCGCGGCAAATCTCTGTATGGCGCGCTATCAGCGCTGGTCCGCGGCGCGCAATTTTGATGATATATACCGCACGGATAGAATATTTTCAACGATGAGGTAAATTTAAGGACCTGTTGACAAAATATCCGGAGGCATGGTTCCTATGGTATAATGGGGACAAAGGAGGAGTAACGTATGATGGGACGGCAAAGTGGTCAAATGAGTATGATCATTCTTGATTTATCAGAATTGATTCCAGAAAATCATCTGCTTCGAAAAATCGATCAGATGATTTCGTTTGACTTTATTTACGATCTTGTAGCGCCATACTACCCCACAAATGGCCGCCCATCTGTTGACCCTGTCAGTATGTTTAAAATGCTGTTGGTGGGATACCTTTACGGCGTCAAGTCAGAACGCCGTTTGGTGCAGGAAGTTCAATTGAATATTGCATATAGATGGTTCTGCGGCTTTGAACTGACAGATAAGATTCCAGACCACTCTACATTCAGCAAAACACGCCTGCGCAAATGGAATGAGAGTTGCTTGTTTCAAGAGGTGTTTTGGGAGATTATTCGACGCTGGGTAAAGAGCGGCTTGGTAGATGGAAAAGAACTGGCTGCTGATGGAACTTACCTTCCAGCCAACGTTTCTAAAGACAGTTGGATTGATACAGAAGTGGAAGCCAAGTTAAGTATGCAGAGCTATCTGGATCTCTTGGATGAAGAACTTTCTAAACAGCCAGGCTTTAAAAAACCTCCGGCCAAAACGATCAGAAAGCATCGCACTACCAGTCAAACCGACCCGGACAGTGGTTGTATCAATCACGGAAAAAAGAGCGGGATTGGATACCTGATGGAAACTACAGTAGACTGTAAATATGGAATTATAACCGGTGTAGATGTGTATCCGGCAAACGAAAAAGAAAGTTTGCTGATTTTACGGCATCTGGAGCGGCAGATTCAAAACGGGGTTCCGATGCAAAACATTGCATTGGATCGTGGCTACGATACCGGTGCCGTTCATCGCGGACTGGAACTGCTGGGCATTACAGGATATATTCCTGCCATTCAGTTTTCCAACTCTCCTGAAAAGTACGGCTTTTACTATTTGCCCCAGGAAGATGCTTTTTGTTGTCCGGAGGGCGCAAAACTCATTTACCAACGGCTGAACTGTAGCCAAACAACCGGGAAATACTTGCGATGTTATCAGGTACAAGGCGATACTTGCAAACATTGCAAGCAAAACGCTACTTGTTTCAAGCAGACAGGTGTTCGGCGCAGAATTCTTGGAAGCAGTTGCTATCCAGCTTTTTATAGAGGCCACCAACGCATTGGCAGCGACACTTATTGGCATATGATGCGTCTGCGCAAAATATGGGCAGAAGGATCGTTCTCAGTGCTTAAACGAGAACATTGTCTTTCTAAGATCAGAAAAAGGGGCATTCCAGCCGTGACAGAAGAATGCCTCTTATCTGCCATGGCGTTAAACCTAAAAAGGATGGTTAGGGCTATCCTTTTGACCTCTCATACGCTGAAAATCCGAGCTAAAAACATCCTCTTTCAGCTCGGATTTCTTTTTTGTCAACAGGCCCATTTAATTACACAAATTTCTGCCGATAGCGCAAACGGGCGGCGTGAAACCAGTTTCGGCCGGTGCGCGCAAGAGTCGCGTCTGGAATTTAGTCCGTAATAATGCCAGTCACGCATGAGGTTTAAATCAGATTGGCAAAACGTGCAATTATTTTCGAAAACACGCATTGCCGATTGACAGATTGTGCGCGCAATGCTATACTTTGCCCGACAACTTGATAATGAGGGTCTGGTTCCGCGCCGCAAGCGCGGATTAAAAGGGAAACCGGTGCAAATCCGGTACAACGGCCATTACTGTATTTGGCGATACGGGCGGCATAAGCCATTGGTGTAAACCGAGAAGGCGCCGTCCGGGCGATCAGCGCGCCATAAGTCAGGAGACCTGCCGGCCTTCATGGGGCAAAAGCCCCGTTCGGTTCTTGATTCTTGGGCGATGAAGAATTCAAGCCGGCATCCGCCAGCGGTTACTGGCGGAGCTTGCGCGCTTCTTCGCTGTGTCGGAGGGCGCTTTTTTTCGCCGCCCACACAATGTGTGAGGAGGGAAAACCATGAAGAAACTTATTGCTGTGCTGCTTGTGCTTGTGCTGGCGCTGTGCGCGCTGCCGGCTATGGCGGACGAATCGACTGAGGCCGCGACCGTGACCCAAACGCCTGTGGAGGAATTTGGCGGGTTGACATATACCGGCTCGATGGAGCTGGACTATGCCAATCAGTTCCGCGTCGATTACTATGAAGGCGGGTACAGCCTGATTACGCTTGTGGACGGCGTACAGGTGCTGGTCGTGCCGGAAGGCGCGTCTACTCCCGAGGGGCTGTCTGAGAACGTGATCGTCGTAAATCAGCCGCTCACGGACATGCTGATATCGTCTACGCCCACTACGTCGCTGATAAACGCGATAGGCCGGCTGGACACGATTAAGTACACGACCAATGATCTGGACAGCTGGTACATCGATGAGGTCAAGGCCGCGATGGAAGCGGGCGAGATTACGTACATAGGCAGCTATAAGGAGCCCGATTTCGAGGTGCTGGCTGCCGAACCGCCTATGTTCTCGGTGTTCTCGACGATGCTGGACAGCGTGCCGGACGTGGCCGACAAGCTGGATGAGCTGGGCATAAAGTACATCCGCGACTACGCGACCTACGAGAATCACCCGCTGGCGCGCGTGGAATGGGTTAAGCTGTACGGCGCGCTGCTGGGCGAGGAGGAAGCCGCTCAGGCCGCATACGATGAGCAAAAGCAAATGGTTGAGTCGCTGGGCGAAAGCCAGACCGGCAAGACTTGCGTGATGTTCTACATAACCTCCAAGGGCACGCTGCACGTGCGCAATGGCTCGGACTACATGGCGCGCATGCTGGAGCTGGCGGGCGGCGAGTACGCGCTCAGCGACTTCAACCCGGACCAGACCGGCGCGGAGCAGATGGAGATGGAGGAGTTCTACTCGCGCGCGGCCGACGCCGACTATATCATCTACATCTGGAGCCTGGGCGGCAAGCCCGAAACGCTGGCCGACTTCACCGCCAAGTGGGAGCTGCTGAGCGAGTTCAAGGCCGTAAAGGACGGCAACGTCTTCTGCACCACGCCCGATTACTTCCAGATAACCAACACCCTGGGCGACATGATAGTCGACATGAACACCATGCTGACCGGCTCGGATGCGCCCATGGAATACCTGTTTAAGCTGCAATGAGTGAGAGAACTTCAGGACTCGTGCGTGTGCAGCTGGTATTTATACTGCTGCTGGCGGCGTGTGCGCTGCTGCTCGTGTTGAACGCCAACACGGGCAGCGTGCGCATTGCGCCGCTTGACGTGTTCAGGATAGTGCTGTTGCGCGCGGGCGAGGGCACGAGCGATTACAATGTGCTTTGGAAGATACGTTTGCCGCGGCTGTTGGCGGCGGCAGTGCTGGGCGGAGCGCTGTCGGTGTCGGGATTTCTGTTGCAGACGTTCTTCCGCAACCCGATCGCGGGGCCGTATGTCATGGGTATATCGTCGGGCGCCAAGATGTGCGTGGGGCTGGTGACGATATTTATGCTCAAGCAGGTGGGCGGCATGCCGTTTTACGTGACCATGCTGGCGGCGTTTGGCGGGTCGATGCTGTGCACGGGGTTCGTGCTGCTGTTTGCGCGGAGGATACACAGCATGGCGATGCTGTTGGTCGTGGGCATAATGGTGGGCAATATCTGTTCGGCCATAACAGATTTTATGATATCTTTTGCGGCCGAGAGCGAGATAGCCAACCTTACGGCATGGTCGCTGGGCAGCTTTTCGGCCATATCATGGCAGAACCTGAATGTGACGGCGGCAGTCATCGGCGTGACGCTCGTCGGGGTATTCATGATGAGCAAGCCCATCGGCGCGTTCGCACTGGGCGAAGGCTATGCGCAGAGCATGGGCATAAATGTAAAGGTGTTCAGGATGCTGCTGATACTGACGTCGAGTCTGCTGTCAGCGTGTGTCACGGCGCTTGCGGGGCCGATATCGTTCATCGGCATTGCGGTGCCGCAGATAACCAAGATGCTCATGCGCACGGCGCGACCGTTGGTCATAATACCGGGCACGTTTTTATGCGGCGCGGTGTTTTGCATGATGTGCGACCTGATAGCGCGCACGGCGTTTGCGCCGACCGAGCTGGCGATAAGCTCGGTTACGGCGGTGTTCGGCGCGCCGGTTGTGATATACCTGATGGCGCGGCGCAAGGGGGCAAGGTAAATGTATGAATTCACTGCGCGCGGCCTGAGCGTGGGCTATGACGGCCAGGCGCTGATACGCGACATAGACGTCGAACTGGGGCGCGGCGAGATACTGACGCTTATAGGCCCCAACGGCTCGGGCAAGTCGACGATACTCAAGACGATAACGCGTCAGCTCGCCTCGATATCGGGCGCGGTGTATATCGGCCGCGACGATTTGGGGCGAATGAGCTACCGCGACGTGTCCAGACGCATGTCTGTGATGCTGACCGAGCGGATAGCGCCGGAACTTATGACATGCTTTGACGTGGTCGCGTCGGGACGGTATCCGTATACGAACCGGTTCGGCCAGCTGACGCCGCACGACCGCGAGGTGACGCTGGAGAGCCTGGCGCGGGTGCGGGCGCTGGATCTCAAGGACCGCGACTTCAACCGGCTCAGCGATGGCCAACGTCAGCGCGTGCTGCTGGCGCGCGCGATCTGCCAACAGCCGCGCATAATGGTGCTGGACGAGCCCACGTCGTATCTTGACATACGCCACAAGCTCGAGCTGCTGGACATACTTATCGACATGGCGCGCGGGCAGGGCATATCGGTGATAATGTCGCTGCACGAGATAGACCTGGCTGCAAAGGTCAGCGACCGCGTGCTGTGCGTGAAGGGCGATTACATAGCGCATTCGGGCACGCCGGATCAGATATTCCGCGACGAGCTGATTGCGGAACTCTACGGCCTGGAGCCGGGCGCGTACAACTCGATATTCGGCAGCGTGGAGCTGCGTCGCCCTGAAGGTGTGGCTCGGGCGTTCGTGTTGGCCGGAGCGGGTGCGGGCACGCCGGTATTCAGGCGGATGCAGCGCCTGAGAGTGCCGTTTGCGGCGGGCATACTGCCGCGCAACGACGTGGACTGGGCAACCGCGCGGCAGCTTGCCACGGATGTGGTGGACCTGCCGGCGTTTGGCGTGGTGGACGATGCGGCGCTTGTGCGCGCACGGACAATCCTTGACGCGTGTGGGCGGCTGGTGCTGACCGATGCGCCACTTGCGGGCGCGTGTGCGCGCGCGTTGGAGTTGGTGGAGTATGCGCAGGCGCGCGCGTTGCCGGTGCTGAGCGGCGCGCCGGGCGAGCTGGAGGCACTGGCGGATTGCGCAATGCCATGTGGCGAGGCGTCACGCGGCACAGCGCCAGGTGGCGCCGCGGCGGATAGAGCGACGCCGGGCGGCGCTGGTTCGGGTGGCTCAGGCGGTGAAACGCAGGGCGAAGGCACGGCCGCCAGCTGACGCGCATAGGACGCATCATAATGCGCACTCAGGGGTTTATAAAGTCAATGCCAGATTGCAGGGAGGGAATCATATGCAGCCAATGGACATAGAGCGGCGCAGCATGGAGATAATCGAAAGCGAATTGCAGCGCGAGCTGCCCGCGGATATAAAGCCGATAGTCAAGCGCGTGATACATGCAAGCGCCGATTTTTCATACGCCGACACGCTGCACTTTACGCCGGGCGTGGTCGAATATGCGCGCAAGCTTATGCAGCGCGGCGCCAGCGTGATAACAGATACAAACATGGCGCTGGCGGGCATAAACAAGTCGGCGGCCGGCAAGCTGGGCTTGCGGCTTGACTGCTTTATGGCGGTAAAGAGCGTGGCGCTGGAGGCGGCTGAGCGCGGCGTGACGCGCGCGACGGTGTGCATGGAGCGTGCGCTGGCACTGGACGGGCCGCGCATAATGGTGTGCGGCAATGCGCCGACGTTTCTGATGCCGCTGCTGGATGCGCCGCCCAAGTCGGACGTCGTGGTAATAGGCGTGCCGGTGGGCTTTGTGAACGTGTGCGAAGCCAAGCAGCGCCTGTGGGAAAGCGGAGTGCCGTGCATAACGGCGCTGGGCCGGCGCGGCGGCAGCAACATCGCGGCGGCGATAGTCAACGCGCTGATGTATGGCATAGAGGGAGTGCGCACATGAGGATTATGATAGCGGGCACTCATTCGGGGTGCGGCAAGACGACGCTGACGCTTTCGCTCATGGCGGCGCTAAAGGCGCGCGGGCTGCGCGTGGCGCCGTTCAAGACGGGGCCGGATTACATCGATCCCGGGTTTCATGCGATGGCCTGTGGGCGTCCGTCGCACAATCTGGACGCGCATCTGCTCGACTGGGAGACGATAAACTACCTGTTGGCGCACTACGGTGCGGATGCCGACATATCGATCATCGAGGGCGTGATGGGCTTTTATGACGGGCGCGACGCCGTGAGCCTGGAATGCTCCAGCTATGAGTTGGCGCGCCGCACGCATACGCCGGTACTGCTGGCGGTGGATGCGGCGGGCGGCGCGGCGAGCGTGGCGGCGCAGGTATTGGGATTTAAGCAGCTGGCGCCGGACAATACGATTGCGGGCGTGATAGTCAACCGCGTGTCTTCGCAAATGCACTATGCGCTGGTGCGCGACGCGGTTTGGCACTATACGGGCCTGCCGTGCGTGGGCTATCTGCGCAAGGACGCGGAACTGAAGCTCAACAGCCGCCATCTGGGCCTGGTACCCGCCGAAGAGCTGCCCGAATTGCAGGCGCAGCTCGAGCGTGCGTCGGCGCTGGCGAGCGAGGGCATCGACTTGGAGCAGGTGCGCAGCATAGCCGCGAGCGCGCCGGAACTGAATGCGCCCGAGTGCGCGATGACGCGCTGGCTGGCCGACAATCAGGGAGCGCTGAGCGGAATGCGCATAGGCGTACCGCGCGACGCGGCGTTCAGCTTCTACTATCAGGCCAACCTGGATGCGCTGGAGCGCGCCGGCGCGGAGTTGGTGCGTTTTTCGCCGCTGGCGGATGCGGCGTTGCCCGAGCGGCTTGACGCGCTGTACATAGGCGGCGGCTTCCCGGAGGTGTTCGCCCGGCAATTGGAGGACAATGTGGCAATGCGCACGGCGATACGAGCGGCGCTTGAGCATGGCATGCGCTGCTATGCTGAGTGCGGCGGGCTAATATACCTGTCGGAGCGCGTCGATGGGCACGACATGGTCGGCTACATACCGGTCGAGTGCAAGTTGACCGACCGGCTGCAGCGATTCGGCTACGTTACGGTGTGCGATTCAACCGGGCTGAAGTTCCCGGCACACGAGTTTCATCATGCGATAGCCACTCCAACTGGCGATGTGGACCTGGAGTTTGACGTTACACGCGCCGGAGGCAAGGGTCAATGGCGCTGTGGATACCGTAAGGGCAATACGCTGGCTGGATTTCCACATATACACTTCTGGTCGCAGCCCGAGGTCATGACGCGGCTGCTGGGCGACAGGCGTAAGGTCTGAATCTGTGGCGGGGATTTACTATTAAGCGCTGACCAGTCCGGCGGCGCGGATGATCCATCATCTGCGCGATTCCGGGCTGCGTTTGCGCCAAGAGCAGGAGGACGTAACAATGCAACATGGCGGCAACGTATGGGAAGGCGGCGAACCGACGCAGTGGCTGGACTACTCGGCCAACCTGCGCCCGGAGGGCATACCGGCCTGGGTGCGCGAGCGCATGGGTCGCGGCCTGACCGATGCGCGCTATTATCCCGATCTGGCTATGCGCGGCGCGCGGAGCTCGCTTGCGGCGTTTGCGGGCGTGGCGGGGAATTGCCTGCTGCCCACGGCGGGTGGCATAGCGGCAATTGATCTGGCGTGCGCGCTGGCGGCAGGACGGGTGTTGATAATGCCGCCGACGTTTGGCGAATATGTGCGCCGCGCGCGGGCGCATGGGCATGAGACTGCGGTCTACGCAGGCCCGGGCAGTCGCGCATGGGGCGATCTGACGCGCGGTGGCTTTGGGCCCGTGGAGACCGAGTTGCGCGCCGGCGATACGCTGTTTGTATGCAACCCGAACAATCCCACGGGCGAGGCGCTGACGCGCGACGAGGTGCTGGCGCTGGCCGAATATGCGCGTGCGCGTGGCGCGTCGCTGGTAGTCGACGAGGCGTTCATAGACTATTGTCCGGAGCTGAGCGTGCGCGCAGTGGCGGCACGGGGCGAGCTGCCGCTTATCGTGGTGGCGTCGCTGACCAAGGTGCTGAGCGTGCCGGGAGCGCGGCTGGGATATATGGTCGCGGGTGCGGAGCTGATAGAGCGCGCTGAGCGACTTGCGCTGCCATGGGCATTAAACAGCTGCGCTGCGTGCATCGCTGAAGGCGTCGCCGCGCATGCGCCCGATATAGCGGCGGAGAATGGGCTTAATGTGAAGCGGCGGCAGGCGTTTGAGCGGGCATTGAGCGAGCTGGGCGTACATGTGTATCCATCGCGCGCGAACTTCCTGCTGTTGAGGTTTGAGCGCAGTGCGGAAGACCTGGCGCGTCAGCTCAAGCAGCAGCGCATACTGACGCGCGATTGCGCCTCGTTTGGGGTGTTGGACGAACGCTATATGCGCATAGCCGTAAAGACCGACGCTGAAAACAGGCATTTTGTAGATGTATTGAGGGACGCATTGGCGGAAAGCTGATTGCAGCGCGGATCGCAACGCGAATGGCTGGCGAGCTTTTGCGCACCATGCCGTAACTAATATTAATGACTGAATTATGTTTGACAGGAAAGGACAATTGACATGAGAGGCAAATCGCTGATGATACAGGGTACCGGTTCGTCGGTGGGCAAGAGCGTGCTGTGCGCCGCGCTGCTGCGCATAATGAAGCAGGATGGCTTCAGCGTCGCGCCGTTCAAGGCGCAGAACATGGCGCTGAATTCGTATGCGACCCGCGAGGGCCTGGAGATGGGCCGCGCGCAGGTCACGCAGGCGCAGGCCGCCGGCATAGAGCCCAGCGTGCGCATGAACCCGGTGCTGCTCAAACCCACCAGCGATCGCCGCTCACAGGTCATAGTCAACGGCCGTCCGCTGGGCAGCATGACCGCCATGGAGTACCACAACTACAAGCCCAAGCTGCGCCGCATGGTCAAGCAGACGTACGACGAACTTGAGCGGGGCGTTGACTTTGTGGTGCTGGAAGGCGCAGGTTCGCCGGCCGAGATCAATCTGCGCGAGGGCGACATAGTCAATATGTCCATGGCCAAGGCTGCCGACGCGCCGGTAATACTGGTGGGCGACATAAACCTGGGCGGCGTATTTGCGTCGCTGCTGGGCACGGTGATGCTGCTGGAGGACGATGAGCGCGCGCGCGTGAAGGGCGTCATAATCAACAAGTTTCGCGGCGACGTAAAGATACTGGAGCCGGGGCTGAGAATGCTGGAGGAGCGCATAGGCGTGCCGGTGCTGGGCGTGGTGCCGTGGATGGACGTCGAGCTGGAGGACGAGGACAGCGTGACCGAGCGGTTGGGCAGCGTGTCGGGCAGTGGCGACATTGACGTGGCCGTGGTAAGGCTGGGCCATATATCGAACTTTTCCGACTTTCAGGCGTTGACGCTTGCCGGCGGCGCAAAGGTGCGGTATGTCACCAGCGCGCGCGAGCTGGAGGGCGCGGACGTCATAATACTGCCCGGCACCAAGAACACGATTGAGGATCTGCTGGAACTGCGCGCGCGCGGCATAGACGCCGCGATAGTCCGCCATGCGCGCGCGGGTGGACTGGTCGTGGGCGTGTGCGGCGGATATCAGATGCTGGGCAACCGGCTGTGCGATCCGCATCACGTCGAATCGCGCGTGCCCGAGGTCGCTGGACTGGGGCTGCTGGACATGGACGTGGTGTTCCGCGACGAAAAGACCACCGTGCAGGCGACCGGCGAGATACGCGCCGAGACCGGCTGGCTGGCAAAGCTGAACGGCGTGAACGTCGATGGATATGAGATACATGCCGGTGTGAACGAGTTTCACTCGGAGAGCCGCCCGTGGCTGTACGTGCGTGGCGAGGTCGATGGCGTAACCAATCCTCAGGGCAATGTTATCGGCAGCTATGTGCATGGGCTGTTTGACAATGGCGCGCTGTGGCGGGCGTTGCGCGATCAGGTGCGCGCGCGGCGCGGTCTGGACGCACAGGACGGCGAGACGTTGACTATGGACGAATACCGTGAGCGCGAATTTGACCGCATAGCCGCAATAGTGCGCGCAAGCGTCGACATGGAGCGCATATACCGCATCGCGCGCGGGGAGGAATGACATGCCTGACTACATAATAGCGCTGCTTATTGGCTGCGCGTTGGATCTGGCGATAGGCGATCCTGAGTGGTTTCCGCATCCGGTGCGGTTTATAGGTAAGTACATCAGCTGGTGTGAAAAGCGGCTGCGCGCGCGTGGCGGCGATTTGCGCCGCAGCGCGGTATTGTTGACGGCATCGACGGTGCTGCTGACCATGCTGGCGACGGGTGTTGTGCTCTGGCTGCTGTCGCTTGCGGGGCGCTGGCCGCTGCTGGTTGGCATGTCGATAATAAACTGGCTGGGACTGTCGGCCCGGTGCCTGGCGCATGAGGGCCGCGGCGTTAAGCGCGCGCTGGCGGAAGGCGGCGTTGAGGCGGGCCGCAAGCAGGTGGCGCGCATAGTCGGACGCGATACCGATTCGCTGAGCGCGCGTGAAATAATCTGCGCGACGGTTGAGACCATCGCCGAAAACACTACGGATGGAGTGATTTCGCCGTTGATTTACAGTGCGCTGGGCGGTCCGGTGCTGATGATGGGGTTTAAGGCGGCGTCCACGCTGGATTCGATGGTGGGCTATCTGGACGAGAAGTACCGCGACATAGGCTGGTCGAGCGCGCGGCTGGACGATGTGCTGGGCTATATACCGGCACGGCTGTGCGCGCTTCTGATGTGCGTTGCGGCAGGGTTGACGCGGCTTGATATGGCGCGTGCGATGGCCACCGTGCGGCGCGACCATGCAAATCACAAAAGCCCCAACTGCGCATGGAGCGAGGCCGCGGCCGCGGGTGCGCTGGGCATACAGCTGGGCGGTACGCATATGTACTTTAGCAAACCCGTAGTAAAGCCCACGATAGGCGACGCGCTGCGCGAGCCGGAACCGGTGGACATTGACCGCACTAATCGGCTCATGTTTGTCGCCAGTGGATTGCTGGTGATTGTGGTTGCGCTGATAGCGCTTGCAGTGTGATGCGCGATTTTATAGTCAGCGCCAGGGCTTACGCACGGCTGGTGGATTGCGCAGGCGGTTGCGCGGAACTATGCGCAGATATATACGAAACAAATATAGCAGAAATGAGCCCGCGCGGCTGGGCGGTAAGGAGCGACAGATGGACAAGGTAACTGTAATAGGCGCGGGCCCGGGCGCATCGAACGGTCTGACATTGTGCGCGCAGTCTGAGCTTGCAAGCGCTGACAGAGTATATGCGGCGCGGCGCCACGCGGGCTTGGTAGCGCCGGAAAGGCTTGCGCCGCTGGAGCCGCTGAGCGAAGCGCTGGCGCGGATAGAGCGCGACTGGCGTCAGGGCATGCATGTGGCGGTACTGGTGTCGGGCGACACGGGCGTATACAGCCTGTTGCCGGTGATCGTCGGACGGCTGGGCGCGGAGAATGTGCGGGCCGTGCCGGGCATAAGCGCGTTGCAGGAGTTCTGTGCGCGGCTGAGTGAGAGCTGGCAGACGGCCTGCGTGCTCAGTGCGCACGGCCGTGCATTGGCGCCGGATGCACTGGTGCGCGCGGTGCGAGAACACGTTTCCACCATAGTGTTTTGCGATGCCGCGCATGGGCCGGCCTGGATCTGTGCGGCACTGCGCGCAGGCGGGCTGGACGATGTCGAGATCGCAGTGGGAGAGCGGCTGTCATATCCCGACGAACGCGTGACGCGCGCAGATGTGGCCGCTATTGCGGACGGCGAGTACGATGCGCTGTGCATGGTGCGCATAGGCAATCCCCGCGCGCAGCGATTGCCGCTGGAACTGGGCCTGCCCGACGAGGAGTTTGTGCGCGGCGGCGTGCCCATGACCAAGCGCGAAGTGCGCGCGCTGGCGCTGGCTGAGTTAAGGCTGAGCACTGATGCGGTGGTATGGGACGTGGGCGCGGGCACGGGCAGCGTGTCGATAGAGTGCGCGCGGCTGTGTCCATGGGGCGAAGTGTACGCAATAGAGCGCGACGAGGAGGCGTTGAGCCTTATAGAGGCAAACGCGCGCAAATTCTGCGTGCAGAACGTAAACGCAGTGCGTGGCGCGGCTCCGGAAGCGCTTTCGGAATTGCCCACGCCGACACATGTGTTCCTGGGCGGCTGCGGGCCCGCGATAGCGGATGTGGTCGCGCTGATAGAGGCGCGCGGCGCGGCGGTGCGGCTGGTCGGCAATGCAGTCACGCTTGAGAGCGCAACGGCGCTGATGGAGGCTCTGAAACGCTGGCATGGATTGCGCGCGGCGCAGGTCGCAGTCAACCGCATAGAACGGGTGGGACGCTACAATATGTTCAAAGCGCAAAACCCGGTGTTTGTGATATCTGCCGATTGGCGGCCTCAAAGCGATGCAAACCAGAGCGGCATGCAAGCCGGCAAATCTAATTAAACCCTGCGCATGGCAGCTTGTCATACGCTTTACGACGGCCACTGGCCGCACATGCGGTACCAGTGCAACAAGGGGTATCATTGGTTAATATATTATATTGAAGGGAAGGCGAATTAAATGATATACATAATAGGCGCAGGCCCAGGCGCAGAGGATCTCATAACGGTGCGTGGCCAGAATCTGCTCAAGCGCGCGGATATGGTCATATATGCGGGCTCACTGGTGAACGTCGAGCTGCTCAAGCAGTGCCCGGCGGGGTGCGAATTGCTGGACAGCGCGCGCATGACGCTGGACGAGGTAATAGCGGCGCTGGAGCGCGCGGACGGCGAGGATAAAGTGATAGTGCGGCTCCACTCGGGCGACCCGTCGATATATGGCGCGATACGCGAACAGATGGACGAGCTGGATGCCCGGGGCATGGCGTATGAGGTGGTGCCCGGCGTGAGTTCGCTGAACGCGGCAGCGGCGGCGTTGCGCGCGGAATACACGCTGCCCGGCGTGTCGCAGACCGTGATAGTCACGCGCATGGCGGGTCGCACCAGCGTGCCTGAGCGCGAGAGCGTGCGGTCGTTGGCGGCGCATGGCGCGACGATGGTGCTGTTTTTGAGCACGGGCATGTTGAGCGAGCTGTGCGCCGAATTGATGGCGGGCGGATATGCGGCGGATACGCCGGCGGCATTGGTCTATCATGCGAGCTGGCCTGATGAAGCGGTGGTGCGCGGCACGTTGGCGACGCTGCCCGAGCTGGCGCGCGGCTATACTCGCACGGCGTTGGTGCTGGTGGGCGGATTCATGGGCGATGAATACCTCAAGTCGCGGCTGTATGCGCCGGATTATTCGCATTGCTACCGTGAGGCGCGCAAGTGATGCGTGCGGCGGCGTTTTCTCAGCGCGGTCTGGCCTGGAGCGAGCGACTGGGCGTTGAGGTGGAGCGGCCTGAGAGCGTGATGCGCTGGGCTGCCGAGGCGTTTGGCAGCAGTGACGCATTGCTGTTTATAGGCGCAGTGGGCATAGCTGTGCGAGCCATCGCACCGCTCCTGCGCAGCAAGACGGTCGATCCGGCAGTGGTCGTAATGGACGAGCTGGGCCGGCATGTGATACCGATATTGTCGGGCCATATCGGCGGCGCAAACGAGCTGGCGCTTGAAATCGCGCGGCGCACAGGAGCGCAGCCTGTGATAACGACCGCAACCGACATAAACGGCGTGCCGGCGATAGACGTCTGGGCTAAAAAGCACGACTGCGCAATAGAAAATCCTCAGGCGATAAAGGCGGTGTCGTCGGCAGCGCTGAGCGGTGGTCAGGTCGGCGTGATGATTACCGAGCGCGACATAAAGCCGCCGTTTGAGGTCACGCTCAAGCTCCGGCCGCGCACGCTTGTGTTGGGCGCGGGCTGCCGGCGCGGCACTGATGCGGCGGCGTTTGAGCGGGCGGTGCTTGATTTCCTGGATAAATGCGGTGTGTCGCTGCTTGCGGTGCGGGCGCTGGCCACGATAGATATAAAGTCCGATGAACATGCGTTTGTGACGTTTGCGCGCAAGTACGCCTTGGAAATGTGCACGTATACAGCGGAAGAGCTGGCGGCGCTCCCCGGCGAGTTTGCGCATTCGGACTATGTGTTCAATACCGTGGGCGTGGGCAATGTATGCGAGCGCGCGGCGGTATGCGCGGGCGGCGCAAGACTGCTGCGCGGCAAGACGCTGTACGCAGGAATAACGCTTGCGCTGGCGGGCGACGCGGCGGTTTGAAGTAAGTCATGTGGTCGTGACGGTTGCCAGTGCTCGGTTGCGGATGCCTGAGGCGGCCCCGTAAGGCGGGCGCAGGGATAGCACATTATAATGATGTAACAGCGGAGCAGAATGCGCAACCGGTCACGAGATTAGGGAAAGCGTGCGTTGGCGCAGAATAAGCTCTCCGCACGAGTGGAACCGGTCACGCGAGGGGGGAAAGGCTATGAGGGATGGCTTTACTACGGGCAGCTGCGCCGCGGCGGCAGCGCTGGCAAGTTGCATATGGCAGCGCGATGGCGCATGTCCGGCGCATGTTGCGCTCACTGTGCCCGAGGGCCGCGTGTTCACGGCGGAGATAACCGCTCACGCCGGATTTGAATGCGGCGTAGTCAAGGATGCCGGCGACGATCCCGACGTGACTGACGGTTACGAGGTGCGCGCGCGCGTGGAGTTATCGGACTGTGCTGGACCGGTGGAGTTTTGCGCCGGTGAAGGAGTGGGTGTGATAACGCTCCCGGGGCTTAAACTCCCGGTCGGCGAGGCGGCTATTAACCCGGTGCCGCGCGACATGATAGCGCGGGCGGTGCGCAGTGTTTTTCCGGAAGCGGCAGCCCGCGTGACCGTATCGATACCCGGCGGCGCGGAACTTGCAGCGCGCACGTTCAATCCGCGCCTGGGCATAGTGGGCGGATTGTCGGTATTGGGCACGACCGGAATAGTTCGCCCGATGAGCGAGGAAGCGCTGGCCGAGTCGATAGCGCTGGAACTGCGCATGCGGCGCGCCCAGGGGCTGGAGGAGCTGGCGCTGGTATTCGGCAGTCAGGGCGAGGCGGCGCTTTCAGGTGTGTATCCCGGGTTGCGCGCGGCGCAGATCAGCAATTTCGTGGGATTTGCGCTGGACACGGCGGCGGAACTGGGTTACAGGCGCCTGCTGCTGGCGGGGCATCCGGGCAAGCTCAGCAAGGTCGCCGCAGGCGTGATGCAGACGCACAGCCATTACGCCGATGCGCGGCGCGAGGCCATCATGGCGCACCTGGCGCTTATAGGCGCTCCGGTGGAACTGGTGCGCAGCGTGCATGACAGCGCGACGACTGACGCGGCGATGCGCGCTATTGCCGATAGCGGCTATGACGGCGTATGGAGAATAATGGCCGACTCGGCGAGCGCATATTGCGAGGCGCGAGTGCGCGGAGCATGCGAGGTGGATGTGCTGTTTATCGACGGAAGCGGTACGCCGCTGGGCATGAGCGCGCGCATGAGAGAGGATGAAAACAGATGGAAGAAAAGCTGAACCTGTTGCACCTGTACACCGGCGAGGGCAAGGGCAAGACCACGGCGGCGATGGGGTTGGCACTGCGCGCATTGGGGCATGGCCGGCATGTGCTGATCGCGCAGTTCATGAAGACCGGACGTTCGGGCGAGCTGTCGGCGCTGAAGCAGTTGAACGGCGCGCACGTATACGAAGCCCCGCCGATAGGCAAGTTCACCTTCAGAATGACGCCTCAGGAGCGCGAGGCAGCATGCGAGCAGCAGGCGCGCGCACTTAACGAATTGTGCGAGCTGATAGACCGCGAGCGTCCAGGGCTGACGGTGCTGGACGAGCTGGCGCTGACGGCACAGCGCGGACTGGTCAGCGAAGCCGACATGTGGCGGCTCATAGAGCGGGGCCTGAGTTGCGGCGAAGTTGTGGTCACAGGGCGGTATGCGCCCGAGTCGCTGAAGGAGCGCGCCGACTACGTGAGCGAGATAGTCAAGCGCCGCCATCCTTATGACGTGGGCGTACATGCCCGCAGCGGCATAGAGTTTTGACGGGAGGCGCGCATGGACATACTGTTTGGAGGCACTACGGAAGGTCGCATGTTGGCGGCTGAATACCTGGCGCGCGGCGAAACCCCGCTGGTATGCGTGACGAGCGAGTATGCACGCGCGCTGTTGCCACAGGGAGTGCGCTGTCACGTGGGCGCGCTGGACGAGGCGGCGATGCAGGAGCTGTTTGAGCGCGAGCAGCCGGCGCGGGTTATAGACGCTACGCACCCGTTTGCGGTGCGCGTGACCGACAATATAAAGCGCTGCTGTATGCGGTTGGGCATAGAGTATAAGCGCATCGAGCGCATGAACGAAGCCGGCGCCGACTGGCGGGACTGCGTCGAATGGGTCGCGGATACGCAGGCCGCCGCCGAAGCGCTCGCGCGCACTCAGGGCAATGTGCTGCTGACGACGGGCAGCCATACGCTGGGCGCATATGTGACCAAAGTTGAACCGGAACGGTTGTATGCGCGGGTATTGCCCATGGCGCGCGTGTTGGAGCAATGTGAATCATTAGGCCTGCCGCCCGGACATGTGGTGGCGATGCAGGGCCCGTTCACGCGTGAGTTTAATGCGGCGCTGTACGACATGTTGAACATAGCTGTGATGGTATCCAAGGATTCGGGCGATGTGGGCGGCGTTACGGAGAAGGTGCTGCCTGCGCTGGAACGGGGCATCCACGTGATAATGATCGCGCGGCCTGAGTGATGCAACAGGTACCGCGGCCTGTAAGCGACCTGTACGCGCTGGTATGACTGAGTGCCGGTCATGCCGCGCATTGAAACACTATGCGCCGCGGAGGCTGTTTGTCAGCATGGCGCTTATCTGCAAACTGCTTTATCAACTCATAAGTACAACTGCCGTGCGCTCGCGAACTGGAGCGCACGGCAGTGCCATATTATGACCGCGTATCTGTCAGGCTCGCCGGATAAGCAATCTGCGCTTTAGGGGGTTCAGTCCAGTACGATTGCCATTTATCCGGCGTCCAATTGTGCGCGTTGAAAGATGTTCACGGCGGGGTAAAACATATATCCGAAAGAATTGGCGAATGCGGCAAGCGTCCAGCGTTTCACGGATGCGCTGACGTTCAGAAGTTGTCATACAATAAAGCAGCGCTCCGCAAGGTGCGTACGGGACATATTGCCGAATGCCTTGGCCTGTGGGAGTGTGCGGCGGGTGGTTTTTCGGCTTTATCGCTTGGTATGTCGGTTTGGTCAAGGTCATTCAAACTGCGGCGGGATTTAAGCGCAGAGTGTAACGCCGCTGGCCGCGGCCCATACCCCAATGCCGCCTGTGATGAGCCGGCGAGTGGCCTATGTGTTGAGCGTCCAGCCGAAGTCGTTATGGTAGATCATAAGATGGGTCATGCCGCCGTCGATGCATATGTTTTCGCCGGTAATGAATCCAGCCTTGTCAGACGCCAGGAAAAGCGCCATGTTGGCTATGTCCATAGGATTGCCCACGCGTCCAACGGGCTGTTGGTATGCATCCGGGCCTTCATATTCAATGAAGTCGGTATCTATCCAGCCCGGCGATATGGAATTGACGCGCGCGCGTCCCGCCAGACTGACCGCCAGCGCGTGGGTCAGCGCGGCTATGCCACCCTTGGCTGCGGTGTAGCTTTCCGTCTGGGGTTGGCTCATGCGGTCCCGGGAGGAGGATATGTTTATTATGGAGGCGCCGGGCGCAAAGTATGGCGCGAACAACTTGGTCAAATAAAACGGCGCGGTGACGCCTACGCTGAGCGCATAGCTGAACTCCTCATACGAGCAGCTGTCCAGCCCGCGCGAGAGCGGCGGCGCGTTATTCACCAGTACGTCGACATGGCCATAGTCTGAGATCACCTTGTGGGCAAACGCCTCGAGCACGGCCTGATCGCCCAGATTGCCGACAAAGTAATCGTTGGGTTGAACGTCTATTGTGCAGACCTGCGCGCCGGACTTGGCGAATTCTTGGGCGATGCATTTGCCGATGCCGTGTGCCCCGCCGGTCACTACGACCGTTTTTCCGTGGAACATGCAAATCCCTCCTGCAATTGATGAGACTTTATTACGTATTGATTCCGGACTTGTGCGCCGTAAGCTGCGTGTGGACAGTGCGTGCGCCGATGGCGACCGGCAGCGGCGCTTTGCCGGCACAATGCGGATAGCGCTTGAATGCGGCAATGATCGTTTAAGATGACACTGCTGGCAACCGCCTTTAGGCAATCATATTTCCGCAGATGGCTCCGGTTCAGGCGTGAAAGGCGAGTTAAATGCCACACAAGCGGTTTGGCGGCTGTGGATAATTCACTTATTCAGACCGACGCGGCGCCTTGCGCGTTAATGAATGGCAAATGTATATTAGCATATGCGCGCCGGTAGCGTCAAGCGCGCTGTCCGCTGTGCGGCCGGGCCAGGCGGCGAACGCGTTGACACCACACGCACTGCATGCTAAAATATATTGGCATATATTATAAGGCAGCCATGACGCGCTGCGTTTGACTGTCACCGAGGAGCGCTTGATTATGAAAATAGTTATATTGGACGCGCACACCGCAAACCCGGGCGATCTGAGCTGGGATGAGCTGAGCCGGCTGGGCGAGCTGGAGGTATACGACCGCACCGCCAATGCCGACATAGCCCGGCGCATTGACGGCGCTGAAATAGTGCTGACCAACAAGACGCCGCTGGACGCGAACACGATAGCAGCCGCCAGCGCGCTGCGCTACATAGGCGTACTGGCGACCGGATACAACATAGTCGATGTCGATGCTGCGCGTGCGCGCGGCATACCGGTGACCAACATACCTGCGTATTCCACCGACTCGGTCGTGCAATTGGTGTTTGCGCATTTGCTGGAGATCTGCCACCATGTGGGCCATCACAGTGCAGCGGTGCATGCCGGGCGCTGGTCGTCCAGCCCCGACTTTGCGTTTTGGGATTATCCGCTGATAGAGCTGGCCGGCAAGACCATGGGCATAATCGGCTATGGGCGCATAGGCCGCGCGGTTGGAGAGGTCGCGCGCGCGTTCAAGATGAACGTTATAGCTTCGGGCACGCATCACAACTATCCCGAGGTAGTGCCGCTTGACGAATTGCTTGGCCGAAGCGACGTGATTTCGCTCAACTGCCCGCTGCTGCCCGAGACGCGCGGTCTGATAAATCGTGATACCATAGCCAAAATGAAAGACGGAGTGATAATAATCAATACTTCGCGCGGCCCGGTCATTAACGAGGCCGACCTGCGCGAGGCTCTGCTGTCGGGCAAGGTGTACGCGGCTGGTATCGACGTTACCTCACAGGAACCGATTCAGCCCGACAATCCGCTGTTGGGCCTGGACAACTGCTTTATAACGCCGCATATTGGCTGGGCGCCGCGTGAAGCGCGCGTAAGGCTTATATATATCGCGACTGAGAACGTGCGCGCGTTTTTAAGCGGCGCGCCCGTAAACGTTGTTAATGCGTGATGCAGCTGCCGGGGCCTGAATAGGGCCGCGGCGGGGAGGCGCTACATATGCGCGGCTGATGGCATGCGCGTTAACAGTGATGGCAAAAGGGTGGCATATCGTCATATTTCGCTGGCGCATGCAGGAATATGGCGTCGTGGGCGCGAATTATTGCAGGATTACAGGTCTATTACCAGCGTGTCGCCGGCGGTTTAAGCATCTGCCGGCGCACGCCGTCTTGGATTACGGAGGACATCGATGAAGCCATACGGCGATACAGACAAGCGCGTGGATGAACGCTCACGACAGACCGAACGCGCGCTGGACAAGTGGCGTGCCGGTGAAAAGCCTGCGTCGGGCGCGCCGGTGTACGTGGAACCACGCGCCGCCAAACCGCGCAAGCCCAGTTCCGAGCCCAGGCAGCCCGATACGCCCGATGAGGAACAGTATGCCGCGCGCTCACGGCGCGAGCAGAGCGCGCAACCGACCGCCAGCGCTCAGCCGTCAGCGACCGAGCGGGCCAACGCGCACCCGGGCGCGGGTGCAGGCCAAGGGCCGGCCAAGCGTAGCGCCAGGCAGGAACGCACGGTTACGATAGAACTGCCGCCGTTTATACGCATAGCGCTGCTTGTGGTGCTGGGGCTGTGCGTATGCGGAGTCGTCGTGGTAGGCGTGCGCGAGTTGCTGCCGCGTGCCGGAATAGAACTCTGGCCCGCGGCCACCGAGGATGCGGCCGCGACGCCGCGCGTGACGATGGATCCGCTGGCTACGATCGATCCCAACGCTACTGCAACGCCGGCGCCGACGCCGACCGTGGATCCCAATCAGACGCCCGATCCCAACGCCACGCTCGATCCCAATGCGACAGAAGCTCCGGTCGACCCCAATGCGCCAATACTTGAGACCGATCAGGCCAAGGTATACGTATGCGAGGTCGAAGGTTCGCAGATGCATCTGGTCAGATTTGAGGTCGACGACGGCAATATATTCATAGATGCGCTCAACGAGTCGTTTCCGGTGGTAAATGGCTGTGCCGACGTGTATATAGACGATTCCGAGTGGTTCGACAGCGAGCCTGCAAACGACGCCACTGCGTCGGTGACGCTAAATCCGGTGCTGACCAAGCTCAGCGGCGAGGTAACGGTGCTGGACACGATCGAATACGAAGTCGAAGTGCCCGCGTCGCCGCTGGAACTGATACAGCCTGCCAGCGGTTATGAAGAGGTGCTGATATCGCTGTACACGCTGCAGATGCGCGTGCAGCCCGGCTCGCGCGTGACGGTGAACGGCAACGACATGTCCGACTTCATCGATAAGCGCGGCTATCTGAGCGTCAATCAGACCGTGGAACCAATCGGCGATAACGTCATAAACGTGAGCGTGCTGACGCCGTCGCACAAGGAGACCCGCGCGCAGATAACGCTGTATCGCCCGGTGTTTGATATACCGCTGGAGCTGGATATCAATACTATCGACAGCACCAGCACCAGCAATGTGACGATTAGCGGCACATTCGAGCCCGGCGCGACCGTGACCGTGTCGCCGGCAGCCGTCAGCTCCGAGGTGGACAGCGTAAACGGCACATTCAGGTTCGAGATGAATCTGACGCGCATAGGCGACAACACCATCACAATCACCGCGTCCGAACCCGGCAAGGAGGATTCGGTGATAACTCACAACGTATACTATCTGCCCACCGAGGCCGAGTACTCGGCCAAGGCGTGGAAGATGGATTACAGCGCCCTGCTTAATTATTACGAGGTCTGGGTGGGACGCATATTCCTGTGCCAGGGCGAGGTGGTTGAGCTGCTGCCCGAACCCACGCCCGATCCAAATGCCACCGAAGCGCCCGCCAGCGCTGACACGACTATAAGCAATCAGCTGCTGCTGCTCAATGTAGGCGAGGACAAGGAGCAGTTGGTATACATTGAAAACTATTCCAATGTAGTCGTGGAGGCCGGCAAGAGCTACAAGATGTTTGCCGATGTGGTGGGGCTCAAGAGCGGCTATCCTTACCTGATAGCGCGCTATGTTTACGAGATAGAATGACGGGAGGATACTGACATGATACCCACTAGGGATGAAGCCGAAAAACTGTTGCATGAATTCACCCAGTCCGACGCGCTCATAAAGCATGCGCTGGCCGTGGAAGGTGTAATGCGCCATTATGCCGCAAAGCAGGGCGAGGACGTTGAGTACTGGGGCGTAGTGGGCCTGCTGCACGACCTGGACTACGAGCGCTATCCGGAGCAGCATTGCACGATGGTGCGTCAGATACTGGGTGAGCGCGGCGTCGACGAGGACATGATCCATGCGATATGTTCGCACGGCTACGGGCTGTGCTCCGACGTGGAGCCCGAGCGCTATATGGAAAAGGTGCTCTACACGATAGACGAATTGACCGGACTGATAAATGCATGCGCGCTGATGCGCCCTTCGCATTCGGTCATGGACATGGAGCTCAAGAGCGTCAAAAAGAAGTTCAAGCAGCCCAGCTTTGCCGCCGGCGTCAATCGCGGCGTAATAGAGGACGGCTGCCAGCGCATGGGCGCATCGCTGGACGAGGTGATAACCGAAACGCTGGCGGGCATGCGCGAGGTCGCAGACTCTATAGGTCTGGGCATGGCGCAGGGCTGAGCGCATGCAGGGCGATATATCGCTGCGCATAGCTTCGCCTGCCGATGCGCCGGCGTTGGCGGAGATATATGCGCCATATGTTGAGCAGACTGCGGTGTCGTTCGAGTATGATGCGCCCACGCCTGACGAGTTCGCGCGGCGCATTGAGCGCACACTTGAGAAGTATCCTTATTTGGTGGCAGAGCGTGCCGGCGTGCCGGTGGGATACGCATATGCCGGCGCGTTTCACTCGCGCGCTGCATACGGCTGGGCGGTCGAGACGTCGATATATGTGCGGCGCGACGAGCGGCGCAGCGGCGTAGGTCGGGCGCTGTATACGGTGCTGGAGCGGGTACTGCGCTGGCAGGGCATATTAAACCTGAACGCATGCGTGGCCTGGCCCGAAGTTGAGGACGAGTACCTGACGTATGACAGCGTGCGCTTTCATGAGCGCATGGGCTTTGCCAAGGTCGGGGAATTCCACAGCTGCGGCTACAAGTTTGGGCGCTGGTACGGCATGGTCTGGCTTGAAAAACTTATAGGCGCGCATGAAGGCGTGCCTGCGCCGGTAACGCCGTTTGCGCAGCTGCGTGCACAGTTGAATGATACGGATTTATAACCGATGCGTTTGCTATGTTACGGCTCACTGGCATTGTCCGGTGAGCCGCTTTTATGGCGGTATAGCTCGGGCAAAGTACAATGTATATGCGGTTGAAACCCTCGTGACACGGTCGGAGGTCATGCGGACAGCGCTGTGGATAAAGCCAAAATACGGCAAGTATGACCGGGATTGATGGCAATATAGTTAGGCGGCATGTCAATGCGTGGCCTGTCGGGCGTTCAGCAAATCGCAAGAGGGGCTTCACCATGATGCTGTTGGCCGGGCAATATTGTTTGAGCATATACTGGGCTGTGTCCGCCGGTCAGAATGCCGGACGCACAACGCAGTTAGCGCCCGGCGATTGCAGGCAGGCGCAGGTATTGACTGTGCAGGCGATCTCAACCGGGGCCGGTTAACGAGATTTGGTAGAATTCGCAGGAAAGTTTAAATTTAAAGGACGCCCATTGACAAAGTCAATCGGCCGTGCTAAAATACATTGCAACTGAATACAGACAAAAGCTGTGACGAAGAATGGTCAAGGTGAGATGACATTTCAGAGAGCCGATGGTTGGTGCGAATCGGCATGTGCGACCTTTGTCCTCTGCCTTCTGAGCTGGAAACCTGAACCTCTTTCGGAGAGTTAAGTAGGGCGCCCCGTGTATGCTACGTCAGTGCATAGAAGTTGATTGACTTCAATGAGGTGGCGGGTTATTATCCGCAATTTGAGTGGTACCGCGAGTGTAAATATGTATTTCACCCGTCTCAAAGCAGGCATGAGCTTTGAGGCGGGTTTTATTTTGGCTTGCGGTGCTACGGGTTGGAACGCGACTGACGGCTGAACTGCCGGTCGCGCGCCGTCGCTGGATGCCCGGTCCACCTGACCAACATCAATAAGTATAAAAGGAGCGGAAAGTTCTATGGATGCAACCAAATACCGCGTGGGATATTTCCCGGTCGACCAGAAGTATGACAGTTGGGTAAAGCGCGATCATATAGAGACTCCGCCGATCTGGTGCAGCGTGGATATGCGCGACGGCAATCAGAGCCTGGTGGTGCCCATGAGCCTGGAGGAAAAGCTGGAGTACTACAAGGTGCTGCTGGCGGTGGGCTTTAAGGAGATAGAGGTGGGATTCCCCGCGGCGAGCGAGACGGAATTTGAATTTCTGCGCACGCTGATAGACAATAACATGATACCCGACGACGTGACCGTACAGGTGCTGACTCAGTGCCGCGAGCACATCATCCGCAAGACGTTTGAAGCCTGCAAGGGCGCGCCCAGTGCAATAATACACTTCTACAATTCGGTGAGCGTCGCGCAGCGCGAACAGGTATTCAAAAAGTCCAAGGAGGAGATAAAGCAGATAGCGGTAGACGGCGCCAAACTCGTCAAGCAGTTGGCAAGCGAGTACGAGGGCAACTTCCGCTTCGAATACTCGCCGGAATCGTTTACCGGCGCGGAACCCGAATACTCGCTGGAGGTCTGCAACGCCGTGCTGGACGTGCTGGAGCCGAGCGCGGATAACAACGTCATAATCAACCTGCCGGCTACGGTCGAGATGAGCCTGCCGCACGTTTATGCGAGCCAGGTCGAATACATGAACCAGAACCTCAAATACCGCGAGCATATTACGCTCTCGCTGCATCCGCACAACGACCGCGGCACGGGCGTGGCCGATACAGAACTCGCGCTGCTGGCGGGCGCGGAGCGCGTGGAGGGCACGCTGTTTGGCAACGGCGAGCGCACCGGCAATGTGGATATAATCACCCTTGCGCTGAACATGTACTCGCATGGCGTAGATCCCAAGCTCGACTTCAGCAATATGAACTACCTGGTCGAGGAGTACGAAAAATGCACGCGCATGCACGTGTATGAGCGCACGCCGTATGCCGGTGCGCTGGTGTTCGCGGCGTTCTCGGGCAGCCACCAGGACGCGATAGCCAAGGGCATGAAGTACCGGGCGCGCAAAAAGCTGCATGAGTGGAGCGTGCCGTACATACCGATCGATCCGACCGACATCGGCCGCACTTATGACGCGGACGTCATAAGGGTCAATTCGCAGTCGGGCAAGGGCGGCATAGGCGCGCTGCTCGAGCAGTCCTTCGGTTACAATCTGCCGCCCAAGATGCGCGAGCATTTCAGCTATCTGTGCAAGAGCATATCCGATCACGAGCACAAGGAGCTCAAGTCCCACGAGATACTGGATATCTTTGCCGAGAATTATCTGAACCTGCAAAGCGGCATCAGCGTCACCGACTTCGACTTCATGCGCGAAAACGACGTCGTGAAGATAACGATAACCTTCATGCGCGACGGCGTAGAGACCGAGCTTGAGGCCGAGGGCAATGGTACGCTGAACGCGATAAACAACGCGCTGACCGAGTACACCGGTGAAAAGTACTCGCTGCAGGTGTTCACGCAGCACAGCATGCAGGGCGAGGGCTCGCGCAGCGTCGCGGCGTCTTACATCGGCCTTGAGCGCGATAACGGCGACATGTACTGGGGCGCAGGCACCGATACGGACGTTATCACGGCCAGCACAAAGGCGCTCCTCAGCGCGTTCTACAACATGACCAAGGGAGGTAACTGACTATGGGTATGACAATGACTCAGAAGATACTGGCAGCTCATGCGGGTCTTGACACTGTGGTTGCCGGGCAGCTCATAAACGCCAAGCTCGATATTGTGCTGGGCAACGATATCACCACGCCCGTCGCGGTGAACGAGTTTAACAAGGCGGGCTTTGATAAGGTGTTTGACAAGGACAAGATCGCCATAGTGCTGGATCACTTTGTGCCCAATAAGGACATCAAGGCGGCCGAACAGTCCAAGACCTGCCGCGAATTTGCCTGCGCTCATTGTGTGAGCCACTTCTACGACGTGGGCAAGATGGGCATAGAGCATGCGCTGCTGCCCGAGCAGGGCGTGGTGACCGCCGGCGACTGCATAATCGGCGCGGATAGCCATACCTGCACCTATGGCGCGCTGGGCGCGTTTTCTACGGGTGTGGGCTCGACCGACATGGCCGCGGGCATGGCCACGGGCATGGCGTGGTTCAAGGTGCCCTCGGCGATAAAGTTCAACCTTACGGGCAAGCTGCCCGCAAACTGCTCGGGCAAGGACGTAATACTCACGATAATAGGCCAGATAGGCGTCGACGGCGCGCTTTACAAGAGCATGGAGTTCGTGGGCGACGGCGCGCACGCGCTGTCAATGGACGACCGGCTCTGCATATGCAATATGGCGATCGAGGCCGGCGCTAAAAACGGCATATTCCCGGTGGACGACGTGACGCTTGCGTACCTTGACGGACGCAGCGAACGCCCGCCGGTTGTGTATGCCGCCGACCCCGATGCGGAGTATGAAAAAGTCATTGATATCGACCTTTGCTCGATAGTGCCCACCGTGGCCTGCCCGCATCTGCCCGAAAACACTCGCCCCGCCAGCGAGCTGCATGACATTAAGATCGATCAGGTGGTCATAGGTTCCTGCACCAACGGTCGCATGGAGGACATGGAGGCCGCCTACAAGATACTAAACGGCAAGAAGATCGCCGACGGTGTGCGCTGCATCATAATCCCCGCCACTATGCATATACTCCGCGAATGCGTGCAGCGCGGCTGGTACACCGCGTTCATAGATGCGGGCGCGGTCGTGTCCACGCCTACTTGCGGGCCGTGCCTGGGCGGCTATATGGGCATACTTGCCGCAGGCGAGCGCTGCGTCGCCACAACCAACCGCAATTTCGTCGGGCGCATGGGTCATGTGGACAGCGAGGTATATCTTGCATCGCCGTATACCGCCGCGGCCAGCGCGCTTACAGGCTTCATCACAGAGTACAAGGAGGATTAAGCGATGAACGCACAGGGCAAAGTTTTTAAATATCCCGATAACGTCGATACCGACGTCATCATACCCGCCCGCTACCTGAATACGCCCAACGCCAAGGAACTGGCGCTGCACTGCATGGAGGACATAGACGCCAGCTTCGTAAAGCAGGTAAAGGCAGGCGACGTGATCGTAGCCGGCTGGAACTTTGGCTGCGGTTCGTCGCGCGAACATGCGCCGCTGGTAATCAAGACCTGTGGTGTGGGCTGCGTGATCGCCAAGAGCTTTGCGCGGATATTCTATCGCAACGCCATAAATATCGGTCTGCCGATACTCGAGTGCGAAGCTGCGGCGGGCGAGATCAATGCCGGCGACGAGGTCAGCGTCGACTTTGACACGGGCGTCATAACCGATAGCACCACCGGCAAATCCTACAAGGCGCAGCCGTTCCCGCCGTTTATCCAGAACATCATAAGGAGCGGCGGACTGCTCAAGTCGCTGAAAGAAGGCGCAGCCAATGGTTAAGCAAATAGCGGTAATACGTGGCGATGGCATAGGCCCCGAGATAGTCGAGCAGGCGCTCAGGGTACTTGACAGGGTCGCAAAGCTGTATGGGCATACGTTCAATTACGTGGACGTGGACATGGGCGGTTGCGCGATTGACAGATGGGGCGATCCGCTGCCGGACGAGATGCTCAAGCGGTGCGTGGAGTCGGACAGCGTGCTGCTGGGCGCGGTGGGCGGCGCCAAGTGGAACGATGTGCCCGGCCATATGCGCCCGGAAAAGGGCCTGCTCCGACTGCGCGCGGGCATGGGCGTATATTCGAATAACCGCCCGGCCAAGATATGGCCGCAGCTGGCCGGGGCTTCGCCGCTCAAAAAGTCGATAGTAGATCAGGGCATCGACTTCATAATTGTTCGGGAGCTGATAGGCGGAATATACTTCGGCGAGCACAAGACCGAGGGCGATACTGCAACAGACGTGATGAAGTACAGCGCCGCCGAGATCGAGCGCATCGGCAGGATAGGCTTTGAGACCGCGCAAAAGCGGCGCAGGAAGCTCTGCTCGGTCGAAAAGTCGAACGTGCTGGACACGAGCCGCCTGTGGAAAAAGGTCATGCACCGGCTGGCGGACGAATATCCCGATGTGGAGCTTACCGATATGCTGGTGGATAACTGCGCGATGCAGATAGTCAAAAATCCGGCGCAGTTCGACGTAATCGTGACCGAGAACATGTTTGGCGACATACTCTCGGATGAGGCGTCGATGATAACCGGATCAATAGGCATGATTCCCTCGTCCAGCCTGGGCGCGACCTCGTGCGGCCTGTACGAGCCGATACATGGTTCGGCGCCCGACATCGCCGGCAAGGATATCGCCAATCCCATAGGCACAATACTGTCTGCGGCCATGATGCTGCGCTTCAGCTTTGATATGCCGGAGGAGGCCGACGCAATCGAAGCCGCCGTGTCAGCCTATCTGGACGCGGGCTATCGCACCGCGGACATAATGGATGCGGGCATGACGCAAGTTGGCTGCGCGCGTTGCGGCCAGCTGATAATCGACAGGCTCGTGAAGGCGTAATAATCAAAAATATATTAATTATACTTCGAAATAAATTGTGTATGCTGTAAAATAAATTGTGTTGTCGACCGCATTGCATTTTGCAATGCGGTCGTTTGCGTCCTGCAGGCCAGGGCGCGCAAGGGCAAAAGGCTTGACTGCAATGGACCGGCATGCGCCTATACAAAGAGCGAAATAACGCCAAACAGCACGGCGCAGATTGCGTCGGAGAGCATGAGGCAGACGTTCTGCTCATTGGCGTCGAGATCGGCGTAATCGGTTATGGGTTCATCCACATGGTCGATCATGTCGCCGTAAAGGCTGTCGATCTTTGGAGCTTTGCGGGTGCGTGCGGGCAGGCGCGGTATGCGCACGCCGTCGATGCGGAGCCATGCCAGCCACGTGGCCAGCAGAAATCCGACGCCTATCAGACCGAACGCGGCGCTCAGCCCTACCGTCGTGCCCCGACTGATGAAGCGGTCCCACAAAAGCGCCAGTGTCAACAGATAGGCAAAGCGAGAGGAAGATTTGTATATTATCGGGCGGATCATATACCGCTTAACATTTCGATTCAGCCATTTGCGCATATGCACACCACCTCTTAAGTAGCTGCATGTATTATACCGTAAAGCAGTGCTGGTTGCAATAGCAGACTGTAAATGGAGCAAACTTTTGCCTGCATTGACCTCGATAATATTTAAAAGCTGCTTCCGGAAGGCAATAAACTGCTTTAAATTTGCATGCAAGGTGCGTTTTTTATGCAAAAAATACTTGACAAATGAAAAAGGGAGAAGTTATAATGACAAATAAGGAATAGACGATACGTTGTCTATTCTGTTCAAATCAACGAAGGGGGAACCGTCATGAAGAAACTGCTTTCTCTGGCTTTGGCAGTTGTACTGTTGGCGAGCATGGCCAGCATGGCTTATGCAGCGCCGATTACCGACTTCGACGACTATGCGACGCAGAATAATGAAATGGAGACGTTCTGCATACAGCACTCGCAGGGCGCTGTCGACCTGAACGTGCTGAGCAACTGCATAGACGGCCTGCTGACCAATGATAACCATGGTAGCCTGCAGCCCGCGGTGGCCAAGGAGTGGAGCTCCGAGGACGGCGGCAAGACCTGGACTTTCGTGCTGCGCGACGATGTGACCTGGGTCGACTATGAGGGCAACTACATGGCCGACTGCATCGCCGAGGACTTCCTGTGGGGCCTTGAGTTCGTGCTCAATGCGGCCAAGAACGAGGCGGCCAACACCTCGATGCCCATAGAGATGATCGAAGGCGCGGGCGATTACTATAAATATACCGCTGAGCTGGTCGACGAGGGCAAGACCGAGGAAGCGATGAACCTGGGCCTGGATAAGTTCATGGAAATGGTCGGCATGGAGGCCGTGGACGACTACACGCTGGTTGTGACCTGCGTTGAGCCGCTGGCTTACTTCCCGACGCTGGCTACCTACTGCGCGCTGAGCCCGATCTCGGGCGACCTGCTGGCTGACCTGGGCGCGGACGGCTACTTTGCCGTGACCTATGACACGCTCTGGTACAACGGCCCGTACACCATCACCGAGTACGTCGCCGGCAACGAGAAGGTGCTGACCAAGAACGAGACCTGGTACGGCCTGGATGAGAACACCGTGTTCGACACCGTGACCGTGCACATGGTCGAGTCCGTCGACGTGGCCTATCAGCTCTATCAGACCGGCGAGCTGGATCATGTCAACCTGACTCAGTCGGCGCTGCAGACCATTTATGAGGATGAGTCGAACGTATATCACGACTACCTGACCGAGTATCGCCCCACCAAGTACGCCTGGTCTGTGCACTTCTGCTTTGACAAGAAGCTGGAAGACGGCAGCCCGGATCTGAACTGGAATACCGCAGCGGCCAACACCGCGTTCCGCCTTGCCTGGTACTATGGCATCGACTGGACCGAGTATCTGGCCCGCACCAATGCCATCAACCCGCTGAACTGCAACATCTACACCTACACCGCGCGCGCCGTGGCCACCACCTCTGACGGCACGGATTACACCAACCTGGTGCTGGACAACCTGGGTCTGGCTTACACCGACACCTATGATCGCGTAGACGCCGAAAAGGCCGCTGCGTACAAGGCGCAGGCCATCGAAGAGTTGACCGCGCTGGGCGTCGAATTCCCGATACAGGTCGACCACTACATCGCCGGCAACAACCAGACTCAGAAAGATACTGCCGATGTACTCAAGCAGCTGGTATCCGACTACCTGGGCGACGACTTCGTAGTGCTCAACGTCAAGACCTATGTGTCCTCGCTGGCCAACGAGGTGCGCACTCCGCAGCTGGCGTCGATCTACCTGAACGGCTGGGGCGCCGACTTCGGTGATCCCGTCAACTTCCTGGGCCAGGAGACCTATGGCGAGGCCAACGCCTACTACTCCGACACTTACAGTAAGATAAACAACGTCGTCGACGGCGAGACCGTTTACGCGGGCGGCGCTGCTGATCTGCTGGATACTTACAGGACCTTCACCGAGATGGTTAACTCGGCCAAGGCCATAACCGACGATTACGATGCGCGTCTGGCTGCGTTCGCCGAGGCCGAGACCTACTTCGTCGAGAACGCGCTGACCATCCCGTTCTACAACGAGACCGGCTGGCAGCTGACCAAGGTCAACGACTACAGCAAGATCTACTGCGCTTACGGCATGCAGGCGACCCGTTACGTCAACTGGGAGACCAATGACGAGGGCTACACCACCGCCGATTACGAGGCGTTCAAGGCTGCCTACGAGAGCGGCACCGCCACTACCGATGCTGCGACGACCGATGAGGCTGACGCTACTGCGACCGACGAGGCCGCTGCCGCGACCGAAGAGCCCGCCGCTGATGCTACCGACGAGGCTGTCGCGACTGAAGAGCCTACCGCTGATGCGACTGACGAGGCTGCCGCGACTGAAGCGCCCGCCGATGACACCGCGACCGACGAGGCTGCATAATCCTTAGAAGTCAGCTTTAACCAAACCGAATAGCCGGCAGCCGTTGCCTCAAGGGTGAGGGACGGCTGCCGGAATGCCTGTCAGATTGCGCCTGACGCTTTCAGGGTACCACCGCCCAATGACGAGCGGGTTATCGCCGCCTATGGCATTGAGCGATGGTACCCTTTCACATTATATTTCACCAAAGGGACGGGAGGTCGGAATATGCTGAAATACACAGTCAAACGGCTGCTGCAATCGCTGGTTACGATTTTGCTGATTGTATGCACTGTATTCCTACTGCTGCGAATGATGCCCACCGATTACTTTTTCACTGAAGATGAGCTGATGAAGCTCACCGACAAGCAGAAAGAGGATAAGCTGCGTGCGGCGGGCTATCTCGATCCGGTATACGAACAGCTGTGGGATTTCTTCTCCAAC
>DVNK01000010.1 GCA_018714445.1 Candidatus Fimadaptatus faecigallinarum | reverse complement strand
TCTCCATTTGCTGTTGTTTCTCTCGCTGCTGTCGGAGCATATCGTTCACCGCCACTGATTGATTTTGTGATTGGTACTTTTACTCTATTCGACGCTTGCTTGTTCTTTCCCTTTTGGTCGTTTGTGGCTTTGGCTGCTGATTGAGGGGCTTTGTCAACGGTCTGATGCCGGGGCGGATCTATGTGTCCGCCCCGGCATACTTATCGGAATGTCGCTGCTGGGTTTATTGCACGCGATAGCATAGGACATGTTCATTCAACGATCTGGTCGAGCAGTGCCAGCGCCGCTACGTATATGCGCGCGCAGGTGTACACCTTTTCCATGCACAGCGTTTCGTCCATGCCATGGGCGCCGCCGTGGCCTTCGGGCATGAACTCGACGACCCGGTTTATGCCGGGCATACCGGCGCCAAACGATATCGCATTGGGCACTACGCGAGAATACGTGCCTCCGCCCATGGTATAGGGCTGTTCGTCGCGGCCGGTAACCTGCTCGTAGAGCTGTTGCAGCGCCGTGACGCGGGGATCGTCGCGCGGTATGTAGAACGGTTCGTTCGTGGTCAGGCGCGCGACTTGATATCCGCGCCGTGCCCAGTCGGCCTTCAGCGTGTCGACCAGCCACTTCTGGTCGATGGTAATCGATGCGCGGCAGTCCACGCTGACCGTGAGCTGGCCCTGCTTTAAATGCGCCACGCCGTATACCAGCGTCAGCTTGCCCGATATTTCATCCTCGAACGCAACGCCCTCGCTGACGCCGTATGCATCGGCAGTCAGTTCGCTCAACTCGCGTATAGCGTCGCGGCAGCTGCCGCTGAGCAACTCGCTCTGAGTCAGCGCGCGGCTGAGCAGCTGGATTGCGTTTATGCCGCCGTCGGGCGAAGCGGCGTGACCGGGCTTGCCGGCGGCGGTTATGCGCACGCCGCCATCGCATGGCTCCAGCGTTATGCGCGCCTGCAGTTCGGGCTCCACGCGCGCGAGGCCGGCAGTCGCGGCATTCATGTCGAGCGCGAGCGTGCAGCATGCGCTATCGGGTATCACGTTGCGCACAGTGCCCGAGTCAAATGATGTAAGGTTGCCGGTGCAGTCGGCGACGATCTCGGCATCCAGCGAGCCCTTCTGGCCGTAGTTGACCGGGAAGCCGGCGTCAGGCACCAGCGATGTGCGCGGGAACGGCACACCACGGCGCTTGAGCTCCACCATATCCTGCATGCCGGTCTCCTCGCTCAGACCGCATATTAGGCGCAGGCCGTGTTTGAGCGGCCAGCCGAATTCGCGCAGCATGCGCATTGCAAACAGTCCCGCCACTGCCGGGCCCTTGTTGTCCTCCACGCCGCGCCCTACGAGCGCGTCATGTTCGGGCAGGTACGTCGCGCCGAACTGAGGATATATCCAGCCCTCGCCGACCGGCACGACATCCAGGTGGCCGATTATGCCCAGCGAGTTTTCAAGATCTCCGGTGTATATCGAGCCGGCGTAGCCGTCGTGGTCAGCGGTTTCAAAGCCGTAGTACCGCCCGCGCTCCAGCGCCACGTCCAGCACGCGCCGGCACTCGGGGCCAAACGGAGCGCCGGGCTGCGCAAGATCGGCGCGGCTAACCGACGGCACGCGCGCAAGCAGCTGAATCTCGGATATGAATTCAGCTTTGTGGGCGTCTATCCAGGCCTGAGCGCGGTCGAGCAGTTCCTTTATTTCGGGTTTCATCTCGGGTGACATTGTTAAACTCTGCCTTTCTGTGTCGAATGAGGCACGCATTTTATAACAGTATAGCACATTGCGGCGAATTGGCAAGTGTAAAATGGCGGCTGGACGATTAGCGGGGAGCGCGGTTTGGGCGGCGCATATCTGGTGCGCTGTTTGGGCGGTGCGGCATCGGCCCGCGGCAGTCGATCTGATGCATGGCGCACATGTCAGGACATGGCCGATACCGCTTGACACGACGCGCAATGTTGTAATAAACTGACATTAATCCAACTGCTGCCTGAAGCGAGGCGGCGCAAATGAGCAAACTGGAGGTGGGCATATGACAAAGCGAGAGCGCGTAACAGCTGCAATGAATAACCGGCCTGTGGATCGGCCGCCGGTGGGATTCTGGTTTCATTTTCCGCCTGAGAAGGCGTTGGGACAGCCCTGCATCGATGCGCATCTGGCGTATTACAACAATATAGGCGTGGACATTGCAAAGCTGATGTGCGATGGCTACTTCGACTACCCCAACCCCGTGGCCAAGGCCGCAAAGGAGCCCGGCGACTGGTATGCACTCAAGCCGTTGGGACCGGACAGCCCGTTCATACGCGAACAGGTCGAGCGCGCCAGGGCGATAAAGCAGGGCTTGACGAGCGATTGTCTGGTGCTGTACAACGTATTTGCACCGTTTTCGACGATACGGTTTGGCACATCGGATGAGCTGGTTATGCGCCATCTGCGTCAGGATGAGAAGGCGATAGAGTACGCGCTGGACATTATAGCGCAGGACAACGCGCTGCTGTGCGAGCTGTTGATAAAGGAAGCGGGCGTCGATGGCATATACTACTGCGTGCAGGGCGGCGAAAAGGATCGCTTTACCATAGACGAGTACCGCCGTCTGATAACGCCAAGCGACATGAAGGTGCTGGATCACGCCAACAGATTTTCCGATCTGAACGTACTGCACTGCTGTGGCTGGGCCGGCATACCGAACAACCTTGAGGTATGGCAGGATTACCCCGCAAAGGCTGTGAACTGGGCGTGCTTCATAGAGAACATGGACCTGAGCGCGGGCAAGCGGTTCTTTGGCGGCGCTGGTGAAGCAGGCGGGCACGACGGGCGTGATGCTGGGCGCGGACTGCACGCTGCCGGCATCGATAGACGTCCAGCGCATACAGTGGGTCGTGGATGCTGTGGAAGCGCTTTGATGGGCGTTGTACGCGTTTGGCAGCGTGTGGGCGCCAGCGCTGCCGCGGTGTGCGGCGGCCTGCACGCCGCCTGATATGAAAGGATGGATGCATGATATGGAATACATAGCTGCCGCCAACAGGTACGACTTAATGCCGTATCGGCGCTGCGGGCGCAGTGGATTAATGCTGCCGGCGATATCGCTGGGGCTGTGGCATAACTTCGGCAACATCACGCCGTTTGGCGTGCAGCAGTCGCTGTTGCGCACGGCGTTTGACAATGGCATAACGCACTTCGACCTGGCCAACAATTACGGCCCGCCGTACGGCGAGGCTGAGCGCAACTTCGGCATTCACATGTTGCGGGACTGGAAGCCGTACCGCGATGAGCTTTTGATATCGACCAAGGCCGGATTCGACATGTGGAAGGGCCCGTATGGCGACCATGGCAGCCGCAAGTACCTGATAGCCAGCCTGGATCAGAGCCTCAAGCGCATGAATCTGGACTACGTGGACATATTCTATCACCATCGTCCCGATCCGGATACGCCGATAGAGGAGACGGTGGGTGCGCTCGAACAGATACTGCGCAGCGGCAAGGCGCTGTACGTGGGCATATCGAACTATCGTGCCGCAGAGGCGCAGCAGGCGATACGCGCACTGGGCGCGCTGGGCAGCCATCTGCTGATACATCAGCCCAACTATTCGATGTTCAGCCGCTGGATTGAGGAACCGGTGCAGGGCGTCGGCAGTCTGCAAGACGTGTTGCGGCGCGAGGGCGTGGGATGCATAGCATTTGCGCCGCTGCAAAACGGGCTGCTCACGGATCGCTATCTCAATGGCATACCGGCCGATTCGCGCGCTGCTCACGATCCGCGATACTTGAAGCCGTCCGCGATAACCGAGGACAAGCTCGCCAAGGTGCGCGCGCTGAACGACATCGCGCAGGCGCGCGGGCAGAAGCTGGCCCAGATGGCGCTTGAGTGGGTGTTGCGCGATGAGGTCGTGACGTCGGCGCTGATAGGCGCGAGCAAACCCGAGCAGATACTGGACAATGTGCACGCGCTGGACGCTGCGCCGTTTACCGATGATGAGCTGGCGCGCATAGATGCGATACTCAAGGGCTGAGCTAAATGGGGTTTATACGGGGCTGCGGCAAACGGGCATTTGCCGTGGCCCTGTATTTATATGCGCAGCGCCCAAAAAGGTATTGACTTAGAGCAAACTCCAAGTGCTATCATGTATATGAAATACGACTACATGCGCGGGCTGCGCTTTAGGAGGTTGCACAATTATGGAAAAATATCTGGGCGAATCGATACCCAAGCTGGGGTTTGGCCTGATGCGGCTGCCGATGAAGGATGGCGGTGTGGACCTGGAGCAGACGACCGAGATGGTTGACATGTTCATGAAGGCCGGCTTCCGTTACTTTGATACCGCTTATGGCTACATAGGCGGCGAGTCCGAAAAGGCGATAGGCAAGGCGCTGGTCGCGCGATATCCGCGAGACAGCTACCTGCTGGCGACCAAGCTGCCGGCGTGGGCGGCCAAGAGCCGCGAGGAAGCCGAACAGATGCTGGCCACGTCGCTGGAACGCACCGGTGCGGGCTATTTTGACTTCTACCTGCTGCACAACCTGGGCGAGCAGCGCACGCACTTTTTCGACGATTACGGCATCTGGGACTTCCTGGCGCGCAAGAAGGCCGAGGGCGTGATACGCCGCCTGGGCTTCTCGTTCCATGACAAGGCGGCCGAACTGGAAAAGGTGCTGGACGCGCATCCCGAGATGGACTTTGTGCAGCTGCAGATCAACTACGACGATTGGGAAAATCCGCTGGTTGAGTCGCGCAAGTGCTATGAGACGGCGCGCGCCCATGGCAAGCCTATCGTGATAATGGAGCCGGTCAAGGGCGGCAACCTGGCAAACCCGCCCGAGAACGTGGCAAAGCTGTTCCGCGATGCCAACCCGGATGCGTCGCCGTCGTCGTGGGCGATACGGTATGCGGCGTCGCTGGAGGGGATAATCACGGTGCTGTCGGGCATGTCGACAGTAGCGCAGATGGCCGACAATCTGTCGTACATGAGCGCGTTCAAGCCGCTGAGCGACGCGGAGCGCGTGGTGATAGACAAGGCGCGCGAGCTGATGGATTCGATACCGACCGTGCCGTGCACCGGCTGCGAGTACTGCATGAAGGGCTGCCCCAAGCACATAGCCATCCCGGGCACGTTCCAGGCGTACAACATGTTCAAGGTCTACGGCAACATAGAGAACGCGCGGGGCAAGTACAACTGGAACACGCGCGGCCATAACCTGAGCCTGGCTTCGGAGTGCATCAGCTGTGGCCGGTGTGAGGCGGTCTGTCCGCAGCATATAAAGATTCGCGATGAACTGAAAGCTGCGGCTGCGGTGCTGGAAGCTAAGGACTGAGCGAGCGCAGGCATGACGACGCGCCGGGATATGCAGCGAGCGAATGCTGCACATCCCGGCACCTTTGACATTGCATGGGCGGCAGCGCGCGAAGCGCCGCAGGCGGGAGCGCGCTGGCGGGCTGCGTTGACGCCGCTCATCATATAGAACCGAAAGTTGGTGGAGCGCATGCCCAACGAATATGACGATGAAAAGTTCTTTAATGAGTACGCGAACATGTCGCGCAGCCGGCAGGGGCTTTCGGGCGCGGGCGAATGGTGGCAGCTGAAGGAGCTGTTTCCGCCGCTTGCGGGCAAGTGCGTACTGGACCTGGGCTGTGGATATGGCTGGCACTGCAAGTATGCCGTCGAACAGGGCGCAACGCGTGTATTGGGCTTGGACATCAGCGAAAAGATGTTAACCGAGGCGCGGCGGCGCAATGCGGACGAGCGGATAACGTATCGCCTGTGCAGCATGACGGACTATGAGTACCCCGAAAGCGAATGGGATTGCGTGATATCGAATCTGGCGCTGCATTACATAGCCGATCTGGACTCGATATACGCGGGCGTAAGTTCAACGCTCAGGCCGGGCGGCAGGTTCATATTTAACATTGAACATCCGGCGTTCACGGCGGGCGTGGGTCAGGACTGGGTCTATGCGGAGGATGGCCGCGCGCTGTATTGGCCGATCGACGATTACTTCAAGCCCGGCGCAAGGGTTACGCACTTTTTGGGCTGCGATGTGGTCAAGCAGCACCATACGCTCACGCAGATACTCATGGGCCTGATACGGCAGGGGTTCGCCATTGAGGCGATTCAGGAAGCCGAGCCGTCGCCGGAACAACTGAGCATACCGGGCATGGCGGATGAGTTGCGCAGACCCATGATGCTGATGGTTCGGGCGCAGGTGCACAAGTAGCCGTGCGGTAGAGTAGCCGTGCAGTCGAGCTGCTCAGGTGCAATGCGCGCCGATATCGGCATGCCTGCCGCGGCCTGCGACGTGGCGTCAGGTCAAGCAATCGTCCGCATAACCGATTGAAAGCTCGAATTGGTCGCCGACAGACAGCGCCATGTATTCTGGCAGATGGCGGCGATTAAGCTATTAGAGCTGGCGATGTGCTGCATTGGCTGTATGGTTTGCCGGATATTTGTATGTAATGGCATGATGCTTGCCATAATTACATTGTTTGCCCTAATGAAATGCCATTTGCAATACAAATATGCTGCAAAAAATCTAGCCCGTAGCGTGACGTCATGCCGTTAACGAAGCCTCTGGCCACAGCATCACGGGATTTCAACGGTTACTCTGGTTGATATTCTGGACTTGTCGCGAGGTCGAGCTTGCCATGCTGATACAGGCCTGCAATAGCAGGGCCTGGAGCGCAGTGCTTGCGGGCAGACCTTAGGTGCGAGTACCTGGTTGGCTTTATCAATAAACCGACGCCCTGCCGCATTTTCATTTTGCGACAGGGCGTTTTGCTGTGGATCGAGTTTTAGAGTCGCGTCACATCCAGTGATTTAGGGCGCGCGCCATCAGCTTGTCGGCGTCGGTCTGGCTCATGTCGGGGAAGTTGAAGTAGAACATGCGCTTGTCATAGCGCTCCATAAGGCTTTCGGCGCCGCGTATCCAGTCATCCACGCCGCCGTTGTATAGCTGTATCCACAGGCCCTTGCCGGCGGCGGCCACCTGGTCGTAGATGCCATACCAGCGCGGACAGGCGCCATCGGGCTGGCCTGCGCCGCAGGTCCATTGCAGCGCATCGAGGCGCTCCAGCTCCATTATGGCGGGCACATGGCGGATTGCATCGGGCCCGTCGAGGTGGTAGAGCGAATGATCCAGCCTGAGCGTCTGACGGCGCAGCGCGGGCTGTATGAACCGGCGGAACTGAGCGGGCGACATCATGGCTGAAAAGTCACACTGTATCTTGGCCACGCGACCGCGCCCCAATATCGAAAACGCGGTATAGCTGGTCACGCCTTCGCTGTCGCGCACTATGTCGCAAAGCGCGTCGTAGTATTCAAAATACGTGTCGTCGATCTGACGAATAAGTTCCTCTACGCGCTCCGGGTAGTCCATTATGTCGTACAGCGCGTCCTGCGGCCCGCGCATCGCCGCATATATGTCGATGTTTTCGATGAGATCGGGTATGTTAATGCGGAAATCCTCGCCGGCTGCGGCGCGCAGTTTTTTTATCAGCGCCAGATGCAGCTTCCACCAGTGGTTTTCGGGATCGAATTTGAGCGGCGGCTGGTTTTCAATGTCGGAAATGCATGGCTCGTACCATACCGTCGACGGAGCAAATCGCGGCTCCGCGCCCAGGTAAAGCGCCAGCGAACCCGGCCCCAGATCGGCGCTGAGCGCGGCGAACGAGTCGGCCAGGTATTCATGCGACGCGTCATATGCGCGCTGGTATGCCAGCAGATAGTCGGCGTCGGTATACTTGCGCATCAGGTCCTGGGGTGGAGTGGGCGGCGTCACCGCGACATAGCGGCGCGCCACCACGCGCATCAGCGGCAGGCCGTGGTTATCGCGCCGCCACCAGTCCTCGAATCTTTGCACCAGATGGTCGTTTGCGTATTTGAACATGTCCGCTCCTCTCCGCGCAATATGCGCGGGCTTATATTATCACTATCTCAGGCTCGACGCCTTCAAAGCGCGCGTCGCCTTCGACGGTTTGCTCGAATTCATGTGCCGCGTCATGCCAGACGTAGGTCGTGCGCAGGTATTCGCCGCGCTCGTAGCCGTAGCCGTCGCCCGCGTCGCAGTACATCGTGAAGCGACCATCCGCGCCGCCGAATACGTAGAGCGCAGTGGCCTGGCCCTGATGTTCGTCGGCGAACTGAGCCTCGGGGCCGACTGGCACTATTGCGCCGGCGCGTACGAATATCGGCACGCTGTCCAACGGCGCCTGCACGGTCAGCCACTGGCCGCCGGCATAGCGCGAGTTGCTCCAGAAGTCGTACCAGTCGCAGCCTTCGGGCAGGTACACATCGCGCGTCGCAATGCCGTCCTGCATCGGCGTCACTATCGGGCAGATCATCAGGCTCTTGCCGAACATGAACTGATCGACGACGTTGCGCGCCACCGCGTCGGTGCGGAAGTCGAACGCCAGCATGCGCAACATCGTCGAGCGCTCAAAATGCACCGCCGCCATTTCGGAGTAGATGTAGGGCATGAGCATGTACCGGAGGCGAATCACATTTGCGATGGCATCGTAGTACGGCTCGCCCGGCGCGCCAAAGCGCCATATCTCGCGCGGCGTATCGGTGCCGTGGGAGCGCATCATCGGCAGGAACGCGCTCAGTTGCAGCCAGCGCACGTATAGTTCGCGATAGCCCTGGTCATTGCAGCCCTGTTCGTACTTGCCGTAGCCGAACCACTGCTTCCACTTCTTCACGAAGAATGCGCCCGCATCGACCGTCCAGTACGGCAGTCCGCACAGCGCCAGGTTGAGTCCGTCGGGTATCGTGCGGCGCAGCACGTCCCAGGTGGCGGAGGTATCGCCGTTCCAGCAGATGGTGGCGTAGCGCTGTTGGCCAGTCAGGCCCGAGCGGGTCAGGTTGACCACGCGCTTGGCCTCGCTCGTAGCGCGCTGGCCCTCGTACAGCGTGCGGGAGTGGTTTATCGAGTATGCGAGTATCTGCGTGGGATCGATGTATTGTTTGAATTCGTTTACGTTGAAGTACATCCTGTCCTCGGGCAGCATCTCGACCTCGCCGTACCAGTCGGCCTCGAACGGTTCGGTGCAATCGCACCACCACGCGTCCAATCCGCTGCTGAACAGCTGTTCATTGCATTGCTTCCAGTAGGTTGCGCGCGCCGCCGGATCAAACGCGTTGTAAGTGCGGCGGTTGCCCAGCATCTGCCCGTTCTGCTGGAACTCGAGCTGATTGGGGCAGTCGCCGTTCATGTTGGGCCAGATCGACCACATCAGCTTTACGTTCAGCGCATGCAGTTCGTCGATTGCCGCCTTGAGGTCGGGATAGCGCTCGGGATCGGCGGTCTTCTGACCCCACTGGCCGGGCTTCCAGGACTGCCAGTCCTGCACGACGCAGTCGAGCGGCACGCCGCGCTTGCGGTATTCGCGGGCGATGTCCAGCAGTTCTGCGGAGCTGGCGTAGTGTTCTTTGGACTGCACGTAGCCCAGCGCCCAGCGCGGCAGCATCGGTGCGTCGCCGGTCAGTGCGCGTATTGCGGCGACAATGCGGTCGAACTCGGGGCCGAATATCACAAAGTAGTCGAGTTCATCGGCGGCGTCGGCGGACAGGTAGCTGCCATACGCGTCGTCGTGGAATATCTGTGCGCCGCAGCAGTTGCTCAGCACCGCCCAGCCCTTTGACGAACATATCACCGGGCACGATATCTTGAGGTTGTGCTGATAGAGGAACTGATGCTGGCCGCGATAATTGAGCACGCCCTGCTCATGCTGGCCCAGGCCGTAAATCGCCTCATCGTCGTCGAATGCGAAGCTCAGTCGGGTCTGGTAGCCGCGGCGATCGACGTAGGGCGTACCGGTCGCGCGGGCGCGCATGCCGTCCACGCTGTGGTACTCGGTCATGGGCGCGTCGGGGTCGAAGCGGTTGAGTATGATATCTATCTCGCGCAGCACGCGCCCGTTCTCGTCGGGCTCGCGCATTAGCGGCTGGCCGCACGCCAGCCAGCTCAGCGCACCGGTGACAAGGTTAAGCTGTGCCGTCAGCTCGCCGCAGTCAAGTGCTGCGCACTCCGCGTCAGCGCGCAGTGCCATGGCTGCGGTTGGCGCCGGGGCGGTTATCATGGGTTCGTTGCGCAGCGCAAAGGCATCCTGGGTGGTTTGCGTCACGCGCATAATGTTGGGTGCATAGGCTTCAAGGCGCAGTTTGGTTTGGCCCTGGGCGAATATCGCCAGGCCGCTTTGCTGCTCTTTAAGTTGCCAGTTCATCGTGTGACCTCCCTGTATGTCATAGCTCTTTGAGCGCCACTATGCGCGCCAGTGTCGGGCAAAAGGCGCGCAGTTTATTATTAAGTAATACGACCCACTCTTAAAATATCCTTCAACATTCGCACAAAAAACGGCTAAGTCCGCGAAACCAGCCGCAGTTTGGCGACTCTGCCGCGGCAATGGTTCAGGCGCCTGGGCTGATGCGGTGCAGCTGCGGCATGCGCCAGCCCATTGCGCATGGCGCGCCAATTTGGTTTGCGGCTTGTGCGCAAGTGGTCCGAGTGGTATAATGGCAGCGAGCGCGCCGGACTTGGCGCCATAACATCTCATCCAATGCAGCCTATTCACGATCCGGGTGGAAGCGCCCGGCACGAGGCAAAAGGAGGCGAAACACATGGAGCCATCCCGTAAGGCGATACAGGACATGTACATGCGTGCGCAGCAGCGCATAAGCCAGTTCCACGTGCGCACGTTTGAGGGTCAGCCCGGCCCGATACTGCTCATATCGACAGCATACCCGGGCGTCTGGCTGGAGCACGCGTTTGATGCGATTTGCTATGCGCGGCTGGAGAGCGACAGCGCACTGGCACGCAGCGTGGCGCTGGGGCAGCTGAGGCTGTTCCTGCGCAATCAGTTGCCCAACGGCCGACTGCCGTTTAACGTCATGGACGCGAGTATCATGCGCCAGCGCGGCTATGGGGAACTGGCAGAAGTCAACTATCGCCAGATACAGGAGTGTGTGGCGTTTGGCCAGCTGTGCGTGGAAGCGCACGACCTAACCGGTGATGACGAGTTCTTGCGCGAAGCGTATCGCGGTTGTGCGGCGTGGGATGCCTGGCTGTGCGCGCACCGCATGACGCGCGGTACGGGGCTTATAGAGCTGTTCTGCCTGTATGACACCGGCCATGACAACAGTGCGCGGCTGGCTGACGTGCCGGTGAGCTGCCCCGACCTTGAGGGCGCGACTCCTGCCGACTGCGATGCCGTGCCTATGCTTGCGCCCGACATGAATGCCGTGTTCTACGGCAACCGGCGTGCGCTGGCGGAGATGGCGCGCCGGCTGGGACTGGAGTCCGAGGCGGTGCGGTGGGACGAGGCGGCGGAGCGCGTGCGCGCGGCGATGCTGGAGCTTTTATACGACCCGCAGGACGAGTTCTTCTACGATATGGACAGCAAGGGCCGGCTCCGGCGGTTCCCGTCGATAGCTATAAGCAATGTGTTTAGCGAACATGTGCTTGAGCGCGGCATGTTTGACGCGATATACGAGCGCCACATGCGCGATCCGGCCGAGTTCTGGAGCGAGTATCCGTTCCCGTCCATGGCGTTGAACAGTCCGGCGATAATCGGGCATGCGCCGCGCAACTGCTGGGGGTATTACTCGCAGGCGTTGACTGCGCTGCGCTGCATGCGCTGGATGGACTACTATGGCCGCAGCGCCGATTACGAGCTGCTGCTGGAGCGCTGGTTGAAGGCGCTTGCGTCCCAGCCCGATAGGCCGTTTGCTCAGGAGCTGGATCCGCGTACCGGCCGGCTGACCGACTGCTCGGAGTGGTATTCCAGCGCCATGCTGCTTTACATGTACGCGGCGCGCCGGCTGGGCTATGTGGATTGAAATTTTTTTCACCAGTGACAATATATGTATGGTAAAGCGCGGCGATCTGTGCTATAATAGCCGCAGTAAACCTTGATACGAGGGGGATGAGCGTATGACCTGGGAATTTGGGCGCAAGGTGCGCATGTGCGTGGCGGGACTGGGCCCGCGCGGCACTGGTCAGATGAAGGTGCTGCTTGAGATGGATGATGTGGATATAGTGGGCGTGTGCGACTTGATAGAGGAGCGCGCGCTCAAGGCGGCGGACATAGTGGCCGAAAAGCGCGGCGGCGCACGGCCGGCGGTGTTCACCGATACGCATGCCATGCTGGAGGCGGTTGAGGCCGAGGCTATACTGATAACGACCGATTGGTGCTCGCACATCCGCATAGCGATAGACGCGATGAAGCACGGAATGCGCCCGGCCATGGAGGTCGGCGGCGCGACCGACGTATTTGAGTGCTGGGAGCTGGTGCGCACCAGCGAGCAGACCGGAGTGCCGTGCATGCTGCTGGAGAACTGCTGCTACGGCAAGAAGGAAATGACGCTGCTGAACATGGTCAAAAAGCAGCTGTTTGGCGACGTTGTGTACTGCGCGGGCGGTTATGAGCACGACTTGCGCGACGAGATAGGCATGGGCGACGATACGCATCACTACCGTCAGCGCAACTTCATGAATCGCAACGGCGAGCTGTATCCGACGCATGAGCTGGGCCCGATAGCGCAGTACCTGAACATAAACCGCGGCAACCGCATGCTGACGCTGACGGCGATGGCATCGCGCGCGGCGGGCCAGCAGGCGTGGATGCGCGCCAATCGCACTGAGGCCAAGTGGTACGACCAGAAGTTCGAAGAGGGCGACGTCGTGACGACGCTTATCAAGTGCGCGCATGGCGAGATGATATCGCTGACCCACAACTGCACACTGCCGCGGCCATACTCGCGCGGCGGCATGATACAGGGCACAAAGGGCATCTGGGAAGAGGATAACGAGTCGATATACATCGATGGCGTGAGCCCCGTCGACCCGAACTACTGGACGCACAAGTGGGAAAAGGACGAAAAGTACATAAACGAGTACATGCATCCGCTGTGGAAGGCCTATGAGGAGTTTGGCCCGCGCGGCGGCCATGATGGCATGGATTATCTGGCGCTGCGCGCGTTTGTGGAGAGCGTGCAGAAGGGCTGCCAGCCGCCGATAGACGTCTACGATGCGGCGGCGTGGATGAGTATAACCTGCCTGAGCGAGCAGTCGATAGCCATGGGCAGCGCGCCGGTGGCGATACCGGACTTCACCGGCGGCCGTTGGATGGAGCGCAGGCCTTCGCCCAAGAGCTGCTTTGCGCTGGACAGGGTGCATGAGGACCTGTTTTAATCGGTGATGCTGAGGGAGCCGGCGTGCGCGTCGGCTCCTTTGTGGTATATGGGCGGCAGCGGCGGGAGGTGTAGCGGTGTTTACTGCGTCAATGGACAACGTTGGGAGCGTGCTTGCAGAGTTTGGCGTAGCGGCAAAGCCGGTATCCATTGCTGAACTGCAAAGATATGATTACACGGGCCGCAATGCGCAGGGCGGCATGGTTCGGCTGATAATTAAAGCGGAACTGGACGGCGCATCGCCTGTGGTCGTCCGATTCAAAAATGAGGATGACATCAGCCTGGAATCGATAGAGGCGCAAAGCGCATTTGCTGTTCGACGAAGGCATAGCGACTCCCAGACTGTACAAGGCGGACGGTCACTACGCGAAATGGTATTCGATTGGCGATTACAATGTGCTGGCGACTGTTGAACAGTACGTGGACGGCGAGATACGCTGCGTAGACGCGCAGACGGCCGAGCAGACCGGCATGCTGCTTGCCCGCATGCATGACATATCGGAGCGGGCGGAGTTTCATGTTCGATATCCGGTGCTGTTTGATCCGCTGGGCGCGAACGACCTGTTCGATTTCGATGTGATAACGGACAATTCGGAGTTCCTCATGGCATTGGACCCGGCGATGTATAAAGACATTATCGAGATGCGTGAAGCATATATGCGCGAACTGAGACGGGGCGCAAGTCCATCGCGCTATGCGGTGCAGGGAGATATCAGCGATTGCAACACTTATCGCGCAGCGGATGGCACGATAGGCGTATTCGACTTCAACCGCTGCGGCGATAACGATCTGTTCTTTGACGCGATAATGCAGGCTGTATTTGAAGCGCGGCTGATGGACTATCCGGAAATCTATGCGGCCGATCCTGAACCGACGATACTGCCGGCATTTCTGTGCGGCTATGCTGCGCATAGGCCGTTCACAGCGCGCCAACGCGCAGTTTATCCATATCTGTATTCAATGATCGACGCGTTCTGGAGCAAAGACATTAAGTGGAGCGATACAAGCCTTGCAAATGCGATATCAACTGGCGATAAGACGCACGCGCGCGCACATCTGCGAGAGATCGCAAGGCGCCTGATACGGCTGCCGGCGTTTCCGATTGAATGACGCGCAAGTTCTACAATAATCGTGACATCGGCGGCAAAATATGATAGAATATCACATAACCATGCACAACGACAAATGCAGGGAGTGGATGACATGCCGTTTGAATTGGCGGACTGGATCTGGGCGAACGATGCAGACGTGGTCAATCAGTATATCTGGGCGCGTGCGGAGTTTGAGGCTTCATGCGTGGATGAGTGCGATCTGCTGATAAGCGCCGACTCGCAGTACGTGGCGTATGTGAACGGTCAACTGGCGGGGTTTGGCCAGTATGCGGATTATCCTGAGCACAAGGTGTATGACACGATATGCATATCAAACCTTGTGCATCCAGGCACAAACGAGCTGCGCGTGCTGGCGTATTGCCAGGGCATAGACAGCTCGGTGTATCGCGCGGGGCGGCCGAAGCTGTTGTTTGAGGTGCGGCAGGACGGTCGCCAGCTGGCGCATAGCGGCGCAGACACGCTCGTCAGCCGCAGAACCGGCTACCGCTCGGGCGACATGGAGCGCGTCAGCCACCAGATGGGCTTTACGTTCGACTACGACGCGCGAATCGCCGAGCCTGAGTGGGAGCCTGCGCAGGTGCTGGGTGCTGCGGGGACGCTGTATCCACGGCCGATAGCGCCCTTGGAGCTGGGCGAGCGCGTGCAAGCGCGGGTGGTGTCGCAGGGCGTATACTATGACAGTCCGCGCCGCGAAAAGCTGGGCATGAGAATGCAGTATGCCGCGCTGTCGTTTCGCGAGAGCGTAGAACTTACGGGCGTACATGGTCAGCCGGAACTGCCGGGCACAGTGAGATACGCCTCGGACGAGGGCGACGGCATATACATCGTGCTCGACCTGGGGCGCGAGACAGTAGGGTTCCTGGACATTGCGCTCACGGTTCCGCGTGAATGCGAAGTGCTGGTGGGCTGGGGAGAGCATGTGGACGATCTGCGCGTGCGCACGTACGTTGGCGGACGCAACTTTGCGGCGCGTTACATGGCGCGCGCGGGGCGCAATGAATTCATGTATGCGGTGCGACGCGCGGGGCTCAGGTATGTCGAGCTGTTCGTGAGCGCGTGCGAGTTCACGTTGGAGTATGTGGGCGCGCGACCGGTCGTATATAAGCTTAACTGGAAGCCCGAGTTCTGCGCTCAGGACGCGCTGCACATGCGCATATATGACGTCTGTCGCGACACGCTGGCCGCATGCCTGCACGAGCACTATGAGGACTGCCCCTGGCGTGAACAGGCGCTGTACGCCATGGATTCGCGCAATCAGATGCTGTGCGGATACTATGCGTTTGGCGAGTACGCGGCGCCGCGCGCAAGTTTGGAACTGTTTGCGCTGTCGCAGCGAGAAGACGGCATGTTGGAGCTGTGTGCGCCGGCGCGCTGTGAGATAACGATACCGGTATTTTCGCTGACGTATGTGCTGGCGCTTGAGGAATATCTGATGTACAGTGGCGACGCCGCGTTTGTGCGCGATATGCTGCCGGTTGCGCGGCGGATCGTGGATGCGGTGTTTGCGCGGCGCGACGGCACAGGGCTCATACCGGCGTACACCGATGCGCGCTACTGGAACTTCTATGAGTGGCGGCCGGGCATGGCGGGCGTGCTGGGCCAGGGCGAGTCCGTAGAGCGCTATGACGCGCCGCTGAACTTCATGGCCATGGTAGCGGCGCGACGGTTGAGCTCCATGTTGCAGCAGTTGGACGAACCGGGCGCGCAGGAGTATGCGCGCGCGGCATGGGACGTGGGCGCACGGGCGGACGAGGCGTTCTGGGATGAGGCGCGCGGCGTCTACGCCACGTATCTAAGTGGCGGCCAGCGCACGCACGAGTGCGAATTGACCAATGCGCTGGCGGTATACAGCGGCGCGTGCAGTGCTGAGCGCGTGCCGCGTGTGCTTGAGCTGCTGGCAGGTGAGAAACTGGCGCCGGTATCGCTCAGCTATTCGATATATGTGTTCGAGGCGCTGCTGAGTGCGGGCGACAAATACGCGCCGCTGGTGTTTGAACGCATAGCGCGCATCTGGGGCGACATGCTGATGCGCGGTGCGACGACGTTCTGGGAGACTGAGGAGGGCGGCTGGGATTTCGACCGCGGCGGCAGCATGTGCCATGGCTGGTCGGCGGTGCCGCTGTATCTGTACATGGCCTATGCGCTGGGCGTGAAGCCGGTCCGGCCGGGATTCATGGAATACGACGTAAGACCCCTAAAATGTGGCATAGGCGTTCAGCGGGGCACAATTCATAGAAAGAATGGCAGCGTTTTGAAAGTGGACATTAGCGAAGGTCATCCGAAACTGAGTGTCGATTGACGAACATTTGATGCAAAAATGCGGCCAGCCCGGGCAATTTGCCCGGGCTGGCTGTGCATATGCGCTTTAGCGGCAGCAGTTGTTGTAATTGCAACCGCAGCTGTGCGTCGTGTTGCAGGTATTGCAGGTGTTGCAGCTGCAATTTGTCTGGCAGTTAGTGCTGCAATTGCAGCTGTTGGTCTGGCAGCTTGTGTCGCAGCAGGAGGTGGGGAATAGTGGCAATGAGAAGAACTCATCGCGCCCGCGACGTTACCTTCAACTCGACAACCAGCGCATAAAACCTACGGTAATTCCACGCCTGTGTGCGGGAGTGATGCCTTAACAGGTTTTAGCCGATATGCGGCCGAGCTCGGTATTGTCGGTTTTGCGGTCGCGCAGTGCGGGGATTGGATGTTCTTTTTGCTGGTAGCGATAGTCCTCGCCGCGCTGCTTTTGGTATTCGGCGATAATGCGATGGCTGGGTACGTCCATCACATCGCCGGCATTGACCTGAGCCTGGTAGTGGAAGAACGGCGTATCCTTGTTGAGCTGTCCTACCGGCACATAGTCCTCGCCGACAGCCGTCAGCTCCACGGTGTTTTCGAGCACTTTGCGCACGTAATCTATCTGCGGTGCAAAGCGCAGCAATTCAGGGAACTCGCCCTGAGGCAGCACCTGCTGCCAGTCTTTGCCCTCATATTTCTGAAGCAGTTGCACGGCCTTATGCAGGTGTTGCAGCTCCGCTTCGAAGTTCTGTTCCCATATCTTTTTGAAAACTGGATGGGTCTCGGTCTCAAGGCACGACCAGTACAGGTAGCATTCGTTGTACTCGTGCAGCAGCAGGTTTTCCAGCCATGTGCAGGCCGGATCCAGCAGTGCGCCGTACTGGGTGACGTGCTGCTCCTCGACCATACCGATCTCCTGATACAGTCTGCGCCCCAGATCGTTGGGATAGAACGCGCCCAGGTTCATATAGTAGTTCATGGTCTGCTGTTCGGCGGCGGTTATGGTGCAGGTGTCAAGCATGGTAATGAGCTGAGCCTGCTTGAAGTTGCAGGCGCGGCGCACGCTGTCCACCGGGTGGCGGTGATGAGCTATCGTGGGACGGCCGGGCATGACCTCGGTGTAGCCGCCCACGAGGCGCTCAGCCTTTACGCCCTGTTCCATCTCGAGCAGATCGGCATAACGATACAGGTGGTCAAAGTCCTCCAGCAGCGCAAAGTTCAGCGCCTTTACGACGTACGGATCAGGTTCACGCTGAGCCAGTATGGCGGTGAGATCCACAGCCAGCTGTTCGTATGTTATCGTCGTCTCGAGCTGGGTCTCATCTACGGGCTTGAGATAGGCGAGCTGGTGCTGCTGTTGCTGTTCAACGCGCCGGCTGACGGCTATCTCACGCCGCAGATTGTTGTCGGTGCAGTTGCGGTGGAACTGATGGCCAAACCACACAGCTTCATATTCAGCACCTGTCATGAGTATTATGCGCACCTTGGTGTAGGCGTCGGTATCATCTTTGTGGTATGCCTTGGGATAGAGATCCTTCCAGCTTTGAAATTCAACGCCCTGCTGTGCAGGTTTTTGGGTGAATGGATTCATTGCGTATCCCCTCGCTTTTCGATAAGATATGCTTTATTATAAACGGCATGCGCCTGGACTATGCGTGGCTCAAGGCATGCATCGTAAGCGCGCTATGACTCGGCGTGAACCAAGTAGAACTTAATATGTGCGTTTCAAAATCAAAAGCTCCTTAGGTGCACATCCAGCGAGATGCCTTGCGTCAAGTCGCCATTGCGATATGCGCGCGAATCGCGGTGGTATATCACATGGTCGATGACAGCGGCCAGCAGGTGCTGTTTGGCTTCGGGCGGGGCGCTGCGGTCGTATTCGCGCAACATGCTGGTCACGGCGGCGATCTGCCGAGCGGTATAACCCTTGCGCACGGTGTGGCGTAGCGCTTCCAGCTCGGACTTGGCGCCGGCAATCTGAGAAGTTATATCCGCATTGCGCGATACGTATGTGTCTATGTCGTATACTTCTGTTTCAAGCAGTTCCTGTATGCGTTTGCGCTGGCGTTGCAGTTGCTCTATGCGGTGTTCGAGCACTTCGCGCATGTCGAGCATATTGTTTTGCTCCTTTGAGGTGTCGATTGATGGTGAAGCGACGTCCGCGGATGCCTGACGGCCTGGTTCGAGTAAAGCCGATATGTTTTGCGTGGGCGCGGTATCGCGAGTGCGAGCAGAACCGTTTGGACTCACGTTTATCTTGTCGCCCAGCACGGCTATGCTGTTCAGCGCGTTGAGCAGTACGGTTTCAAGCGCATCGACCTGCGATGCGCAGGTGGGGCAGCCCGGCGTCACGCAATATATGGAGGCGTTGCGGAAGTTATGGCCGGTGTTGGCCTTGCGCTGCATGCGCTTGCCGCATACGCCGCACACGATCAGCCCGCGGAATGGATTGAGCAGCGCGCGGTCGCTGCGCGCTGACGATGTGCGCGTGCGATCGGCGAGCTGCTGCTGAACGCGCGCGAACTGCGCGGCGGATATTATGGGCTCGTGAGTGCCGTATACGACTATCGGATCATGGTTGAGCACGCGTCGGGTGATGCGAGCGCCGCCGGACATTATCGTGTCCTGCACGCGCTTGTTCCATGACAGCGCGCCGGTATATGTGACGTTGTGCAGTATCGCGCGTATGCCGCTGGGGTAAAACGCCTTGCCTTCGGCGGTGCGCAGGCCCATGGCGTTAAGGCGGTTGCTTATGGCCTGTGCGCCTGCGTCGCGACCTTCCATGCCGTTTTCGTACCAGTCGAATATGTTGCGCACTATGGCGGCTTCATCCGGATTTATGACGAGCTTCCAGCGCGCGCCGCGGCCCTCTGTGCGCACACGGTCGTATCCGTAAGTTGGCTTGGGCGACATGTAATTGCCTTCGCGCACACTTGCTATGCGCCCGGCCATCAGGCGGCGCTTGATGGTCTTGTATTCGCGCCGCGCCATGAACAGGCTGAACTCGAAGTACTCCTCGTCCATATCGTTGTTTGGATCGTAGACCTTTTGCGGAGTTATAATCAAAGTGTCGGTGTACTTGAAGGTCTGAGCGACTATGCCCTGGTCTACGGTATCGCCGCGCGCCAGGCGCTCGATCTCCATGCACAGCACGCCGTCCCAGCGCTGTCGCTCGACGTCAGCGAGCATCTGTTGCATTTGCGGCCGTGCGGATATCGTGTCTCCGGACACTATCTCCCGATAGATATGCGTAACATGTATCCCACGCGCCAGCGCTAGCGCGGTGAGTGTGGCCTCGTGGCGCTTGAGCGTGTCGCCAGCGCCCAGCGCTTCGGCTTCCAGATCAGCGCGCGATTTGCGCAGGTAGATGCAGTAGGGCATGGTGAGGGACCTCCTTTTATTCAGCATATCTGGATCGGAGCAGTGCGCTTTGGTGCGATGAGAGATATGCCATTCAGAGCTATTTATAGTTCGTTTTGCGAAGCCAGATCACAATAGCCATTGCAATGCTGGAAAAAAACTAAAGTTCACAATGGCGGCCAGTGCAATCTGTCAGACTTATTCCTCGTCATGTTCGTACTCATCGGTGTCATCGTCAGTGCATGTTGGAGCACGGGTGATGTGCTGGCCCCGGTAATATCGCTCTGCCATAGCAGTCAACGTGAATTCGGCCGATATGTCAACGCGCTGTACAAGCCATTGCAACTCTTCAGCCGGCACGCGAATGAAGTCCATTTTACTGCACTGCCTTTGAATTCATTTTACGAATACGTGCGCATCTTGAACTTAGTAAATTGCAGGACCGAAACTACACAAGGCGGACGAGCAGGCGCGCATAGGATATTCACAGGTAGTAATAGGAGGTGCCCGTATATGAAGCGAGGTATACCGCAACGCGAAGAGATACTGGTGAGCGAAGGCACATGCGGCGGCGCGAGTTGGCGGGTATTCCGGCCAGCGGGACTGCCGACGGATGAATATGAGCGCCGCATGCGCGAAGCGGTGAGCAGGGCTGTGACGCAGGTGGCGCTGGCACGGCTGGCGCGTGAAGCCGACGAGCAGGATGCGCAGGAGCATACTGAGCCGGAACAGAACCAATGATAGGCATATGATACGCGTCTGATCATATACATCCCGCGCTCCAAGAAGGTACGCCTGTAAGATGGGCAAGCGAGGACACAAAACAGCCATGTGAGGATTAAAGCGACAATTACGTTTGTGCACTCGCTTTTGATCCGAGCCAAGTCAAACTGGCAATATAAATGGCGCTAAAGCTCAAATCGCGGGAAGCACGAATAGGAGGTGCGAGGCTCCATTGGCAAAGCGTAACAAGATATGGACAGCGCAAGAAGGGACAATCGGCAGAACCAATGGTGGCGCCACACATCCGGATACGCGGAGCATATCGTAGCCCAATCGCGCCATGGCGCGCAGCGCTGTACAAGTTGTATGTGAGCAACCTGGATGTGAGCAACCAGGACTATTGAAGTTGCCGAAGCACGAATGGCCTCGGTACTGGCGAAACAGCGCTATGCACTATCGGGTGTGGTAGCTGGAGTGAGGTGTTGCAAGCAAGCTGTATCAGAGTGAGTGTAACGCACGCCCTGGACATTAGGCAATCCGACAGGCGGAGTGCCCAGACCGACAGGCGGAGTGCCCGAGTTTGATGGCAGACGCATCGTTATGAGGCGATACACAATCTGTATGATATGCGAAAAAAACTGCACGATAACGAATGAGACACCCAGGCGGCAAACGAACTGCTTTTTGACGGGAACGACAACTTAATGCATAGTGCCAATGGCCATAGCAAAATGAGCCTTTGAATTAGCGTGAGCAAACCGGCAAATCTTTTCAACATGGCGATAATGATATACATTGAAAAATGGTGGCCTTATATTGCCTGAACTGGATCCTGCTCTGGCAAATGTCCCTGCGGACACAACGATGCCCTCCTGCGGACAGCAAACTGCGCAGGAGGGCAAGCTATGGATGTTTAGACGCGCTTAGTCATCATGCCGCATCAGCCGAGCCGGATGATTACTTGTACTGCGCATCATAAGCGCTCTGGTAGATCTCCATCAACGTGGACAGACCCTGGGCCTCGAGGTCAGCCAGCCAGGCATCGTAGTCGTTTTCGATGGTCTTGGTGCCATTGAAGAAAGCGAACATACCTTCCTTGATGGTGTTGCTCAGGTTGGTCTTGATGATGGACATCTGCTCATTTTCATCATCGGTGAATTTGAGCGGAGGAATGGACTTGCTTATGTCGATGTAGGGTTCATACTCCTGAGTCACCTGATAGAGCAGGGTCTCCAGCGCATCGCCGCTGTACAGATCCAGCGACGGATCGGAGGGCTCGCCCAGGCGGAAGTCAGCGTCGCGGTAGGAGGTGGTCATCTGCAGCACGCAGTACTTCTGCGGTTCGGACTCCTGCCACGGTACCAGCAGCTTGAACATGGCGGGCTTGCCGTTGATGCCCACGGCGCCTTCATCGGCATCGGTCCACTGCTCGCCATACACGCCGTAGTAGCCGCGCATGGTAGCGGCATAGGAGTACATGATGTCGCCTATCATGAAGGACTCAACCGGATACTCGGTGTCAGCGGCTATGACGAAGCCATGGCCGGCGACGGAGTCATAGGGGAAAGCCTGTATGCTGGTATGGCCATCGGGGCCGGCTACCGGCATCACAGCGCGATACTGCTTGTACATATCGCTGCCCAGGTTGGCAAACAGTATGTAACCGCCAGCCGAAGCGCCCAGACGGCCGCTCTCGCAGATCTGGGTCAGAGCCGCCAGATCCTGAGTGAACGAGCCTTCATAGATCAGGCCCTCGGACACCAGCTTGGCCATGTACTGCACGCCCTCTTTGAACTCTTCCTTGGCAAACGGCACGGTTATGGTGCCATCCTCAAGGTACATGCCAAATGCGGAGGCGCCGCTGGTAGCGGTCTTGTCCAGGTCGAGGTTATAGTAGGTGAACGCGTTCATTATAGGCAGTTCAGGGTTGGTGTACCAGCCGTCGGCGTAGTCGCCGGCCATCGGTATTTCGTCCTGTTCGCCATTGCCGTTGGGGTCGTTATCGCGGAAGGCCACCAGCACGTTGTACAGCTCGTCCAGCGTGGTGGGCATCTCGAGGCCGAGGTTGTCCAGCCAGGTCTGGTTGATCCAGAACTTGGTGGGTATGGTGCAGTGATAGCACTCGTTTACCACGGGCAGCGAGTAGATGTTGCCATCCAGCTGCGTGATGAGGCCCTCGGAGCCGGGGTAGTTTTCGAATATGCGGTTGACGAAGTTGCCGTGCTCCTTTATCAGATCGTTGAGCGGCAGGAAGAGCTGCTCATCGACGCCGAAGCGGCTTATCATCGCGTCGGTCATACCGCAGGACAGGAATATGTCGGGATAGTCGCCCGAGTTGAGCAACAGGCCGAGCTTTTCGGCGCGGCTCTCATAGGGCAGCAACTCGAACTGCAAATCGGCGTTTGTGACTTCTTCCAGCCAAAGTATGAACTCATTGGTGTCCCAGTCGGATATGGAAGCGTGATCGGTCACGGCCAGAGTGAGCGTGATATCGCCGAAGTTCTCGCACAGCTTATATGCGGAGAGATCTTCGTCGTGTTCCCACTCGGGCTCCCAGGCCAGCGCGACGTTTGCGCAGCTGAGCATCAGTACGAGCGCCATGGTCAACCCCAGCATTTTCTTCAGGAAGATGTGTTTCATGGGCTTGCCTCCTCTTATAATATTAGGCGCGCATAGACGCCATTGGTTACGCGATTCAAGTTATCCCTTGACCGAGCCCACCATTATGCCCTTTACGAAATACTTTTGCACGAACGGATACAGTATCAACAGCGGAGCGCTTGATACGACTATCACGGCGTATTTCAGCAGGTTGCTCATGCCCTGACGCGAGGCCATGTCGCGCAGGTCGGCGGTGACGCTCATATCCATCTGATTGAGTATCAGTATGTTGCGCAGCACCAGCTGCAGTGGGAACATGCTCTTTTCGTTAATGTAGATCAGAGCGTCGAAGTAACTGTTCCAAATGCCCACAGCGCTGTAAAGCGATATGACGGCGATTATGGGGCCGGACAGCGGCAGGGCGACGTTTATCAGCTGGCGTACGACGGGGCAACCATCGATATCGCTGACCTCGAACAGCTCGTTGGGTATGGAGTTTTCAAAGTATGAGCGCATGAGTATCACATACCATGCGTTCATGGCGTTGGGAATTATCAGTGCCCAGATCGTGTTGCTCCATTTGAGGGTATTGTTTATCAGCAGGTAGTTGGGCACCAGACCCGCGTTAAACAGCATGGTAAACAGTACCATGAAGCCTACGACCTTGCGGCCGAAAAAGTCGCTGCGTGACAGGCAGAATGCGCAAAGCGTGGTGAGCACCAGACTGACGGCCGTGCCGCATATGGTGTATATGATCGAGTTGAGATAGCCGGTCATGATGGCCTCGTACTGGAAAACTGTCGCGTAGGCTTCCAGCGAAAACTCCACCGGCAGCAGCCACACGCGCCCGGCCATTACCGCGTCGGTCGATGAGAACGACGCGCTGACCACGTACAGCAGCGGATACAAGACTACCAGCACTGCAATTACCAACAGCAATAGCGTAACGCCATCAAATACCTTATCGTCCCAGCTCTGGCGCACGCGATTCTTCACCTTTTTATTCACGGGCCTATTTAGCGCATCTCTATTTGCAGTCATCTCAAGCCCCCCTACAGCACGCTTATCTTGCTGATACGATTGGACACTGTGTTGACGAAAAGCAGCATGAACAGATTGACCAGCGAATTAAACAGGCCTACCGCCGTTGAAAAGCTGTAGTTGAACTGCAGCACGCCGATCTTGTAAACGTAAGTCGAGATAACCTCGGACACTGGCGTGTTGATGCTGTTTTGCATCAGGTAGATCTTTTCAAATCCTATTGAAAGTATACTGCCCGTATTGAGTATGAACAGCGTTATTATCGTCGGAGCGATATAGGGTATGTCTATGCTGAATATGCGGCGCAACTTGCTGGCGCCGTCGACCTTGGCGGCTTCATACAGCTCCACGGGCACGCCGGTCAGCGCGGCCAGATAAACTATCGCGGAATATCCCATGGTCTGCCATACGCCTGTCCACACGTAGAGCGATCTGAAGTAGTTGACATTGCCCATGAAATTGGTGGCCTCTCCGCCCAGGGCAACGATTATCTGGTTTATAAAGCCTGTCGATATGTCAGTGAACTGTATTATCATCGAAACAAGAACCACGGTCGAGATGAAGTATGGCATATACGTAATCATCTGAGTGAATTTCTTGAATTTGTTTGAGCGACACTCGTTCAGGCATATCGCCAGCACTATCGGTATCGGGAAGCTGGCAAAGAGGTAATAAAGACTGAGCAGGAATGTGTTTTTGATTATCGTG
>DVNK01000009.1 GCA_018714445.1 Candidatus Fimadaptatus faecigallinarum | reverse complement strand
GTTGGTTGAACGGCTCAATGGCATGGACAAGGATGCCATAATAGCCGAAGCGCAGCAGCGGGGCATAGCGCTGAGCGAGGCCGATTTCGCAGCGGATACGAGCGCGGAGCTGAGCGATGACGAGCTGGACGCGGTCGCAGGCGGCGGCAAGTGCGCGTGCGTCGTGTGCGGCGTCGGCAAGGCGGGCGATAACTGCAAGGAGTGCGACTGCAGCTTCGGGGGCGGCGGCGTGTTCGAAGACAAAGTGAATCGCTGCCGCTGCGCTAGCATCGGCGGCGGCGTGGACCATTAGTCGACTGGCGGCGCCAAAGGCGATGTGAAGCGGCTTCGATGACACTGAAGTCCGATGCGGCTGCGCGTCGCGCGCCCGGAGCGGACGCCGTGCGGGCCGACGGGGCTAAAACGTGCAGGAATGCAGCCGGCGTCGAGCCGGTTCACCCGTGGGCTCGCTCGTGGCTGCCGATATAATTTGAATCGATTTAAGGAGCGGCGTATGACTGATAATATGAAGAAACTGATGGAAATGGTATCCAACGATCAGTAGCTCGGCGAGCGCCTGAGCAAGATAAGCGACAAGGCCGAACTGATAGCCGAGGCCAGGGCATTCGGGCTGGACATCAGCGAGGCTGACCTGACCACGGAACCCAACGACCAGCTGTCGGACGACGAGCTGCTGTCGGTCACAGGCGGCAAGCGGTGCGGCTGCGTGCTGGCTGGCGTCGGTGAGGAGTACAAGGACCTGCGGCACAATTATTGCGGATGCTATGCGGCGGGCAACGGCAATTTCACCGACGGCACGCAGCGCTGCTCCTGCAACTTCTGCGGCGGCGGCGTGAACGAATGACGCGGCAAAGGCGTGCATGGATTGCGGGCAATGCGCATCCGGCGGCAAACAGGGCTTTATAAGGGAGTGTTATACATGACTGACAACATGAAAAAGTTTATGGAACGGATATCGGCCGACGACGAGCTGGCCAAGCGTGCGTCCAAGCTCGACAAGGCGGAGCTTGTGGCGCTGGCCAAGGCGCAGGGGTTCGAACTGGGCGAGGCCGACCTGGCGCCCGAAGGGAATGGCGAGATCAACGACGATGAGCTGAGCACGGTCGCAGGCGGCGGTAAGTGCACCTGCGTGGCGGGCGGCGGTGGCACGGCCGGCGACAAAAACAATCCGTGCGGCTGCGTGGCGATAGGCATTGGCAAGGGCCTGGGCGGGAAATTTCGCTGCGACTGCTACTTGTACGGCACCGGTGAGGACTGATGCCGCGCGCGCTGGACGATAATGTACGGCTGGAAAGGAGACGTATACATGACAGACAACATGAAGGCGTTCCTCGAGATGATCGCCCGAGACGCCGGGCTGGCCGAGCGCGCCGTCGCAATGAGCGCGGATGAGCTGCGGGAGCTGGCGCGCACTATGGGCATGCAACTGACGGATGGCGACTTTGAACAAGGAGCCGACGAGGTGAGCGATGACGAGCTGACCGCCGTGGCTGGCGGCTATTGCTCGATGGCTGGCGGCAATTCGTGCACCTGCAGCGAAGCTGGATACGGCAAAAGCTCGAAGAGGAAGTTCTGCCTCTGCCTGCAGGGCGGTACCGGCAAGACGATAACCGGCACGCAGCTCTGCCAGTGCAGCGCGTTCGGCTCGGGCGGCTCCGACTGACGAACCGTTCCCCGGGTGCGCAAGGCGTGGGCAGACCGGGCCTGTGCGCATGCCGCAGGGACTGCCAGTCTGTCCGGCCAGGCGCGCGCTGGCGCGGGCGAGCCTTAACAGCGCGGACTGCCAGGGCGGTTCGCCGGGCGATAAGCTAAATCAGCCTGTGTTCCTGAGCTTGCGGAGCACAGGCTTTGTATGTTTTGCCGGGCGCTCGCGCAAGGCCTGCTCAGTTCCAGTACTTTCCATCCAACGAACGGTAGCCAATGGCTTCGGCGACGTGCTGCTCGGTTATATTGGCGCCGCCGTCCAGATCGGCTATTGTGCGCGCGACCTTTATGAGCCGCGTGAAGCCACGCGACGACAGGTGCAGGACGTTTGCGGCGGATTCAAGCAGCTGCCGCGGCGCTTCATCAAGCGCGCAGTACTTTTCGAGCAGACGGCTCGTCAGCTGTGCGTTGCAGGTTATGCCGTCGTTGCAGTAGCGCTGCTGCTGGAGCCTGCGCGCGGCGTTGACGCGCTGGCGTATGGCGTCGGACGGCTCCTCGGCCGAGCGCATGGTTATCTGGTTGACCGGCACGGATTCGACTTCTATCTGTATGTCTATGCGGTCCAGCAGCGGGCCGGATATGCGATTGCGGTAGCGCTTGAGTTCGGCCGGCGTACAACGGCAGGTGTGCGAGTGCGAGCCGAAATAGCCGCACGGACAGGGATTCATTGAGCATACCAGCATAAACTGCGCCGGATATACCGCCTGCGCATGAGTGCGAGTCACTGATATGAAGCCGTCCTCCAATGGCTGGCGCAGCGCTTCCAGCGCGCTGCGTGCGAACTCGGGCAGCTCGTCGAGGAACAGCACGCCCCGATGCGCGCGTGATACCTGACCGGGCCTGGCGTTTGAGCCGCCGCCCACCAGCGCTGCAGCTGATGAGGTGTGGTGCGGCGCGCAGAATGGGCGCATGGTCATGAGGCCTTTGCCGCGAGTGCCGCCCAGCACCGAGTGTATGCGCGTGACCTCGAGCGCCTCTTCAAACGTCATGTCCGGCAGTATGGAGGGCAGGCAGCGCGCCAGCATGGTCTTGCCCGAGCCGGGTTCACCGACCATTATCACGTTGTGTCCGCCGGCGGCGGCGATCTCAAGAGCGCGTTTGGCGGCGCGCTGGCCGCGCACGTCGGCAAAGTCCTGGTCAAACTGACGCGCACCCATCAAGTCGGAATAGGGCTGCGGATGCAGCGGCTCAATGACTTTGCGGCCGGTGAGGTGGGCCTCCACGTCGGCGAGCGAGGACACCGGTATCACGTCCAGACCCTGTATGCAGCTGGCTTCAGGGGCATTTTCGCTCGGCAGCATAATGCGCTTAAAGCCCAGCTGACGCGCGGTTATGGCCATGGACAGCGCGCCGTTTATAGGGTTTACGCCGCCGCCCAGCGCGAGTTCGCCGGATATCGCCATGCCGTTAATGGAGCTCTGCTCGAGCGCGCCGGCGCAGATCATTATGGCAATGGCTATCGGCAGTTCAAAAGCGGGGCCTTCCTTGCGGGTGTCAGCGGGCGCGAGGTTGACGGTGTACCGGCCTACCGGGAACTCAAGGCCTGAATTGCGCAGTGCCGAGCGCACGCGTTCGCGGCTCTCCTTGACCGAAGCGTCGGGCAAGCCCACTATGTCATAGCCGGGCAGTCCGGTGCTCTTGTCGACTTCTATCGTGACCGGATAGCCGTCTATTCCGAGTATACCTATGCTCATCACCCTGGCAAGCATGGCGCACCTCCCTGCGGCCCGCTTGACGCGCGGCCGGTTTTGCGTTAGTATCATATGTATGTATTATATATCGCAGCACAGTCGGCGTAAAGCTCCGATTTGACTGATACATAGAATTAGCTGTAAAATATGACTGAATTCAGTGCGCAATGCCTGAACTTTGCGGGAAACTGCGCAGTATTTGAGATTTTGAACTGTCGAACATGTGAAAATATATATGGCAAAGTTGTAAATTCACACATCGTGTGCTAATATAGAATAGACGCATCGCTGATAGTACAGGGTTGCGAATGCATCAGGACGGACGATAGCGTTACAAATGATAAAGGATGATGAGCGTGGAGTATTCGCTCAGACAGCGCAGGCGGTTGTGGCTATACACATTTGTGTGCCCCGCGATAGACAAGTATGCGCGCATAGTTCGCGACCTGGCCTCGCCGGAGGAGCTGTTCGACAATCCGCCCGATGTGCTGAGCAGGTACGTGGGCGAGCAACAGCTGGCACGCATGCGCAGGCTCAACTCTGAACAGTACATAGATGCGCTGCTGGAGCGGTTGCGCATGCGCGGCGTGACGTTTGTCTGCCGCGGCGACGCCGAATATCCCGAGTGCCTGGAGGAACTGGCCGACATAATCATACCGCCCGAATTGCTGTTCGTGCGCGGCAATCGCGACCTGAACGTGCTTGAAGGCATTGCGGTCGTAGGCACGCGCAAGTGTTCGCCTGAAGGTGCGGGCATCGCCCGGGGCTTTGGCCGAGACTTTGCGCAGGCGGGCGCTCAACTCATAACGGGCATGGCCGTGGGCATAGACGCCGCTGCTGTGGAGGGCGCGCTGGATGGCGGCGGGCGGGTGATAGGCGTACTGGGCTGCGGCGTGGACGTGCCGTATCCTGCCGATAACCAGGTGCTGGTGCGCAGGCTGCTCGAGTCCGGCGGCTCGCTGATATCCGAGTACATGCCCGGTATGCATGCCAATCACATATACTTTCCGGTGCGCAATCGCATAATCGCCGGGCTGGCGCGCGGCACGCTCATAGTTGAAGCGCCGGCGCGTTCGGGCGCGCTCAACACGGCCAGTCATGCGCTCAATATGGGTCGTGAAGTGTTCGTGGTGCCCGGTTCGATACTCGACGCGCGGTATGCCGGCTCCAACGCGCTGCTGTTGGAAGGCGCCGCGCCTGCACTGACCAGCTTCGATGTGCTGGAACCGCTCGGCATAGTCGGGTTGGACGACCGCGACAGGTTTGGCGCGCTCGACGTCGCTGAGACGTATGCGCCGTCAGACAGCGCGGCAGGCTTTGCCGGCAAGAAGGGCGACGCCACTCTAATGTCCGACGCCGACGCGCGGAAGGCATCCGTGTCGCGTCAAGCGGTGCGCGAAGTCGCAGTCGGCTGTGGCACAAAGCCGGGCCTGCAGCGCGATACAGCGCCGGCTGACGCACATGTGCAGGCTGCGGCCGATGGACATGCGGCGCTTACGGCCAGTCCCGAGCCGTCCGGCGCTAAGCGCAATGCGTCAAATGCAGGCGCCGAGCCAGTTAAACCCGCCATACCTGCACGCGCTTCCAGGAAACTGCGCGCCTCGCGCAAAACCGATCATGCACCGACCGATACTGCCGCGGCTGACGCGCAATCCGTGCCCCGACGCGCGATGCCGGAGCTGACTGAGGATGAGCGCAGGATAGTCGAATTGCTCCAAAAGCGCGAACATTCATTCGACGAAATGATTTCTCAAACCGATTTTGACACGGCCAGGCTAAATTCACTCTTGACAATGCTGAAAATAAAGAGAATAATATATGAAACCACGGGTAAACATTTTAGAATCGATGATGCGCTGCGCTGAGGCGCGGACGGTTTTTCATATGATGGAGGTCGGCTGATGACGAACAAGCTGGTAATAGTGGAATCCCCGGCGAAGGCACGCACGATAGGCAAGTTCCTGGGTCGGGGCTATAAAGTCGAGGCGTCCAACGGTCACGTGCGCGATCTGCCCAAGTCGCAGATGGGCGTGGACGTGGACAACAACTTCGAGCCGCGCTACATAACTATACGCGGCCGGGGCGAGATACTCGACCGCATACGCAAGGACGCGCGCACCGCAAGCAAGATATACCTGGCCACCGACCCTGACCGCGAGGGCGAGGCGATATCGTGGCATCTGGCATACGTGCTGGGCATAAAGGAGGACGAGGCCTGTCGCGTTGAGTTCCACGAGATAACCAGTAAGGCAGTCAAGGCGGCGATGAAGGTCGCGCGGCCAATCAACATGAACCTGGTAAACGCGCAACAGGCGCGGCGTGTGCTGGACCGGCTTGTGGGCTACAAGATAAGCCCGCTGCTGTGGCAGAAGGTCAAAAAGGGCCTGAGCGCAGGCCGCGTGCAGTCGGTGGCCACGCGCATGATCTGCGACCGCGAACGCGAGATAGACGAATTCGTGCCCGAGGAGTACTGGGTGTTGACCGGGCGATTCAGTTGCGCCGGCGTTGAGCTGGGCGCGCGACTGGTCACGCTGGGCGGCGAACAGGAACACATAACCAGCCGTGAACAGGCTGAAAGCGCGCTGGAGCTGATTCGCGCACAGTCGTACACGGTCTCGGCGGTGCGCAAGGGCGAAAAGCGCAAAAACCCCGCCGCGCCGTTCACCACATCCAACATGCAGCAGGAGGCCTCGCGCAAGCTGGGCTTCACGACTCAAAAGACGATGCAGATAGCCCAGCAACTCTACGAAGGCGTGGATCTGGAGGGCGAGGGCACGCAGGGCCTTATAAGCTACATCCGCACCGACTCGACGCGAGTGTCCGATGAGGCGATAGCCGCGGTGCGCGGGCTGATAGGCGAGCGCTATGGCGCGGAGTATCTGCCTGAGACCCCCAACGTTTACCGCTCGCGCAAAACTGCGCAGGATGCCCATGAGGCGATACGTCCCACCGATATGACCCGCACGCCCGACTCCATCAAGGAGTCATTGACGCGCGATCAGTTCAAGCTGTACAAGTTGATATATTCGCGGTTTGTGTCGAGTCAGATGACGCCGGCAGTGTACGACACGCTGTCGGTCGATCTGAGCGGCGGGCCGGTCGTGATGCGCTTTACCGGCACGCGCAAGAAGTTTGCGGGCTTCACTGTGGTGTACGAGGAGTCGCTGGACGACGAGGTCGAGGAGAAGGATACGCGTCTGCCCGACATAACCGAGGGCATGGCGCTCGAGCTCAAGGACGCCGCGGCCGATCAGCGCTTTACGCAGCCGCCGCCCCGCTATACCGAGGCGTCGCTGGTGCGCGAGCTGGAGGAAAAGGGCATAGGCCGTCCCAGCACCTACGCGCCTACGATAACCACGATAATCGCGCGCGGCTATATATCCCGCGAGAACAAGCGCCTGGTGCCCACGGAGCTGGGCCTGATAGTCACGGACCTGATGAAGCAGTACTTCAGCAACATAGTCGACCTTACGTTCACCGCCAACATGGAGGAGGAGCTCGATGAGGTCGAGGAGGGCGAGCTCGACTGGCACAAGGTGATTTCCGACTTCTATGGCCCGTTTGAAAAGACGCTCGAAAACGCCGAAAAGTCGATGGAAAAGGTGCAGATAGTCGATCAGGTGTCCGACGTGGTGTGCGATAAGTGCGGCGCGCTTATGGTGTACAAGATGGGACGGTATGGCAAGTTCCTGGCATGTCCCAACTTCCCGGAGTGCCGCAATACCAAGGCGCTGCTCAAGGAGATCGACGCGCCGTGTCCCAAATGCGGCGGCAAGCTGCTGGAGCGCATGAGCCACAAGGGGCGCAAGTTCTACGGATGCGAGCACTATCCCGAGTGCGACTTTGTATCCTGGGACATGCCGGTGCGCGAAAAGTGCCCGGTGTGCGGCTCGATGATGGTGCTCAAGCGCGGGCGCAAGGGCGCGATGGCGCATGTGTGCACCAACGAGACCTGCCGCCACCGCGTCGAGCTGACGCCGCAGGAGGGCGACGAAGACTGACGGCCAGAATGAGCGGTATGCGCCGCAAAGCTGGTTGTGCTGCTGACTCGGTTGTGCCGGCGTGTGGATACGGCAGTCTAGCCGCGCAGGTATTGTGCATGGCTTGCTGCCATGCGAATTACATCAATTTACAGTGTGCATAGCGTGCAAAGCCGATATAATGCAGTTGGCAAATGTGCATATTGTAGACGCGAGAGATACGCATTACGCGAATAAGCCGCAGTTGGAGGATGTACGCCTAGTGGACGCGAGAGACGCGCGCCGCGCAGGTAAGCCGCAGTTAGCGGATGTACGTCTAGTGGACGCGAAAGACACGCACTGCGCAGGTAAGCCGCAGTTGGCGAATGTACGTCTAGTGGACGCGAGAAACACGCGCCGCGCGGGTAAGCCGCAGTTAGCGGATGTACGTCTAGTGGACGCGAGAGACACGCGCCGAACGGATAAGGTGCAGTTAGCGGATGTACGCCTAGTGGACGCGAGAGACGCGCGCTGCGCGGATAAGCCGCAGTTGGCAAATGCGCGTCCAGTGGACTCGACTGGCGTGCACCGTGGATAAGTTGCCGTTAGCGCGTGTGCGTTTACGGCGCGCCATGGCCATGCAGTCAACGCGCGTATATCGCGCGCAGATCATTCGCCTGAACTCATTAACCTTGATTTTGACAAAATAAATTATCTTGGTGTACGCTTAATGACAGATTTTATGACTAATACGCAGGTTACAATAATAGGAGCGGGCCTGGCGGGCAGCGAAGCCGCCTGGCAGCTGGTGCGTCGGGGCATACCGGTGCGCCTGGTTGAGATGAAGCCGGTGCGGTTTTCGCCGGCGCATAATTCGCAGGGATTTGCGGAGCTGGTGTGTTCGAACTCACTGCGTTCGGACCGGCTCAGCAATGCGGTAGGCGTGCTCAAGGCCGAGATGCGCGCGCTGGACTCGCTGATAATGCGCGCGGCGGATGCGGCGCGGGTGCCGGCGGGCGGCGCACTGGCCGTCGACCGCGAGCAGTTTTCGGGATACATTACGCGCACGCTGACCGAGCATCCGCTGTGCAGCGTGGAGCGCGTGGAGTTGGACGCGATACCCGACGGGCCGTGCATAGTGGCGACCGGCCCGCTGACCAGCGATGCGCTGAGCGCAGCCATCGCTGCATTGCCAGGCGTGAGCCAGCTCAACTTCTACGACGCGGCCGCGCCGGTGGTGTACGCCGACTCGCTTAACATGGATAAGGTGTTCCGCCAGTCGCGCTACGACCGCGGCGACGACTATCTGAACTGCCCGATGACGCGCGAGGAGTATGAGGCGTTCTATGAGGCGCTGACCCATGCCGAGCTGGCGCCGCTGCATGGGTTTGACGAGCGCCCGCTGGACAAGAGCGCGAACGTGTTCGAGGGCTGCCTGGCGGTGGAGCTGCTGGCGGCGCGCGGACACGATACGCTGTGCTACGGGCCGCTCAAGCCGGTGGGCCTGAAGGATCCGCGCACCGGACGCGAGCCGTTTGCGGTGGTGCAGCTGCGCCAGGACGACGCGGCGGGTACGCTGTACAATCTGGTTGGATTCCAGACGCGGCTGAAGTTCGGCGAGCAGAAGCGCGTGTTCGGCATGATACCCGGTTTGGAGCACGCGGAGTTTGCGCGCTATGGCGTGATGCACCGCAACACGTACCTGCATTCGCCAGGGTTCTTAAACGAGCGGTATCAGTGCATCGGACGTGAGGATCTGTACTTTGCCGGGCAGATGACCGGCGTGGAGGGTTATGTCGAGTCGGCGGGCTCGGGGCTGGTTGCGGGTATATCGATGGCGCGGCAACTCAGCGGACAGGCGCCGGTCGATTTTACCGATATGACGGCGCTGGGGGCGATGGGCAAGTACATATCCACGCCCAACCGCGATTTCCAGCCGATGAACGCCAACTTCGGGCTCATGGCGCCGCTGGGCCGGCGCATACGCTCAAAGAAGGAGCGGTATGAGGCGATAGGTCAGCGCGCGCTGGAAGTGATAGAGCAGCTCAAGGGGCAATACGCTTTGCAGGAGGAATAGATTTGAAACTCGAGGGGACTACGATATGCGCGGTGAAGCGCAACGGGGAGATAGCGATAGCCGGCGACGGCCAGGTGACAATGGGCGAAAAGGTCGTCATGAAGGCGACTGCGCGCAAGGTGCGGCGGCTGTATCACGATACTGTCGTGATAGGGTTTGCGGGCTCGGTGGCCGACGCGTTTACGCTGAGTGAAATGCTCGAGGATAAGCTGACGCAGTACTCGGGCAATCTGCCGCGGGCGGCGGTGGAACTGGCGATGACGTGGCGGGGCGACCGCGCGATGCGCCAGCTGGAGGCGATGCTGCTGTGCGCCGACAAGGAAAACCTGCTGGTGGTGTCGGGCACGGGCGAGGTCATAGAGCCGGATGACGGCGTGGTGGCGATAGGCTCGGGCGGCAACTTTGCGCTGGCCGCGGCGCGCGCGCTGGTGCAGAACACCGAACTCAGCGCCGCCGAAATAGCCGAAAAGGCGCTGCACATCGCCGCGTCGATCTGCGTGTACACCAATGACAACATAATCGTTGAACGCGTTTAAAGCGAAGGGAGTCGGAACATGAACAAACTCACGCCGCGCGAGATAGTGCGCGAGCTGGACAGGTATATAATCGGGCAGGATGAGGCCAAAAAGGCCGTGGCTGTGGCGCTGCGCAATCGTTACCGGCGCGCGATGCTGCCCGCGGAGATACGCGATGAAGTGACGCCCAAGAACATACTGATGATGGGCCCTACGGGCGTGGGCAAGACCGAGATAGCGCGCAGGCTGGCCAAGCTGGTGGATGCGCCATTTGTCAAGGTAGAGGCGACCAAGTTCACCGAGGTGGGCTATGTGGGCCGCGATGTGGACTCGATAATCCGCGACCTGGTAGAGGCGGCGATACGCGTGGCCAAGGAAAAGCAGGCCGAGCTGGTGCACGACAAGGCGGTGGCCGCGGCCGAGGACCGGCTGGTGCAGCTGATAGTCAAGCCCCAGAAGAAGCCCACCAACCCGATAGACATACTGCTGGGCACCAAGCCCCGCGAGCCCGAGGGCACGCCCGAAGAAAAGCAGAAGTATCAGACGCAGCGAGACGAGGTGCGCGCCAAACTGCGCGCGGGCGAGCTGGAGCATCAGCTGGTCGAGGTCGAGGTCGAGGAGTTCCAGCCCAAGAGCGAGATACCCGGCACCGACGTCAACATGAACGACATGCTGGGCCAGATACTGCCCAAGAAGACGCACATGCGCAAGGTCGAGGTGTCCGAGGCGCGGCGCATACTCACCGCCGAGGAGGAGCAAAACCTCATCGACATGGACTCGGTCTACCGCGAGGCGATAGAGCGCGCCGAACAGGACGGCATAGTGTTCCTGGACGAGATAGACAAGATCGCAGGGCGCAACTCCGGCAGCAGTTCACCGGATGTGTCGCGCGAGGGTGTGCAGCGCGACATACTGCCGCTGGTCGAGGGCAGCACGGTGTCGACCAAGTACGGCCCGGTCAAGACCGATCACATACTGTTCATGGCGGCGGGCGCGTTCCACGTGTCCAAGGTGTCCGACCTGATACCGGAGCTGCAGGGCCGGTTCCCGGTGCGGGTAGAGCTCAAGCCGCTTTCGCAGGAGGACTACCGCCGCATACTCACACAGCCCGAAAACGCGCTGATACGCCAGTACCAGGCGCTGCTGGGCGTGGACAACATAAAGCTCGTGTTCGAGGAGGACGCGCTTGACAAGCTGGCCGAGCTGGCGTTTGCCGCCAACGAGACCAACGAGAACATAGGCGCGCGCCGCCTGCACACGCTGATGGAGAGCCTGCTGCAGGAGATAAGCTATTACGCCGATGGCAGCGACGCTGGCGGCGAGCCGATAGAGGTGCGCGTGAACGCCGAGTACGTGCTCAAGCACCTGCCCGAGATATCGATAGGCAAAGACCTGCACAAGTACATACTGTAAACTGCGTGGCGCGCCGGGGATGTTGGCCCCGGCGCGCCGTGTTGTGCATATGCGGCAAAATTGAAGTGCGTGGCAAACCGGCGACTGCGCGACGTGCCGGATCATGTGCTGTTTCGTCATGCGGATGGTTTCGCCTTGGACCGTTGACATGGCCTCCGATCACTGAACGGCAATAACCCAATGAAACATTTCTGAGGTTGCCCAGGACTTGATGAAAGAGGCATATATGACGGCGCCTTGGGGCGTTGATCGTTAAAAGTGCAAGTTGACTTGACGCGCGGGCGTGCGGCTTGCAAAGCGGAAGCGGGTAGCAATATTAAGCGGGGCCGTAATAATAACGGTCCCGCCTGTCGTTTATTGAGCAAGCTTGGGCGCGATGCAGCCGCGCCGTCGCCATATGCGTAACTGCCAGCATTTGGTAACTAAGAGTATAACTCGTCAACGGCAAAGACGTCGCTGCTTGAGCATGGCGCGTTGACTTGCGTCATAGCTGCACAAATCCATAATCCCAGGTGAACTTGCGCCCGGCGGGCGTGGCGGCTTCGGTCATGCTGGTGCCAAAGTCGAGCACGATATCCTCGCTGCCGCCGTCTGAATAGCCGGCCTGGCCGCCGTAATACAGTTCGTGCATCAGCAGCTGTTTTGGCTGCCAGTGCATGTAATACGCCCGATAGGTTATCCGCCAGGCCCAGCGTCCGTCGTCCAGCTCTACCGGCTCGTCGGGTATCGAGCCGAAACCGGAGCTTATCCATTCCATGCCCTTCATCCAGTCCTGCGCGCTGTCAAGCTCTATTGCGCTGTCCAGAAACTGGTACTGCCAGTATGTGGAGCCGATGGGCGAATCGTTCAGCGCGTCCTCGCGCGTGGGGTAGATGCGCTCGTACTCTATGAAGGTGTTCACCAGGTTCATGTCGGCGCGCGTTACCCGCAGCTCATAGCGGCCGCAGTCGCGCGTTATCGGTTCGCCGTCCTTTAGCGCCGAGCGCACCGCGCTTGCGCCCATGTCGATGGGGACGTTGAAGGATATGTCTTCGAGCAGGTTCAGCCCGTCCTCGGGCGGGAAGTATTCGCCAGCGGCATAGTCGGTCGTGGAGGTATAGTAGTCGTCGGGTATCGCGTCGGGCGCGATCTCGTATACGTGCAGCTTCAATTCAAATGCGCCGTGACCGGGCTCAAAATGCTCCCACAACACGCCGCTGAAGCGCGACTGCAACGTCTGTCCGGGCTGTATTATGTAGTTGGCCCAGCGCCAGCCGCCGCACAGGTCGTACTCTATGCCGCTGAAGCTGGCTTCGAATTCGCTCGAGCGCACGTACAGCGGCATGTCGGTGGTGTTGGTAACGCTCCAGGTGATTACGGTCATGTCGTCGGTAGCCATGACCTCGTGCGCCTCAAGCGTCAGCGTGGCGCCTTCGTAGCGCGCCTCGGAGGGCTTTACAAGTTCCAGTATCTGCTGGCGATAGGCGTCCACGGCGGCCTGCTTTAGCTGAGCGTCGGCGTCGCTTTCGTCGGGCTGATATGCGAAGCTGCCGTCTATCGTGAGCGGCTCGGTATCGCTTTCAAGTGAGTTGCACGGTTCCTGCGCAGGCTCGGCCAGCACGGGAGCGGATATCGTGATCAGTGCAAAAAGCATGGTCAGCGCCAATGCGCGCAGTTTCGATTTATTCATAGTATCCTCCATGTAAGTCGTTTCGTCAGCCGGCGACAGCCAGCGCGATGCGCACCGTCTCGTCCTCGGCGTATTCGCGCGTGCCGTCGGGCAGCGTGCGGTAGGGCGTCAGCAGCACTTCATCCGGTATATCGCTTATGCCGGTCAGGCGCAGTTCGTAGTCCAGGTATACGCCGTCCGCGTCGCGCATCGTCGAGAAGCCGCCGCCGGATACGCACTCTATCGGCGTGCCGTCCGGATATCGGCATTCATACCAGCGGTACAGCGGGTCGTCGTTGGTCAGCGTCAGCTCGGCCATCGGGCGCCGGGGATGCACCTCAAAGTGCAGGTATGCGCTGGCGGGCGTGAGGTCTATGCTCAGCGCGCGCAGCGTGTACTCGTCAAACTCGTACTCCACCGGCTCGGGCAGCGAGGCCAGCGCGCCGGTCAGCTTGGCCGGGTCGATTTGGACGCTCAGCTCCAGCGGCACCGCGTCGCGCGCTATGCCAAGGTCGATGAGCGCCTGCGCCGCGGCGTCCAGCGGGTCGGTTCCGGCGACTATCAGGCCGTAGCATGCCTCGTCAAAGCCGCTTATATCGCTCAGCGGTGCAGTGCCGGTTGCGGCGTTTATGGCTATCGCATCGCCGGATTGCAAGGCCGGGGTGGGCTCGGGCAGCCCGTAGGCTTCGGCCTGGCTGGGCTGATGCGTCTCGATGGGCAGTGTGGGCGCGATCAGATATGCGCGCAGCGTCAGCGTAAACGGTTCAGCAGGCATACTGTCGAAGTATAGACTCGAGTACAGCTGCGCTGCCGAGTCAAACTCGCCGCCCAGCGCTTGCGCCACGTCAAAGTCGGATGCGCCATAGGCCAGTTCAGTCCCGGACTGATCCGTGGCGGTTATGTCCACTATGGCCAGCTGCGCGCCTTCGGCACTGCCGCTGAGCTCGTAGTCGACGTGCAGGCGCAGGCCGTCGAGCAGGTACTGGTGCAGTGTGAGTGCGCCGCGGTCGCATTGGTCGGTGACGTCGGACGTGACCACGCTCGAACGCGCGGCGTCGCTGGGCGTGCGCTCGCCGTAAATCATGTCGATTATGCCCAGCCGCGCCGCCGCCAGCGCCGCGCCGCCAACCAGCAGCATCGCTACCAGCGCTACGGCCAGCAGTCGCGCGCGCGGCATGCGATGTGCGCGCTGGGGCAGGTCGTCCAGTGTGCGCTCAATCAGCGCGTGAAAGCGCTGCGGGGTATCGGGGTATGCGCCATTCAGCTTCATAGTGTCGCCTCCCTGTCGCCAAGGCTCGCGCGCAGCTTTTTGCGCGCCTGTTCCAACCGCCAGCGGGCCTGTGCGGGTGTGATGCGCAGTATGCGCGCGACCTCGCCTACTGAATAGCCAGCCACGTATTTTAGCAGCAGCGGCGCGCGCAGGCGGCCGTCCAGCGCGCGCACCGCGTTTGCAAGATCGGGATCGGGCGGGACAAAGTCCGCGCCGGGATAGGCATCGCTCAGTTCAAGGGTGGGATGGCGCGCGGCACGGCGTGTCGCGTCGCGGATCACGTTTATGAGTATGCGCACCAGCCAGGTGTCAAAGTATTCGGCATGCTTGAGCGACGCGCTCGCGGACCAGGCCTTGAGCAGCGCCTCCTGAACCGCGTCCTGACAGTCCGCCCAGTTGCGCAGCGACAGGAAAGCTATTCGAAACAGCTTGTCCTCGCAGCCGCGCACGGCCTGTTCAAACTCGTCCCGGGTCATGTCATCACCCCCTACTGCGATCAGATGCGTTTGTGATATCACGCCTGTTAGACGACCGGGCCGCGCACATTGACAGTGGTGCGCACAAATTTTGTATTAAATATGCCAATCCGGTCAAACTAAATTCGGACTATTTGACCGGAGGTATGGCGGATGAAAGCTGTAATAATGGCGGGCGGCGAGGGCGCGCGGCTGCGCCCGCTGACCTGCGACATGCCCAAGCCGATGATGCCGGTGCTCGACCGGCCTATCATGGAGTATGCGCTCAGGCTGCTCAGGCGACATGGCATAACGCGTGCGGCGGTCACGCTGGGATATATGCCCGACCGCGTGCGCGACTACTTTGGCGACGGCTCGCGGCTGGGCGTGGAGCTGAGCTACTACGTTGAAAAGGCCCCGCTGGGCACGGCCGGGGGCGTCAAGGCGGCGGCGGGGTTCCTGGATGAGACGTTTATAGTGCTGTCGGGCGACGGCCTGACCGACTGCGACCTGAGCGCGGCGCTGGAGTTCCACCGGCGCAAGGGCGCGCTGATGACGATGGTATTAAAGCGCGTGCCGGTGCCGCTGGAATACGGCGTGGTGGAGACCGACGAGGGCGGACGCGTACGCAGGTTCGTGGAAAAGCCGGGCTGGGGCGAGGTGTTTACCGACACGGTGAATACCGGCATATACATAATGGAGCCCGAGGCGCTTAATCTCATACCGGCGGGGCCGTGCGACTTTGGACGTGAGCTGCTGCCTCAGGCGGTGCACGAGGGCCACCCGGTATACGGTTGGGTCATGGGCGGCTACTGGTGCGACATAGGCGATCCGGCGGCGTATGCGCAGGCCAATTTCGACGCGCTGACCGGCCGCGTGGATGGCGTAAGCGAGATACTTGGTCTGCCTGAAGGCCACGAGGCCGCGGGCACGCTGATAATGCCCGGCGCGTCAGTCAGCGAGCATGCGCAGTTGACGCCGCCCTGCTTTATAGGCGAAGGCGCGGTGATAGAAGCTGGGGCAAATGTCGGTGAAAAGAGCGTGATCGGCGCAGGCACGCACATGGCGGGCCAATCCGGCGTAAAGCACAGCGTGGTGATGTCGGGCACGCACATAGCGCCGGGCGCTCAGCTGCGCGGCGCAATAGTGGGGCACAACTGCTCGCTGGGCGAAGGCGCATGCGTATACGAGCATGGCGTGTTGGGCGACCGGGTCGAGCTGGGCGAACGCGCGGCAATTATGCCCGGGGTCATGGTGTGGCCGCGCAAGAAGGCTCCGGCGGGCGCGCGGCTGGAACAGAACCTGGTGTGGGGCGGCGAACGGGGCGCGCTGTTCGGATTGCGCGGCGCATCGCTGGACACGCCCGGGCAGGCGGTGCTGCTGGGTCAGGCGTGTGCGGCGGCGGGCGCGCGCGACATAGTGGTCACGCACGGTTCCAGCGGGCGTGCGGAGGCGTTGGCGGGCGCGTTCATAGCGGGACTCAGCTCGCAGGGCGCGCGGGTGTTCAGCGCCGGAGAGGGCATTGTACCTGAGCTTAGAGCGTTGCAGCGGATGCTCAGCGCGGCGGGTGCGCACATATCGGACTCGGGCGCGCTGTTGCTGGACGAGCGCGGACTGCCGCCGGACTCGGCGCGCGAACGCCGCATGGAGACGCTGTTCATGCGTCAGGACTTTGCACGGCCCTTTGCGCTGGGGTGCCCGTCGCCCGAGCCGGTAGTGCTGCCCGAGGATTTCTTTGTGAGGCGGCTGCTTGATGAGCTGCCGGACATGGACATGCGCGACGCGCCGGGCGTAGTGCTGCTGTGTGAGCCGGGCGCGGTGTGTGCGCGCGCCGAGGTCTTGCTCAGGGCGCTGGGCGCGAGCTACCGTATAGCGCCGCCCACGGTGTTTGAGCACAGCCTGCGCGCGGGCGAACTGGGGTTTGCGCCTGATGAGAACGGCGAATCGCTGCGCATATGCGATTCGAAGGGCATGCTCAGCGAGCAGGAGCAGCTGGAACTGCTCACGCTGATAGCGCTGGACAATGGTGCAAGTGAGATCTGCGTGCCGGTGGGTTCGACTCGGGCGCTGGAGGACGTGGCTGCGTCGCGCGGCGCGTCGCTGAGGTACACTCGCCATGACTCCGCAGAGCGCCTGCGCGCAATGTTGGACATGGAGCCGGCTGCACAGGGCATGTTCCAGGCCGAACTACACTTCAACGCGTTGTTTGCGATGGCGCAGGTGCTGATGCTGGTCACGCGCCGGCAGTTGCCGCTGCGCACGATAACCGAGGACTATCCGCAGGTGTACCGGCGCTCGTCGGCCGTACCGGTCAATGCGGGCGACCGTGGGCGGGTACTGCGCGTTCTGCGCGGCATGGAGGCGTCGGCCGAGTTCATCGACGGAGTGTACATGAAGCGCGACGGCGGGTTTGCATGGATCAGCCCCGATACCCACGGCGACATGCGCATAACCTGTGAGGCGCGTGACAGCGTTGCGGCCAGCCGCATGTGCGAGCGCTATTCGCGGCTGCTGCGCGACATACTGCGCAGCCCGGATGAGGTGACGTGATGCTGTACGCTTGCATAGCGCTGGGCGTGCTGGGTTCGCTGCTGGGCGTGGCCATAAGCCTGGCGGCGCTGGTAGGTGCGCTGCTGGGGCGGGCATTGGGCGCGGGGCTGTCTCCGGGCCTGGCGGCGCTGGCGCTGCTGGCGAGCCTGGTCGCGCTGGCGGGCGCGGTGAATATGCGCGCGCACTGGCGCAAGGGCGCGTTGCTGGTTGCGGTGTGCGGCGCGGCAGGGCTGTTGGCGCTGCCCGAGTTTTTCATAGCGCCAGCGATCACGCTGGTGCTGCCGGGAGTGCTGTACGTGGCGGGCGAACTGGTGCTGCGCCGGAGGGTAAGCGTTAGCGTGCGCGGCGTGGCTCAACGTGCACGGGACGAGTTGGCGCGCGGTGATGCTGAAACGGGACGGACAGACGAGTTGGCGCGCGGTGATGCTGCAACGGAACGGACAGACAAGCTGGCGCGCGGCGACGCTGCAACGGAACGGACAGACAAGCTGGCGCGCGGTGACGCTGCAACGGGACGAAAAGACGAGCTGGCGCGCGGTGACGCTGCAACGGAACAGACAGACGAGCTGGCACGCGGCGATACGGCAATTGGACAGTCAGACGAACAGACACGTGGCGACGCTGCGTCAGGTGCAATAGATGAACAAATGCGCAGCGCTTCCACATTGACTCCGGCGGACGAACCGGCGGCTCCGGTTAAGACTGCCGTTGTAGTTGAGCCGGTAGCGCAGGACGTTCCGGTTGTATCGGAAATCCAGGTCATGCCTGATAACTCCGATCATGCCGATAACATGTCGACGCCGGATGCCGCTTTCGCACATGACGCCGACCCAGTCAGCCAGGATGACGCAAGTGATTCACGCAAGATTGCAAACTCCGAGACTGAGGCTGAACGGTTGCCCCCTGCCGCACCGCCGCCCGAAGCGGCGTTCAGCGCGCTGCCGCCGGTCGGAACGCCTGCTGCGGGCGACTCCGCTGCGGCCGCGCTTGCGGCGGCGGCAGCGGCGGTTGCCGCTGGACAAGTCGCATCCGAAGGGGACGCATCTGAACAGTCCGCATCCGAGAAGGCTGCATCTGGTCAGGCCGCGTCCGGAAAGCCCGCATCAGAACAGGCCGCATCTGACGATACTGCACATGAAGTTACCGCGTCAGAACAGACTGCATCCAATGTCAACCCGGCGACTGTTAAAAAACCAAACTCACAGCGCCCGGGCAGGGGCAAGCGCCGCGGTAAAAAGCGGCGCTGACATGGGGCGAGCCAGGCAAACACCAGCCTGGCTCGCCCTTGTCGTGTCCGCATTCTTTGCCAAAACGCAACCTGAACCGCGCAACTGGACAACATGCCCGACGTGCAGATGCCATGACTTGTACGCATATCAGCCTCAATTCCCGGCAGAATATGACAAATTCACATTGAAAGTAAAGAATCCGAGACCGCGTTTACAGTTTGTTCATAGAATGTTTTATCCGCCGGGCGTTAAATGTGGTATAATGGGTTAACTGATTGGAGGGAAGTACATGATCGAGATACAAAACGTATCCAAGCGCTACGGCAACAAGTACGCCGTCAAGGATGTCACCTTCACAATAAACAAAGGTGAGATACTGGGCTTTCTTGGGCGCAACGGCGCGGGCAAGACCACGACGATGAACATGATTACCGGTTACATTTCGTCGTCCGCGGGCCGCATACTGCTGGACGGCTACGACATACTTAAAAACCCCCGCGAGGTCAAGCGGCAGATAGGGTATCTGCCCGAGCTGCCGCCGCTGTACATGGATATGACAGTCGACGAGTACCTGCGGTTCTGCTGCGACATAAAGGGCGTGGCGCGCAAGTATCTGACCAAGCACTTGAACGACATATGCGAGCTGACCGGCCTGGGCGACGTGCGCAAGCGGCTGATAAAGAACCTGTCCAAGGGCTATAAGCAGCGCGTGGGTCTGGCGCAGGCGCTGGTGGGCAATCCCGAGGTCGTAATACTGGACGAGCCCACCGTGGGCCTTGACCCCAAGCAGATAATCGAGATACGCAAACTGATACGCGAACTGGGCGAGGATCACACCGTCGTGCTGTCCAGCCATATACTGCCCGAGGTCGCCGACGTCTGCGAGCGCCTGGTCATAATCAACAACGGCCAGATAGTCGCGCAGGACACGCTCGAAAACCTCACTCACGGCATCGGCGAGACTTTCCGCATGACCGTGCGCGTGAAGGGCCCCGAAAAGGAGACCCGCCAGATAATCCGCGACATAGACGGCACCCGCTACTGCGAATGCATAGGCACCAAGGAGCCCGGCACGTTCGACTTCCTGATCGAGTCCGACCGCAAGATCGACATACGCCAGACGCTGTTTGCGCGCATGGCCAAGCAGGAGACTCCCATCATGATGATGAAGCCTATGGACATGACGCTGGAGGACATATTCCTGCAACTCACTCAGGACGGGGATCAGGCCGAACAATAATATTTCATATCAAAGGACGGAGGCAAAACTATGCGCGCTGTTTGGAAACGCGAGCTACAGGCGTTTTTCTATACGCCGATAGGCTATGTGTTCATGGGTTTTTTCCTGCTGGTCAGCGGCTACTTCTTCTGGGGCTATAACATCTCCAGCGGTTCCAGCGACATGACCAACTTCTTCAGTCAGGTGACTTACATATTCGTAATGTTCGTGCCGGTGCTCACGATGCGACTGATGAGCGAGGAGCGCCGCAATAAGACCGATCAGCTGCTTATCACGTCGCCCATGTCGATCACGTCGATAATCGTGGGCAAGTTCCTGGCGGCGGCGAGCGTGCTGCTGATAACGCTGGTCATAACGTTTATCTATCCGACGATAATCGCGGTGTACGGCCGGCTCACGTTTGGCACGCTGTTCACCAACTATCTGGGCTTTTTCCTGCTGGGCTGCGTGTACATATCGATTGGCCTGCTGATGAGCACGCTGTGCGAGAATCAGGTCACCGCGGCCGTGGTGACGCTGGTCGTCAACATAATGCTGCAGGTGCTTGAATATGTGCCCTCCATGCTGTCGTCGGGCAGCTACTTCAGCTTCATAGGCAACCTGTTCGGGTGGCTGTCGCTCAACTCGCGCAACAGCGACTTTGCGGCGGGGCTGCTGAGCTTCTCGAATATACTGTACTTTATCTCGTTTGTGGCGGTAGTGCTGTTCTTGTCGGTGCGCGTCGTCGAGAGAAGAAGATGGAGTGAGGGTTAAGCAATGGATAAGGATAATATGAACAAGCCCGAAAACGCGGTGGAAACCAACCCGCAGACCGCGCCCAGCGGCGACAAGGCTCCGCGCGATGTCATGAAGAAATCCGGCAAAAAGAGCAAAAAGTCCCGCATGGCGAGCATATTCCACTTGAAGCAACTGCGCTATGGCTCGCTGAGCATAGTGATGACGGTAATCGTAATAGTGCTGGTTATGCTTGTAAACTACGTGTTCGGCCTGGCGGAGAGCAACTTCGCATGGACGATCGACCTGTCGTATAACCAGAAGTTCTCGATATCCGACGCAACGCGCGAGGTCGTACAGGGCCTGGACGAGGAGGTAAAGATATACACCCTGCTCCAGGAGAACTCGACTTCGTCGCTCAACACGATGCTCGAGGAGATGCTTAACCGCTACAAGGCGCTGAGCAATAACATATCCGTGCAGAACCTCGACATAGTGGCCAATCCTACGGCGGCGGCCAAGTTCCAGACCGATGGCAATGCGCTGAGCGTTAACTCGATAGTCGTGTCCAACGCCGACGAGACCAAGTTCCGCGTGATATCGAGCTCGGACCTGTACGACTACGAGTACAGCTACGACTACACGACCGGCCAGTATTCGTACAGCAAGTACGACTTCGTGGGCGAGCAGGCGGTGACGTCGGCCATACTGTACGTGACCAGCGACGATACGCCGATAGTGTACCTGCTGCAGGGCCACGGCGAGGTATCCTATGACAGCATGACGCACGTGACCGACGCGCTGACCGCGCAGAACTACGAGCCCATGGAACTCAACCTGACCGACAGCAGCGTGACGCTGGAGGCGGGCGATGTAGTCATGGTCGTCGCACCCACCAAGGACCTGACCGACGCTGAATACGAAATACTCAAGAACTTCCTGGAAAACGGCGGCCGCATGTACTACTCCAGCCAGTACGGCATTGGCGGCGATCTGCCCAACTTCGAGGCGCTGCTGGGCCTGTACGGCCTGACGGTTGACGACGGCCTGCTGGTCGAAGATGTCAGCTCGTCCGGGCGCTACTACCGTCAGCAGCTGGTGCTGATGCCTGAGATAGCGCTGACCGATGAAGAGGGCGAACAGCTCGACATAACCAAGGGCTTTAATTCGTCCAGCTACGTCGTGCTGCCCGAGTGCCAGGCCATACGCACGCCCGAGATGAAGCAGAGCGGCATAGTGTACACCGACGTGCTCACTACGTCCGACAAGGCCTACATCAAGAGCAACATCACCGAGAACACCACGATAGACAAGCAGGAAACCGACGAGAGCGGCAAGTTCAGCGTAGCCGTGGCCATGGACAAGCCCGATTACGAGAACGTGGAAAACACCACCCGCATATTCGTCGTGGGCAACGCTTACTTCCTGGCCAGCGAGAGCTATCTCAACTACTATGACAACTCCACGCTGCTGATCTCGCCGATGGAGTGGCTGGTCAACCGCGATACGTCCGTGTACGTGCCCAGCAAGTCGATGGGCACCTATGTGATGAGCATACCGGACAATACCACCTACCAGATACTGACGGTCACGGTCATAATAGTGATACCGGTCGTGATACTGCTGGCGGGCTTCATCATCTGGCGTAGAAGGAGGCATCTGTAATGTCCGAGGACAAGCGCAAGGAGGGCCAGGGCGCCGAAAAGCGCCCCGTGCTCGAGAGCGCGACCACGCTGACCGGCGCGCGCAAGCGTCACCATCCGGCGCTGATATGGCTGGTATCGGTGGTGTGCATAGTCGGGCTGTGCGGCGCGGGCTACTGGGCTGCGAATGAGTTCAAGCCCGTCGAGGAGGAGGTGCAGGCCACCGAGGCCCCCGACTACACGACGCAGCTGATCTCGCGCACTACCGATGAGGTAGAAAGCGTCACCGTGACCTACCAGGGCGATACCTATACTATACTCAATAACGGCGACGATGGCTATTCGCTGGAGGGCCAGAGCGACTTCAAGCTCGATCAGGACGTGGCCAGCTCGCTGATATCGCGCGGCACCACGCTGACGACTCAGTCGACCGCCAGCGAGAACTGCCAGGATCTGGCCGAATACGGCCTTGACGAGCCGGAAGCGGTCATGACGATCAACTATACCGACGGCACGACGACGACGCTCAAGCTGGGCGACAAGTCGCCGCTGACGTACTACTATCTGATGATAGACGACGACCCGAACGTGTACACCGTGTACTCGTCGGTGGCTACGACGATGATGACCAGCTATGAGTCGCTGCACACCGTCGAACTGCCCGCGACTATCAGCTCTGATGCGATCAGCTACATTCGCCTTGAGCGCCCTGAGACTGAGGAACAGGCCGACGTCGCGTTTGCCGACGAGGGCTCGGGCGATGGCGCGCTGCTGTCCGGGCTGCTGGAGTCCGACAGCTTGCTGGGCACGCTGGATACCAGCGACGTGCTGGCCACTGACGACGCTGCCGCGACCGACGAGGCCGCGACCGACGCGACCGAAGCGCCCGCAGCCGAGCCGACCGAGGCGCCTGCGGCCGAGCCGACCGAGGCGCCCGAGGCTGAGCCGACGGCCGAACCTGCAACTGAGGCAGGCGGCAGCGGCAGGGCGTTGGCGGATGCTGCGACCGCAACCGAGGCTCCGACCGAGGCTGCGACCAGCGCAGCTACTGAGGCGCCCGCAGCCACCGAGGCTCCGACCGATGCGGCGACTGCAGAGCCCACCGCCGAACCGACGGCTGAACCCACCTCCGCGCCCACGGCCGAACCCACCGAGATACCCGAGAACATGACGGTAATCGAGATCGCGTTGCGCGAGGACGGCGACGATTCGCTGGGCATATCGGCGTACAAGATGATCCAGCCGTTTGAGTACGATGTGGATTCCGACGCGCTGACGGCGCTGTCTCAGAACGTGGCGGCGATCACGATCAGCTCGTACGTGGGCAACGTCAGCGAGCCTGACAACCCCTACGGCATGGACAATCCGATAGTGCTGGTGGCCAAGGATTCCAACGGCGCCGAGATAACCTTCCGCATAGGCAATCGCGCGGATGAGGATTACACCTACATCTGCGTGGACGACACGGGCGATGTATATCTGACCGAGTCGTCGCTGGTCGAGTTTGCGCGCACGCTGACCGTGGCGGGCATAGTCGACAGGTTTGCCAACATAATCAACATAGCCAAGGTCGACTCGCTCGACGTCACGACGCCCGATGGTAGCTACGAGCTGAAGATAGAGCGCGTGCCCGAGGTCGACGAGGAGGGCAACCCGTCGCTGGACGATGATGGCGAACAGATAATAAACGAGGTCTACTACTTTAACGGCGAGGAAACCGATGAGGACTCGTTCAAAAAGCTGTATCAGGAGGTCATAGGCGTGCTGGTCAACGGCATGACCGAGGACTACGACATAGCTGGCGACGCGACCGTCACGGTGACCTACCACCTGAACGTGGAGCCGAACGAGTTCACCGTCGAATACGTGCCCTATACCCGCGATGCGTATGCGGTGCGGCGCGATGGACACACCTACTTCTACGTCAACAACAGCACGATAGAAGGAATGATACAGGCGCTGGTCGATTACCAGGCGTAAGCGGCGGACTTAAGACATGGGATTTATGGCGGGCCATTCCACTGGGGATGGTCCGCCCTTTCTGTATGCCGGAGCGGAGGCAAGGACGCGATGGCGCCGGTGAGGTGTAAATGCGATTAAGGCGGCAGCGAGCGCAGCGCGTCAATGCGCAGGCGGCGGCGCGACGTTGCAACTGGTAAAACTTCGGCACACAATTGTGATTTTATCGGGAACTTATTGGCAAAGCGGAAAAATTGTGCTATCATATCACGAGAGCGAATGCGCGGCCCGGATTCGGGGTGCGTAGTTTGAGGTGTTAAAAAGCTGTAAGGAGGCGGTCATGCTGGCTGGGAACGAGGGTAGGCTGGTGCGCCGTGTGACGTCGTTTTACGACGGCGACAGATTCGAGCGCGACCTGGTGAGCATAAGCGGCGTGACAACCTATGTTGAGCGCATACCCGCGACCGATCAGCGCACGATGCGCGCGTGGGTGTTGCAGCTGGATAGATATGTGGATGCGTTCACGCCGCCGTATTATACCGCGCTGGCGGGCGTAAATGACGAGGATGGCGAAGAACTGCGCAGTGCGCGCGCGCAGGCCGCCGAAATGCGCGACGAGTCGCGCCGTGCCGACGAACAGCGCGAGAGCGAGGAACTGGACAGGCTTGCCGCCGAGGCGCGCAGCCGCCGGCTCAGCGCTGAACGCGCTCAGGGGCGCGCTGAACCGCCGCACAGCAATGGGCAGGAGCCGGAACGCGCATATGGCGGCTCGTACAGCCGCGTAGACACCGGCGCTGGCCGAGCCGACGCCGTGCGCGAACAGGGCGCGCCCCGGGTCGATGGGGCGGCGCGTGAGGACGACGCCTATGTGCGGCCCAGCGAGCGCTCCCGGTATGGAGCGCGCAGCCAGACCGGACGCGAGTACGACGGCGATGCCACGCGGCGGCTTACGTATGACAGTCCGCGCTCGAACTACGGGCGCGACGGTGAATACGCCGCCGAACGCGCGCAGAGTCAACCCGCGCAACCGGTCCAAACCGCTTCGCCGCGACGGCGTCCGTTGCCCAAGCCGATTGAGGCCGTGGTCAACTCGCTGGGATTGGACGGCGTGCTGCTAAATGCGGGGTTGGTGGATGGGTCGTTTCTGCGCTATGTGCTGGAGCGGCGCATCATATTTGCGGCATGGCGGCGTGGCTGGATCAACAAGCGCACGCGCGCGTATGTCGCCGATGCGTCGGTCAGTCAGGCCACGATGGCCGAACTGCAACTGGCCGGCGTCAAGACCGACGCGCTGCGCACTCGCGACTCAGCCAGCGCCGCACGCCGCGCTCAGAAGATAGAGCAGGCAAATGTGCTGTTTGAGAGCGTGAACGGCCTGCTGGAAGACGCCCGCGCGCAGGGTACGCGTCTGAACCTGAGCGGCAAGCTGCTTATATGCGATACGATACGCGCCGAGCAGATAGAGCCGTTGCGCGCGCTGGGACTGAGCCGCGTGGCGGTGTTCACGCCGATGCCCGAGGAGACGTACGTGTCAACCGCGGAGCTGGAAGCGATGCTGTCGTTCATATTTGGCCGTGAGCCGCGCTATCTGCATATAACCGACTGGGAAAAGCTGCTGGATGACGCGCAGCTGCGTCAGGAGATGTTCCCGCTGCGCTGAGGAGGGCGATGGCATGAGCGAATCGCTAACCGAGCGTAGCGGCCAGGGCTGGGCGCTGCGCACGGGCGTGGATTGCGCCGCGGCGATAGAGCGGCTTGCGCGCTATGAACAGTGCCGCGACGCGGCCAGGGCCGAGTACGCCGGCATTGAGCGCAAGCTCGAGAGCCTGCGCGCGCAGGGCCGGCAAAACTCGGCGACGTTCCGCCAGCTGCTCGGGCAAAAGCTTACGCTGAGCGCAGTACTGGCGCGCTACGATGCGTTCGGGCTGTGAACGCGCGGCGCACAGTCAGGCCAGAATGCAGCCGGCTAATCGGCAATATCGTACATGTATGGAATATGCCGCCCGCAACCGACAGACAAGTACGACCGCATATGCATCTCGCCGGCAGTTATCCGGCATGAAAAACAGAATACGCGCGGCACTGCGCCGCGCACACCGTGGCTGCGCACGCAACCCGGCGGGTTGAACTCAACATAACGGTTCCAAGGTCGCCTCATTCAATACGATGAAAGTGGGATTGAGCTTTTATGAAGCACAAAACCAACGGCGCGTCCAACGCGCAGGTCGACAAGGTGCCCCCACCTGCCGGGCGGGCGGATGACGCAGCCAAATTGCGCTCCAACCGCATCGCATCGGCCGAATCCGAACCGACTGCGCCTGACAGGTCGATTGAACTGCACCGAGCGCAGACTGCCGCGGCGGCGGCCCAGTCTGAGAAGGCGTCGTCAGCCGTCGAAGCCGCCAAGCCGGGGAGAGACTCATCAGCCGCTCAAGCTGCCAAGCCGGAGAGAGTGTCGTCAACCGCTCAAACCGCCAAGGCTGATAGGGCGTTGTCAGCCGCTCAAGCTGCCAAGGCTGATAGAGCGTCGTCGGCCGCTCAAGCTGCCAAGCCGGAGAGAGCGTCATCAACCGCTCAAGCCGCCAAGGCGGATAGAGCCTCATCAGCTGCTCAAGCCGCCAAAGCGGAGAGAGCGTCGTCGGCCACCAAAACCGCCAAAGTGCCAAATACCGCTGTAAAGCCGGAGGCCGCGGACTCAATGCCGGCCCAATCCGAGGCGCGGTCAGCCGACGACTTGCCGCGTCAGTCGCAATCCGAGGTTTGCCCGGCGCGGGTGCCACATGGCCCAATGGGAAGATTGCGCGCGCGCTATCGGTTGCGGTTGGACTTCAGCGGCATGTCGCTGCGCAATTTCAGTGCGCGGCGGTCGTATGAGCGCATGAAGCTGTCGCTGTGCGCGGGCTGGTACACGCCCGGCGAGCGCTCCAGTCAGGATCGCGCGCGGCTGCTGGTGCTCAACTATACCGCCAACATAATCGCAAACCTGATAGGCGGCAGCTTTTTTACGGGGCTGCTGTTGCTGATGGATGCCGACGACGGTTTCATAGGCACAATGAGCATGATAGGCGTCGCGGCCAACATGGTGCAGATGTTTGCGCCGCTGCTGCTGGAGCGGTTCTCCCGGCGCAAGCCTTTGCTGATGGCCATGCGCGCGACGACGATGGTCATAAACATACTGGTCATAGGGTTGATACCGTTGGCGCCGGTGGCGCAGCAGTCAAAGCTCACATTAGTGGGCATATGCGTTGCGATAGTAAACCTCGTGGGCGCGATAGCCTCGCCGGGCATAACGGTATGGCATCTGCAATCGATACCGCCCAAGGTGAGGGCAGGTTTCTTTTCGCTGGTCACAATGACTGTCGGGTCGGTGGTGGCGATATTCAACCTGGCGGGCAGCGCGCTGGTGGACGTATTTACGGCCTATGGCAACGAGTACGGCGGCCTTATGGCGCTGAGAATCATATCGCTGGGGCTGTATGTCGTGGACTTCATACTCTATGGGCGCATACGCGAATATCCGTATGAGAACGCCGGCGAGCGCTTCAGCGTGCGCGACCTGGTGACACTGCCGCTTAAAAACAAGCTTTACCTGCGCACGATCGCGATAGTGTTTTTGTGGAACGTGACGGCCAATATACCCGGCTCGTACTATACGGTGTATCTGCTCAAGAACCTGAACGTGTCGTATACGTACATAATGGTCGTCAACATGCTCAATGTGCCGATAGTGCTGCTGCTGACGCGCGTGTGGAGCCGCATATCCAGCGGACGCTCGCCGTTCAGGATACTGTCGATGGGCATGAGCATGTACCTTTTGCACTATATCGGGCTGGCGTTTGTGACCGAGCGCGCGCTGTTTATTTATCCATTGACGCTCATATGGGCGTTCATAATGGCGATAGGAATCAACCTGCCGTTTGCCAGCATACCGTATGTGAATATACCGCACGAGCACCAGACGGTGTTCATAGGGTTTTATTCGACGGTTGCCAATTTTGCGGCGCTGATCGGCGTCACGATAGGCAAGTACTTCATCGAGGCGACCGAGGAAGTGTCTATTAACGTGCTGGGGCTGGAGATGGTGAACAAGCAGTATCTATTGCTGCTGACGTCGGGGCTTATGGCGATAGCGGTCGTGCTGGTGCACCGCATAGACCGCACTACGCCCTATTCCGACGAGTGACGCAAAATGTGGCGCGCAGGGCAAAAAGTAGTGAAAAAACCCACGCGTTGCGCGAGTACGGTTGACAAATTAACGCGTTATACTGTATACTTATGCCCAATGGTTGTTTGCGACAGAGAGACGCCGGCGAGTGGGGAGCGAGCCGGCGCTTCAGACAAGCGGCGAGGCAATTCGCCGTTTGTTATTTATTTATATGGCGCTGAGTGCGCGACAGGAGGAGTTTTATATGGCACAGGATCAGAATGGCCTGTTTGTGATGACCCAGGAGGGCTTTAAGAAGCTCGAAGAAGAGCTGGATTACCTGCTCAAGACCAAGCGCGCCGAGGTGGCCGAGAAGATCCGCGTCGCACGCGGCTTCGGTGACCTGAGCGAAAACGCCGAGTATGAGGAGGCCAAAAACGAACAGGCGTTCATGGAAGGCCGCATACTGGAGCTGGACAACATGCTGCGCCACGCGCAGATAGTGGACAGCAGCGAGCTGGACAAGGATGAGGTGGGCCTGGGCTCGACTGTGCGCGTGCTGGACGTCGAGTTCAACGAGGAGGACGAGTACACGATAACCGGCTCCACCGAGGCCGACATAACCCAGAACCGCATATCCAACGAGTCGCCTATGGGCGCGGCGTTGCTGGGCGCGCATGTGGGCGATACGGTCGAGGTCGCCGCTCCCGACGGCATGATAAAGATGAAGATACTGTCGGTGCGCAGCAACTGAGCCCGCAATCAAATATTAGGAGTGCTATCATATGGCAAATGAGGAAAACCGGCCCGCGTCCGCCGAGGCGCTCAGCGAGCAGGAACAGATACGCCGCGACAAGCTGGCCGCGCTGGTCAGTCAGGGTAAGGACCCGTACCAGGTAATGCGGTACGACGTGACTTGGCATTCGGCCTCCGCGATAGCCGAGTATGAGCGGCTGGAGGCGCAGTTCCGCGCCGAACATGGCGACGACGCCGATGCCGAAAACCACGAGTGCGCGCCGCATCTGGAGGTTTCGATGGCCGGGCGCATGATGTCGCGCCGCATTATGGGCAAGGCCAGCTTCTGCCACATAATGGACAGAGAGGGCCAGATACAGGCATATGTGCGCCGGGATAACGTCGGCGACGAGTGCTACGCCGCGTTCAAGGACCTGGACATAGGCGACATAATCGGCGTAAAGGGCGAGCTGTTCCGCACGCGCACCGGCGAGATGTCGATAAAGGTCATGGAGCTCAAGCTGCTGAGCAAGTCGCTGCGGCCGCTGCCGGAGAAATTCCACGGGCTCAAGGATCGCGAGCTGCGCTATCGCCAGCGCTATGTGGATCTGATAATGAACCCGGAGGTTCGCCACACGTTTGAGGTGCGCTCGCGGTTCATAAAGTACATGCGCGACTATCTGGATGCGCGCGGCTATATCGAGGTCGAGACGCCGGTGCTCAATACCATATCCGGCGGCGCAACGGCGCGCCCGTTCGTGACGCACCACAACACGCTGGATATAAACATGTACATGCGCATTGCTACCGAATTGCCGCTCAAGCGCCTTATAGTCGGCGGCATGGAGCGCGTATACGAGATCGGCCGCATATTCCGCAACGAGGGCATGGACCCGCGCCACAATCCCGAGTTCACGTCGATTGAGCTGTACCAGGCGTATGCCGATTACACCGACATGATGGACATAGCCGAGGGCATGATATCGGGCGCCGCCAAGAGCATACTGGGCACATACCAGATAGAGTGGATGGGCGAAAAGGTGGATCTGACGCCCGGCTGGCCGCGCATGACGATGGCCGAAGCCGTAAAGAAGTACGTCGGCATTGACTTCATGGCGATAACCGATGACGCCGAAGCCGTGGCTGCGGCTAAGTCAAAGGGCGTGGAGCTGCCGCCGACCGCCGATCCGACCTGGGGCAACGCGCTGTACGAGTGCTTCGATCAGAAGGTCGAGGAGCAGCTGGTGCAGCCGACGTTCATAACGACATATCCGGTAGAGGTTTCGCCGCTGGCCAAGCATACGCCGGGCGATCCGCGCCTGACCGAGCGCTTTGAGTTCTTCATCTGTCGCAGCGAGATCGGCAATGCGTTCTCCGAGCTGAACGATCCGATAGATCAGAAGCAGCGCTTCCTCAAGCAGGTCGAGCTGCGCGCCAAGGGCGATGAGGAAGCCGGCATGATGGACGACGATTACATCACGGCGCTGGAATACGGGCTGCCTCCGACGGGCGGCATGGGCATAGGCGTCGACCGGTGCGTCATGATGCTGACCAATTCGGATACGATACGCGACGTCATATTGTTCCCCACGATGAAACCCCGCGACTGAGCCGCGTGCGCCATGCCTGTTGAGCGCATAAGCGAAAGGATGTGTACCCATGCCCGATACCCGGATTACAAAGGAGCGGCTGAAGAATCACTGGTTGTACAGCTCCTGGAAATATCTGCTGATGATAGTGATATTTGTGGCGGGCTGGAACCTGACGTACAGCATAACCGAATACAAGCCGCCGCGTGAAAAGCGGCTGGAGGTGTACTTCCTCAGCACGGCGTACGTGGAGGAGAACATAAAGGCGCTTGAAGAGGAACTGGCTCCGCTCTTCGTCGGCGAGGACGAGGGCGACATGGAAGAACTCAACTTCTACGTCGTCAACTACGGCTCCGAGGACGACGTGTACGGCCCGCAGCTGCTGATGACGCGCCTGGCTTCGCATGAGGGCGACATTTACATGGTCGACGAGCAGACGTTTGCGTCGTTCGTGGCTCAGGAGCTGGCGACGCCGCTGGACGAGTACATTGAAAGCGGCGCGCTGGATGTGACCGGTCAGGATCTTGAGACCGTGACCCGCGCTGCGCCCGCCGGTCAGGACGAAAACGGCAACACGATATACAGCAACGAACGCCATGTATATGCGCTGCCGGCCGAGCCGCTATACGGGTTCATCAATGAGAACATCATATCCAATTCCGGCATGTACTTTGTCGTTATGTCGTATACCGACAAGGTGGACAAGTGCATCGAACTGCTGAACGTGTTCAGCGAGCGCTTCCGCGCCGATAAGCCCGATTGGCTCATCGAACAGGAAGAGCAGCAGCGCCAGGAGATCGCCAACCTGCCCAGCGAGCTGACGGTGGATTCGCTGAACGCACAGGCGACGCCGGCGCCCGAGGCGACGGCCGATGCGGCGCAATCGCAAGCGCCCCAGTCCGCTGCTGACCAGTCCGAGGCGGCTCAATCGGACGGGACCTCGACCGACGCCGCTGCCGAGTCGTCAGCGGCAACCCAACCGCCCGATGCAACCGAGACGGCGGTTGACGCCACGCCTGCGCCAGATGCCTCAACTGAACAGACGGCTCAGCCCGACGCGGCGTGACAACTGTATATCAGGCGGCCCCTACCGGTTCTGGTGGGGGCCGTTTTTGCGTATCATTTGGGGTGATGGCCAGAATGGGTAGATCTGACGGGGCGGATCGAACAGGCAGTGAGAAGCGGCGGAGGCGCAGGTGGTGACGAGTGGCGCGTGCACTGCGCAAGTGGCGATTGTGGACGCAAAAAGAGGGCGTATTCTGGCCGAAAAGGCGACAAAGTGGATGTAAGTGGAATACAAGCGATTAAAACCTGGTACAAGTGGCATGAAGTGGAGGAACAATGCCGAAATGAGAACTTGCGGGGCAAATCCGACTCGCAAACGCATGTGCCGTGCAGACAAGTGGAGGCATGTGGCGAATGCGATCAAATGCAGGCGAATATGCCCGGAGCGGCGTTGCATGCGGTATTCCAGCGTAAATGGGGCTTGACGTGGGCGGCGCTTGCGGTCGACGCTTGCATTGTGCGGCATGGTACCGGCGGCTTCATCAGATAGATATGTTGACAGCGTTGCTTGCTGGCGGAATTGATGCTTGCGTGTGTTAAAGCGTTCGGCTCAGCAATCCGCGGCATGCGCAAGTTCCGCCGATGTGCCGGGCGGGGAGCGCAGCTATGAGGCGTAATCGACATGTTAGAACCGCGCTGAGCGGCTGCAAACCGTGCTAAAATATGCAAAATTCGCGCGGAAAGAAATTGAAGGCTATTCACAGCGTCAAATATTCGTGCTATAATGAACTAAATGGCTCAAAAACACAGCCATTATGAACTCAGGGGGTATTTGATTATGCATAAGGTGCTTGCAAAACAGCTGCTCGCGCCGGGGCTGATGCGCATAGACGTGAGCGCGCCCGACGTGGCCGCCAAGGCGCGACCCGGGCAGTTCGTGATAGTGCGCGCGGTCGAGGACGGCGAGCGCATACCGCTGACGATAGGCGGAGCTGACGCCGCGACCGGTGCGATAACGCTGCTGGTGCAGATGGTGGGTCTGTCTACTACGCTTATGGGTGAGACGCCGGTGGGCGGCGAGTTTGCATCGGTTACCGGGCCGCTGGGCCGGCCGACGGAGTTTGGCGACGCGCGACGCGTGTTGTGCATAGGCGGCGGCGTGGGCACGGCGGTGCTGTACCCACAGGTGAGGTATCTGTCGGGCGCGGGGATCTATGTGGACGTGATCGTCGGCGCGCGCACCGAGAACCTGCTGGTGCTGCAGGACGAACTGGGCGCGCTGGCCGACCATCTGTACGTGGCCACCAACGACGGCACGCGCGGCGCAAAGGGCTTTGTGACCGACGTGTTCAACCAGCTGATGGAGCGCGGCGAGCACTACGACCTGGTGATAGCTATCGGCCCGCCGATCATGATGAAGGTCGTGGCCGAAGCCACGCGGCCGCTGGGCATACGCACGCTGGTGAGCCTGAATCCCATCATGGTCGATGGCACGGGCATGTGCGGCGGTTGCCGCGTCACGGTCGACGGTCAGGTAAAGTATGCCTGCGTGGACGGCCCTGAGTTCGACGGTCACAAGGTCGACTTCGACGGCTTGATGCGGCGGCTGGGCGCGTACCGCGATCAGGAGTCGCGCGCGTTTGAAGAGCACAAGTGCAGAATTGGAGGTATAGGCAATGTCAAGTGAGCGCGTGGCCATGCCCGAGCAGTCTCCCAAGGTGCGGGCTACCAACTTTGACGAGGTTGCGTTGGGCTATAGCGAGAGCGATGCGGCGGCTGAGGCTGCGCGCTGTCTGAACTGCAAGAATCCGCGTTGCGTGACCGGATGTCCGGTCAACGTGCACATACCTGAGTTCATATCGCATATAAAGCAGGGCGACTACGAGGGCGCATATCAGGCGATACGGCTGACCAACAGCCTGCCGGCGGTGTGCGGGCGCGTGTGCCCCCAGGAGAGCCAGTGCGAGAGCAAGTGCGTGCTGGGCATAAAGGGCCAGAGCGTGGCGATAGGCCGGCTTGAGCGGTTCGTGGCCGACCGGCACATGGCAGGCGAGCATGAAGTCGAATGTCCGCCGTCCAATGGCGTGCGCGTGGCGGTCGTGGGCGCAGGTCCGTCGGGGCTTACGTGCGCGGGCGACCTGCGGCGGCTGGGGTATGACGTGACGGTATTTGAGGCGCTGCATGCGCCGGGCGGCGTGCTGATCTATGGCATACCCGAGTTCAGGCTGCCTAAGGATCTCGTGCGGCGCGAGGTCGATACGCTGGAGCGCATGGGCGTTAATGTACGCCTCAATCAGGTAATCGGCCGCACGCACACGATAGACGAGCTGTTTGACGATGGGTTCAAGGCGGTGTTCATAGGTTCGGGCGCGGGTCTGCCCAACTTCATGCGCGTGCCCGGCGAGGATCTGAATGGAGTGTATTCGGCCAATGAATACCTCACGCGCATAAACCTGATGAAGGCATACAAGCCCGGCGCGCATACTCCGATAATGCACGCCAAGCGCGCCGCGATAATCGGCGGGGGCAATGTGGCCATGGATGCGGCGCGGTGTGCGCTGCGCATGGGCGCACAAAGCTATATCGTGTACCGGCGCGGATTTGAGGAAATGCCTGCGCGGCGCGAGGAGATACACCACGCGCGCGAAGAGGGCGTCGAGTTCATGAACCTGGTCGCGCCGCTGGAGGTGCTGGGCGACGAGAAGGGCTGGGTCAGAGGCCTGAAGGCGATACGCTGCGAGCTGGGCGAGCCGGACGCATCGGGGCGTCGCCGTCCGGTCGAGCTGCCGGGCACCGAGTTCGTGCTGGACGTGGACATGGTCATCGTTGCGATAGGCACGAGCCCCAATCCGCTGATAGCTTCCACCACGCCGGGGCTTGAGACCAACCGCAAGGGCTGCCTGGTCGTGCGCGAGGATTCGCTGCATACCAGCCGCGAGGCAGTCTGGGCCGGCGGCGACGCCGTGACCGGCGCTGCCACGGTAATACTTGCTATGGGCGCGGGCAAGCAGGCCGCGCGCGAGATCGACGAGTATCTTAAAGGCAAATGAGCAGCGAATCAGGCGCTGCAACCCCCGCGTCGCTATGCGCGGCATGTTATGCCGTTGCGTTAGATATTGACGCGGCATGCGATGCAGGCATTGCGGTAAATTGAGCGCAGGGCTCAATGTTGATGCGATGCGCAATTAAAGTGCAGCGTGCGATGCAGCGGGGCATATTATGCTGATGAAGTTTGCGATGCTTTAGCGTCAGTAGCGGTGAGCGTAGAGCTCATCGGCAGGACGTCGCCGATAGTGAACGGGATGCACTGCGCGTTAGTGCAATATATCCGCCGGTGGGCGTGTTCAAGCGCCTGCCGGCGGTTTACTTTTATATGGCGGCGGGTGCCGCTCAATCAGCGGATAGGGCGCCTGGCTGAATCGCGCGCCCGCAGTCGGGCAAAATATTAATGCGGGTTTATCGCCAGTATGCTTGTCAAGGGCGATAAAACGGAATATGCTGTTAGCGCTGGCGGCGCATGCCGCGGCTCAAACTGTCATGGAGGGCGGGCATGGGCCCGCGTGGGGATATGGCTTTATTTGTAGATATCGTGACGATAAAGGTCAAGGCGGGCGATGGCGGCAATGGCTGCGTGTCGTTCCACCGCGAGAAGTACGTGCAGCAGGGCGGACCGGATGGCGGCGACGGCGGGCGCGGTGGAGACATAGTGTTCATGGCGTCCGAGCGCATGCATACTCTGTTGGATTTCAGGTACAAGCGGTCGTATGCCGCGCCCAATGGCGAGCCGGGCAAGAACCGGCGCTCATCGGGCCGCAGCGGCGCGAATCTGGTCATCGAGGTGCCGCCGGGGACGCTGGTGCGCGACAAGGAGACCGGCCGCATACTGCTGGATCTGTACACGCCCGGCGAGAAGAAGACGCTGCTGCGCGGCGGCAACGGCGGGTTTGGCAACATGCACTTTGCCACGCCCACGCGTCAGGCGCCCAACTTTGCCAAGCCCGGCGTCAAGTGCCAGCCGCTGGAGGTCATGTTGGAGCTCAAGTCGATAGCGGACGTGGGGCTGGTGGGGTTCCCGAACGTGGGCAAGTCGACGCTGCTGTCGGTGGTGACGGCGGCTCGGCCCAAGATAGCCAACTATCACTTCACGACGCTGACGCCCAATCTGGGTATAGCCAGTCAGGACGGCGAGAGCTTCGTCATGGCGGACATACCGGGTCTGGTCGAAGGCGCGAGCCAGGGCGTGGGGCTGGGCCACGACTTCCTGCGCCACGTCGAGCGCACGCGGATGCTGCTTCATGTCGTCGACGTGTCGGGCAGCGAAGGTCGCGATCCGGTGGCCGACTTCGACGCCATAATGCGCGAACTGGAGCAGTACGGCGACCTGGCCAGCCGGCCGATGATTGTGGCCGCCAACAAGACCGACCTGCCCGGGGCCGAGGAGCACATAGAGCGGCTGCGCGCGCACGTGGCGGATCGCGGCATCGAAGTGTATCCGATATCGGCGGCGACCGGCGAGGGCGTAAAGCCGCTAATGCGGTCGGTGCTGGCGATGTTGCGCACTCTGCCCGAGCCCGCGCCGATAGAGCCGGACGAGCTGCCGTTGCCGACCGAGGAGCGGCCGTTTACCGTGATATGCGACGGCGGTATATACGAGGTCGTGGGGCCGTCGATGCAGCACCTGATAGACTCTGTGAACTTCTCGGATGAGGAATCGCTGAACTGGTTCCATCGCACGCTGAGGCGCTGGGGCGTCATAGACGAGCTGCGCGCGCAGGGCGCGGGCGAGGGCGACACGGTGCGCGTGGGCGATATGGAGTTTGACTTTGTTGAATAATTTGCGTGGGGGAGATATACTATGACGTCAAAGCAGCGCGCGGCGCTCAGGGGCATGGCCAACACAATGCCCACGATACTGCACATAGGCATCAATGGCATAACCAAGGAGGTCTGTCAGCAGGCCTGGGACGCGTTGGAGGCGCGCGAACTGATTAAAGTGGGACTGCAGGACGGCGCGCCGATGACCACGCGGGAAGCCTGCGGCGAGCTGTGCGAGCGCGTACATGCCGAGCCGGTGCAGTGCATAGGCAAGCGCTTTGTGATATACCGTCCGGCGCGCAAGCCGGTGATAGACCTGGACGAACTGGTCAAGTGAGCGAGCGCAGCGCCATGACAGTCGGCGCAATAGCGATCGGATGAGTGGACGCAATCGCGGCGGGCGGCGGGGCGACCCGCATGCCTGCCGCGACTGCATTGCGCACAGTGACGATATGGTGCCGTGCCGGTCTGACTGCGAGCCGTACTTTTGTCGGGATACGGTCACAGGCATGCGACGCATATGCCGCGATAAACCGGGCGGTAGCCGTTATGTGCAGAGGTCTGTTTGGTAAATGCAGTGTCTGCGGCTTAGCGCGTCGGTCAGGAAATACGATACCTGCTGCAATGCGTGGCATCGGTAATGCAATGTCCGCGGCTCGGCGCGTCAGCCGGGAAATGCGATACCTGCTGCGATGCATGGCATCAGGTAATGCAATATCTGCGGCTCAGCGCGTCGGTCAGGAAATACGATACCTGCTGCAATGAGTGGCATCAGGTAATGCAATACCCGTTGCTCATCGCGTCAGGCAGTATATGCAATTCACACCGCTCAGCGCATTGGTCGGAAAATGCAATATCAACCGTTATTCACGGCTGATATGAAAAGACAGCCTCAAGCAGTTCATCAGCAGGCAGATGCGTTTATGGCCAGACGTCGCTGCGTGCGGCGCGGGGTTGCGCGGCGCAGATGAGCCACACCAGCGCGCATATCAGTCCCGCGGCGCGGAAGTAGCTCAGCCCAAGCAGCCGGCCTGCGACGCTCAGCCCGAGCGCATATGCGCCGAACCGGCCTGCGTGCGCGCGCGATACAATCGTCCGCAGCACGCTCCAGCGAGGTTTGCGCCGGCGCGCTTCGCCGCAGACCGGCAGCGCTGCACGCATGACCGTAGCCAGCGCTTCGGGGGCTAATGTCGTTATGCCCAGCTCTCGCGCGAGCGATAGCGCTTCGGGCGTGAAGCTGGCAGTGGCGGCTATTGCGATGCGCGGGGCGTCAGGTTGCGTGTGCGAACGGTCGCCGCCGCAGCGCCGCCATGCCGCCAACAATTCAGTCGTGCCGGCGCGCGCATCGGGCCAGACCTGAGCCAGCGCTATTGTGATGAGCTCGCCGTCGTGCGAGGCCGCTTCGAGCGCGTCGCCAGCGCGGGTGCACTTTGGGTATGTGCCGCTGAAGCGCAGCCATGTCGCCAGGGCGTCCAGAGCGGCATCGGGCGGCATCAGCGCGACATGGGCGCATAACTGGCGTACCAGCTCTTCGGGCAACGCGGCGCGCCTTCGCGATATCAGCGCGCGTCTAAGCAGCGCCCACAGCCCCAGCGTGGCAGCGGCGCATGCGCATGCCAGCAGCAGCGCCGGATAAAGCTGCCTGAGTCGCGCCAGCAGCACATAAAACCATATCATAAGGCTCAAAGACCACAAAGCGCTCAGGTCGATGAAGCGCGCCAGCGGGGTGCGTTGCGCGTGCATTGAATGGGAGCCTCCTTTTTGCGGTATAGGCATATTTTGCCTCGCTGTGGCGGGATTATGCCGCGATGCGGGAAATTTTGTCAGGCTCTTTCGTTTTGCGCGCAAGTAGTGTATAATGAAACAAAGGAAGTTTTACGAGGTGGACGATGGGCAAGCGATTGGGCATAATGGGCGGCACGTTCAACCCGATTCACAATGGCCACCTTGCGATAGCCGGCATGGCGCGGCGTGAACTGCAACTGGACGAGGTGTGGTTCATGCCCACTGGCGATTCGCCGCATAAGCGCGTGGACGTGCCGGGCTGGCAGCGGCTGCAGATGGTCGAGCTGGCGCTGGCCGGCATGGAAGGATTTACAGTCTCGGATATGGAGGTGCGGCGTGCGGGCCGGTCGTACACTTGCGATACGCTCAGGGCGATTCACGCATGCGAGCCGGGCGTGGAGCTGGTGTTCATACTGGGCGGCGACATGTTTCTGGACATACCGTCGTGGCGTGAGCCGGGCGAGATAATCGCGCTGGCGGCGCTGGCGGCGGCGCCACGTCCGGGCGAGGACGTGGTACGGCTGGAGCACATGGTGCACTATCTGCGGGTCACGTTTGGCGCGCGGGTAGACGTGCTGCGCGGCATGGGCCCGGACATATCGTCTACTGAGATACGCGGCATGGTGCGCGCGGGCCGGGATATTTCGGCGCTGGTGCCGCCGGCCGTGGCAAAGTACATTTCGGACAACAAGCTGTATACAGCACGGGAGATATGAGCATGACGCCGGAACAGATCGAGAATATACTGCGCGCCGAGTTAAAGCCCAAGCGCTTTCAGCATACGCTGGGAGTGATGGCTACGGCGCGCGAGCTGGCCGAGATACATGGTGAGAACGAAGCGCGCGCACAGCTGGCGGGACTGCTGCATGACAACGCCAAGTCGCTGAGCGTGGAGACCATGCGCGAGATAGTGCGCGCGGCAGGCCTCAACGTGAGCGAGGGCGAGCAGGCGTCGGCGTCGCTGCTGCATGCGCCGGTGGGAGCGTATCTGGCGCGGACGCGGTTTGGCGTGACCGACGCGGCGGTGCTGGACGCGATACGGTATCATACGACTGGGCGACCGGGCATGGCGCCGCTGGAGGCCATAATATACCTGGCCGACATGATAGAGCCGTACCGGGCTGACTTTGACGGGCTGGCGCAGTTGCGGCGGCTGGCGCGGCGCGATCTGTACGCAGCGCTGGAACTGGGGCTGATGAGCAGCAATTCATACGTGACCGCGCGGGGCCAGCAACTGTTTGAGCGCTCTGCGCAGGCCTACGTCTGGGTTAAGCGCCTTAATGCGCAGAATAATACGGGGAGGGATGCAGATGCAGTCTAGGGAATTGGCACTGGCCGCGGCACGCGCGCTGGATGAGAAAAAGGGCGTAAACGTAATGGTGCTGGATGTGCAGCATCTGACGATCATAGCGGATTACTTTGTCATAGCCAGCGGCCGTTCGGCCAACCAGGTGCGCGCGCTGGCCGACGAGGTGGACGACAAGCTGGCCGAGTTGGGCGAAACGCCGCGCCGGCGCGAGGGCGTCAATGAGGGGCGCTGGGCGGTGCTGGATTATGGCAGTGTGCTGGTACACGTGTTCCACGAGCAGGAGCGCGAGTATTATAACCTGGAGCGGCTGTGGACCGACGGCTCCAATCGCGTCGAGTTCGAGCAATCCGAGGACTGAATAAAGGTTATTATCTTATTTAAACTGGGCCGCGACATGAGTCGCGGCCTTTTTGCGCGCCTGCCGGACACAATAGCTGGACTGCGATGTGGCATATATAAATCGAGAAGCGCCGCCAAATGCCATGCAATAATTGGCCGAATGCGCGTCGCTCGGAATGCCGTGTCGGTTGTGAAATGCCGCCAGATGCCACGCCATGCCGGAGAACTGCGCATTATGAGGTGTACACTCCATGCCAGGCAGACGCTGCTTTGCGCAAGTCGCGTAACGTCGTGCATGTGCGCCTGCGGGTGAAGTCTGCGTTCGACTAAATAAAAGCGCCGCCTCGAAAGTTGAGCTTCGAGGCGGCGGGGGTATATCACTGTCGACTAATCGCGGCGCGTCAGTTGCGCACAACGACTGTGGTACCGGCAGGGCAATTGTAGTAGATCCACTTGGCGTCGGCGACCTTCAGGCGCACGCAGCCATGCGAGGCGCGCCGGCCCAGATTGCGCACCGAGCTGGAAGTCGGGTTGGAGTCGCCCTTGTTGTTGAACAGCACCGAGTGGAAGTAGTACGCACCGGTTATGCGGTATGCGTACTGCGCCCAGCAGTCGAACTTGGTGAAGTAATGCCATACGTTGATCTGCTCGGTCGAGCGGTATGTGCCCAGCGGAGTGGGGTCGGACTTGGTGCCGGTCGAGCAGATGAACTTGCGCACATATTGAGAGTACGAGCCGTTTACGTATTTGTACACGTAGACGTACTGATCCGATACGTCGACTATCAGCTTATACGGGTAGCGGATGTTCGGGTCGGTGCACTTCTTGGCGGACGCTGAGAACAGCAGATTCTGGGTCTGGCTGTCGGCGATGCCGGTGGCGCTCAGGCCGTTGGTGCGCTGGAAATCCTTTACAGCGGATTCAGTGGTCGGGCCAAATGCGCCGTCCACGTTTATGTCCAGCATGTAGTCCAGCGAGGTCAGGCGCTTTTGCAGCCGCGTGACCTGCGAACCGGAGCTGCCGTCGCTGAGCGTGGCATAGTATGCCGGTACGCCGTCGTCCAGCAGTATCTTTAGCAATTGCGAGTCGGCCATGCCGTCTATCAGCCGGACGTAGCTCACCTGACCGCGCGCGTTGAGCAGCATCAGATACGATTGCAGCGCGCTGACCGCGGCTTCGGTGCGCGAGCCGTATATTCCGTCGGCGCTCTCGGTCGAGAAGCCCAGCTGAGTCAGCGCGTTTTGCAATGCCGAAACTTCAGCGCCACGGCTGCCGTTGCTCAGCGGCGCATGAGTGGGCTCAGGGCTGGGCGAAGCGGTCGGAGTGGCCGTGGGCACAGGGGTCGCAGTGACCTCGGGCGTTGCGGTTGGCTCGGGCGTAGCGGTGGGTATGGGCGTGGGCGTTGGCGGCGGCTCGGTGGGCCGGACGCCATACGCGGGCCGGGTCTCGAACTCGACGTCTGTAACGCTGGTCAGGTCAGCCAGCGCGGTGCTCGCGCAGGCCAGAGATAGCGCAAGTACCAGCAGTATGCACAGTGCGCGCTTGAACATCAAATCACCCCGTATATGCGATTTAGGCTGTGATGAGCCATGACATGGATACTGCTAGTATAGACTAACTTTCAAAAGAAAAAGTTCCCAAATCAGCGAATTATTTCCGCTAAAAATGTAAAAAGACTGTAATTTCCGCTAAAACATCCGAACTTAGCCACACAACAGCCATGTCGCCCGGATATATTGAACTATAAACTGCTGCTATTTGCGGGCTCGCTCGCGGTAACAGCACAAAGGCGCGCTGCATTGTAACTGCGGCGCGCCTCAACTTATAATCAGCAGAACATAAAACCCGCACATAAGGATGATATGCATATTACATCGCTATGACTTGCGTACAACGGGCGTTTGCCGGCAATGGTGGACTTGCCTTGTGGTATGCCTGACGCGTTAATCCATGGATTGACCAGCGACTAACGCGGTCTTTCATCTTGCGCTTTGCCAGCGGTCTGCGGCGCGCTGCATTGCAACTGCGGTGCGCCGCAACTTATAATCAGCAGAACATAAAACCCGCACATAAGGCTGATATGCACATTACATTGTTATGACTCGCAAACAACATTTGCGTGCCGGCAATGGTGGACTTGCATTTTAGTATTTTTGTATGCCTGATACGTAAATCCATGAACTGAGGACCAGCGAAAAGCGCGGCTTTGCCTCGTGCGCTTTGCCAGCGGTCTGCGGCGCGCCGCATTGCAACTGCGGCGCGCCTTTATCATGTGACACACAAAACGCGCTCCCCGCCGCATGACATGCAGCGGGGAGCGCATAGACGGGTTATTCGCGCACGACGACTGTGGTGCCGGCGTCGCAGTTGTTGTAGATCCATTTGGCGTCTTCCACGCTCAGGCGCACGCAGCCGTGCGAGGCGCGCTTGCCCAGGTTGCGCACTGAGCTGGAAGTGGGCTTGGAGTCGCCCTTGTTGTTAAAGAGCACCGAGTGGAAGTAGTACGGGCCGGTTATGCGGTATGCATACTGAGCCCAGCACTTGAACTTGGTGAAGTAGTACCACTTGCCCAGCCGTTCGGTCGAGGTGTACGTGCCCAGCGGCGTAGGATCGGACTTGGTGCCGGTGGAGCACACCATAACGCGCGCCAGCGGCCCGTATGCGCCGTTCTCGTAGCCGTAGGCATACACGCGCTGGTCGGACACGTCTATGACCAGCTTGTACTTGCTGTACGACTTGCCGTTGCCCTTGGAGTCGCGGCTGGCGGGTTGGAGCGTGGGTTTGGCGGTGGGCACGGCGTCGGAGCTGTACAGCTTCAGCTGGGTCTGTTCGTCGGCTATGCCGGTCTGCTCCAGGTCGTTGTGCTTCTGGAAGTACTTGACTGCCGACTGCGTATTGCTGCCGAATATGCCGTCTATGCCGTCGGTCAGGTAGTAGAGCGTGGTCAGGCGGGTCTGTAGCCGGCGCACGTCGGTGCCTTCTGCGCCCTTTTCCAGGTCGGATACGTACGCCGGGAAGTCATCGCCGGTCAGCAGCGCGTAGCCCTGCTCGTCGACTATGCCGTCCGCCACATAGGGCGTGGCAGTGGGCAGCGCGGGCGTGGGCGCAGGCGTGGATGTAGCGGGCGCGGCGGTGGCGGGCACGGGTGTGCCGGGCGCGGCCGACTCGCCGGGCGCGAGCGAAGGCATCGCAGTGGGCCGTTCGGTAGGCGCCTCAGTGGGCGTTGGGGTGGGTTCCTCGGTCGGCTCCGGGGTAGGAGTCGGCTCGGCTGTGGGTTCCGGAGTTGCATTGGGGTCGATGTAGTGCAGCTCGAGCGAGAGGTATTCGTATACGAATTCCTGGAACGCCTTTACGGCCTTGAGCGTGTTGGGGCCAAATATGCCGTCGGCGGTGTCGTTCAGAAAGCCCAGCTCTCTCAGCCGCGTCTGTATCTGCTTTACCAGGTCGCCCCGATCATCCTCGCGCAACGGCAGCGGTAGCGGCGTCGCCGTGGGCTGAGGCTCGAGCGTGGGTATCGCGGTCGGCGCAATCGTCGGCTCTTCAGTGGGAGCGGCGGTGGGCGTCGCGGTGGGTTTGGCGGTCGGCCGGCTGGTCGCGGTGGGCTTAGCCGTTGCGGTGGGCCGGGTTGATGAGACAGGTTTTATGGTCGGCACGGCGGTCGCGGAGCCGGGCTTGTCCGGTTCAGGCGTGGCTTTATCGGTTGCTGTGGCCGTGGCGCGCGCGGCCCGCGAGATGAGCCCGACTGAATCGTCAGCCAGCGCGCTGGGTATGACCAGCGCAAACGCCAGCAATATCGCGACCAGGGCCGTGATTAATCTGCGGTGCATATGCTATCACTCCATTGCGTATTATTTCGCGTCGGCGCGGGGCCCGCGTCAGCGCGGAGCTTACGTATATTTAGACTGTAAAAAGTACATCAAGTTTCAAAATTCCGGCTAATATATGTGAGAATATGAGATTTCACACAAATATTACAGCAATGCGCGCCCCGAGTCAGCAGGGCGCGCCAGCCGGCGGCCGCGCAGAGACGGTACTGCCGGTAAATATAAGTTCGAAATAATAAGGTCTGGCGGGGCGTGTCACTTGCGCCGCCGGTATGGGTCATAGGAGCCGTAGCTGCGGCGGGAAGCCGAGCGGCGGCGACTGCGCGTGCGCGCGTTGTTGATTGCGATCATGATGAGCATCACGCCTATCACGGCGGCCAGCGGCACTATCCAGATCAGCGGGCTGGTCGTGGTTTCACCGGCGGCCTCATCGGGCTGCATAAGCTCGTCGATAGAGGGCAGGTCGGTCGCGGGCGCGGCGGCGACCGAGTTGGCGGCGGTCATGGTGAAGTAGTACTTGTCGCCGCTGGGCGCGGTGTAAGTCAGCGTGCCCATGACCTCGCCCTCAGACACGGGCGCCTTGAGTTCGCGCGTGAAGTTGGTGGACAGCATCGAGGCAAAGCCGGAGTTGATGGCCTCTATTTCCTCAGATGTGGCGCATATGGGGTCGGTATAGCTGGACGAAATGTTCAGGCGCACCAGGCCGCCGCTGGGATCGTCCGATGCGAAATCGCTGACCGACACGTCCAGCGGGCTTTGATTGTACAGCGCGACCGGATCGTAGCTCTTGTAAGTCGCAAAGCCGTACTCCATCAGCCTTATCGAGTCTATCCACTTGCCGTCGGTCGAGGACAGCAGCACCACGCTTATCAGATCCACGCCGTCGCGCGTGGCTGAGCCCACGAAGGTCTGACCGGCCTTGCTGGTATAGCCGGTCTTTATGCCGGTGCCGTAGACGTACTTGTACTGCATCGCGGGATCGTTGCGGGCTATGAACTGGTTTTTGGTCCACTTGGTGGTGGCTTCGGAGCGCTTGTTGTTGGCGGGTATAGTGTAATTGGTGGTGGAAGCTATCGTGCGGAACTCCGGATTTTTCATGGCTTCCAGCGCTATCATGGCCAGGTCGCGCGCGGTGGTGTAGTGGTCGGGGTCGTGGAAGCCGTGGGGATTGGTGAAGTGGGTGTTGGTGCAGCCGATCTCCTGAGCGCGCTCGTTCATCATGTCGGCAAACGCTTCCTCGCTGCCGGCAATGAGCACTGCAATCGCTATGCCGGCGTCGTTGCCCGAGCAGATGAAAAATACGTTCAAGAGCGTGCGCCAGGTCATCTCCTCGCCAGTGTACAGGCCCACCAGCGACGAGCCTTCAGGGTACTGATTGGCCTCTTTGGGTATGGTAATCGTCGCGTCGAGGTCGTCGACGTTTTCCAGTGCGAGCAGCAGCGTCATTATCTTGGTAGTCGATGCCGGGTATCGCACCGTGTCGGGATCCTTTTGATAGAGCACGCGCCCGGTGTGGCCGTCTATCAGAATCGCGCTGGCGGCGACCAAGTCGGAGTCGGTCAACACCTCGGGGTGATCCGAATCGTAAGCCAGTGCGGTCGCGGCGTTTGCCAGCATCAGCAGCAGCGCCAGCAGCACGGCCAGCACTCGCGTACGCGTTTGCGATGAAGCCATAATCAAAACTCCTTTTTTTGTCCCTGCCCGGGTGAGTCGGGCGACGAGTTGCATATATCAGGATTATACAACACTTTTGCCTGCGTGTGTGCATAAAGACATGTTAAATCATGCTCCGAGTGCGCCAGGGCTTGTAATTGGCGGCAGATTTGTCTATAATAAAGGTATATATGGGTATTTTTAGATTGCCCGGAGGCACGCGCGGCGGCGATAAGTCAAAGCCGCGCCCGTTCAGGACGCGCCGGTGCGCGGCGCGGGAGAGGGGTTTATATATGGCAAAAAAACTGTTGCTCGTTGACGACGAGCCGTTGATACTCAAGGGGCTCAAATTCTCACTCGAACAGGATGGATATGAAACGGTGTCCGCAGCCGACGGCGAGGAGGCCCTGGCCAAATTCGAAAGCGAGGATTTCGATCTGATACTGCTGGACGTGATGCTGCCGCGCATGAGCGGCATAGAGGTCTGCCAGCGCATACGCGAAAAGAGCACTGTACCGATAATCATGCTGACCGCCAAGGGCGAGGACATGGACAAGATCCTGGGCCTTGAGTACGGCGCGGACGACTACATGACCAAGCCTTTCAACATACTGGAGGTCAAGGCGCGCATAAAGACGATACTGCGGCGCGTGGGCGCGTCCAAGCCCGAGGAAAAGCAGTCGCAGATAACCGTGCGCGACCTGACGGTCAACTTCAACAACCGCTCTGTGTCGATAGCCGGGCGCGACGTCAACCTGACCGCCAAGGAATTCGACCTCTTGCAGCTGTTCATAACCAATCGCGGCAAGGTGTTCAGCCGCGAGATGCTGATGGAGAGCATATGGAAGTACGAGTTCCTGGGCGACCTGCGCACGGTGGACGTGCACATACGCCGCCTGCGCGAAAAGATAGAGAAGAACCCGGCGCAGCCCATGTACATCTTCACCAAGTGGGGAGTGGGTTACTATTTCACTGACAAGGATTAAAAACCTGGTCGCGTCGGTGCGCTGGAAGCTGCTGCTGCTGTATCTGCTGATAATAGGCGTGGCGTTTTACGTAGTCGCGGCGTCGCTGATACAGCTGGTGGGCGACTATATGTTCAGCCAGCGCGTGCAGGAGGAGCAGCGCATCGCCGAGGAACTGGCGATAAGCGTGGCGTCCGACCTGGCGGATCAGGACGCCGGCGCGCTGTACGAGTCCGCTGTGACCGCGTCGCGCGAGTACGGCGGGCGCGTGCTGGTACTGGACGCGTATGGCACGGTGCAGGCCGACGCGTTTTCGCAGCTCAATGGCGCCCGGCTGGAACATCCCGAGGTCGTAGCGGTGCTCAGCGGCGAAAAGTCCAGCGCATACAGCTTTTATAAGGAGACTCAGCCCAGCGGCAACTGGCTGCTGAGCCGGCTGGGGTTTGCCGGCGATGCGTCGATATACGGTCTGTACGCGTCCAGCATAGTGTCGGGCGACAAGGTGATAGGCGTGCTGCTCTATTCGGTCAACGAGCAGGAGCTGTACAGCCGGCTTACGTATATGCAGACTCAGATGGTGTACTGGCTGATAGGCGTGGCGCTGGTGACGCTTTTGATGGTGCTGCTGCTGTCGCGGATGGTGACCAAGCCAATAAAGGCGCTCAGCGAGGGCATAGAGCACATGAGCGTGGGCGACTTCAGCCACCGCGTGATAATACGCGGCCATTCAGAGTACGCTCAGCTGGCGGCGGCGTTTAACATGATGAGCGAAAAGCTCGAAAACCTGGACCGCTCGCGCAGCCAGTTCGTGTCCAATGCGTCGCACGAGCTCAAGACCCCGCTGGCGACGATGAAAATACTAATAGAATCGCTTATATATCAGGACACGTTCGAGCCCGAGATGACGCGCGAGTTCTTAACCGACATAAATAAGGAAATAGACAGGCTTAACTCGGTAATAGTCGATCTGCTGACGCTGGTCAACATGGACAGCGGCGAGATGCGGCTGAGGCTGGGCGACTTGCAGCTGGACGAGATGCTGGCCGACACGGTCAAGCGCCTGACGCCGCTGGCGCGCAACCGCGAGATAAACCTTACGCTGGAGGCGCATGCCGCGCCGGTCGTCGAGGGCGACGCCAGCAAGATACAGCAGGTGTTCTACAACCTCATCGACAACGCCATAAAGTATACGCCGGCGGGCGGCCGCGTGCGCGTGGAGCTGGGCGAAAACGCCCGCAGCGCGATAATCAAGGTGTCGGACACCGGCATAGGCATACCTGCCGCCGACATAGCGCATATATTCGACCGGTTCTACCGGGTGGACAAGGCGCGCTCACGCGAGACCGGCGGCACGGGCCTGGGCTTGTCGATAGTCAGTCAGATAGTGCAGCTGCACGGCGGCACGATAAACGTGCAGTCGGTCGAGGACAAGGGCTCGGTGTTTACGGTCACACTGCCCAAATAACGCCGCGCGCGGCCTGTACCGCGCCGGGCGCATGGAGTGATGGTATCAATTGAAACGCACAAAACGCATAGCCGCGCTGGCGTTGGGCCTGCTGGCGCTGTTGCTGACGGGCTGCTCGCTGGATCCGCTCAGCGGGCATCTGACGACCCAGGCGCCCGATCAGCCCACATATCAGCCCGTATCGCCCAACGCCGACAGCGCGCTGGGCGAGGAACAGTCGGTCACGCTGTACTTCGAATTTCAGGACACGGGCTTTATGTCCACTGAGTGCCGCACGATTGAGTCGGCGATGGACACGCGCGTTGAAAAGTACATAATCGAGGAACTGATAAAAGGCCCCAGCGCCGATCATCCGGAGCTGACCGCACTGGTGCCGGCCGGCACGCAGGTGCTGGGCGTGGAGGAACGCGAAGGCATACTGTTTGTGACGCTGTCAAAGGAGTTCATGGATCTGCCCGGCGATGCGCCCGCCGCATGGCAGGGCGACGAATACTGGGCGAGCGAGGTGCCGCGGCGGCGACTGCTGGCTTTGCAGTCGATAGTGTGCGCGGTCACCGACCTGGGCGAGTACGACCGCGTGCAGCTGCTTATAGATTACGATGGCGAAGGCAATCGCCCGGGCGAGCGCGTGCCGCGGCTTAACTTTTACGCCGACGCGCTGGGCGATCCGAGCCTGATGCTGGATGTGGTGCGCCGCGACCAGAGCCTGGTGCTGACGCCGCGCAACGCGCTGGGTCAGGCGCTGGCCGAGCTGCAGTCCAAGAGCTGGGAAGAGCTGTATCAGCTGATAGCCGCCCAGGACGCGTCGGGCAATCGCCCCACGCTGGACGAGTTCACCGCCGACATGCAGGCGCGCACGTTCGCGCTGACCGAGTATACGGTGGGCGATGCGATGGTGACCGACGATGGACAGGGCGCGACGGTGTGCGTCGACGCGACGTTTACGCTGGGCGATGGTTCGGCGCGCGAGCTGTTGTCGTTCCCGGTGCGGCTGCATCGCGAGGGCGAAGTGTGGAAGATAGCGTATGCGTCGCTGAGCGCCCTGCTGGAGGGATAGCGTCAAGTGAAGTTGTTTGATGGACTGAACCACCGCCAGCGCACCGCCTGGCTGATAGCGGGCGCGGTGGTGTTACTGGCCGTGGTCGCGGGCGTGGCGCTGATGCTGCGCAGCAATCGCCAGGTCGTGCTCAATGCCGACGTGGTGGGCCAGATACCCGAGCCCGAGGCGGCGGTGCCGCTGGCGCCGATAGGCGATAGCCGCGCCGACCGCGTGCGCAGCGTCGTGATATATCACCCCGATGCAATTGGGCTCAACCTGGTGACCGACGTGCGCGAGGTCACGTATGGCAGCGATCTTACGCTGGAGGAGGCCGTGGTCGAGGCCGTGCTGGATGAGCTGGGAGCCGACGCCGACGACATACAGCTGCTCTCGCTGGAGGTAAGTCAGCGCGTGGCCACCGTCAACCTGTCGATAGACGCGCGGATGCTGGATCCTGAGCAGTTGCATTCGCTGCGTGCAGCGCTGGTCAATTCGCTGCTGGAGCTGAGCGACATGGACTACGTGAACGTGCTGATAAACGACCGCGAAGAATGCATAATACAGCTGCCCACGGGCACGTTGAACCGGTTTGGCACGGAGCTGGACGCCGAGTGGACGCAGGCCGCCTCCGAACAGGCGCGCTTTGACAGCGACGAGAGCGCGGTGCTGGAGCGGTATATGACGCTGTACTTTGGCGCCGCGGGTGGCGAGTATATTCTGCCCGAGGTGCGTTCGGTGCGCATCGAGGGCGACGACTATCTGGGCGCGGTGGTGGAGCAGCTGCTGCGCGGGCCGGACGATACGCTCACGTATTCGCGGCTGATGCCGTCGGACAGCGAGTACCTGCGCAGAACGCCGGCGATAGTCGTATCCGACGACGGCAACCGTATAGCGGTGCTGTCGTTCAACGGCAAGATAATGGAGTACTTTGAGCGCAACGGCATATCGACCGCACTGGCGATGGGCGCGCTTACGCGCAGTATCTGCGGCTTTGTGCCCGAGGTCGACGGCGTGCTGTGCGACATAAACGGCATAACGCTGACCGAGCTTACTGACATAAACGGCGAAGTGGTGTACACGTTTGACGACGGGATAATGCGCCGCAGCGACTTTGACTCGCTGGTGGGCGAAGTGGCGCGGGTCTACTATCCATCCGGAGAGCCTGCGGTGCTCAAGCCGTACGATATCGCGGTGTCGCGCTATGACGTGGACAATCCGCGCGCGCTGCTCAAGCTCCTGATGGAGGCGCCCGAAGACGGCGGGGCGCGCCGCGCGATGCCCCAGGGCGTGACCGATGCGGACGTGCTGGGCGTGCGCGTGGACAGCGATCAGGTGCTCATCAACTTGTCGGGCGCGTTCTATCAGGCGTGCCAGGGCATGAGCGCCGACGAGGCGCGCGCGCTGGTGTACTCGATAGTCAACACCATGTGCGAATTGCCGGATATAAAGAGCGTGAGGTTTTACTTTGACGGGGAGCGGGTGGACTACCTTGCCGGAGCGATCTGCCTGCGCGGGCCGCTGATGAGCAATGTGGGCATAGTGCGCTCCTGAGCCATAAATTCCAAGCGCATGGCCTATTTACATGACGCAAAAAAGTAGTACAATAGATATACGCATAGCGACATGGCCAAGGCGCGCCGCATGACGCGCTTTGGAAGGAGGAACGGTCTTGCCAAACGAATCTAGGTTGGATGATAAACTGGATGAACTTATAGCGGCGGCGCTGGACCTGGAGCAGGGCTCCGGTGCGGACGCCTCCGAAGCGCCTGAAGCGCCCGAAGCCTCCGACGCCCCCGACGCGGGCCAGGACGGGCCTGACAGCGGCATAGAGTTCGGCCCGCAGCCCGACGGCACCGAGGTGCTGCCCATGATAGCGCTGCGGGGCATGGTCGTGTTCCCGGGCGAGCCGGTGCGGCTGGAGGTCGGGCGCGAGAAGTCGCGCGCGGCGGTCGAGGCCGCGTTTGCCGCCAAGCAGCCGGTGCTGCTGGTGGCGCAGCGCGACGACGAAGTCGAGGAGCCGCTGCTGAAGGATATGTATATGGTGGGCACGATTGCCAATATAATGAGCGTTGTAAAATTGCCCAGAGGCGTGCTCAGCATTGGGGTGCAGGGGATATCGCGCGCGGTGCTGGTGGACATACGCAGGTTCAGGCCGTATGAGATAGCGCGCGCACAGCGCGTGGCCGATCGCCGCGCGATGAGCGAGGTCAAGCTGGAAGCGTACATGAACGTCGCGCGCTCGCTGGTCAAGCGCATCTCCGACTCCGTGGATACGATACCCGAACACTACCTGCGCAAACTCGAAAGTGAACAGGATCCCTCGCGGCTGGCGGACATGCTGGCGACGCACATGATAAACCATGTGCCTGAGCGCATAAAGCTGCTTGAGACGGCCGAGGTCGGCGCGCGGCTGGACGCGGTGTGCCGCATGCTCAACCGCACTCAGCAGCTCATCGAGATCGAGGCCAGCGTACAAAAGCGCGTCAGCGAGCAGATCGACAAGAGCCAGAAGGAATACTATCTGCGCGAACAGATACGCGCGATACAAAAGGAACTGGGCGACCGCGAGGCCGGCGACGTGACCGAGTACCGCGAAAAGCTCAAGCGCCTGCCGCTGAATGCAGAGGCGCGCGACAAGGTCGAGCGCGAGCTGGAACGGCTGGAGTCGATGGCGCCGGGCACGCCCGAAATAGCGATTGCCAGCACATATGTCGAGTGGATACTGAGCCTGCCGTGGGGCAAGCGCCAGCTGGCTCCGATAGACACCGTGCGCGCGCGCAAGACGCTGGACAAGGATCACTATGGCCTGGAGCGCGTAAAGCAGCGCCTGATAGAGTACCTGGCGGTGCGCGCGCTCAAAAACGACATGAAGGGGCCGTGCCTGTGCCTGGTGGGCCCGCCCGGCGTGGGCAAGACGTCGATAGCGCAGTCGATAGCGCGGGCGCTCAAGCGGCCATTGGCGCATGTGTCGCTGGGCGGCGTGCGCGATGAAGCTGAGATACGCGGCCACCGGCGCACCTACGTAGGCGCAATACCCGGGCGCATAATCTCGGCGATACGCCAGGCTGGCAGCATGACGCCGGTGTTCCTGCTGGACGAGATAGACAAGATGGGCGCCGACTACAAGGGCGATCCGGCCAGCGCGATGTTGGAGGTGCTAGACGGCGAACAGAACTTTGCGTTCCGCGACCACTATCTGGAGATACCGTTCGACCTGTCGGGGGTGCTGTTCATAATGACGGCCAACTCGCTGGACACGATACCGCGGCCGCTGCTGGACCGCATGGAGGTAATTGAGATAGAGGGCTATACGTCGGGCGAGAAGCTGGAGATAGCGCGCGGCCACCTGCTGGGCAAGCAGCTCAAGGAACACGGCCTGGACAAGCGGCGCGTGAAGCTGCGCGACGACGCGATAGAGGCGCTGATTGACGGCTATACGCGCGAGGCCGGCGTGCGCCAGCTCGAGCGCGAGATTGGCGCGCTGTGCCGCAAGGCCGCGTGCCGGTTCATAGAGGACAAGGACCTAAAGCATATAACGATCACCTGCGACGACTTGAAGCCCATGCTGGGTACGCCGCGCTACCATCGCCAGGAGCCCGACCGGGAGCCCGAGGTGGGCACGGTCAACGGGTTGGCGTGGACGGCGGCCGGCGGCGAGACGCTGGCGGTCGAGGCTGCGGTCATGCCGGGCAACGGCCATCTGGATCTGACCGGCCAGCTGGGCGACGTAATGCAGGAGTCTGCGCGCGCGGCGCTGAGCGTGATACGGATGCGTTCGGACGCGCTGGGGCTGGACAGCGATTTCTATAAGAAGAGCGACCTGCACATACATGTGCCCGAGGGCGCGGTGCCCAAGGACGGCCCGAGCGCGGGCGTCACGATAACGTGCGCGCTGGCTTCGGCGCTGACCGGCCGTCCGGCGCGCCAGGACGTGGCCATGACCGGCGAGATAACGCTGCGCGGCAAGGTGCTGCCGATAGGCGGCGTCAAGGAAAAGGTGCTGGCGGCGCACAGAATGGGCATACATACCGTGCTGCTGCCGCGCGACAACGCCAGCGACCTGGACGAGATACCCGGCGAGGTACGCGCCAAGCTGGACGTAAAGCTGATCGGCAGCGTCGAGCAGGCGCTGGACACGGTGCTGGTAAAGCCGCAATAGCGCGGCGCCACATCGGCACAACTGCGAACTAAATGCGGATGTACGCCCGGTCAATAGCCGGGCACAGCGCGCCGCCCGCCCGGGCATATGGCCCCAGCGGGCGGCGCGGTCTATATGGAGATGGAGGAATCAGATGGTAATAAAGCGTGCGGAGTTCATGACATCGCTGGCGCAGGCCGACGAGCTGGCCGCGGGCGGCGCGTATGAGATGGCGGTGGCGGGCAAATCTAATGTGGGCAAGTCGTCGCTGATAAACGCGCTGGGGCACAACCAGAAGCTGGCGCGCACGTCGTCAGAGCCGGGCAAGACGCGCCTGATAAACCTGTTTAAATTCTATGCGCAGGACGGACGCGAATTTGTGCTGGTCGACTTGCCCGGGTATGGATTTGCGCGCGTGTCGCGCGACGAGAAGGAGCGCTGGCGCGGCATGATCGAGGGTTATCTGAGCAACGCATCAGGGCTTAAACACGTGCTGATGCTGGTGGACAGCCGCCATGAGCCTTCGGCTGACGATGCGCTGATGGTGCAGTACCTGCGCCACTATGCACTGGACTTCACCGTCGTGGCGACCAAGGCCGACAAGCTCAGCCGCGCGCAGGTGGGGCGCTCGGTGCAGGCGATCTGCCGCGCGCTGCAGGTGCAGCCCTGGGAGGTGCTGCCGGTGTCGGCCCAGAGCCGTCAGGGTATGGATAAGCTGCTTGAGCGATTGGATGCGCTGATGCCGACGGAGGCGCCGGAAGCAGTAGCTGCGACTGATGCCGCTGACATGCGGAGTGGCGGTCAGGCACAGGATCGTGCATGACGATTCGACGTTGATAATTGCGGAAGCATGTGCGGCGTAGCCGGTTGTTTTGATTGCGGATGACGATTTGCCGTTGATATGCGCGGATGCATGTGCGGCGAAGCCCATCGTTTTGATCGTGCATGACGATTCGCCGTGGATATGCGCGGATGCATGTGCGGCGAAGCCCGTCGTTTTGATCGTGGATGGACAATTAAAGCCGCCGTGGATGTTCGTTGATGCATGTGCCGCTTTGAAACAGGCGCGGCGTGTGGCTGAAAAGCGGACTGGCTGCGCGCGGGCAAGTCGCGCCGGGCGGACGCGTGCGGGACGTATTTGACCTGGCGGGCTGGAGAGCAGGATAATTTGCACTATCTTTAACAGTAAAATTATCTCAGACCCTTGCATACCGGTATTATGGTGGGTTATAATGTACGGCGATTGAAGCAAATCGGCGTAACATGCTGTGCTCTTCAGGTCATACGTTGGGGGAGGGTATAATATGGCATTTCGGAAATGTCCCAGGTGTGAGCTTAACTATATAACCGACGATGAGAAGCTGTGCTCGGTATGCCGCCGCGAGGTCAAGGGCGAGCACGATCGCGATACGCTGAGCGAACTGTGCTCTGAGTGTGGCGAGCGCCCGGCGGTGCCTGGCAGCGAGTACTGCCTGCTGTGCCTCAAGGAGATGGGCCGGCGCAACGCCGCCAACGCTCAGTCCGACAACGACGAGGGTACCGTAGAGACGTCGCCGCTGGATATAGACATGGTGAGCACGATGGACGAAATACAGATAGACGACTTGGGCGACGACATACCGCCGCGCGAGTTCGACGAGATGGAGTCCGCGTTCGGCTCGGACGATGACGACGAGGATGAGGACGAGGACGAG
>DVNK01000008.1 GCA_018714445.1 Candidatus Fimadaptatus faecigallinarum | reverse complement strand
TTGCTAATATGCTGAGCACTGCTTGCGGCATAGTAGCCCGTATCGACATCGCACAGCAGGGATTCTTGTATCATGGAAGTTTCCAGAGCGGGGTTGGTTATATTGCACATATACACGTCGCCCAGCGGCAGACGGTCGTAATTATAGTACATACTGCTGGTCTGATTGTCCTTTGAATACTGAGGCTTGGCCGAATAGCGTTTGTAGTAGTACTTCGCCATGCCGCGTCACCTCACTGAGTGTAGCTGAGCCAGATGTCGCCGTTGGATATGCCGGAAGGCGCGCTCGTCGATATCACGATATTGCGGACCTGGTTGACATTCAGCGAACCCACAGCCGTGCTGCTGGCTACCACGCGTCCATTCAGCGTACCAGCGGTGACGTCCGCAGCGGAATGCACATGCGTCTTTTCAGCCTTGAGCGCCAGCGCCGCATCCAGTTCAGGCTGTGTTATGTACATGATGCCGGCTGAACTGAATTCGACATCGCCCATGCCAGTAAACGCCAGCTCAACCGTCAATTCGAACTCGCATGCCGTAGAAGGAATCAGGTCGCCTGCCGCGGCGTCGCACGTATTTGCGTACACCAGCAGTACCTCGCTGCCCGATTCGCCCAACCGCGCAAACAGCCCCGCCTCGTTCCAGCGAAATTCACTCAGATAGCCGCCGCCCGATTTGAGGTTGGTGAACCGGCACGACACGCAGATCTTGTCGCCATCGCGCTGCACACTGCCCAGCTGCATGTCGGCTACCGGTGCAACCAGCGCCGTACGAGCCGCGATATCTGCGTCCGCGCTCAGCGCGCCGCTGCCTATCGCGCCGCGCGTGAATACAATGTCCCCCGACAGCGCGGCCTCGCTGAGCAGCGCCGCGCCCACGTCAGTCAATATGAATCCATTAAGCGCCATAGCAGTCCTCCCTTCAGCCATCGGTCATGCTCAGCACATACCGGCGCGCAAACCGCACCCCACATGCAAGCTGCATGCTGCTCTGAGCACTTTCCTCATACCCGACCTTGTAGATCAGGTGCGCCGGCTTTATCGCGTCAACCATCGAGCGCAACCGCACCTCGTCGGCGGTATAGCGCGCTATCATCAGCGTGAACTCGTTGCGGTCGGTGTTTTCGATCACGCGCGCGGCGCTTCCGGTCGCAGCACTGGCGCACTGCGCTATCGCCCAGGGATTGACCGCCGCAAATGCGCGCAACTTGTTAAGTATCATTGCCCGCCGGGACTCGTCAGACGCGCCACCGGATTTGAGCGCATATTCGGCTTCCCACAGGTGCAGCGTCCAGGTCGCCGTCTGAGGCAGCGCCTGCTTGGTCAGCTCCTGCGCCCAGCTGCACGCCTCCTCCAGCTGTGCGCCCAACGCGTCCAGTATGCTCAAAAAACGCGTGGCCTGCGAATATATCGGCGATATGTAGCTGAGCATGCGCCGCGCCGCAGGCGTAGTCAAAGCCGTGTTGTTCCTGACTTCCATATCATCGCTCTCCCTGCGCGCTAGGTCAGCGTCACGTCGTCAAGGCCCGTCATGGGCAGCTGCATATCGGTGAGCGCGATGTTCTGCGCGGCGTCGTTGAGCTTGAGCGACGCATAGTCGACCACGCCCTCAACCGCGCTCAGCAGCGCACCCACGCGTGTCAGCCTTACCACGCCGTCGTCAATATCGGCAAAATACTCGCCCAGCGAGTCCACAAGCGCCTGACGCACAGCATCCAATTCGACGCCATCCAACGTTACCTGTGCCGATACCGCGATGGCAAGCGGCTGAGGCGTCGTTACGTTTACGCTGGCGTTGATCGGCGCGAGTCGATTCTGCGGGCTGTCGGGGCGCATTATGTGATCGCTGACCGCCTGGCACAGCTCGTCTGAAGCGCTGCCGCCGGTAGCGTCCGTTATGATTATCGTCACAATGCCGCTGTCATCGGTCGCCTGAAGCACCTTGGCGCCGCCTACTCCGCCGACCTCCAGCGCCCATCTGCGATAGTCCGCGATTGAGCCCACGAAGTTGCGGCCCTGCACCGCGTCAAATTCGACTATGCGCTGGCGCAGCAGCTCGTCCGACTCCTCATCCACGCCGCCCTGGGCAGCCTGCGGATTATTTACCGACGTTATGCCGCTAACCGGCGCATCCAGCCGGCATATGCTGCCCGCAGCCACGTTGCCCGTCAATCCCGCCGTCAACGCTTCGGCTTCGACGCGCGCCTCACCGTCCGATATCGTGCAGTCCTCGAGCGTTGTAAACGCTATGGACTGCTCATCGCTTGCGGGCAGTGTGCTCACCACCGTGCCGCGCGGCGCCTTAGCGCCCTCTGTGCCGGTGAACACGACTTGCACATGCGCGGTCTGTTCGGCCTTGCGCTCCATGCCGCGGTTGGCGGCGTGCATGTCCAGCATTTGGCCCTGCGCCCACATCGGGAACATCGCGCGCAACGCCTCGGGTATCAGGTATTGGGCAATCTGCGCCTTCTCTATCGCGGTGGGATATGTCATGTCCCATACAAAGCCACCCTCGGACTTGTCGAATTCGTCCGGTACCTGTTTAAGCATGCCGGCATGTATCCGGTCAGCATCCTGCCCTTCTAGAAACTCGGGCAGTGTGAACTCCACTATCTCCGCCATGCGCATCGCCTCCTCACCATCGCAATACGCCCGCGCAACGGGCTATACCAGCGCATCTACATTGGCCGACACCTGCCCCTGATAGCCGTCGGCACCCAACAGCGTAAAGCTGATGCACACGCTGTCCGCGCTCCAGGTGAAGCTGAAATCGCCCACCGACAGCGTGCGCCGGCTCGGATCGGCGCGCAGTGCGTCGGTTATCGCGTTAATCAGCGCCTCCTGTTGCGCGGCGCGCTCGGTCTGCTCCAGCGCCCAGTTCATGCTGGTGCCTATATTATCCGAATACGCCAGGCACGCGCCCTTTTCAGTAAGCACCGCCTTGACGCACCACATCAGCCATGCTTCGCGCGCATCGGCCATCACCACTCGCCCCGCGCCGTCCAATGCGATGTCGCCCACCTCATAGTCAAAGCTGGGCGAGATGCCCCACACCGCGCCCGCGCTGCCTCCCACGCTCTCCAGCGGTATGTCAAACCTGGTTCCCGCCAAGCACATCACCTCCTCCAGGCCCGGCACGCTTCTCATAGGCGTGTCTCACAAAGGCGCGCCTCACAGCAACGCTCCTATCACGACTGCCTGCCCATCGACCCATGCGCACAGCACGTTCATGCCCGCGCTCAGCGCCGGCGAGTCGCCGCGCTCAAACTCAGCGTGGCTGCAGATGAGATAATCGCCCGCGGGCACGGTCAGTCCACAGCCATCGTCCAGTTCAAGTGCCGGTGTAACCCGCGCGCAAAACAGTTCGCCCGCGCCGCCATCGCGCGGTCGCAACAGCGCTGCCAGCCGGCTTATTCCGCTCTGCATATGACCGCCTCCTCAGTTCATCTCGACATGCCGGCTCAGTTCCAGGCGCATTGTGCGCGAATCGGTGTGGGTCACGCCCAGCACGTCAAATGCGCCGCTTATGCTGCCCAGCTCCACGCGCACCATATCTCCACGCCTGAGCGCCGCCACGTCCAGGCATTCCAACGATATCGTCTCGGCCGGCGTGCCGCGCTCGCGCAGCAGCTGTTCAGCCTGTGCGCGCGCATCCTTGAGCGATGTCCCGGCGCCATCAACTACCTGCTGCAGTATGCCCAGCGATGTATCGCCGTCGAGCGTAGCGCTGGTCTTGATGGGGCCGTCGCCGTCTCCGGTCACGACGATCACGCGCGTAACCAGGTCGCTGAGCGTGCGTCTGTGCGTGTAGCTGAGCGCCGAGGCGCTGACTATCTCGCATTTGGCGCCGCCCTCGCCGCGCACGCCTATGTGCAGCCTGCCGCTCTCCATGCGCAGCATGTAGGCTGCGCCAACCATTGACGCTGCGGCATCCAACGTGCGCGTGATCTGGTCGGCCACGCTTATCGCACGGTAACTCAGGCGCGCATGCACGCAATTCATATAGGTATAAGTCAGTGGCATATCCCATTTGGCGCATATGTGGCTTATCACGCTCTGAGTTGTGTTGCCAGCCGGGAAGTACGCGCTGTCACGGCTGCCCGTCAGATATATCAGCCTGTCATAACAGCTCAGGCGCAGTTCGCGGCCGCTGGTCAGCGTGCAGTCCCATATTATGCCCTCGAACGTCACGACTCCATTGACCAATACGGCGATATCGGTGTTGAGCTTGGCAGCGTCGGCCATGTCCAGCCCCGCCACGCTGACCGCCGCCAGCGTTATCACTGCGCGCGCCGCAAGCTCGCTGCTCAGGTCGCCCCATTCCAAGGCAGTGACTGCGGGCGTTATGTCTACCGGCGTCGCGGCAGTCGGATACGCGTATACGCTATAATCCATATCCAGCGCACTCATGACGACTGCCTCGGTATCGACAGCACCATGCCGGGCTTTATGCCGCCTGCCGATACTATCTGTTGATAATTGGCGTTGAGTATATCCAGGTAGCTTGCGCCGCTGCCCAACTGCTTCAGCGCAATCACCCAGAGCGTATCGCCTTCGCGCACTGTGTAAGTGCCGCCGCCCGCGCTCAGTGCCGCCTGACTGTACTCAGCTGCGCCCGCACGCACGAACGATATGCTGAAGTCGCAGTCGCCAAACCCGCCCGCAAACGTCAATCGGAAGTTTTCCAGATATACCTGTTCGTCGATCGGCGTGCCACCGACCACTATGCGCAACCGACGCCGGTTCTCCAGCCAGCTCGACCAGAGCTTTTGCACCTCGCCGGGCGCGCGTGCATTCTCTATATACGCACCAGCGCGGCGCGTACCAGGCAGCTTGCCCGAAAACGATATGCGCCCTGCGCTCTCGCCGGTGGGCACGCTGGCGTCGCCATCCAGCAGTTTGAGCTGTTCGAATCGACCTGCGCGGCTGTACTCCACCTGTTCGGGAAGCATCGGGAACGAGAACGTCTCACCGGTCACAGTGTCTATGACTCTGATTGCCATGGCTCAACCTCCCTTATTCGTCGTGCGTCACGGCATATTGCGCAGTGCGCGCTCCAGCCCATCGGCAATGGCCTGAGCGACCTGATCGGCTATGCGCGCACCGCTGAGCTCCAGCGCGCGCGAAGGTTCCGCACTGCCGCTGAGCGATATGTTGACGCTGACACCGCCCACGTTGACGCCGCCTGCCGCCAGCGCTGGCAACGCAGGCACACCGCCATCGGCATATTCCCGCACCCCCAACCGCCTGCCCGCCTGCCGCAACAGCTCCACACCGCGCGCACGGCGCGATACGCTCAGCGGTATTATGGCCTCCGGGCCGCGCTCGGCAACCAGACCGAGATGCGGCGTTGACAGTATGCCGCCCGACGCGTGCGCGGTAAACGACGGCAATCTGAAACTGGCAAACCTGCCGCTCAAACTGGATGCCGCCGAACCCAGCGCCGACAGCCGCGAGGCCGCAGAACCCGCTGCCGAACCCGCCTGACCAAACGTACCCGATGCGCCGCGTGCCGCCACAGCTGCCGACTGCGCGCCTGCGCCCAGGCTTTGCGCGGCCTGCGAGCCAGCGCCAAACGCGCCCGACAGCACGCCCAACGCCGCGCTGTTTGTGGCAGAGCCGGCGCTCAATGCAGCGGCAAACGTGCCCAGCGCTGCACTGGCGGTGGCGCCGCTCAAGTTCAGCGCCTCGGTCAAACTGCCCAGCGCAGCCTGAGCCGGCGCTGTGTCCAGCGCTGCAGCCTGTGCAGTGCCTTCGCTCGACTGGCGCGCCGTGCTCGACTGGTATTGCGCGCCGCCGATATTCTGACCACTCTGGCCGAGTCGGTCCAGTGCGCCGGCCAATGCGGTGGCCTCAACGCTTGTGCGACTGAGCCGCGTGCGCATCGCATCCAGCGCAGTTGTGAGCCGTTCGCTCAGCGACGTCAGCGACTTGAGTGGTTTACTGGCCTCGTCCCGCAGTTCGGCTACGATCTCAATTGTAACGTCATCCACGCGCTTCACCTCCTATTGCGCGTCGCCCTGTTCCCGGGCAAGCATCTCGCTGGCCACAAGAAACGCGGCGTGGGCGCGCGCGTTAAGCCGTGACGGCTCAAGGCCCAGCGCCTGCGCGGGTGTAATGCCACAGCGCTGGAACATAAAGTGCATCCACAGGGCCGCGCCGCCGGCCCGAATCAGTTTTTTGCTGCTTCGACCAGCTGCGCTCCATAGCCCGATATGGCGTCGATGCGTTCGATCACGGCATCCTTTTCGCCCGCCATAAGCACGCAGTCTATAACATCCTCGCCGCGCATAACGCCCAGCCTTTGCTGCAGCTGAGGGTCATCCCACATGCGCGCGCGGTCGGCGCTGACTGTGGCGGTGTATATCTTGAGCGACCTGAGCTTTACCAGGTTTACCTCGCCCTCAATCCTGGGGTATTCGCGACCGGCAGGGTTGGGCACATAGCGCGTGCATTCGCGTCTGAGCTCAGCCAGCTCCAGTTCATCCAGTGGCCTTATGCTGAACTCGAGCAGTTTCTGCCCCTTGCGGCGTATCACGATGTGTTCCCAATTGGCGGCGTCGTCCTTGAACGCGGCCGCCGTGAGCAGTCGCTCCAGTTCGTCCATGTTCAGCGTCCCATCTGAAATATCCGGCATGGCGCGCCTCCTTATATGTGTCGATTTGCGCGGCGGGCGGTTGCGGCCGGCGTGTCATTGCGCGCAACTGACTGTCCGCCGCGCAGCGTCAGTTTATCAGGTCGTAATATACTCCTGCAATTGCGGCGCGGAGTTGACGCGGAACGACCACTGGCGCTTGACTATCTCGCCCGGCGCCAGGTTCATCAGATCGACTGAGCCGTCCGGCACACAGTCGCGGAACACCTGACGGTTATACTGTCCGTCCGCATTTTTGAACCGGCCGCAGAACTCGAATGTAGGCGCAATGCCGCTGGACAGCGCATCGTATATCGGCTTGAGCACGACGTCGTCGCGTATGACCGCCTCAGAGAACGTCAGCGTCACAGTGTACGACACCGGCACCGCATACCCCAGATACGACCCGACCGGCTGAAAGTCGGCATTTGAGAACGATATCTGCGCCTGAAACGAGTCGACCTCCGCCAGGAATATCTGACGGCGATTGGCGCCGGTCACGTAGAGCTGGCCATCCCGACCCGTCATAAGCCTTCGCACATCTAGCGTCTTGTCACTCACTGGCTACACCTCCTCACTGCTGCGCAAAGCGGAACTGGTATGTAAAGTATACCTTTTCCAAAGCGTCGACGTCGTTGGCGGTTATGATGAAACTGGCGCTGTCGCCAGCCGGCGGCTGATCCGGATCAAGCGCCACGGCGGCATCGCTCATCAACTTGCCCTCGGATATCATCGACCGCAGCAGGCCCTGTATCGCCTGCACCACCGCAGCGCGGCCGTCATCGTCGTTGGCCACATTGCCTATCATCGGCGCAACGGTCGCGCTGAGCCGATCCATAAGCTCAAAGCGTACCTTGGCGCGCTTGATCTTCATCCAACCCGCGTCGTCTTCACCGGAGGGCGCGCTCAGCGTGGTTATGCCGTTTTCGACCCAGACCTGCGCGCTGGGCGACAGCGAGAACACGACCATGCCCGCATTGATGCAGCTCACATACTGTGAATTGGTCAGCGCTTCAGCGCATCTGACCGCACCTGAAACCGTGCGGTGCGTGATAGACTGATTGGAGGGCACGCTGGCTATCATACCGGCAACGCGCCCCGCCGCACGCCATCCGTCCACCAGTACGTCCCCCGCCTCGTACCAGCCGCTGCCTACGTACACCATGCGGTAGTCATTTAGCGCACGGGCACTGGCTATGCGCGTTTCAAGCGGCGTGGTCACCGCTTCGCCTATCACCGCAAAGCCAGTGTGACCATCCTGCCATGCGCTGGTCATGTACGAGTGCAGCGCGCTATGCAGCTCAGCGTCGGAACTGTCCAGGCAAACGCAGTTCCAGGCATAAGGCGTAAGGCGTTCAAGCGCATCGGCATATGCCTGATCGTCGACATCCGGATCGGCGCCCGCCTGGAATGCCGTTTCCACCTGTTCGGCAAGCGCGCCGCTGCCCGAGTAGCTATCTGCGCGCGCAAAGTCCAGATAGGCCGATGCCGCGCCGGCTTCGATGAGCGCCGACGCCTCGTCACCGCCGGCCGCAAACGCAATCCGCTCCAGCACAGCGCCGCCCTCGCTGAGCACAAACTGCCGCTCATCGCCGTCCGCGCCGGTCAACGTGCAGACAAAACTGCGCGCGCCCGGGTACTTTGCAGTCACTGTGACTGCCCCCTCGTCCTGTGCATCGTTAAGCGAATGCGTCGCCCTGGTGCCTCCGGTACCTGCGCGCACTGCAAATATTGCGCTTGCGCCGCCCGCAAATACCTGTTGGGCCAACTCCGCATCGCCGCCAAACGCCTGCTTGGCCTGTTTGAGCGTGGTAAGTTCCACCACCTCGCCCAGCGGCCCCCACTGCGCGCTCAGCACGCACGCTACAATGCCGTCGCTCGCGCCTTCATACAGCGGCGTCGATACCTGCACATAGCGATTGTACACGCCGGGCCGCACCATGGTCTGTCCCGCCGTGAACGCAATTCCTGCCATGCTTTTACCCCCTTGCAGTCGTGTCGGATCATACTCCGTCAATTTCCAGTTTAATCGCGCCATCCATGTGCACGCTGCCCAGAATCGGCCCCGACGCATTCAGCCCCAACGCATTAAAGCGCCCGCGCAGCGTGATCTGTCCCTGCGCAAAGCCATCCGCAGTCAGCGCAAGCCGCGTCGAATCCAGCAGCGCGGCGCCGTCGCCAAGTCTCATCACGCCGGTCACGCCCAACCGGCGCTGTGCCTCACAGGCGCATTCCCGCGTGGCGCCTGGCAGTCTGAGCGCCGCTTCAAAGCTTGCGAACTCATATCCCGGCGCGGCGTTCTGGCGCGTGACCGACGTAAGCTGTACGCAGTACGGAGTGCGCGCCATCAGCTCGCCAGCCGGATCGGCCGAATGCACATCGGCGTAATCCACACCCAACAGCGCACCCGTCGATTGGCTCAGCGCCTGCTCAAACCCGTTCACCGGCGCGGCAAATTCATACACCTCGAACTCCAGCGTCGCGCCTGCTACGCGCGGAATGCGCGCACCATCGCCACCGCTGAACTCACCTGTACCTCGCCAGTGCAGCACGCGCGCCGATTCCCCGCCGAACGCCATGCCGTCCAATTCGGCGCGCAGCGCATCAGCCATGGCCGCCGGTGCACATACGCCTTCGTCCAGCGCGACAATGTCTATCGTCAGCGTGCCTATGCACGGTGCCGCGGGTAAGGGCAGCCAATCGAACACACAGTACGGGTAACCGGTACTGTCAAACTCCACATCCGCCGGCGCAGTTCTGAAGAATATCGCGCGCCCATCACCGTAGCGCGCCAGGTCTTCCAACGCGCGCGTGCGCCTGAGCGCCTCAAGCATGAGCTGTTCCAATCAATCCCCTCCCCGCAACAACCGGAGCACCTCGGCGACGCCCGCCGAACGTATGCGCTCCACATGCGGTCGCGCCGCCACGCCTCCGCTGCCGTACTCCAGTCTGCGCGCACGCTCGGGCATGGACGTCGCAAGGCGTATGGTAAAGCGTACGCCATCCGGCAGGTTTTGCTCACCCAGCGGCTGAGCGTTCCAGCTGCGCTCGTATGCGCCAGTGCGTCGCGCAGGCGGCTCGCCCGGGGCCGATGCACGATAGCCGCCGCCCGCCGTCGCGTAGTAGCGTCCACTGCGTTCGCCGGTAAGCACGTCCGTCGCCGCATTTCTGAGCGCGCCGGGCGCTGCGCCTAACCGGGAGCGCACCTGCGACTCGATATCGTGCAGCGCCTGTTCAAACCGCATGTCTATTTCATCGCTCAACGCCATTGCATGACCTCCTTGAAATGCCGCGCAAATGCCCTATCGCCGAATGACCATCCGCGCCGTTTATGCAATATATTGCGCATATGTGATACACTCATACTGCAACACAGTCTCGCCGCATCACACCTCACGTCGCACGCATATCAGTACCGTGAACAGTCCCATGAGCCCAACGTCGCGTACGGCGCTCACAAAGTAGCGCTCGCCGTCGCGCTCCAGCACATCGCCAGGCACTATGTCCGCCTTGCCACGGACTATCAGCCGGTGGGTTGCAGGATGTTCGAGCTGATGGCCGGTCAACTGTTCATTCGGGTCTATTGCACTGGCAAACGCGCGCACGCGACCTTTGAGCGCGCCGCGTGAATATCCTACTCGACCGCTCGCATCCAGCGCGCCGACGCGTGAGTACACGTCAAACCTGTTCAGCATCCGCCCCGCCTTATAACTGACCATCAGCCGACACCGCCAATCGCGCGCGGATTGTCATGCATGCCCTTGGATATCTGATAGTTGTTCGTTGCGCGCGAGCTGAGCGGGGCGCTCATGCCCTTGAACAGCTCCTGCTTGCAACGCAGCATTATGCGCCAGCGCTCATAGCGTTCGCCCATGTCCAGCGTCAACCCATCCAGGTGCACATCCGTCATCATCGCCATGCGCGCAACGATGACCTGCAGGCAGCGCAGTTGGGCGTACTTCCAGGTACGGCCCGAGCCGTATGTGTCGGCAATCAGCGCCTCGTACTCCTCGTCGCTCAGCGCGCAGGAGTCGGGGCCGTTTTCGACATCCACGTCGCCCAGGTCCAGGCGCATCCGGTCCACGCCCCAATCGAGTATCTTGGTTTGATCGTATGTATAGCCCACCTAATCGCCTCCCCAACTGCGCCGCCCCGGCTGTGCGGGGCGACGCCTGAACGCTTTGTCAATGATGAACGCCTATGCGCGGGCGCACATGCGCCCCGACGCGCGACGCGTCATACACAGTCGGCGCAGTATACCGCCAGCTCATCACAGGTCTTCTTCATGTCACAGGCCATGAGCGCCTCGACGTACTCGCTGTGAGTACCGGGCTCGCCTTCCCACTGGCTCATCGCTATGAACTGGCCGCCGCCCAGTATGTCCCAGGCAAACGTATACCCGGCCGAGGGCTCGTCTATCGCCGGGGCATCGGGCGCGTAGCAGATCAGCATGCCCTTGGGGTCACAGACGAATTCCATGTCAACCGGCGCGCCCAGCGCGGCGCTATTGTAGCTGCTGGCCAGCACCACGACCTTGTCCACACCGAACAGCTGAGCCAACACGCTCTCGTTTACGGTCGCCGGATGCTCGGAATAGCCCGAGTACTTTACACGGTCCAGCACCGCCGGATTGTGCTTGAGCGCTATGAACGTCTCCATGCCCAGGGCGATCTTGTTGGGCTTACGGCGTCCATTGCGGCGTATGTCCAGCATCAGCTGGTCTACCAGCATTACCGGATCAGAGCCGTCCTCGTTGAATTTGAGGAACTGCTGACCGCTGGCGGTGCCAGTCACGCCGGTATATTCATTGCTCCACACACCGCTTGCAAAGAAGCTCTCCGCAAAGCGTGCATCCAGATGGAGCTTGGCCTGATCCATTGCCGCGCGCACCTTGCCCACGCGCGGATCAGCCGCGCCCGGCGCGCCCACTCTGGAAAACGGCAGCGAGCTGAGCTGATCGATGCCGATTATCAGCTGCTCCACCCGGCAGTCGTAGCCATCGTCCGCCAGGCCCATCAGCGCCGGCTGCGCGCGCCCGAACGCCGGCTTGAGCTGAACGCTGTCGCGCGCCAGATCTGCCGCGGTAAACTTGAAGTAGCGTCCCACCGGAAGCGCAACGGGGACTATCGGAAACAGTTTGGTTGCCGCAAAGTCATCGTCGCTCTGAAACGACGCCAGCGACAGGTTGGTCAAATACGTATTGGGCTGAAACGCGCCGCTGGCAATGCTCTTGCTGATCTCCACAGGCGTTATCGACATATTGCTCCTCCTATTCATGCGGGCGAGGCGCCCGCGCATATATCACCGGACGACATGGCGCACGCAACACAGCGGTTGCCGTCATATCAAAGCCCATCAGATCGCACCGACAGGTTCCGGGCCTTGAGCGCGTCATCAGAGCTTATAGCCGCTCTTTATCAGCTGGACCTTGACAAACTGACCTGCGCCGCTGCTGGACTCAAGCGCGATGGCCGTTATGAATCCGTTGGACGCCGCCGTAACTGCACGGCCCTGGCTATCGTTGGCAAGCAGCGTGCCCTTGCCAAAGCTGCCGCCGCTGACCCACAGTCCCACGTCCTTTATCTGAACGGTGACTATGTCCCCCAGCTCGACATTGTCCGGCGTCTGGGCAATCAGCAGTCCCAGTGCGGGCTCTCCCGAAGTGCTGCACAGCACCACATCGCCATTTGAGTCGAACTTGACTGCGCGACCCGCGCCGTCTTCTATCTGAGCACCCGCGCGCTCGGCAATCGTCGCAGAGGTGTTGATGGTATCGCCTATATAGCTCATTGCATAGCCTCCTTACAATACTTCAGGTATGTCCGGATCGCTCTGATAAGCGCGCACGACCGCCTGCGCGCGCGTGAGCTTGGGATCTGCGCGCATTATCTCGGCCACGCGCGCATCCAGCACCCCGCCTACGCTGCGCGAGGAGCCGTATTCCTTCATGAACGGCTCAATCCGACGCGCCTCCGCCAATTCATCCAGCAGCGCGACATAGTCGCCATACGCCTCGCCGTCCAGCGCGCGCAGCCGTGCAAGTCTGCCCGCCAGCGCATCCGGCTCGTCGCACACGCCTTCATAGCGTTTGGCCACGGCTGTGGCGCGTTCCTGCGCCAGCGCATCCCGCAGTGCGCGCACTTCCTCAAGCGCGCGCCGCACCTCAGGATGCACCGGCATGCGCGAGTACTCCTCACGGGCCGTAGGCGCAGCGCCATGACGGGCCTTGCCCCAGCCCATAAGCCGCGCTGCCCAGCTATGGGCATTCTGCACCGCGGGCTGGACGTCGCGCTGACCTGCGCCAGACTGGCGATCAGCCTTGACGGCCACAGCGCCAGTTGCAGTATCGGCAGGCGTCGATTCTACTGCGGCGTCATGCGGTGCAGCCTCCGCCTCAACTTCACCCTCGGACTCGTCGGCGCTAGTGGCGTGTGCCTGCTCCAGTATTCGCGCCAAAGCGTCGAGCAACTCCTCGAGCGTCAGCTCCGCGCCGGCCAGTTCCATGAGCTGCGCGCGCAGCTCCTCGCCGGCATCCGACTTGCTCAGCGCCACTCGCGCCAACGGGTTTGCGCCGCGCCTGCACAGGTCGACGCTGGATATCCTCAGCCGTTTAAGCAGCCTCGGCAACAGTACCATCCCCTCTCAATGAAATTAAACATCATACTCCGCCGCGCCGTCGTCGCGATAGGCAACGCCCTCAATCGAGAACATCGAGTACTCGCCCGACAAAATGCGCTGCCAGGTAGCCTCGTCGCGAATCAGATAGCCCACCCACCAGCCATCGGGCACGGCGTCGCCTATGCCCATAGCAGCGCGCTTTTCGGGCGTGAACACCACCGACTCCACCAGCACGCCCACGCCGCGTTGCGCCGGGTCGTGACCGCCGCCCGCCTGGCGGAACTCCAGCACGTGCTGATATGCGGCGCGTTCCAGCTCATCCGGCTCTATTGCATCGCCCTGGCTGTCGACAATCGCGCGGCCGTCGCCGCCTGAGGCAACCCATGCCCAGCCAAATACCATGTGCTCATCGCGGCCTGCCTTGGCTATTTTGAAATACATGTCCCTCACCTCCTTTCAGCACCCGGCTCAGGGGCCAGTTCGTCGCGCTCGGGCAGTTCGGCCAACTGGCGCACATACTTTTCAGTGCGCCGGTCGGGCGTTATCAGTCCCATGCCCGCCATGCGCTCTATGAAACCGCCCAGCATGTTCAGATCCGGCTTTTCGATGTCGCCATGCCGCAGGCGCGGGTACTCAGCAATTTCGCCAAACGCGCGCCGGTTCAGGTCGAACAGGCGCGGGATCGCCTGCGTATTGAACGCATCGCAGATTATGTCCAGATAAGTGCCCAGCGCCAGTGCAAACAGTTCGGTCTTATCCGATGACAACGCATAGCTGCCTGTCGAGCTCGACCCCAGCATTATAAAGTCGGCCAGCACCGACATTGCAATTCGCCGGTCGTAGCGCTCAATGATCGCGCCCAGGTCGAGCTGCTTTGCGCCACCGCTGAGCAATTCCAGCTTCCAGCCATACGGCAATACTACGCCATCCACATTGTCGCGGCGCACGTTGCGCACCAATGCTTCGGCCTGCATCAGCAGCGCGCGGCTCTCCTCGTCATCCTCCCAGATGTTGACGCCTTCGGGAGGAGTCAACATAGGCACGCCTATCGCGCCGCGTTCAGCGCCTATGCCCTCGGTTTCCTGCAGGTTTTTCTTGAAGAAGTAGTCGCGGTAGCAGTTGCGCAGTATCGATACGCCCTCCGGATTGGCCTTGCGCGACTTTGTGCGCAGATGCAGCGCCTTGTCAATGGGTATAAAGCGCTCCTGGTAGTCGGGCGGCGTGACCTGAACCATGCCGCGCAGCTCGTCGTCCGGGCCATATTCCCAGCGCACCAGACTGTCCTGGGCGCGTATCGCAAAGTCCTGCCAGCCTATCAGCCCGTCGTCATAGCGGCTGGATCTGCTGTCGGCCCGGCGGCCCTGGCGGCGCTTGTACAGTATCTCGTGATAGCTCCAGCCAAATGTCAAAAACGACAGCATCTCGGACAGCGCGTCCTGCCATGAAACGCTCATGTCATGCATGCACTGCCTGACAAACCGCGCGGCCTTCAGGTCGCGTTCGTTGTCCGATGCCGGTTCCACGTCGAACTTGACCTGTCGCACCAGCATCTCCACTGCGAACAGTATCGCGCCTATCACCGAGTCGTTCTCCGCCATCTGTCGGTACATCTCAATGCCCTGCCGCCCCTGCAGCGCCGGCAGAAACTCCTCAAAGAACCGACCTCCAAAGCGGCGCTGTCCCACGCGCCCATACTGTTTGAGCTGTCTTGGCTCGCCTCCGACTTTCATCGCTTTGCTCCTTTCGCAGTCGCCATGTCATTGGTCGTGTTGGGCAAGGTTTATTATTTTTCAATGCGTATTTCGTTGCGTGTCATGGGTACTTGTTTTCACACTCGAATCATGTCACTTTGGATTATGAGGCGTTGCGATAACGCCAAAGTACATTAGGAGTTTGTATGAACTATATCTGATCGCTTTTACGGGCAAATGTGAGAATGGATATTGTCATATGAAGCTGCACGCTTGCTTTTGCTGAATTTCTGCCACACTACCAGCCGATAGCGTTTTTCATATTCAAATGCAGTATGGCATATGTGAGTTTGGCCGCATACTCTGGTCGACACCGCTGTGAAAGGTCATGCGCGTATCCGTAGCACTATTGACATGCTTGAGGATTACGTATACAATGCGCAGCGACCCGGCCAAGCTGCGCGGTCAACCTCTCCACCGTGAAGCGGCGCTGAGCTTGCCGCCATCCGGCAACCGCGTCGCCGGCGCACCGCGCTCAAGCTCGTTCAACGCCGTGGCGCTGGCATCCACCATGTCCTTGAAGCGCGAGTCGGGAAAGCTCTCAAGCTGCGCAAAATAGTCTGCGTTCCAGTCGGCTTCCACAACATCGACATTGCCGCGCACCGCGCCCGCAAGGCCCTGCCACTGCGCCGAAAAAGGTTCAGCGCGCGCCGTCTTCGAACCGGTCTCGCGCACAATGCTGACCGCATGACCGCTCAACAGCTTCAGATACTGCTCAGCCTGGTCCTTGCCGGCCTGACCGGGATCCTGGTTGAGCCGCACCCGAACATTGCGATAGCGCGCCCTATCCGCCGCCGCGGTAGCCACTACGCATGCGCGCACGTCGCCAGCGCCCATCCGGCGATTGATTACATCCAGCACCACATAGCGTCCGCTTTTGCGCTTGCCCAACAGCACGCCCGCAGTGTATGCAGCGTCGCTACCGGAGTGCTCCTCGCCCGCCGCCAGATCCCACGCGCGCACGCAGCGCACGACGTCGTCCGGCGGTTCGGAAAGAATGTTCACCCGCGCCCGGCTGAAGTACGCACCGGCCGCCCGCCGTATCTTCCAATTGCCGTTTAGCAGCCGCTCGCGCTCCACAGTCGGCAATGCCAACAGATTGGCAAGGTATCCCGGATCGCGCTGCATCAGTATGCGGTTATCGGCCAACGTCGAGGATATGAACGTCAAGCTCTTGGGCGCAATGCCCGCCCACTCTGTACCACGCAGTCGCTCGGCAAGTTCGGCGGGCGTATCGCCCCAACACAGCGAGTCGCCAGTGCGCACCATATAGCGCTTTACCCCTGAGCGCTCTGGCAATGGATAGCCTGTCTCCGGCGATATCCACCAGCTGACCAGATCAGCGACCCAGCTGTCGCTGTCGGGATTGCATGTGGCGCGCACATACGGCCGCACGCCACAGGTCGAGCGATTGCGCGAGAGCATATAGAAGAACTGCGCCCGACTGAAATGAGTCAGCTCGTCAAAGCATATCAGCGCTATCTGACTGCCCTGCCACTTGAGCACCGCCGCCTCATCCTCCAGACATGCAAACGATATCCGCGCACCCGAGGGAAACAGCCAGCGCGGCGTGGGCGTCAACCTCATCTGTGCCAGCCCGGAGTATATGTCGCGCGACGTATCCCACAATCCACCCTGTGCCAGTATCTGGTTTGCATTGCGCCGGAATATCACCGCGCCAAAGCCAGGCGCATCCACATTGCGCAGGGCCTCCAACAGCAATGCGTATGTCTTGCCGCCGCCCGCCGCACCGCCATATATCACTATGTCCGCATCCGACTCCAGGAACTGCTGTTGTGGGCCAGGCTGCGGAGCGATGCGCACCACCTCGCTCACCGCAGCTGTCGGCAGGCTCATGTCGCCCATGCTCGAGCCCTCCAGGCCAGCGCTGTCGCCAGGCATATGCATCGCTTCATCTCCTTGTACGTTGCATGCTTGTTTTGTCACTGCGGCGTCACTGTACTGCGAACTCCGGCCCAAAGTCCGGCGCTGTCCCCGCCAGTGCGAACTCTGCTACCTCAGCTCCGTCCTGCTCCAGACCTGCCAGATCCGGTCCGGCTTCAGGCTCCACGCGTGCGCGTCCATTGTCGGGTATGCATATCGAAAAGCGCACTCCGGGCTGTTGTTCGCCCTGCCGTTCATCCAGCCGGGCGAGCAGTTCTATCGCCTTTAGCTTCTGTTCATTGAGCTTGTTGAGTTGAGCTTCAAGCTCCTGACGCGCATCGAATATGCTGCGACGGCGCGTGCTGTGCTCGCTTACTGTCTGTTCGCTGTCGGCGGCCGCTTTGCCGCATGTGCGCGAGTCCTTTTGAGTATGCTCCTCCAACGCGCCCACCGAGTTGCGGCACAGGCGCTTCAACGCCGCCATGGCACGCATTGCGCGCCGCTCGCGCAGTGCCAGCAATTCTATCTGCTGACGCAGCAAAGCGCGGGGTTCAGTTGGCAGGTGCGCCAACCTGTCGCGCTCGGTGCGCGTTGCACCGCATAGCTTAAGCAGGGTATTGTTGTCTCCAGCCATAACGTGCCTCCAGTTCTTGCGCATTATATTGCGCGCATGTCATTGCGTATCAATGTTATATGATTGCCGCCAGTATGACACTCAGGCTCAATCGGTCGTATCATTACCAGGCGGCAATAAGTGTAGCGACATATATCACTGCATTAACAGCAAATCAACGTCATATCGAATCAATTATAGGGTATAAATCTGCGATTCGACTCAAAAACAACCATCATTATATGCAGTTCATTGCGTATGTGTGCTGCTTATGGTATATATTATACCACATTTCGGGCCATTTGTCAATAGTTAATTGCGTATTTTTTGCGCATTTGTCCTCTAAACGCATTCTATTGCGTCTTGCATGCGTCACTTATCTCAGTGCATTCATACAGCATCTCGCATCAACAGTTGCCCTGTCAGAGCCCCACGTGCCGCGCATCAAGTCGACTCGCGATGATTCACCAACCAGATATCCAAATCGCTATCACACATGAATAGCGGTTAGTTTTCTGTTTCTCTTCGCTCAACTGCCAAAATGCACTAATCAAAAAGAGCCGTCGCCCATACATGGGCAACAGCTCCGAGAGTTGGCAAACCAATTAAGGTTTCAAGCGCTTACCAAATGTACTTTCCCGGTTTGATGAGCAGTCGCGCCGAAAGCCGCACGCGCCATTACTGGCCCAAGCCTGCATTTTTCAGGCTCAAATCGTCCGACTTTCTAAGCAATTCATGTACAGGCGCAAAATCCACCGCGCAGGTCAATCGCTCCATCATCCACACATTGGCATAAGCCCGCCACAAATCGCAGCCACATCCACATCACTTGCGCTGCGCCTCATCATCTCGCGGCTGTACGTCTGCCTCGCCGCTATCGTCATTGCCATCCGACTCACGCTGCTGAGCAATGTCGTCTTCCAGGCGCCTGCGCTTGACGATCGACTGCCAGAGCCACACCACAAAGCATATCAGCATGAATCCCAGCGTGATATACAGTACAATATCATTTCCCGACATACCGTCCACTCCTTAGCATGTGCCTCAGTTCAGCCTGCCTGGCCGATACCTTGCAGCGTCTCATTGAGCCAGGCGCTCCAGTCCTCACCGCTGACCGCATTCAGCGCGGCTACAAAGTCCGCGCGCTGTACAAAGCCATACGCATTTGCGCGCGCGTATTCGCTCAAAGCCGCAGTGAGCTGACCGTCCATGGCCATATCCATCAGTTCCAACACCGCCGCGCCACGATAGCGCAGCACATTGATATAGTCCTGCCACGAGCTGAACGCCGAGCCTTCGCTTTCGACCGTCAGGCCACCGGGCAGCGTTATGCCGACTGCCGAGTCAACCGCACTGCGCAGCGCAGAATAGCTGTCCAGCCCGGCTACGCGCGCGCATTCGAGCGCGCAGTACTGCGCCAGCGCCTCGCTCAGCCAGGGTTCGAGCATGCTGTCACAGCCCACCAGGCCGCCCCACCACTGCCGCGCGATCAGGTATGGCAACTGCGCCTTCCAATCGCTGCCATCGGCGATAATCAATCCGCTTATCGACCAATCTCGCCCCGCGTAATCGCCCAGCACTATGTCCAGCTTGGCGTACGGATAGGCATATATTTCGCTTGTGAACTCAAGCGCGGCGGCGGCCACGTCAATTGCGCGCCGTGCCTGCGTCCGGTCATGGCCATACACCCGCACCTTGACGCCACCGACATCGCGTTCATACGCACAGCCGCCTGTGCGCATTACAATGCCCAGTTCACGTGCATCGCGTGCGGTTATGCGCCATGTGTTCCAGCCATCCGCGCTGTCCTGGATGGAAGCCACGCCCGTGGATATCACGTCGAACCGGCTCTGTGCCCGCAGCGTGACATCGTAATCCGCGATTGGCGCGCATGCGTACTGTCCCACATACGTGGGCGTATACGCCGTCCACTCGCCGTCTTTGAGCCACGCCAGGTAAGGGTAAAACTCCCCGAGCCGCCATTCATCGTCGCCAAATCCGCCGGCGCCTTCAAATTCGGGTATCAGTGCATAGTACTCCAGATATACCGTCGTGCTCGCGCCTTCAGCCACGTCGCACAGCAGTGTCAGCAGTGCTTCGCTCGTACCCGATACGCCCCACTCTACCTCATGGCCATCGACCGACACCACCTTAAACTCCAGACCGCCCGGCGAATAGCTGTCCTCAAACGCTTCGTCAAACGAGTCGGAATCCAATGGCGCAGTAGTCGCGCGCCTATACGCATTGCCCGGCAGACACAGCACCAGCCGGTCGAGCGCTTCGCCGGGATTTGTGAACTCTATCGTCTGCCTGACATACAGCGCGCCCACGTCGTAGTATGGGGTTATGTCCAGCGTGTAGTCGGCATCGGGCTCATTGGCATCGGCGACCGGTTCGACCTCACTGACGCCTGAATACCTAAACAGCCATGCCGCATACGCCCCCAGTCCTGCAACTGCCAGCGCCGCAAGTACGCACAGCGCCGCCAGCCGCCGTCCGCTCAATAATCGCTTCATCGGCCACCTCCACGCACAAGAGTATACCGCATCAGCGCGGCTTTTTGCGGGCAAACGGACCGGCTTTGGTTAATTTTTTATGGAATTACGCAACTACCTATAAACACGACGGCATGCCGGTGCGCACACGCCGTATGCCGCCGTCATGCCGTCAAGTATTATATGCGCATGCCCCACGCTCACAGCTTGCGCGGCGCGAGTCCGACCTTGCGATAGACCTTGTCGAGCGTGCGCTGAGCTATATGTGCAGCGCGCTCTGCGCTGTTGCTGAGCACCTGTTGCAGGTAGGCCTTATCAGCCATTATGCGGCGGTACTCAGCCTGCAGCGGGCTGAGCTCAGCGATTATCACATCTGCCACGCCGTTTTTGAGCTCGCCATAGCCCATGCCCTCGAAGTCGCGCTCGACCTGAGCCATGTCTACGCCCTTGAGTGCGCCGTATATCGACATGAGGTTGGCGACGCCCGGCTGATTTTCAGGATCATAGTGGATCTGACCCAGCGAGTCGGTCACCGCGCGCTTGAGCTTGCGGCGTATCACGTCCGGATCGTCGAGTATGGCGATATAGGTCTCCTCGGGATCCGACTTGGACATCTTGCGCGCGGGATCCTGCAGGCTCATTATCTTGGCGCCCACCTTGGGAATATAGCCATCGGGCACGGTGAACGTGGGCGTATACAGGTTGTTAAACCTGATAGCGATATCGCGCGCCAGCTCCAGATGCTGCTTCTGGTCCACGCCGACCGGCACCAGATCCGCCTGGTAGAGCAGTATATCCGCCGCCATGAGCACCGGATAGTCGAACAGGCCCGCATTTATGTTGTCGGCCTGGCGCGCCGCCTTGTCCTTGAACTGGGTCATGCGGCTGAGTTCGCCCATATAGGTAAAACAGTTGAGCACCCATGCCAGCTGGCAATGCGCCGGCACATGGCTCTGGCAGTATATCAGGCTCTTTTCGGGATCGAGGCCGCAAGCCAGCAGTATCGAGGCCACCTGCAGGCACCGCTGGCGCAGCTGCGCCGGATCCTGCCGCACAGTTATCGCGTGCAGATCCACGACGCTGTATATGCAGTCATAATCGTCTTCCAGCAGCTTCCAGTTGCGCAGCGCGCCTATATAGTTTCCCAACGTAAGATTGCCCGAAGGCTGTATTCCACTGAAGATCACCTTACGGCGTTCCTGACTTTCCATAATAAAACCTCCCATAAAGCAAAAAATAAGACCCGCCCACACAAGGGACAGATCTACTGCGGTACCACCCTACTTGGCGCATGACGCGCCCACTCACCGGGAAACGAATTTCCCCGCCCATATAACGCCGGGCCTGCGTCCCGCCCTACTTGCCAGCGCTTTGGGGCCGGGCCCTCGGGAACCCACGCGCCGCGCGCACGCCCGCCGGCCTTCCACCCTCGCCGGCTCGCTTGAGGCATGCCTGTGCACGACGCTCTTTCCGTCACAGGTTTGCATTTTCTGCGTAGTCAATTATACTGCGCCGCGCGAAATTTTGCAATACGCCCTCAGTTCAGCCGCGCGTCTTTTACGTGTTGTTAACCTCACAGGAGTATACTGACGTTGGGCGCCGAGCTCAATACAAGATAAAGGTGAAGCATATTGAATAGATGCGATATCGCGCACACAATGCGCGGTCAACTGATGCGCGTTCTGGCGCTGTCGATTGCGCTGATTTGCGCCATAGCGCTACCGGTTAACGCCGAACAGGCGCTGCCCACCGCCACATCCCGGACACTGCCGGATGTGCGCCCCGACATCGACCTGAGCGGCGACGCCAATTCCTCGACGGACGCGTTGCAGCCAGCCGAAGCGACCGGACAGCACCGAGTATATGCAAGCCTGCCGCCGGTCTTTGCACTGGTCGAGCAGATGCTACGCGGCATAGAGGAATTTACGCCGCTGCAACTGGTGCAACCGCAGTTGGACTGCGTAAGGCTTTACGACATGTCCGACTGGGACTACATACAGCTCAGCAATGCCGAGATCTGCGTGATCTGGGGCGAAGGTCTTGAGAGCTTTGCCGGCACGCTGACCAGCGCAGAATCAGGGCCGGCAGTGATAACGCTTGCCGACGCGCCCCTCGAATATGCCGCGCTGGACGACGAACTGACCGATTACGACTATTACGAGCATTATTCCGGCGAAAATCCGAATTCTTACCTGAGCATGGAGCGATTGTCGGCGGCGCTGGACGCGCTGAAAGAATCGCTGTGTGAACTGTACCCGGCGTATGCCGAGCGCTTTGAGCTCAATTACGCGGAAGCGCGCCGGCTGATGGATGAAGCCTTAGGCGAACTGGCGGCGCTGCGCGAATCGGCTCCGAACGCGCTGTGCGCCGCGCTGTACGAAGGTGCGCCATATGCGCTGGACGAGCTGGGCATGAACTGGACCATTGTCTACCCGCGCGAACCGGCATCCGAGGTCACCGGCGCCGATCTGGACGAATTGCTGAGCCAGTTGAGCGAATCCGGCGCGCAGATAGTGGTGCTGGAGCGACAGGCTCCAGCCGAGCTGGTCGACACGCTCCGCGCGCAAGGCTATGATGTGCGGCTGATTTCGACGCTGATGACGCTAAACGAACCTACACTGGATGAGTTGCTGAGCGCCATGCTGGCCAATGCGCGCGCGCTGTGCGGCGTAAGTTGACCACGGCCGCACTCACCCGGCAGGCCAAGCACGTGTGCGCGGCCCGGCATTTGCCCGTCCCATAGCCTCGATCACCGCCGTCCGGCACGCATCAATGCGCGCTGCGCCGCATATGCTTAATCGAGGAGTGGTGCTAATGGCGATACCGTGGGAACTGCTGCTGGCATATGGAGTTGGGCTGGCGCTGTTGTACATGCTGGGGCGACTGTTGCTCGTGCCGGGTAAGTGGTTGTGGCGACTGGTGCTCAACTCGCTGGTCGGCGCGCTGCTCATGTGGTTGGTCAACCTGTTCAGCGGTCTAACCGGCTTTACGGTCGCCATAAACCCATTTACAGTGCTGATAACCGGACTGCTGGGCATACCCGGCGTACTGCTCAACATCGGGTTGACACTGCTGTTGTGACGCATGCTGAAAGTCGTCTGCATGCGCAAGCAGCGCCAAAGGACAGGCAGCGGAGGCTTTATCGGGCTCCAGTCGGCCGGAAACGCGATTCGATCATACTCACCCCGGTATATGATACCAAGTGCCTGCAAACCGCGGCTGCGCCTGTGAGGCAGCATCAGTTGCAGGCACTTGGTCATTTTATGCTGTCAAAATGCAAGTTTTTGCGCCCTTATCACGAAACATACAATCAAATGCCGCAGATATCTCTCACGAACTCTGCACAGATGCGCTCGATGCGTTCCGGCGTTTCGAGCAGCGTCAGCAGTTCCCGGCGGTATGCCTGCATCGGCCCTGCATTCAGCCACAGCCGCATATAGCCCAACTGTCCATACTTGTCGTGCAGATGATCTATCGCACGCTGTATCTGCTGAGCTTCGTTCAGCTCAGGATAGTGTGCCCAACCATAGGACAATGTGCGATATATCAGCCGCCGCGGTTCCAGCTCGCGGTCGGCGTCGGCAATAATGCGGCCCAGCAATTCGCGCGGTGCGCTGCCTGAAGCCCTGTGATCTTCACACGCGCGCGCCACCTGTTCCAGCGCCGCCTCGCCCAGCAGCTCACGCAACCGCGCGTCAGCGCGCACCAGTTTGCCCGAATGCAGATTATGTTCGCTGCGGCCATACCGCAAGCCCAGATCATGGCACGCCGCCGCCGCATAGGCCAGGTTCACATCCTCTCCGACCTCGCGTGCGAGCTCAAGCGCGGCGCTAATAACGTTCAGCGCATGAAACATGTCATGCCCTTCGTCAAAGCCATTATAGCACGGCAGCACCTCCCGCCGCACATACGCCGCCAGCTCACGCCGCACAGGCGCATGCACGCTCAGCGCATACCGCGCCAGCTCCACATCGCTGCCCAACGGGCGCGCATCGCCCTCGCATTCAAAGCCCAGGCTGTGATAGAATGCGCGATTTGCCTCATCCCGGGCCATGGTGCTCAGCGTCCAGCGCACCGCATCAGGATACATCGCTCTCATATAGCCGATCGCACGCGCGCCTATGCCGCGCCGCCAGTACTCAGGCAGTACGAATATGGGACTGATGCGTGCGACCTCGCCGCAGCGCGCGACTCTCACCACACCCACGTCGCGGCCCGCATGGACAATGACATAGCAGTTCGAACCCGGAGCACCAATGGCGCGCTCAAGCTCCCGCGCGGCAGTGCGCTCCAGGCCTTCATACATATCGCCGCAGCGTCGGTATGCAGCGGCAAACGCCGCGCGCTGCATGCGCATTATCGACTCCACGTCGCTTCGAATGGCGACGCGCAACTTGACAGGCATACTCGACTCCTCTCGCGCGGTTTCCCGCCGCGCTCATATTAACCGCCATTATGCACGCAAAAGCCGCGCCGTGCAATGCGCGCGACGCGGCGTACAGGTTTATCCTGCCGATCTGACCGATCAGGATTACTTCTTGCGCTTGCGGCTCCAGACGTACAGGCCGATGCCGATCACTACGATCACTATCACCAGCGCGACATACAGACCAGTATTGGACTGCTGCGGAGCGGGCTCCTCAGTGGGCGCGGGGGTAGGTTCTTCGGTCGGCTCCTCGGTCGGCTCCTCAGTGGGCTCTTCGGTAGGCGCTTCAGTTGCCTCCTCAGCCGGCTCTTCAGTGGGTTCTTCGGTCGGCGCTTCAGTGGCTTCATCCGCAGGCTCCTCGGTCGCCTCGGCTACAGTCGAATCAGACTCTGCGGATGAAAGCGCGGCGTCATCATCAGCGGGCTCCTCGGTGGGTTCCTCGGCCGGAGCCTCAGTGGGCTCTTCAGTCGGAGCCTCGGTGGGCTCTTCAGTCGGAGCCTCGGTGGGCTCTTCGGTCGGGGCCTCAGTGGGCTCTTCAGTCGGGGCCTCGGTGGGCTCTTCAGTCGGAGCTTCGGTGGGCTCTTCGGTCGGAGCTTCGGTGGGCTCTTCAGTCGGGGCCTCGGTGGGCTCTTCGGTCGGAGCTTCGGTAGGCTCTTCGGTCGGAGCTTCGGTGGGCTCTTC
>DVNK01000065.1 GCA_018714445.1 Candidatus Fimadaptatus faecigallinarum | reverse complement strand
ACAGTGTTTCCTGACAGCAGCTGTGCAAAATATCAAGAGGCTGGTGGCCTCTTTCTATCGCACTTTTCAAGCCTTTCTATCATTTTACCCCTGCGTTTGTGCCTGAACGCAGGGGTTTGTCAGTGGTCTGAGCAGGGCTGGATCCAGCCCTGCTCCTTGAGTTTTATGCGGAAATGCGTTGCGTTGCCGCGCAACGCGTACAATTGTGTGATTACTCGGCGTGTCGCGGTGACATGCCGGCTGATGCGAAGAGCGCATGCCGGAAATTATGACAGGCCGGCGCGCAAACGGGCATGGCAGGAATGCGTCCCGCCATGCCCGTTATCATGCCCGTTATACAGTATATGTAAGCGGCTCAGCCAATTACGACCGGCTGACTCCATGCCATGTTGCCGTCGGCATCATCTAAGCGCACGCGCAGGTAGCGCTCGCCGCGCGCGGGCGTATACTCGAAGTGGGTCAGTCCGCCGGTGAATACGCGGTGCGCCGCCCATGGCAGATTGCTGTACACGATCGCGCGTTCGACCGGCTCGCAGTCTACGCGGAGCACGCCGTCGGCGTATTCGATCTGAGTAAAGCGCGGGCCCTGGCTGGCGAACATGCGTCCGGCGCGCATTGCGTCGAGTATCGAATCCAGCGTGAGCTCCTTGGCATTGACCCAGGTGAAAGAGCGCGTATGTTCGCCGGTATAGCTGTGCGAGTCGTCCGAGGCGACCAGCGGCGTATACTTGCCGCGGGTGTAGGTCAGGTCGACGAACTGCGACGCGTCGCCGCGCGCGGGATTCCAGGGCGCGTCTGATGTGGAGTTGAATATCTCCATCGCGCCCAGTCCGCTGAGCGGCAGCGTGACCGCCAGCGTGTTCATCGACCACGACGGATGCGCCAGTATCGCAAAGCCGCCGTGAGCGTTGATAGCGTCTATTGCCTGCTGCGCGGATTGGCCGATCATCGGCGGGTCAAGCTCGGGCGCGCTGCGCAGGCCCACGCCTACTATGTGTATGCACTCGTTGTCAAGCATGTAGTCGAACTCCACGCCGCCGGTCATCAGCATGCCGCGCACTGTCTCCGGCATCGACAGCCGGCGATGGTCGGTCAATGCCAGGAAGTCATAGCCCTTTGCGCGGTAGATTTCGATGACCTCGTCCGGGGTGTGGACGCCGTCGCTGAGCGTGGTATGGGTGTGCATGTTGCCCTTGAACCAGTTCAGGCTTTCATCGAATTGCTTCATATGATGCGTTCCTCCCAGTCGTTTGCTTATTTGATGATAGCACGGTTGTGTTAAATGCGTGCGCGCACTGCGTGAAGCGCGGTTAATATGCTGAGGCCAATTGATGTCGCCGCGCCATGACCGTGCAGAGGCCGTGCCGCCTGTCAGCATATGGCAGGCCGAATGCGCAGCGACGCAGCGGCACTTATGCGCCGCCGGCCATCAACGCGCTACAACCGTGCGCGGATGGAGAGAGTTATAGCTTTTCTCAAATGCGCTTGAATAGCTGCGCCGGAGGGGATATAATAAGTAGAGATACTTGTATCCAACCACGGTGGATGGATGAAGAATACGTGCAGGGAGATGATTCGGTTGATCATTAGCAATGCCAAGATGCTGCTGGGCGACAGGTTTGTGACCGGCATGGAAGTGCGCATAAACGGCGACAGGATAGCCGAACTGGGAGTGGCGTTGGGTGGCAGCGATGAGCGCCTGGACGCGGGTGGACGCGTGCTGGCGCCGGGCTACTGTGACATTCATATACATGGTTACGGCGGCCACGACACGATGGACGGCGCAGAAGCCGTGCTTGAGATGAGCCGTGGTCTGGCCACGCGCGGCTGCACGACGTTCCTGGCTACGACCTGCAGCGCGCCGGTGGAGCCGTCGGCGTTTGCGGTGCGCGGGGTCAAGCGCGCGATGCAGGTGCAGCGCGCGCAGGGCTGTCAGGGCGCTCAGATCGCGGGCTGCCACATGGAGGGTCCGTTCATCAACGACGCAAAGCGCGGCGCACAGGACCCCAATGGAATACTGCGCCCGTCGGCCGAGACCTATGAGCAAATAGTGGGTGAGGCCGGGGACATAGTGCGGCTGATGACGATAGCGCCCGAGATCGAGGGCGCGCGCGAGTTGTGCCTGTATGTGCGGCCGAACGTGCGGCTGGCCGTGGGACACAGCATAGCTACTGCCGAGCAGGTGGAGCAGGCGGCGAGCTGGGGCTGCTCGCAGATAACGCATATGTTCAACGGCATGAATGCACTGCACCATCGCGAACCGGGCGTGCCCGGGCAGGCGCTGGCCGATGACAACTATTCGGTGCAACTGATTGCGGATCTGGTGCATCTGCACCGCTCGACGCTCAGACTGTGCTACAACGCCAAGGGCTATGAGCGCTGCATACTTATAACCGACTCGATGTCGGCGACCAGCATGGGCGACGGACGCTATATGCTGGGCGCGCTGGACGTCATAGTCAAGAATGGCGAGGCGCGCCTGCCTGAGGGCAACCTTGCCGGTTCGACGCTGACGATAGATCGCGCGGTGCGCAACATGATCGAGACGGTAAAGGTGCCGGCAGAACAGGCGCTGCAGATGGCGTCGCGCATACCGGCGCACTCTATTGGCCTCGACGACCGGGGCATCATAGCGGCAGGACGGCGTGCCGACCTGGTATTGCTGGACGCTGACTGGAGCGTGGCGCGGACGATAGTTGAGGGCAAGACGGTATATACGAAATAGAGCGCAGCAATGTTTCACGTGAAACACGAGCAGGGCGTAAGCGGAGCATCGCCGAAGCGTTTCGGCGATGCTCTGTATAGTCTGTGCGCACACAGCTTGACGCATGCATAGACATGCATCAAATACATAAGCAACAACATACCCGCCATGATCGGGAGCCAAGACAAAACGCAAGCAAATGCGCACAAAGATGCAATGCGTTGCACCTGCGCATCGACGCAAACACCGGAATGTTTCACGTGAAACAACCCAATCAAAACAGGAGGCGAAACTTGAGTACAACATCGCATTACGCCGTATTCGTAGACCTTGAGAACGCTGGAGCCAAGGAAAGCATGCTCAACAGCATAATCGAAAAGGTCAAGATACGCGGCGACATATTGCTGGGCAAGGTGTACGGCTACACCGACCGGTATTCAGAATTGAAGGAAGTTCTGTTGTCCAATACGTTCTACGTGGTGCCGTCGCTCAGGTACGGCCATAACCAGAAGAACAACCTGGACATACAGCTGGTCATAGACGCGCTGGAAGTCGCGTTCAACAACGATCTGATAGACAGCTTCTGCATAGTGTCGGGCGACAGCGACTATACGCCGCTGGTCAGCAAGCTCAAGTCGATGGGCAAGCATGTGCTGGGCATTTCGCGCAGCGAGGTCGCGTCGTCGATATTCATAAAGGCGTGCAACGAGTTCATATTCCTCGAGTCGGTGTCCAGCGCGACCAAGGCGCCGGCACTGGAACGCGTCAGCGAGCCCAGCGACGAGCTGGCGGAGATGTGCGCGCTGATGGAGACGGTGCTGTCCGATCAGGATGAGGACATGATGTACGCATCAGAGCTCAAGTCGACACTGTTGCGGCTGCGCCCGGATTTCAACGAGGGCAATTACGGCTGCTCGACATTTGGCAAGTTCCTGCAACTGGTGTCGCAGCGCAACAGCAACATACGCATCGTCAACGACAATCACTCGGTGCTGGTCGGCCTGCAGAAGGCGAGCGCGGACGAGGGCGCGCCCAAGCTGACCAAGGCCAGCTGGATGCATGTGTTTGCGCGGCATCTGCAGCGCTTCAAGAGCGACGGCTTTGACCGCATCAATCCGTCGATACTCAAGAGCGCGATACAGGGCGAGTACCCCGACTTCGACGAGCGCACGATAGGGTTCAAGCGCTTCAGCGACATGCTCAAGCGCATGGAACGCGAACGCCTGGTTGAGATCGAGATGGACGAGCAGCACACGATGCTCATCAAGATCTGCTGAGCGAGAGGCTTGAGCGGCGGCTGCGTTCTGCTGTGGAAGCGGTGGACGGGCCTGTTGTGCCATGGCTATCGCACCAGCCATGTCGTGGGAGCTGTGGCTGAGCTATTGTGTTACGGCGGCCGCGTTCTGTCGTGGAAGCAGTGACGGGCTTGTCGTACCATATCCATCGCACCATGTCGTGGGAGCAGTGACCGCGCCTCGGTGTTGCGGCGGCCGTTGCGTCGGCCGCGTTCTGTCGTGAAAGCAATGTCCGCATCATGTCGCGAAAGCAGTCGCACCAGTCAAGCACAAGTGTGCGGGTGAGGCTGGCCCGCTGCAAGGTAGCCTTGAGCAACAGCGCACGCTGAAGGGCAGACCATGCGAGCCAGCCTGAGTCGCGTAAGTTTACGAATGGCGAAACACGCGGTGTCCGCCGCCGCCACTGCTCTGAGGCTGAATTGTATATGATCGCTCTTATGCCATGAAGCATGCGGCTCATGGCATGGTTTGAGCCGTGTATATTCGGTTGGCCCATCGCGCAAACTGTGGAACGTGTGTGCTTCTGCGCGGCCGCGTCTGCTATACGCGTGCGCTCATCATACTGCGCTTTGGTGTGCGGTTTGCGTTGCGGCATATTGGTCGAGCGCCTTGCGCAATGACCGCTTCATGCATTGCATGATATGACTTCTCAGCTGTTTGTAGCCGAACCGTACACAGCGCACGCGCAAGCTCAGACAGTGAGAAATATGTCGAATGCCGTGCGTGAAATAGGGCCGCAATTTAACAATCGCGCTGCGCAACGCGGCGCTATTTTGCGCGCTGATAGGGCGCACTTGCGGGAAATGAATGTATATAGATTCATCGCACTGCATGCCGCAAACAGTGATCGGCGTGGATGCGGGCGCGGTCAATGCGCGTCAAAATGCCGAAAGCATGTCGCACGCGCGGCTCGCGATACCGGCACGCGCACGCCGGATTGCCCCGCAAAAACCTTAAATTTTGCGTGACTGAATGTCATATATCTGCCGAACTGAGCGACATGTAATGGCCGGCCAGCGGGGCACGTAAGGCGCAAAATGCCCGATATACGGGCGCTGTGGGGCGGTCAAGCCGCGCCGGCGCTCGTATGGCGGGCCTTATTTGCGCGGACATGCGACTTGCAGTGCACGATTCATTTTCGCCTTGCGCCGGCAGCGCCGTATTGACGTGCGAGGCTGTCTGCGCATATAATGTAAATGTGCGCGCCTCAGGGCGTGTTCACATTGGCGCAAGTAAAATATTCCAATGTATTTACCAGCGCATGATGCAAAACAGGGCTGTGTGTGATATATTGAAAAGGTCGAAACCTGTCGCATTCACGGAGGCAGTAAATGGAACTGACTCAGATAAGACTGACCGACTACCGCAACTACCGCGAGCAGTCGCTGGAGTTCCGGCCGGGCATAAACGTGCTGGTCGGCGACAACGCGCAGGGCAAGACCAATCTGCTGGAAGCGGTGCGGCTGTGCTCGATAGGGCGTTCGCATCGGACGTCGCGCGACCGCGAGCTGATTTACGAAGGCGCGCAGCAGGCGCGCGTGGCGCTTGCATGGCGCCGCCGCGACGGCTCGCACGAGCTGATAGCGCTGATACCGTCCACGTCGCCCAAGCAGTTGCGCGCCGACGGCAAGGCGCTCAGGCGCTCGGGCGAGCTGATGGGGCTGATAGCCACGGTGTTGTTCGCGCCGGAGGACCTGGCGCTGGTCAAGGCCGGGCCGGGCGAGCGGCGGCGGTTCATCGACATGGAGCTGTCGCAGCTCAGGCCGGTGTACTACTACGCGCTGCAGCGCTACAACCGCGCGCTCAAGCAGCGCAATAACCTCATCCGGGAGCTGGACGCGCAGCCGGCGCTGAGGGCTACGCTGGACGGCTGGGACGACGTGCTGGCCCGCGAGGGCGCCGCGATAGTCGCGCAGCGCGCAAAGTTCGTCGAGCGCCTGGACGAGTTCGCGCGTCAGCGGCATCAGGCGATATCGGGCGGCGAACAGCTCAGGTGCGAGTACGCGTCGTCGGTGGATCCGGGCGATCCGGAGCGCAGCATGCGCCAGGGGCTGGAGCAGGCGCGCGCGCGCGATCTGCGCGTGGGCACGAGCACTTTCGGCCCGCACCGCGACGACCTGACGCTGACGATAGACGGGCGGGATGCGCGGGTATTCGGCTCGCAGGGGCAACAGCGCACGGTGGCGCTATCGCTCAAGCTGAGTGAATTGAGCGTGATGTATAGCGAGTGCGGTGAATGGCCCATACTCTTGCTGGACGACGTTATGAGCGAACTGGATCCGGCGCGGCGGCGCACGCTGCTGAGCTGCATCGAGGGCGTTCAGGCGCTGGTCACGTGCACCGACCTGGGCGACCTGGCCGGGGCGCGCATAGAGCAGGCGCTGCATGTGCACGCCGGCAGCATAGAATGATTGTGTATATTCAGGGGGACCCCAACATTTTAGGAGGCAACAGTATATGGCGTTGACCGTCTATGATAAAGATAAGATTATAGAGTCGGTAAAGGGCAAGCTGGAGCGATACTTCGGTTGCGAGGTGTCGGACGCGACGCAGGAGCAGATATACCATGCGCTGGCCAGCACGGTGCGCGATCAGGTCATGGAGCGGCGCACGTCCTCGCGCGGCGAGCGCAAGCGGCAGAAGGCCAAGAAGGTCTACTATCTGTCGGCCGAGTTCCTGACCGGGCGCGCGATGCACAACAACATGATAAACCTGCTCAACGAGCCGGCGTATGTCGAGGCGATGAAGGAGCTGGGCGTGGATATAATGCAGGTGTCCGAGTGCGAGCCGGAGCCGGGTCTGGGCAACGGCGGACTGGGACGGCTGGCGGCGTGCTTCATGGATTCGCTGGCCACGCTGAACCTGCCGGCAATGGGCTGCTCGATACGCTACGAGTACGGCCTGTTCAAGCAGAAGATCGTCAACGGCTTCCAGGTCGAGATGCCCGACAACTGGCTCAAGGACGGCAATATCTGGGAGATATGCAAGCCCTCTGAGACGATGGAGGTTCACTTCGGCGGATACATAGAGGAGGACTGGTCGAGCGGCTCGCTCAAGGTCAAGCACCATGACTACAAGACGGTGCTGGCGGTGCCGTATGACGTGCCGATACTGGGCTATGACACCGTGATGGTCGACATGCTCAGGCTGTGGAGCGCGCGCTCGCCCAAGACGATAGACATGGCCTCGTTCAACTCCGGCCAGTATACCCGCGCCATGGAGGAAAAGGAACTCGTCGAGGTCATATCCAAGGTGCTCTATCCCGACGACAACCACCTGCAGGGCAAGGAGCTGCGCCTCAAGCAGCAGTACTTCTTCTCGAGCGCGTCGGTACAGTATGCGCTGTCTGACTTCGAGAAGGTCTACGGCCCCAACTGGGATCTGCTGCCGCAGAAGGTCGCGATACATATAAACGACACGCATCCGGGCCTGGCGATACCCGAGATGATGCGCATACTGATCGACGAAAAGGGCCTGGACTGGGAGCGCGCCGAGCGGCTGGTGCGGGGCGTGTTCGCGTACACCAACCACACCGTCATGTCCGAGGCGCTGGAGCGCTGGCCCGAGGATCTGATAAAGATGCTGGTGCCGCGCATCTACTCGATACTGGTCGAGATGAACCGCCGGCTGTGCGACCGGCTGTGGAAGGTCTTCACCGGTCAGTGGAACCGCATAGGCAACATGGCGATAATCGCCTATGGCAACGTGCAGATGGCCAATCTGTGCGTGGCCATGAGCCATCACGTAAACGGCGTCTCGCAGATACACGCCGAGATACTCAAAAACAGCACGTTCTCGGATTACTGCAAGCTCAACCCGGATAAGTTCCTGGGCATAACCAACGGCATAACCCATCGCCGCTGGCTGATGATGTGCAACCGTCCGCTGAGCAACCTGCTGGACGAGACCATCGGCCAGGGCTGGCGCAAGGACGCGCTGGAGCTGAGCAAGCTCACGCCGTTCGTGGACGACGCGGCGTTCCTGGAGAAGTTCCGCGCGGTCAAGCAGCAGAACAAGCGCGCATTCGCCGACTGGCTGCGCGCGCGCAACGACATCACGCTGGACGTGGACAGCATATTCGACGTACAGGCCAAGCGCCTGCACGAGTACAAGCGCCAGCTGATGAACGCGCTGCACATACTGATACTGTACAACCGCATCGTCAACGACCCGAACTACACGTTCCATCCGGTGACGTTCATATTCGCGGCCAAGGCGGCGCCCGGATACGAGCGCGCAAAGTCGATAATCAAGCTGATAAACTCCATCGCCGAGCTGGTCAAAAAGAACAAGCGCGCCAGCGAGCTGATAAACGTGGTGTTCGTGGAGAACTACTGCGTGTCGGCGGCCGAGATGATAATGCCCGCAGCCGAGGTGTCCGAGCAGATATCCACCGCCGGCAAGGAGGCCAGCGGCACTGGCAACATGAAGTTCATGATGAACGGCGCGGTCACGATAGGCACTATGGACGGCGCCAACGTCGAGATATTCGACGAGGTCGGCCAGGACAATATCTACATATTCGGCATGCGCAAGGACGAGGTAGAGGAGCTGTATCGCAGCGGCCGCTACGCGTCCAGCGCGATATATGAGATGAACTACGAGGTGCGCCGCGCGATGGAGCAGATGATAGACGGCACGCTGTGCCCGGCTGATCCGCGCATATTCCAGGACATCTATCATTCGCTGCTGTTTGGCGGCAACGGTTCGATGGCCGACGAATATCTGGTGCTCAACGACCTGGGCAGCTATATGCAGACCCACGACCGCATGGTGGCCGACTACTCCAAGCCCGACTGGTGGCGCAAGGCGGCGTACAACACGGCGGCTTCGGGCGTGTTCTCGTCCGACCGCACCATCAGGGAGTATAATGAAAGGATCTGGCATCTGAAGCCGCTTAAACTATGAGTATAAATGTATTGCACGACTCCAGAAACGAGCTGTACCGGATGCCCGGGGGCGCGATGCCCGCGGGCGGCCGGGTGCGCATGCGCTTCTGGGCATCGCGCCCGTTCAAGCGCGTGTTCCTGCGCATATGGACGGACGCCGAGCAGCGCATACCGATGCGCGCGCTGGGCGTATACTCAGGCGGTGTAATGTACGAGGCCGAGCTGCTCCTGCCGAGCAAGCCCGGCCTCTGCTGGTATTGCTTCCTGCTCAAGGATGGCGGGCGGGATTACTGGTACGGCAATGCCGCCGACCATCTGGGAGGCGTAGGCGAGGTCTACGACTACCAGCCCCCTTCGTATCAGATAACGGTGTACGACCCGGCGTTCATGCCGCCCGAGTGGCTCAGGGGCGGCGCAATGTATCAGATATTCCCGGACCGGTTCTTCCGCACGGACATAGGGCTGCGGGGACGGCTGCCGTTGCCGGCGGGCACGGCGTGGCGCAGTGCGCGGCGCGCGGGCGGGCCGGCGAGCGGGTCAGAGGCGGCGGACTGCGCATCGGATTGCAATGCGTGCGCACAGGCCGTGTGCGGCGCTGAGAGCGCCTCGACGCAGCCAGGTGAAGTCAGAGACGTTGAGGGGGTTGCAAGCGCTTGTACGGGCCCTGACGGCGGCGTAGAAGCGGATGCGCGCAAGACATGCAGCGTCATGCCAGCACAAGCGGATACAGCGCGTGGCACGGCGGGCCATGGCCCTGACAGCGCGTCGGGTCGCGGTAACGCCGCCGGGTCGGCAGAAGGCGCTGTCGGCGATGCGCCGGATGCAGCCAAAAGTGCGGCAAGCGTAAAGCCGAACGGTACGGATGATGGCAGAGTTAGCAGTACATCAAGCTGTGCAACAGAAGGCGCGGCAAGTAGTGCGACAAGCAGCGTAACAGAAGGCGCTGCAAACGGTGTGGCCAGCAGCGTGACAGAAGGCACGGCAACCGGTGCGGCGAGCAGTGTGACAGAAGGCGCGGCAAGCAGTGCGGCCAGCTTCGCGACAGAAGGCGCGGCAAGTAGTGCAGACAGCAGCGCGACGGAAGGCACAGCAAACGGTGCGGCAAGCAGTGCAGCAAACAACGCAACAGAAGGCACAGCAAGCAGTGCGGCGTTTGAGCTTCCCGGGAGTGGCGCGGCGCGGGTCGTAGCAGGCGGTGAGCCGGTGCTGGCGCCGTTTGAGCGGGTGCGGCCGATGATGCACGGCAACTGGTATGAAAAGCCGGTGTTGGACATATCGGCCAATGGCGATAACTCCGCGCGTGACTTCTTTGGCGGCACGCTGCGCGGCATAACGGCCAAGCTGGACTATCTGCAATGGCTGGGCGTGACGGTGATATATCTGAACCCGATATTCCTGTCGCCGTCGAACCACAGGTACAACTGTTCCGACTATCTGCGGATCGATCCGCGGCTGGGCGATGAATCCGACCTGCGGCGGCTGTGCGCCGAAGCCGGGCGGCGTGGCATGCGCATAATGCTGGACGGCGTGTTCTCGCATACCGGCGACGACAGCGTGTACTTCAACCGGTATGGCACTTTCGCCAATGCGGGCGCATGCCAGGGCGAGAGCTCGCCTTATTACGGCTGGTATACGTTTGAGCACTTTCCGGACAAGTACAAGTGCTGGTGGGGGTTCGACACGCTGCCCGAGGTCAATAAGGATTCGCGCTCGTTCAAGCGGTTCATATGCGGCCCCGAGCCTGACGGCAGCGACGCCGCGCGCGACGGAGCCGATGAACAGGCCGACGCGCAGTCGATGCGCTGTCCCGAGGGCGTGGCGCGGCACTATCTGCGGCTGGGCGTATCGGGCTGGCGGCTGGACGTGGCTGACGAGCTGCCGATGGACTTTCTGGCGGCGCTGCGGCGCGCGGTGCATGCCGAGAAGCCCGATGCGGCGATACTGGGCGAGGTCTGGGAGGACGCCTCGAACAAGGAGGCGTACGGTCAGGTGCGCTGCTACTTCAAGGGCGACACGCTGGACAGCGTCATGAACTACCCGCTGCGCGACATGGCGATAGACTTCATGCTGGGCCGGATAACCGGGAGCGATTTTGCGCGGCGCTATCTGGCGTTGGCGGAGAACTATCCGCGCCCGGCGCTGTATGCGCTGATGAACCTGATGGGCAGCCATGACCGCCCGCGCATTATGAACCTGATGGCGGGCATGGATCCTAACATGCCGCGCGAGCAGCAGGCACAGGCGGCGATACCGGCGTATGCGTGCGGACTGGCGGCGCGGCGCGTGACGGCGCTGTGGCGGCTCATATGCGCCATGCCGGGCGTGCCGTGCGTGTACTACGGCGACGAGGCGGGCGCACGCGGCATGGGCGATCCGTTTAACCGGGGCACGTATCCGTGGGGCTACGAGGACACGCGGCTAATGGAGGACTTCCGCACGGCGCTGGAAGTGCGTCGCGACAGCGAGGCGCTCAGGCGCGGATATGTGGATGTATTTGCGCCGTGCGACGATGTGGTAGTGGTGGTGCGCAGGCTGCCCGAAGGCTGCGATTATGCTGGACAGCCCAGCCATGAGGAGAACTTCATGGCGATAATCAACCGCTCGCTGAGCGCGGTGACGGTGTGCCTGGATGCGTGCGGGCTGCCGCGGTTTGAGGTGTTGCAGCGCGACGGCGACATGTATGTGGTAGAGCTGCCGGCGCTTACGACGGGTTATTTTACCGGGGCGTGAATGCCGCGCGATGAGCGCGCGAATGGTTTGTATATGGGCGGCTGGCGTATGCTGGCCGCCTTTTTGTCTATTCGGGAGTAGGAAAGCGGCCTGAGTCGTATTTGCGGCCATGTTGTTTTTGTTTGTCAGTTCGGGTATGGAAAGTATGCCCGACTTGTATTTACGACCATGCCATTTGTGTTTGTCAGTTCGGGCATGAGAAAGCACGCCCGACTCGCCTTTACGACTAGGCCATTTTTGTTTGTCAGTTCGGGCACGGGAAAACACGCCCGCTTTGCCCATTATGACCACGTCATTTGCGTTTGTCTGTTCGGGTATGTGGGAAAGCGCATATGACGGCGGCAGCGCTTAAATGCAATCAAGACGCGTAAG
>DVNK01000064.1 GCA_018714445.1 Candidatus Fimadaptatus faecigallinarum | reverse complement strand
TGACGCCAAGTCATATTTGTAGTGCCAAATAAAGGAAGAGGTGATACATAAAAGTAAATCAACCATAATAATAGTGAATAGTATGAGTATAATACAATGCGCTGTTGCTGAGAAATGGCATGAAGACATGTTGAAAGTGCACAGCGGCTCCTTCATGCGGGTATGTTTACGTAGCGGTTATTCAAAGAGACGGCAAATCCGGACAATGACATGATGTTGGTTTGGCAGAGTATGGACTGATGAGGCATTTCGTTGCGTATTTCCAGCGGGCATCGGCTGTCAGCACTGGCGGCCGGCAGATGACATGAATGCAGGAGGCAGCAGAACATGAAAAAGATATTGGCAATAGCCATTGCGTCGATTATGATCGGCAGCAGTGCGATGGGTCTGGCGGATGTGAACGGCGCTGACAAGATGAGCGTAGTGAACTGTTCGTCCTGGGTATCGCTGCGCAGTGAGCCCAGCACGAGTTCCGCGCGGCTGTCCGAGGTACCGTTGGGCGCGACGGTGAGCAATTGTGATACCGCGGCGAACGGATTCATCAAATGCGAATATAATGGCGAGACCGGCTATATTCTGGCCAGCTACCTTGACCAGTGGCTGGAGCCCAATCCGGGGTACGAAGAGAGCGCCAGGCTGGACGATATGCAGGTGACCAACTGTAACGAGTGGGTGTCGCTGCGCAGCGGCCCCGGCTCGAGCACGCAGCAGATCGCCAAAGTGCCGCTGGGCACGGTATTGACCGACTGCTATGAGGCCGAAAACGGCTATATCTGGGTCAACTATAACGGTCAGGGAGGCTACATCTCCGCGCAGTATCTCAAACCATATGAGGATAATCTGGAGCCCAATACAGGCTACGTAACGGGCGCCAGGCTGGGCGACATGCAGGTGACCAACTGCAACGAGTGGGTGTCGATGCGCAGTGGACCCGGCTCCAGCTACGCTCAGCTGGCCAGAGTGCCGTTTGACGCGCTGGTGGCCGACTGTTACGAGGTAGAGAACGGCTATATCCTGGGTGACTACAATGGCCAAACGGGCTACATCTCCGCGCAGTATCTCAAACCGTATCAGGAAAATGTGGAGCCCAATCCGGGGTACGAAGAGAGCGCCAGGCTGGACGATATGCAGGTGACCAACTGCAACGAATGGGTGTCACTGCGCAGCGGCCCCAGCTCGAGCACCCGGCAGATAGCCAGGGTGCCGCTGGGCACGGTATTGACCGACTGCTACCAGGCCGAGAACGGCTACATCTGGGTCAACTACAATGGTCAGGGTGGCTATATTTCCGACGACTATCTGAAAGTATACGCACAGCCAACCTCGACCGATACGCCCGCGTCGGGCGATACGACCGCCTCGAGCATCGTCATGGGGCAGAAGCTGGGCGACATGCAGGTGACCAACTGCAATGAGTGGGTGTCACTGCGCAGCGGCCCCGGCACGAATTACGGCCAGTTGACCAGAGTGCCGCGGGATGCAATCGTCATTGGCTGCATGCAGGCCGAGAACGGCTACATCTGGTGCTGCTACAACGAGCAGGTGGGTTATGTGGCCGAGCAGTATCTCAAGGTTTATACGGAATGGATGGAGCCCAATATGGGCTATGACCCCAGCGATGCGATAGGCGACATGCAGGTCGTCAACTGCAACGATTGGGTGTCGCTGCGCAGCGGTCCGTCTACCAGCTCCAGGCGCATAGCACGGGTGCCGGCGGGTACTGTCGTGTATGGCTGCTATCCGGACGAGAACGGCTTTATCTGGTGCAACTTTGGCGGGCTGTGCGGCTACATTTCATCGGACTATCTGGCAGCGCGTGGTTAGTATGACAATCGAGGCTACGATGAGAGTGCCAAGTTTGGCTCCATGATCGCGGTCAGCTGCGACGATTGGGTGTCGTTGCGCAGTGGCCCGGTTCGAGCAGTACTCAGATTGCCAGGGCGCCGCGCAATGGGTTTGTGACCAACTGCTACCAGGCTGAAAATGGCCATGTTTGGGGCAACTTCAGCGGCCAGACGGGCTATGGTACTGCAAGACTATTTGAAGCTATCCGATTAATGGTAAACTGATGCCAAATGCCATGAGGATTAAAAGGGTCAAATGAATCTGAAAGAGCGTCGTGAACCGGTCAGATTGGCCGGGTCACGGCGCTTTTGTATGCGTGTGCAAATGGCGGCGCACGAGGCGGGCCATTTGAGCTGTCCGCGCTGCATGGCCCCTGCGAATGGGAAAGGCTGGCTATGCGCATAAAGCACTACGCACAACCGCTCAATGCCGAGATCGCAGGGCCTCAGGCCATTCTAAGTGCAGCGCGCCCCAATATGTGTAGCGCGCCGAAAACATCTGAAAGCAGTTAAATGCGCACAGTAAATGGGCATGCGCATGACTGAGGCGCGGGCGATTACGGCCCGGGACGGGTTGAGCGGCGCCTATGATTGGGCCGGCTTGGCATCGGCATTGCCTTGGGCCAACCTTTTGTGGAAATCTTCCAGCATGGATTCCAGCGTTATGGTTTGCATGGTGTGCAGTATCGACTCCTCGATTTTGCGATATGGCTCCTGCAATACCCCGCGTATGTTTTGCGCTACGGGACATGGGCGGTCTTCGCAGCAATGGATGCCTATCAGGGCCGAGCACCCGTCCGGCTCCAGCGCGTTGTAGATCTGGTACAGCGTTATGTCGGACGGCGCTTTGCACAGTTGAGCGCCGCCGGTGCCGCGCGCGACCGTGATTAGTCCGGCTTTCTTCAATGCGCTGAGCACGTTGCGTATCACCACGGGATTGCAACCGGTACTCTTGGCCAGCAGTGCGCTCGTTACCCGCGCGCGCCCCGCCGCTTCATGTATAAATATCAGGCAATGCACCGCTATGGAGCATTTCATACTTAACTGCATGGTATCCTCCGTCTACATTAAAATTCACAGGCGACACTGATGTAACTCTTGACTTTACATCATGCGGGTGGAATACTATCACCCGGATGTAATTTCATATTTTACACGCTTTGCAGCTAAATTGCAAGCGCGCAACGACCATACGCCGCCGCAACCGGCGACGCCAAAGAGGGTGAAAAAATGAAAGCCGTTCAGATCGATAGATATGCCCGGTCCGCAAATGCGAGCGTCCGGGATGTGCCGATGCCCGAGACAGGCGAGGATGAAGTGCTTATAAAGGTCAAGGCAGCGGCGGTCAATCCGCTGGAACAGCTCATAATGACGGGCAGCGTCAGATTGATACAGGACTACCCGATGCCGCTCACGCTGGGCAACGAATGCTCCGGCGTAGTGGCAAAGGTGGGGCGGCTCGTGAAGCGTTTCAAGGTAGGGGACGCGGTCTATACGCGGCTGCCGCTGCGCAGTATCGGCGCGCTGGCCGAGTACGTCGCCGTGGAACAGTCGGCCGTAGCCCGCATGTCGGCGGGCTATGAGTTTGCGACGGCCGCGGCGATACCGCTGACCGGGCTGACGGCGTGGCAGGGACTCACCGAGATATTGCAGGCAAGGCCGGGCGAGACTGTATTTATACCCGGCGGTTCGGGGAGCTTTGGCCAGATGGCGGTACCGATAACGCGCGCGCTGGGGATGAATGTCATCGTATCGGGCAATGCGCGCGCGGGACTCGATGATTGCGGCCGGCGCGACTCGATATCTGGACTACCGCAAGGAAAACTACTGGGAGCTGCTCTCCAATGTGGACTATGTTATAGACGCGCTTGGAGCCGGCGAATTCGAGCGGGAGCTGTCCGTGTTGAAGCCCGGCGGGCGGCTTTTGAGCCTGCGCACCGGGCCTAACAGGGAATTTGCCGCAAGGAGCGGATTTCCGCTGCTAAAGCGCATGTTGTTTACGGCCGCGGGCGCCAGGTATGACAGAGCCGCGCGCAAACAGGGCAAGGAATACCGCTTCATATTCGTGCGTGCCGATGGCGCGCAGCTCGGTAAGATCACCGATATCGTGGAGCAATACCACATCATGCCGCGAGTGGATCCGCACGAGTTTGGCATTGAGCAGGCAAATGCCGCGCTCGAGCTGGTGGCGCGGGGACATACCGATGGCAAGGTTGTCGTCAGGTTTTGACATGCGCATCGTGCCGCGAGTGGATCCGCACGAGTTTGGCATTGAGCAGGCAAACGCCGCGCTCGAGCTTGTGGCACGGGGGCATACGGACGGCAAAGTTGTAGTCGGGTTTTGAACTGCACATACGGAGCGGGCCTGCGACTGGGGCGACTGCGCCGATGTGCGCGGCATTGTGCGGCGGCCGTAAAGGCAGATGCATCGCATGCGGTGCCCGACCGGCTCGGGCGCATTTCGCCTCTGAGCGCAGGAGCGCGCCGCGATATGACCGCTCCATCGTGAAGCAGTCGCTTCATTAAATACCGGCGGCAAATACCGGCGGCCCGAGATACCCGCACCAGCGTGCCGGACTGCCGCAATGGATAGAATGGGAGGAATATCTACATGGAGCTGTATGAAATATGTTTTAGCCCTACGGGCGGTACCAGGAAGGTTGCGGACATGCTGGCCGGAGGATTGGCCGATGAGAGCAGGTTCGTCGATCTGACCGACAGCCGGGCGGACTTTGCGGGCGTATCGCTCGATGCGGAGGACATCGCGGTCATAGCGGTTCCGTCGTATGGCGGGCGCGTGCCGGCCACCGCCACTGAGCGGCTGAGCGCGCTGCATGGCAACGGCGCGCGGGCGGTACTGGCGTGCGTGTATGGCAATCGGGCGTATGAAGATACGCTGGTCGAACTGGAGGATGCGGCAAAGCAGGCCGGGTTCCGGGTGATTTCGGCAGTGGCCGCCATCGCGGAGCACTCGATAGCGCGGCAGTTTGCGGCGGGCAGGCCGGACTCCCAGGACGCGCTGCGCCTTGGCGAATTTGCGGCGCGCATCCGCGCAAAGCTCTTGGCGGGGGATGCCGCGGAGCCGGCGATACCCGGCAATCGTCCCTATAAAAAGGCCGGCGGCGCCGGCATGGTGCCCAAGCCCACCCGGGAGTGCGTACAGTGCGGCGCGTGTGCCAAGGCATGTCCCGTGCAGGCCATCGACATGAACGACGCCAAAAAGGTGGATGGAAGCGCCTGCATATCCTGCATGCGGTGCGTTGCGATCTGCCCGCATTCCGCGCGCAAGGTGAACGGAGTGATGCTGGCGGCTGTAAACGTCGCGCTCAAGAAGGTATGCTCCGACCGCAAAGAGCCGGAACTGTACATTTGATACTATTTGTCTTAACTGAACGCATGCGGCCGTGGATGGCCGCGCATGGAAATGGGCCGCTCTGCGCTGTGCGGAGCGACCCATTTGGCTTTATGACTGAGCGCGGTACAGCCCTGCGGTTGCGCCGGCGGCTAACCATCGCCTGCCCGTCCGGGCCCAAAGCAGCGGGAGCCGGGCGCTACCCTGGCAGCTTGCGCGTCACTTGTTCATTAGGCCCTTGCCGGCGTTCCAGGCTTTGCCGACCTGCTCGCCGGAGACGTAGTAGCCATGCTGGAACTGGTCGAATATCAGCGCGTTGAGCTTGGACGGATCAACCTTGCCGTTTTCGGACAGCACGCTCTCTTCGGCGGCGGTGTTTACTATCTTGCCCACTATGGCATAGAAGCTGTCGGTGCTGCTCACTTCGGCGAGTTCGCACTCCATGACGACCGGGAATTCCTCAATGACGGGCGCATTGACGAACTCGCTCTTGACCGCGTGATAGCCGGTGCGTTCGAACTTGTCGTCCATCTTGTTGCCGGTGGCTATGCCGAAGAAGTCGGCCACGTCCATGTGGGCGCGGTCTGCCAGGCTCACGGTAAATGCGCGGGTCTTTAGCAGGTTCTGGGTAGTCTTGTGGTCCTCATCTATGAACAGCGCGATACGGTCGCTGTTGCAGATCATGCCCCAGGCTGCGTTCATCGCGTTGACCTTTCCGTTTTCGTCGTAGGCCGCGATTATCAGCACGGGCATCGGATATACCGCCTGCACAACGCCAAGATTTTTCTTCATAATGGATCTGCCTTTCTTGATTGGTATTGACCTTTGGCTGAGTTTATGATATCATGTGACCAGAGAAAAGACAAGTACCAACATTAATGTAAGGTACTTACCTGGAGGAAAGTATAATGTCCAAGCGGATTGAGGACGCGGACTTCTCGCAAACCGGATATAGCTATACGCTGTCGCTGATATCGGGCAAGTACAAGCCGATAATACTGTACTGCCTGATGGAGTACGAGCCGGTGCGGTTCAACCAAATGCAGCGCTATCTGGGCAGGATATCGGACAAGACGCTGAGCGCCACGCTCAAGGAGCTGGAAAGGGATGGGCTGGTTCATCGCCAGATGTACCCTGAGGTGCCGCCCAGGGTGGAGTACACGCTGACAGAGCGCGGACGCTCGCTGATGAAGGTGCTGGATCAGCTGTGCGACTGGGGCAACGAGAACCGCAGATAGCGCGGCGCAGTTTGCGGGATGCGGGGGAGCCGGGGCGGCATTCGTTGACTGATTGCCGTGCCGTATGCTATAATGCCAGTTGGCTGGGGACGGCCTGAGCCGACGGGCCGTGGTGGCGGCGGCCGACGGCGCTGCACGCGGTTTTGAGATGCGCGGCGGTTCGAAGTCAAACGCAGGTGCGCCGGGCTTGCGTTGAGCGCGCGGCATGATGCGTGTTTGACCCGGCTTGCGCGGTTGCGGTCAGGCTTACGATACTAAAAGGAGCGAATGCAATGGTTCCGTATGAATTGTACGATCTTGCGTTGGCGTTTAAGAAGGTAAAACTGTGGCAGAAGCTGATGGATTCGCAGCTGTTTGCAGTAAGGCATTCGGACGGCACGACGGGCTACTGCTGCGTAATGGGCATGCTGGGCGAGCACTGTGCGCTGGCGGTGTATCCGGGCGAGGCCGGCCTTAACTCATGCCGCAAGATGTTCATAGACGATCCGGACTTGGACGTATTTGATAAGCATGAGCTTAACTTCTCGCAGGACTGCGTTATGGTGTCGTACCAGCTCAAGGGCGCGCTGAACAAGCGCGAGGTGGCCGAGGTCAATGCGTACATGGCCGAGCGCGCGCTGAAGCTGAGGGGCAAAAACGCATACCCGCAGTTCGAGCGATTCCGGCCGAACTGCTATCCCTGGCGGCTGAGCGATGCGGCCGATCAGCTGCATTTGCGGGAGGCGCTGGAGGCCGCATTGGACGTGGCCGCAAAGCTGCAATCCGCGACGCCGGAACAGCTGGGATTTACCGAGGGCACGCTGTTTGAGCGGACGATACCGCTGCTTGAGCGGGAGGGCGACGCGTTCAGGTGGAGCGCGCTGGAACTGCCCGCGCCTTGGCAGGAGACGTATGTCAGCCCGTTTATCGGCGACGAACTGTCGCTGGCCCGCATTGGCAAGAGCAAAAAGCGCAGCGGTTCATGGGATTGCAGCATATTCCTGCACATTAAGCCGGCTTCGGATGAAGTGGAGCAGGGCGCAGATATCGACGAGCTGGAGGAAGCGCCATATTTTCCGTATCTGCTGATGATCGTGGACGACGGCTCCGGCATGGTGCTCGACATGGAGATATTCCGAAGCTTCGACGACCTGGACGCGCTCTGTCAGGCCGTGGTCAGGTTCGTGCTCGACGCGGGCAGGCCCACGCAGATACTGGTCGCGGATGACCGCACACAGGCGTTTTTCCGCAACATCGCGTCGCAGCTGGGTGTGAAACTGGTGCGGCGCAGGGAACTGCCCGCGCTTGATGAGGCCAAGCAGGGATTGGCGGAGCATTTTGCATCGTCAGATGGCGTTGCGCCGGCTCGTGACGTGGAGGCGACGCTGGAGCTGCTCTCGGATCCGGCGATATATTCCGACTTGCCGGACGAAGTGTTGACGATGCTCAGGCGTGGCGTGCAGGCGGGCGCGCTGCCCGATGACATAGCGCGCATGGTGGAGCGCGAGTGCAGCCGGCGCGGTCTCTAGGCCGTTAGGGCAATGATTGAGCGCGGGGTTAAGCCTTGGCGCTATGTGGATTTGACCGGGCAGTGGGTCTGTCCGGGACGGGTCGCCGTGTGAGGCGGCCTTTTTTGTATGGAGCGGCGCGTTCGGGCGGCGTGAAAGCGCTGTGTGTTTATTGCGGTGTGGCGTGAGACGAGCTGCGCGCTTATTGCGGCTTGTCGCGAGAGTGCTGTGCGTTTATTGCGGCGTGGCATGAAAGCGCCGTGTGTTTGTTGCGGCGTGAAGTGAGACGAGTTGCGTGTTTATTGCGGCGTGGCGTGAGACGAACTGCGCGCTTATTGCGGTTTGGCGCGAGAGCGCTGTGCGTTTATTGCGGCGTGGCATGAAAGCGCCGTGTGTTTGTTGCGGTGCGGCGTTAGACGAGCTGCGCGTTTATTGCGGCGTGATGCGAGAGCGCTGTGCGTTTATTTGCGGCGTGGCGCGAGACGAGCTGCGCGCCTATTTCGGCTTGGCGTGAAAGCGCCGTGTGTTTGTTGCGCCGCAGCGTGAGGCGAGCTGCGCATTTATTACGGCGCGGAAGTGCGTGGCAAGCGCGGCCCGCCGGCGGTGTATAATAAGTCATGCGCTGTACGGGCACGCTGATGATGTGCCGCGCGCGAACCGCGTGGCTGCCGTTGCGCGCGAGGGATGAAGCCGGGGCCTTGGGGGATGGGCGCTGTCCGTCTGGCCTGATGCTGCCAAGCGGGCGGCGTGCGCTTGGCATGTCGCATAGTCCGCGCAATCGAACTTGGGCGCCGCGCACAGTGTGCATCGCGCGGTTTAAACATGCCGGATAGCGCAGTCTGCATGGCACATATCGTGCGATTCGTGCTGCGATGTAATGGCGGGCGATTATGTAAGGTGATAATGCCTCTGACATGTGATATAATGAGGATGGACAGGGCACAAAGCGGCGCAAGTCGCTGTGATCTGCGGCATGGCGTGCCCGGCGCAGTGGCAAGCGCCGCCGGATGCGCGCCGGGGCAGTGCGCCTTACATGATATTGGCCTGAGCGGATAGGACATAGTGGCTGCATCCGCCGGGAGCCTGAGGAGTGAATGATATGCCATTACAGATAGTGCGCGAGAACATAGTGCATATGCACACCGACGCGATAGTCAATGCGGCCAATTCCCATCTGCGGCCGGGCGGAGGCGTATGCGGGGCGATATTCGACGCGGCGGGGTATGAAGATATGCGCCGCGCATGCGAAGCGCTGGGATACTGTGCGCCGGGCGAAGCGGTGATTACGCCGGGGTTTGGGCTGCCGGCCAGGTACGTTATACACGCGGTGGGGCCGGTGTGGCAGGGCGGCGCGCAGGGCGAGGAACGGCTGCTGCGCGCGTGCTATCGCAATTGCCTTGAGCTGGCGCTCAGTCGGGGGTTGGGATCGATAGCGTTTCCGCTGATATCGTCGGGGATATTCGGCTATCCCAAGGCCGAAGCGCTGGCGGTAGCGGTATCGGAGATATCGCGGTTCCTGACGCACGAGGAGATGCAGGTATTTATTGTGGTGTACGATGCGCGGTCGTTTGAGCTGTCGCGGCAGGTGTTCGACTCGGTGGCGAGTTACATAGACGACGTGTACGTGGATGCGCGCAATGCGTTTGAACAGAGGTCTGCTGAACTGGAGTATGTGCGGTGCGCGCAGGCAGCGCCGGCCGCTGCGCCGAGTGGGCTGAGCGCCGCGCTGGACCGGCTCGACGAGAGCTTTTCGGAAGCGCTGCTGCGGCTCATAGATGAAAAGGGCATGACCGACGTGGAGGTATACCGCCGGGCCAACATTGACCGCAAGCACTTCTCCAAGATACGCACCAATCGCGATTACAATCCATCCAAGCGCACGGCGTTGGCGCTGGCGGTGGCGCTGCGGCTGACGCTGGCCGAAACCCGGGAACTGTTGGCGCGTGCGGGTTTTGCGATATCGCATTCGAACAAGTTCGACGTGGTGGTGGAGTACTTCATATCGACGGGCAACTACGACATATTCGAGATCAACGAGGCGCTGTTTGCATTTGACCAGCCGCAGCTGGGCGGGTAAAATGTCGCCCGCCGTGCGACCACGAGCGGCTCGCAATGTGCTAATATACGGCCAGAGAGTTGAGGCGCGCCAAGCGCGCCGCACGAGACTGCACGGGAGGCGATAATATAATGAAACAGAATCTTACCGAACTGGTGTTTATACTCGATCGCAGCGGCTCAATGTCAGGGCTGGAGGGCGACACGATAGGCGGATTTAATGGCCTGCTGGACAGGCAGCGGCATGAACCGGGCGATGCGCTGATAACAACGGTGCTGTTTGACGACAAGTATGAACTGCTCCACGACCGCATAAACATACGGGGCGTTGCGCCGATGACGCGCGCGGACTACTATGTGCGCGGCCGCACGGCGCTGATGGATGCGGTGGGCATGACTGTGGCCAAGATATCGGCCGCGCAGCAACACACCGTCGAATCCGAACGTCCGGCCCGGACGCTGGTCGTGATTACCACCGACGGCATGGAAAACGCCAGCCGCGAGTTCAATCGCGCCAAGGTAAAGGCGCTTATAGAGCGCATGAAGCGCGAACACGGCTGGGAGTTCATATTCCTGGGCGCGAACATAGATTCGGTTATGGCAGCCGGCGAACTGGGCATATCGGCCGAGTACGCGGCCAACTATCACGCCGATCATCAGGGCACGGCAGCCAACTTTGACGCGGTGGCGAGCGCGGTGTCCAGCGTCAGGCAGTGCGGTGTGGTGGGTCGCGCCTGGCGCAAGGCGGTCGATGAGGATTTCCGCGGGCGCGGGTGATGCTCCGGCTTTGAGCCTTTGTGCGCCGGCTGAGGTGAGATGCCGCTGTGCTCATTGGTTTCGGGCGGCGTTCCGCCCAGGCAAGGCGCGTGCGGCAAAAGCATCCGGATGTGCGCGCCGATCTGCGCTCGCCGCGCCGGCCATGGCCGCAATTTGCGGCTGACCGCTGACATCTGCCAGCGCGGCTGCAGGCTAATACATATTTGCGGTGAAATTAACTGACAGCCGAAATGCCGGAGTTGCCGGCGCGTTGAATCGCAATATCGCGGTTTACGCGTGCTGACCGCCACGTGCATGGCCTGCGGGTGGCGGCTTTTGTCTGCACGCTCCAAGGCGCGGCGACAGGCTAATCCATTAGTGCGGTGAGATAAACTGACTGCTGAAATGCCGGAGTTGCCGGCGCGTTGAATCGCAATATCGCCGCTTGCGCGTACTGACCGCCAACTGCATGACCTGCGGGTGGCGGCTTTTGGCTGCGCCCTTCAAAGCGCGGCGGCAGGCTAATCCATTAGTGCGGTGAGATCAACTGACTGCCGAAATGTCGGAGTTGCCGGCGCGTTGAATCGCAATATCGCTGTTTGCGCGTACTGACCGCCATTTGCATTGTCTGCGGGTGGCGGCTTTTGGCTGCGCCCTCTAAAGCGCGGCGGCAGGATAATCCATTAGTGCGGTGAGATCAACCGACTGCTGAAATGCCGGAGTTGCCGGTGCGTTGAATCGCAATATCGCGGTTTACACGTACTGACCGCCATCTGCATGGCCTGCGGGTGGCGGCTTTTGTCTGCGCCGCTCCAAGGCGCGGCGGCAGCGCCGGCATGTTCAGTGCTAAGGCGTGCAGGTGCGTGACTCTGGGCTGAATGCGTTCAATACAGCTCGGCTCTGCGCAGCCCCGGGAAATACCTGTGGCGTATATCGGCATCGGGCGCGTGGTAGCGCTGCAGCTCGACCTCATCGACGTCGAACGCCAGAACGGCGGGCTCGTCGCGCCAGCACTCAGCGGTGAGCGCGCCGTCCGGCCCGGCGACCAGGCAGCCGCCGCCGTAACGCGCGCCATCCCATTGATTCGAGCACGCCATGTATACGCGGTTGTCGTAGGCGCGCGCGGGCATCAGCAGCTGCCACAGCGCGCGCCGCCGGGGCGCCTGCATCGGGGAGGCGTGCGGCGCGAATACCACCTGCGCGCCGTGCAGCGACAGCGTCTGCGTTATCTCGGGGAAATGCGCTTCCACGCACAGCTGCACTCCCGCCTTCAGCCCGCAGGTCAGTCCGAATACATCCAGGCGCTCGCCGGGCTCAAAGTGCTGCCGTTCGCGCTCGCCCAGATGGGTCTTGCGGTAGTGGTCGCGCGTGCCGTCCGGCCGGAATATGGCGTGGGTTATGTATGCGCGCGCCTGTGCCCGCTCCATGAATCCGGCCAGCACGTCCAGGCCGTATTCGCGGGCCATGTCCGCAAGCGCATCCAGCGCGGGGTCGGCGGCGCTGATCGCCAGTTCGCCGGCTCTTGCGGGGTAATAGCCGGTCAGGCAGCATTCGGGCAGGCACAGCGCCGCGCAGCCCAGCTCCCTTGCCTGAGCGACGCTGTGTTCCACGCGCGCCAGGTTGCGTTCCAGGGAGTCATCCGCCGTCTGTTGAGCCACGCCCAATCGTATCATGTGCTCGCCTCCATCGATAAATCGGGTATTGATGCGCCGCGCCTGCGGAGTGGCGTCACACGTCTACCTCGTCGTCAAAGAATAAGCGTATCTTTTCGCGCAGGTCGGCGTACTTGAGGTATACTATGTTGAACTCGCGCACGACCGACTCGCCGCGCAGCGTGAATTTGGCCAGCTCCGGGTCGGATCCGGCGAGTATGTCGTACACGAACGATATGCCATAGCCGCGCTTTACCAGATCCAGTATCAGCTTGAAACTCGATATGCAGATATGGCGCTGGAAGCGCTGCAGCGATTCGTTGTAGCCGGTGAGCTCCTGTTCGAGTATCGCGCGCGTGCCCGAGCCGGCCTCGCGGTGGATTATCGTCTGCTGCATCAGTTCGTCCACGCCTATCTCGCGCCCGGCGAACGGGTGCTCGCGCTGGCATATTCCCACGAACGGCTCGCGCCGCAGCAGTATGCTGTCGAACCTGTCCTTGTCAAAGAACCCTTCCACCACCGCAAAGTCCAGCACGTTGTCTTCCAGCAGGTTCAACAGGTGTTCGGTGTTGTCCACGATCAGCGTCAGCGCGGTCTGCTGGCGGCTCAGGTACCGGCATATGTAATCGCCCAGAAAGTAGTCGCCTATCGTCTTGGTGGCGCCTATCTTCAGGTCGCGCACGCGGCTGTCGGACAGGCTCAGGCGCAGGTCGCGCTCATGCAGCTTGGCTGCGCGCGCGTAGCGCTCCAGTATGTTGGCCGCCTCCGTCTTTTCTAGGCGGTGGTTTTTGTATGTGAACAGCTTGCAGTCGTACATGCATTCCAGACTGTGTATCTGCTGCGTCACGGCGGGCTGCGATATGTGCAGCACTTCGGCCGCGCGCCGGTAGTTCATGCAGTCGCACAGCGCCAGAAATGTGTCTATGCGGTAATCCAGCATGGCCCAGCCTCCGATGATAAAATTATCTTATCACCCGATGAATTATAACAAGTTGATTTTATCATGGATTTCTGCTAAAATCAATAGGAAGCCGATAATATTCCGGCGCGCGGGGGTGCGCGTCGAGGAGGAGCGAACATATGCACATAGTTGTCATAGGCGGCGTGGCCGCCGGCACCAAGACGGCCGCCAAACTGATGCGGCGCGACCGCAGTGCCAATGTGACTGTGTACACCAAGAGCCGCGATATATCGTATGCAGGCTGCGGTCTGCCGTACTACGTGGGCGGCGACATACACAGCCGTGATGAGCTGATAGTGAATACGCCCGCCAAGTACACCGGACTGACCGGCGTGAGCGTAAAGACCGGCATGGAAGCCGTTTCGGTGGACGCGGCCGCAAAGGCGGTCAAGTTCGCAAACGGCGAAGTCGTGCCCTACGATAAGCTGGTAATAGCGACCGGCGCCACGCCGTTCGTGCCCAATGTGCCCGGCACGCAGCTGCCCGGCGTGTTCACGATGCGCACTCCCGACGACGCGATAGGCATGCGCGCATACGTCGAGAACAACAGCTGCCGCAGTGCGGTCGTCGTGGGCGGCGGGTTCATAGGGCTGGAGATCGCCGAGAACCTGATGGCGCGCGGCGTGAACGTGACGGTCGTCGACATGGCCAGCCAGGTGATGCCGAACCTGTTCGACGCCGAATTCGCCGATTACATACGCCGCCAGCTGCAGGCGCGCGGCATGCGCATAGTGACCGGCGCGGCGCTGGAGCAGGTGCTGGGCAGCGAGCGCGCGACCGGCATTGGCACCAGCGTGGGCGAGTTCAAGGGCGACGTGGTCGTGCTGGCGATAGGCGTGCGCCCGGCGACGGCGTTCCTGGAGGGCTCGGGCATAGAGCTGAACCGCGGCCTGGTCGTCGTGGACAAGTACCAGAAAACCAACATAGACGACGTGTATGCGGTCGGCGACTGCGCGCAGGTGTACAACCGTCAGACCGGCAAGCCGCAGTGGTCGGCGATGGGCTCCACGGCCAACATCACCGGCAGATGCCTGGCGTTCAACCTGACCGGCGGCGACGCGCCGTATGGCGGGTGCCTGGGCACGGGCGTGGTCAAGCTGGCCAGCGACATGAACGCCGGCCGCACGGGTCTGACTGAGGCGCAGGCGCGCGACGCGGGCTACGATGCCGTCAGCATAACCTGCGTGACCGACGACAAGGCACACTACTATCCCGGCGCGGCCAGCTTCGTGATAAAACTCATAGCCGATCGCGCGAGCCGCAAGCTGCTGGGCATACAGGCGGTGGGCGCGGGCGAGGTCGACAAGCTGGTCGACATAGCGGTGACCGGCATAGCGCTGGGCGCGGCGATAGACGACTTTAACACTTTGGACTTTGCGTATGCGCCGCCGTTCTCGACCGCGATACATCCGTTCGTGCAGGCGTGCTACATACTCGAAAACAAGCTCAGCGGCGAGTACGTGAGCATGACCCCGGCCGAGTACGCCGCCGGCGCGGCCAAGGGCTATAAGGTCATAGACGTGCTGCCGGCGCCCAAGATACCCGGCGCGCAGTGGGTCGACCTTAGCAAGGTCAACGGCCCGATAGAGGGACTGGACAAGGATGAAAAGTTGCTGCTGGTGTGCGCGCGCGGCAAGCGCGGCTACTTCCTGCAGAACCGGCTCAAGGCATACGGCTATACGCACGCGGTGGCGCTGGAGGGCGGCCTGACGGTGAACGACGTAAAGGTCGAGTTCACCGGCGGCAAGCTCCCGCCCGAGGAGATAAAGCGCGTAAAGGGTCTGGGCTTCTTGCAGGACAAGCGGTATGGCGACGTGTTCAACGCGCGCGTTATAACCCGCAACGGCAAGATAACCGCCGATGAGCAGCGCGCGATAGCCGAGGCGGCCGAGCGGTTCGGTTCGGGCGCGGTGACGATGACCAGCCGCCTGACGCTGGAGATACAGGGCGTAAAGCATGCCAATATCCAGCCGCTCATAGACTTCCTGGCCGAGCGTGGGCTGTCCACGGGCGGCACGGGTTCGCTGGTGCGGCCGGTGGTGTCGTGCAAGGGCACGACCTGCCAGTATGGCTTGATAGATACGTTTGGGCTGTCCGAGCGGCTGCACGAGAAGTTCTACGAGGGCTATCACGGCGTGACGCTGCCGCACAAGTTCAAGATAGCGGTCGGCGGCTGCCCGAACAACTGCGTCAAGCCCGATCTGAACGACCTGGGCATAATCGGCCAGCGCATGCCGATGATAGACTACTCCAAGTGCCGCGGCTGCAAGGTCTGCCAGGTAGAGCGCAACTGCCCGATAAAGATCGCGCATGTGGTCGACGGCAAGATAAAGATAGATCCCAACGAGTGCAACAACTGTGGCCGTTGCCGTGGCAAGTGTCCGTTTGGCGCGATAGAGTACCGCGGCGGCTACAAGGTAGTGATAGGCGGCCGCTGGGGCAAGAAGGTCGCGCGCGGCGTGCCGCTGACCAAGCTGTTCACCACTGAGGCCGAGGTCACGGACGTCGTCGAGCGGGCGATACTGCTGTTCCGCGACGAGGGCATAACCGGCGAGCGCTTTGCCGATACCGTGAGCCGGCTGGGCTTTGACTATGTAAACGACAAGCTGCTCAGCGGCAACATAGACCGCGAGGCCGCGCTGAACAAGGAAGTCAAGGGCGGCGCGAGCTGCTGACGGGCGATGGCCGCGCGCAGTCGCGCACGAGCGGCTGCGCGCAAGGCCGAGGCGGAAGCGCAAGGCCGAGGCGGAAGCGCAAGGCCGAGGCGGAAGCGCAAGGCCGAGGCGGAAGCGCAAGGCCGAGGCGGAAGCG
>DVNK01000063.1 GCA_018714445.1 Candidatus Fimadaptatus faecigallinarum | reverse complement strand
GCCGCCGCCGCCAGGCGTCTAATGCAAGCTGCAAGCAGACTGGCTGTTGTCAGTTGAACTCACAGCGATGTTGCTGTTACGAACAGAAGGTTTCATGGCTGTAATTTAAATATCTAAACAGACGTCGGGGCAGGCACATTTTGTGCCTGCCCCGATTGGCGTTTGTGTGTTAGAATAAATCCGCTCGACTTTTGCACACGCCGGATACATGTAGCTGGCATTCGCCTGTTTAGCTTGTGTCCAGCCGGTGTAAAAATGGCCGGCGCACACAGACTAGCTCATGAGTCGCAGGTGTGAAAGTAGCCGTCATACACAGCTTGGCTCATGAGCCGCCAGTGCGCATGCGGCTCGTACATCGGCCTTGCATATGCTTGGCCTGCGTATACGCGTTTTGTGCTCGTCGCGTAGCATGCGTCCAGCCGGCAAACGTGCAGCTGGCGCGTGTCGGCCTGGCATGCGCACAGCCTGCGCCCACGTACATGCAGCTTGCATACGTCAGCGTAGCCGAGTCGGCGGGCAAGCGGCGGGCGATAGCTTTGGCAGCTCATCTGCTATCAGCGCTTGTTAGCGGAGCATTCTGGACATGTACCTTCACGCATGCACTCGGCGCAGGCGTAACCGCCGCATTCCGGACAGCGCTTGAGCTCACGGGCCTCGGCACGGCGGTGGCAGCAGGGACACTCGACCATCGACATATCGGCATTCGCCTCCTCACGATGCGAGTATGCCCCGATGCGGCGTCGACCATGCGCGGCTCAGCGCACGAAATTGGTGCGTGCGCGCTCGGCGTCGGGCGGCGTAGGCAGTGCGCCGCGCAGCATTGCGGCCATGCGTTCGCCCAGCAGGCGCGCGTTTGCCATGCCTTCCAGGTCCTGTGCGACTTCGCCGGGCGCCGCGCCGTGAAGTATGCTCCAGTAGCGCGTTGGTACAAGGTATACGCTTGACAGCGCGAAGTAGTTCTCGATCTGTCTGAGCGCGTCCATGCCGCCGGTGCGGCGCTGCACGACCAGTCCTGCGCATACCCGGGCGGACTGCTGTGCCGCACCCGAGTAATACGCTCGATCGAGCAGACACTTCAACTGTCCGGTGATGCCGCCGTAGTATACCGGCGAGCCTATTATCAGTCCATCCGCGCTGCGCATCAGTTCGATTATGCTGGCGGCATCATCCTTGTGCACGCAGGGCTTGCCCCCGCTGCATGCGCCGCAGCCGGTACATCCATGCAATAAAAGCCCGCCTATCGTCTCTATGCGGGTCTGTATGCCGGCACGGTTGATTTGTTCAAGTGCGGCCTCCAACGCCTGAGCGGTGTTGCCGTGGGGTTTGGGGCTGCCGTTTATCGCGAGAACTAACATTTTGCCACCTCCGGTTTATTGGATATATCCACATTATACAACGCGGCCGTTGTGCTGTAAAGCCGGCGCACAGGAAGCTTAATAGCATTCCTGCCATGGCCACGCAGCTTCTATGGCTGCGCTACGGCCAATGATGGGCGAGACGCGTTTTTACGCGGCGTTCGCATTGACGCAATGCACTGCGCGTGGTATAATGCGGTTAGATGCGCAATGACATGCGCCTGACGACTATGTTTTGAGCTGTGGCACGGCGTGGCAGCGCGTCGGTGTCTGACAGGTTGGGAGGGTGTATCGATGACGTTTGGAGAAAAGCTGCACAAGCTGCGCGATTCGCAAAAGCTGACGCAGACGCAGATGGCTGAGCTGCTGGGAGTGTCGCTGCGCACGTACCAGTATTATGAGGCCGGACGGATGTACCCCAAGGACTCGACGGTGTACCAGCGTATAGCTTCACGGTTTAACGTCACCGTGGACAATCTGCTGAATGACCAGGATCTGTTCATAATCGAGGCGCAGCTCAAGTATGGCGCGCGCGGACGCGAACAGGCGGCCCAGATTATCGAGGCTACGGAAGCGCTTTACGCCGGCGGCACGCTGTCCGAGGAGGATGAGAAGGCGTTTTACCGCCAGATGACCCGCATATTCGACAAGGTAAAGCAGCGCAATGCCCGCCGCTACGCGGAGCGGATGCGCGCACACGAACGACAGGCCGGGAATGGTGAGGATGAACATCCAAGTAATTGAGCATATCGAAAACATAGCCGGCAAACTGACGCGCAAGTACGGCACGCGCGACCCATATGAGCTTGCCGACTGGCTGGACTGCATAGTTGACTTTGAGGATTACCCCAAATTACAGGGCTTTTGCAACATAATATTGGGCGTGCGCGTGATAGGGCTGAACGGTCGTTCGGACTACTACACGCGCCGATGCGCCTGTGCGCATGAGCTGGGCCATCTGACGCTGGGCCATGTGCGCCAGGCGGGTTTTCAACCGGGACACATGTCTGATTTTTCAAATCTGACGGCGCGCTTCGAGGCGGAGGCGAATTGTTTTGCGGCCTCGCTGCTGATGAGCGACGCCGATACGCTCGAGGCAATACGAACATACGATGAACCGACGCGCGCTGCCGCAAGCATTTACGTATGCCCCGAGTTGTTCCAGGCCAAGGTACGCATACTCAATTCCAAGGGCTACCGGCTAAACGTGCCCGAGTTGCCCCGAGGCAGCGAATGGAAGCTTCAAAGCCTGCGCGCGCTGAGCTAAGGCGCGCGCTTTTTGCATGCAAAGACGGCGCATTGCGGGCATATGGCCGCAATGCGCCGTCGCGTGTTGTGCTGGATATGGCGCGCTGTATCGAATTGCCAAGGCTCATTCGATGGGGCGCATCGACTTGTCTTCGGGTTCCGGATCGGGTATTGGAATGACGTACTTGCCGGTGAAGCAGCTGTCGCAGTAGTCGTCGGCGCCTATCATGTCGCGCAGGCTCTCGATCGACAGGTAGCCCAGCGAGTCGACGCCGATCTTGCGCGCGACTTCCTCCACGGTCGAATTGTATGCGACCAGCTGTTGGGAGTCGGGCACGTCGGTGCCGAAGTAGCACGGATACAGGAACGGCGGCGCGCTCACGCGCATATGCACTTCAGTCGCGCCGGCGTCGCGCAGGAGCTTGACTATCTGCGCGCTGGTAGTGCCGCGCACTATCGAGTCGTCGATCAGTATCACGCGCTTGCCGGCGACGTGGAACTTGTTGACGTTGAGCTTTAGATGCACGGCCTTTTCGCGCATGCTCTGCTCGGGGGCTATGAACGTGCGGCCGATGTACTTGCTCTTTACGAATGCAGTGGAGTAGGGTATGCCGCTCTCCATCGCGTAGCCCAGCGCGGCGTCCAGACCCGAATCGGGCACGCCGCAGACTATGTCGGCGTCGACCGGGTGCTGACGGGCCAACAGGCGACCGGCCTGTTCGCGCGCGCCGCAGATGCTCACGCCGTCCACGACGCTGTCGGGCCGCGCGAAGTATATGTACTCAAATATGCAGCGCGCGGCCTTCTTGGCAGGATTGCACGCCACAGTGCGCATGCCGTTTTTGTCTATCAGCAGTATCTCGCCCGGGCGGACGTCGCGCACGAACTCGGCGCCCACGCTCTCCAGCGCGCAGCTCTCAGAAGCCACTATATACGCGCTGCCGATGCGCCCTATGCACAGCGGCCTGAAGCCGAACGGATCGCGCACCGCGACCAGCTTGCGCGGGCTCATTATAACCATCGAGTACGCGCCCTGCAGCTGAGGCATGACTTCCTGCATGGCCTCCTCTATCGACGAAGTGTGGACGCGGGCCTGTGCGATGAGGTACGATATGACCTCGCTGTCGACCGAGGTATGGAATATCAGGCCCTTTGCCTGCATTTCACGGCGGATCTGACCGTTGTTTATCAGGTTGCCGTTATGCGCCACGGCCATCCAACCCTTGACGTAGTGCGTGACCAGCGGCTGGGCGTTGGAGCGAACCGACGAGCCGGTCGTCGAATAGCGCACATGGCCTATGGCGATATCGCCAGTCAGACGGTGCAGTTCCTCCTTGGCGAACACGTCGCCGACCAGGCCCATGTCCTTGTGGTAGGACACCACGCCGCGATCAGAGACCGCAATGCCGCAGCTCTCCTGGCCGCGGTGCTGCAGCGCAAACAGACCATAGTAAACCATCGGAGCGACGTTGTGGCCCTCGACGTCGTATACGCCAAATACGCCGCATTCCTCGTGAATCCTGTCGAATCCTTCAGACATATATAACTCCCTGTCTCGTACACTGTGTTCAGGGACCGGCGGCGGTAACGCTCCACCGCGTCCCGTGTGAATTCTGCATGACGGCCGCAAGGCCGCCGCAGTACCTTAAACGATGCAAAATGGAGAGGCCATGCAACCTCTCCAGACCGCACATAGGATTTGTCATCCGCCCAATGCGCGGCATGGCCATGCGGGCCTTACTTGTCCAAGCCCATGCGATGGTATACTTCGCTGTAAGCGTCCTCGACGCCGCCCATGTCGCGGCGGAAGCGATCCTTGTCGAGCTTTTCGCGGGTATTCACGTCCCACAGGCGGCAGGTATCGGGCGATATCTCGTCGGCCAGCACTATCCTGCCGTCAAACAGGCCGAACTCAAGCTTGTAGTCGACCAGTATCAGGCCGCGCTCCAGGAAGAACTTGCGCATAAGCTCGTTTATGCGCAGCGCCATAGTGCGTATGGTCTCTATCTGCTCGCTGGTAGCCAAGCGCAGCGCCAGCGCCTGAGAGGTGTTTATCATCGGATCGCCGAGCTCGTCGTTCTTGTAGGAGAACTCGATCGTGGGGTTGGCCAGGTCTGTGCCCTCGGCCACGCCGAAGCGCTTGGAGAAGCTGCCCGCGGCTATATTGCGCACTATCACCTCAAGCGGCACTATTTTCACATGCTTAACCAGCGTATGGCGCTCGTCGAGCTCCTTTACGAGGTGCGTGGGTATGCCATTGTCGGCCAGGTAGCCAAACAGCAGGTTGCTCATGCGGTTGTTCACGACGCCCTTGCCAGCTATCGTGCCCTTTTTAAGCCCATTGAACGCAGTCGCATCGTCCTTGTACTCAACTATCACATAGTTGGGATCGTCCGTCGCGTATACGCGCTTGGCCTTGCCCTCGTATAGCTGCTGACGCATTTCCATAATCGAAATCCCTCCACGTCGTCTTTAGCTGCCGCCGACCGGCGGTATTGCATCTAATACGAATAAAGCATACATCGTTTCACGTTGCATGTCAAGCCGGACACGCGTAAAGAATCGAATGTTTCATCGACTTTTAAAGAAATAATTCGCATTTCGGCGTGTGGCGGCGCGCGCATTGCCCAGTGGCGCAATGCGGAACGGATTTGCACTTTCGTCGCGCGGCGGGGAATGAGTGCGGTTGTGAGCGCGCTGGTGGATGGCGTACGCGTTTGGCAGGGCGCAAGTGAGAGGGCTTTGTGCGTACTTGTGCGCGCAGGCGCTATATGTTGTGCGTGGTCCTGAAAAATGAACCGACCTTGCGCGGAAGCCTGCGCGTTAATCGGTCGACATCGCGCGCGTAATCATAATGCAACGAACCGACCTAGTTATACAGGCGCTTGTGCGCGCGGTGGTTCGATATTGTGTGTGCGTATGTGCGTGTAGCAGTGAAAGCAGCATGGCGTCTCAGTGTGCGTGTGGTCTGTAACGTGCGCAGGTTGTAGCATCCGCGTGCAAATTTGTGAACTTGGAACGATGGCGTTTGTCTCAGCGCGCAAGCGTGCGGTCAACGGCGGTTGGATAGCGCCCATGGGCACCAAGTCAGTATTATGCTTACGACCAGCCGGCAGTCTGGCATAGCCGCGCTGGCAGTCTGGCATAGCTGCACCGACAGTCTGGCATAGCCGTACCGGCAGTCAGCCAAAGTTGCACCGGCAGTCAGCCATATCCGCGCTGGCAGTAAGCCAAAGCTACACCGGCAGTCAGCCAAAGCCGCGCCAGAAGTCTGTCAAAGTTGCACCGGCACTCAGCCAAACCTCCGGAGCCGAGTCGCTATGCGCATATCGCGCTCAGCCGGCTACTTCAACTCGTCCTTGAGCAGATCAGCGCCCAACCGGTACGCGCCGCGCACCTCGTCGAGCAGGTTGTGATAGAACTGCTCGGCGGCCAGGCGGCGCTGAGCGGCGATCTGTGCGGCGCGGGCGGTATAGAAGCGCTCATAGAGCTTTTCAAGCTTGAACCGGTATTCATGGAAGAACGATGGCGCGGCGCCGCCCTGGCCGTCAAGCACCTGCCCATCGGAGCCCAGCGTGTAGAGCGGCTCGCCGACCTGACCATCGTATATCAGCGTGCGGGCTATGCCTATCGCGCCGGATACATCTATCTTGTCGGCGTCGAACAGTATCTGCGCTTCGATAGAGCGCGGCGGATTTGCGGCGCGGTAGCGGTGTGCGCGTATGCAATCGCTTACGCGCCGGGCAAACTCATCGTCAAAGCCGTGTTCGCGCAGAAAGCGCAGCGCCTTGTCGGCGCCGACCTGGGCGTGGTCTAGCGCAGGGTTTTCGAATTGTTCCATGCGGCCTATGTCATGCAGCAGGCAGGCGCATATCAGCACATCGCGGTCTGCGTCGGGCTCAGTGCGGGCTATGTCCAGCGCCACGTACAGCACGCGGTATATGTGTTCGCAGTCGTGAGCGTTGTCGGTCATGCAGGTCTGCATGTAGCCTTCGATAAGGTCGTATACGTCCCTGGTCATAAAAACACTCCTGTCGTCGCACGAATCGCCTCGCTTGTCCGAGGGCGTATTATATTGTATTGTACCACATGTCCATGCATGATGCCATATGCTGAAATTGGATTAAGCGTCCCAGTGCGACCGTCGGCGTGCGAGGGCCCGGTAAACGCCATCCGTGGCGGCGCGCATGAAGTGCGCCAATCCACGGCAGTGCCGGAGTACAGCTGACCGTCAGAACGCAAACTGTGACCCAACAGACGCGCATGTCAGAGCGCAAATATCAATGTATCAGCAGTTAGACCCATGCTGACGACAGCTGTTTACATGATCCGGTATTGCGGAGCATCGGATGCAATCAATATATTCAGCTCGATTTGACGGTCAATACGACGTTGCAGCCCTGAGACTATTCAGCGTGGGCTGTTTCGACTGATGTAATTGCGCTGAGTTTACAGGCTGCGGCGCGACTGCTCGCGCGGCGCCTGGCAGCTTCACCATGTCCCGACGCTGTCGCGCGGCAGACTGGGCGATGGGGTGCATGGCGCTTTGACGCCGAATGAATCGCGCTGCAAAGTCATAATCGTACGGCTTGCGCTTCGGCGCACAGTTGGCGATATATAAATACAAAATGCGTTGCAGAGATAATACTTTTGATGTAAACTGGGTATATCCTAGCCCGCGACCGGGCGCGGGCAGCTATACGCATGGAGGATGATTGTAGATGCACGATGTATATGAAAATCCGCTTACGACGCGATACGCGAGCCACGCGATGCAGCAGCTGTTTTCGCAGGACACGCGCACGATAACCTGGCGCAAACTGTGGGTAGCGCTGGCTGAGAGCGAGATGGAGCTGGGCCTGCCGGTGACTCAGGCGCAGGTCGACGAGCTCAAGGCGCATATAACCGACATAGACTACGACGCAGTGGCGCGCAAGGAGCGCGAAATACGCCATGACGTCATGGCGCATGTGTACGCCTACGGGCTGTGCTGCCCGAATGCCAAGGGCATAATCCACCTGGGAGCGACCAGCTGCTACGTGACTGACAATGCCGATGTGCTGATATACCGCGATGCGCTGAAACTGGTGCGCGCAAAGTTGCTGGAGGCGGTGCGGCGGCTGCGCGGGTTTGCGATAAAGTACCGCGACCTGCCGACGCTGGGCCTGACGCACCTGCAACCGGCGCAGCTGGTTACGGTGGGCAAGCGCGCCTGCCTGTGGATGCAGGACCTGCTGATGGACCTGGAGGACATCGACCATACGCTCAGCACGATGCGCCTGCTGGGCAACAAGGGCACGACCGGCACTCAGGCGAGCTTCATGGAGCTGATGGAAGGCGACAACGCGCGCGTGTGCGAGCTGGAAAAGCGCATCGCGCACAAGATGGGCATGGACAAGGTGTTTGCCGTCAGCGGCCAGACCTATCCGCGCAAGCTGGACTTCCGCATAATGAGCACGCTGTCGGCGGTGGCGCAGAGCGCGTACAAGTTTGCGCAGGATATGCGGCTGCTGCAGAGCTACCGCGAGATAGAGGAGCCGTTTGAGAAGAATCAGGTCGGCTCGTCTGCGATGGCGTACAAGCGCAATCCGATGCGTTCGGAGCGCATCTGCTCGCTGAGCCGGCACGTAATGGCGCTGGCGCAGGACGCGGCCATGACTGCGTCGACGCAGTGGTTTGAGCGCACGCTGGACGACAGCGCGGTGCGGCGCATATGCATGCCGGAGGCGTTCATGGCGGTCGATGCGGTGCTGGAGCTGTACTGCAACGTGGCCGACGGGCTGGTCGTGTATCCGCGCGTTATAGCGCGGCGCGTCGACGAGAACCTGCCGTTCATGGCGACTGAGAACGTGCTGATGGAGGCGGTCAAGCACGGCGGCGACCGTCAGGCGGTGCACGAGCGCATACGCCAGCATTCGCAGGCCGCTGCCCGGCGCGTCAAGGAGGACGGCCTGGACAACAACCTCATAGAGCTCATGGCGAACGACCCCGAGATACCGGTCAGCCGAGATGAGATAGTCGGCACGCTCAAGGCGGAGAACTTCATAGGCCGCTGTCCGGCGCAGGTCGACGAGTTCATAGCGCAGTGCGTGGACCCGGCGCTGGCTACGGCCGAGGCGACCAGTATGGAAGGCGTAAAGGTCTGACGGAAGGGGGGTGCGCGCAATGCGCCGGAGCGACCGCGAGGTAAGGGACTTTGAAGATATAGTCAGCATCATCGAGCGCTGCGACACACTGCATCTGGGCATGAACGCGGATGGATATCCGTATGTGGTGCCGGTGTCGTTCGGCTACGACGCGCAGGACGGGCATGTCACGCTGTACTTCCACGGCGCAGGCGTCGGGCGCAAGCACGAGCTGCTGGCGCGCGACGCGCGGGTGTGCGCGGAGCTGTCGAGGTGCCTGGGGTTTTGCGACACGGGCCACAGCCTGACCTGCGAGTACGAGAGCGTGATAGGCTATGGCCGTGCGCACCGCGTGGAAGGCGAGCGGGCGCTGCACGCGCTCAGGCGGCTCAACGCGCACTGCGGCTATCCCGACTTTGAGCTGGGCGACTGCGTCGGCATGACTGCGGTATACGCGGTGGAATTGGAGACGCTGACCGGCAAGCGCCGCATCGTAAAGCGCTAGCGCAGAGTGCGGACAGCCCCGGGCGCGCCTCGTCAGGAGAATATATAGATGCGGATGTGAAAAGCCGGGCGGTCGCCGTTGACCGTCCGGCGCTTTGGATTGCTGGCAAAGTATCCAATGCCGAGATGTATGCAAACCTATCTGGCCTATCTAACATGAACGGCACTGCCAAACGATGCCGAAATACCGAGTGTATCAACGTGCGGGGGTTAAATGTCGTCAATGCAAAAAGGCGGAATCGTCAGTACGCTGATTGCTTTGTCGATAAACTGCAAGCGCCGGGCGGGCGCCTGATGCGGCAGCAGACCGGGAAATGCAGCTTGCGGGTGTGTCCTGGGCCGAGTAGCAGCGGGCGCGTGCCGGATTGTCTGGAGCGGGTTTCGATCTGCGCCATAAGCGCCGCGATTCCCGGGGACGGCGCTGCCAGCCGTATGGCCATACCGCCGCTTGACGACATGGTCAAGCGTTGGGGTCCTCGGTCATCAGCCCCCAGCGGAAGCCAAAGCGGTCTATCAACACGCCTAACTGGGAACTGTAAGTGGTGCTTTGCAGCGGATAGATGATCTGTCCGCCGGGAGCAAGTATGTCAAATGCCCGGCGCACCTCATCTGCGGTATCGAATGTGACGGTGAGGGAAAGTGCCAGACTGGTCTGAAATGGTATATCCAGGTTGTCGCAGAGCATGATCCGCTGGTTGGCGATGTGCATCTCAGCGTGATAGATGTAGTTCGCCTGCTCCTGGGGACAAGGGGCGGGATGATCCTCAGGGTCGGCATCCCGATAGCGGAGCACGAAATCCACCCGGGCATTGAAGGCCTGCTGGTATAGAGCCATGGCTTCTTCACAATGTCCATCAAAGTTGAAGTTGGGTGTAAGCAGCATGTTAGCGACCTCTCTTTCAGTGCGTATTTGTTCCATTATAGCATGAGGTGTGGACGGCTGTAAAGGCTGCGGATTGGCCCGGGGGAGACCTTCGCATGTGAAGATGCAATACATTTGGGTGGCGGGAACGTGAAGTGGGACTTGAGCGAAAGCCTGCTATAACATGTTTTAGACCACTGACAAACCCCGGCGGCTGAACATACAGTTTTATTCCAAGCAGCTTTTTGAAACAGCCTATGGGCAATGTTGCAAAACCAGTTTTACATAAGCAGCATTCTACTGTTATTTGCATACTTTGCCGGCTGCTTTGCATGCTTGGCCAAGCAGACCGTATGGGACATACTTTGTCAATGGACTGAAACCTGCTATAACAGGCTTGTCATGCGCTTTGAGCAGAGTGGGGCGTCAGTATGTCTCAGCGGCGAGCGCGGCGTCGAACTCGGCCTGGGTCTTGTCGCACAGCGTGCCCTCGGCCTCGCGGCGCAGCGCCTTCCGCATTATGTCCTCGGTCGCGGACGCGCCGCAGCGCGCGCAGCCCGCGAACCGGCACAGCAGCGCCATGTCCAGCGTGCGTATGCCGCCGGCGGCCTTGATGCGCACTTGGGGCGCTATCGAGCGCTTCATCAGCATAAGGTCGCGCAGCTTGGCGCCGTACTTGCCATAGCCCGTGGAGGTCTTGACAAAGTCCGCGCCGCAGTCGCTGCATATCGCGCACGCACGCGCTATCTCGTCAAACGTCAGATAGCAGTTTTCGAGTATGACTTTTACTATGGCGTTCTGGAGGTGTGCAGCCTCGCATATGGCGGCTATTTCATCGTGCACGTAAGCCTCGTCGCCCGCGCGCATGCGGCCAATGTTGATCACCATGTCCAGCTCGCTTGCGCCGTCGTCGAGCGCGCGGCGGGCTTCGTAGAGCTTTACGTCGGGCTGCACTGAGCCATGCGGAAAACCTATCACGGTGCAAGCGTTTATGCCGGAACCATCCAGGCGCTTTACGACCGTGGGCATGTCGGCGGGACGCGCGCACACGCTGGCAGTGTGGTACTCCAGCGCGATATCGCAGCCACGCGCAATCTCGTAGTCGGTCAGGTATGGCTGGAGCATCGAGTGATCCAGCATCGCGGCGATCTGAGCGGGATTGAGCATATCAACACCTCACAATGCAGTCTGTGCGCGTAGGAGAGAGGAAGGTCAAGGCGATGCGTGAGCATTGCCGCCAATGCGCGGCAGCGCGAGTCGAGCCGCTCATAAAGCAGAACGGCAGCGTCAATTGCCACACCAACGGTTAACTGTAGCCGGTGTGCATGCTGCTGGGCAGATGAAGCTCAGCCGTTTTACGCCTGCGCCAGTCGGCTTGCTCCCTGAGCAAAACGAAGCTTGGCAAATGCCAACGTTAGGCGCTCGGAGGCAATGCTGAGGCAGTCCGCAGGCAAGGCGTAAAGTCATACAGGCGTCACTGCCGCGGTGCTGGTCGGGGTTACGTAAGGCGCATCGCCTGCGTGGGGCAGCTCGCCTGTAGCCAGCGCAGAATCGAGCAGCCCGTCCATGCCGCGGGCCACGTTAAAGCGGTCGCCGGGGGACAGCTCAAGCTGGTCTATGTAGTCGGGGGCTATCGTGGTTATCGGCATGCGGCCCAGCGCGTCTATGCACTGCATGTGGGGCAGTGCGGTGCGTACGGTGCAGGGTTGAGGCTCGCCGCGCAGCGCGTGCAGCGCAGCGTAGAACTTGTCCTGATGGGTGGAGTGCATGGGGTAGACTATATCGCCATCAGGCGTATGGGCATGCAGCTCAAACGCGTCCTCGCTGTTGCCGACCAGCGTTATGCGCGCGCGTTCGAACTGGTAGTCTATCGCAGGCTGGGAGTTGCGGCTGCCGGCATGCGACGCAGCGAATATCAGCTTTGCGCCATCGGCGTGGATCTCAACGAAAGCGGTGTCGAAGTTTTGTATGGGGTTGGCGCGATAGAGCTGGGCGGACACGCTTTCGGGCGTGGCGCTGAGTTCCATGCGCTCGCCCAGCAGGAACAGCATGTTGTGTATGTAGTGAGCGCAGGCGTTGTTGGCGATGCTGTCGAACACCGGGCGACCGGCTTCGTCGTACAGCTTTGCAGCCCAGGGCCGGGCATAGTACTTAGCGCCGCGCGGCCAGTTGATCATTGAGCGCAGTTCGAGCGGCCGTCCAAACCGGCCTGCGAGTATATCGCGCTTGAGCGCCAGCATGCCCTCGGCGTAGGACCACTGAAAGCCTATCATGATCTTGCGGCCGTACTGGCTTTCCAGATCAAGCATTTCGCGAGCCTGTTCGAGCGTAGCGCCGATGGGCTTTTCGCAGAGCACGCGGGCGCCGCGGCTCATGGCCAGCCGGGTCTGCTCAAGGTGGAACTGTATCGGCGAGGACACGATGCACAGGTCGCATGTGTCATGGTCAAAGAACTCGGACGCGTCGTGGTATATCTCAACGCCGGCATCCTTGAGCGCCTGATACGCGGGGTTTTTTTCGGCCACGGGGTCGGCTGCGGCCACGAATTTAAAGGGCAGCGAGCCGGGTTTGGGGTTTAGCAGTGCGGTTATGTAATTTGCGGCATAGCCGCCTATGCCTGAGAGGAAAACGCGTGGTATGGCCATTTGACTAGCCTCCTTGATAGCAATTGCAATTGCGCGGACGCCAGGATTTGCCCGCGACACATATTTGTTATTCAACATGCGCGGCGGTTTTCCTGCCGGAGAATTGCATAATGCGCGCAAAAAACTCTCAGGGCGCGGCCATTGTTCATCAATTTGTCAATATAAGAGGATTGCAACGCGCCCGGATATGAGGTAAAATATAAAAGCATATGCTGTTAAGAGAGGATGTATTTTCGTATGACCAAGAGAGTTGTGCTCGTGTTGATGATTTGCTCGCTGCTGGCGCTGTCCGGCTGCATAACCGATACCCAACCTGCCGCGACGGCGCTGCCTCCGCTGACGCAGACTCAGGTCCAGAGCCGAGAGGAACTCTATGAGCTGTACAACCAGATCGACTTCAACATGACTACGGCCGATTTGGAGGCGAAGCTGGGTCCCGCCTCGCGCGAGGAGGTCTCCATGGAGGAGAGCACCGGCGTAACGCTCAGCTGGGAGCGCAACGGCGTCTATACTCGCGCCGCATTTTCCGATGGTCAGATGATAGGCAAGGCCATAGAGGTCAACGATCCGCGCGTCATGGCGCTGCTTACGCCTGTGACCGACTTTGACGCGCTGCATACGATTGAGCGCGACATGAATTATACTCAAATCGTCGAGATAATGGGCTGCGAAGGCCTGGAGATAATGGCGCGCATAAACCGCGAGGAGTCGCCGATAACCGTGTCGCGGCTCATGTGCTGGATCGATTCGTCCGGCAGCATAATGCAGATACTGTTCAACCAGGACGGCACCATAAGCGATGAGGATAACTCGTCCATGCTCTACGAGTTCCCGACGTTGGCGCCGGGCGCGACATATGCGCCCACCCCGACCGTTGATCCGAGCGCGTCGCCCCGTCCTACGGCGATTTTGACCGAAGCTCCGGCTGAATCGGCCACGGCTGCCGCCACTGAAGCTCCAGCTGAATCAGCTGCGGCTGCCGCTACTGAAGCGCCGACCGGCGAGTCGACCGCGGCTTCGGGCGATGAGGCTGCGGCGGCTCCGACTGCGGCTGCCACGGCTGACGCGACTGCAACCGACGCGCCTGCGCCCGCGGCATAACGACTCTGTGGCATTTATTGTATGCGCCGTCCCTGCGCTGCGGGGATGGCGCTTTTTTAAATCTCCGCCGGTAAGTTCCCAGAAAAAGCGTTGGGCGGCAGCCGCTCTGAACTTAATTTCAACAGATACTTAAACGGCTCACAACTGAATGTACGCGAAAATGACACTTGCAGTAAGGTATAATAAGACCGATGGATATTTGATGGACGCGCATGTTGCCTGACGTGCAGCGCGCATGCAAATGCATTGTTAATCCTTATCGTAGGCTTAGGGCGCAAATGCGGCGCGTGTGCAGCGTCAAACTGAATTTTCGACACCGGCGTTAATTCATTGTAGAACTATTTTCACGGCGTTGAAGATTTAATATTCATCGTGCATAATGTTGGAAACGGCCAGTCTGAGGCTGTGAACTTATGGCTGGCAGTTGGCCGGCGACTTGAGCGCCCTGATCGACTAAGCACCAAAGGAAGTGTCATCGTGAATAAAAATACCTCAACCGCACCCGCGCAGCGGCAGACGCGCCAAAAGCGCATACTCTGGGGTCTGCTGGTGAGCGCTAATACTCCGATGAGCGCTGAACAGCTGCTCAAAAGCGCGCGTCAGGCGTGCCCCACTATGGCCCTGACGACTGTATATCGCAATCTGGAACAGCTGATGGCGCAGGAAACTGTGCAGCGCATTATGTACCCGGATGGCACCGCGCGCTATGAAGCGGTGCAGGCGGTGCACCATCACTACCTGATCTGCCTTGAGTGCAAAAAGAGCATACAGCTGCCGACCTGCCCGGTCAACCAGCTCGAGGAGTCGATAGTGAAGGAGACCGGCTATGAAATAACCTCGCACAATCTGGAGCTGTTTGGCTATTGCCCGGCGTGCCAGCAGCTGCGCAAGCAGCGCCAGCAGCAAAACGCGCTCAGCAACAACGGCTGAGCGGCGGTTCGCGCGACCACAGATGCATAAAATGAACCCCGCACGCGCGGCGCTCAATATGAGCCGCCCGGGCGGGGCGTTTTTGCAAATGGCGGTAGCGGACATGCAAAGGGATGCAAAGCGCCCGCCGCAAGCTGAGTGCGGCGTGCGCTTATTGCGTTATTGCAGCTGAGTGGGACGGGCGTTAAATCGCGCTATGTACAGCGCGGTGTGCGCGCTTGCGTCATTCGCAGTACGATATGGTGCTCATGTCCAGCGTCTGCGTGGCTTCGTCCAGCGTGAACGAGACGCACATGCCTGTCTCAAAGAACTCGGTGGGGAGGTATGGCTCCTCGTCGACCAGCGTCATCGACTGCTTGAGCGGCAGCAGCATCTGGTTTTTGGACACGGCGACCGCGGTCGGTTGGCCGTTCTCGATCGAATAAGCCACCATCAACTCAAACGTGGCGGCATCGCCGCTGTCCTGACCGGGGGTCAGCGTATATACGACGCGGCAGACGTCGCCCTCGCTCAACTCACTGCGGTCGACCGAATAGCCGAGCGCCTCGGCCACCGGCAGCAGTTCCAGGCACAGCGCGCCGTCCGAGTTATAGCATGTGCCGGCATCGGTTTCGCCGCCGTTTACAGTCAGGGTGTACTCCACAGTGCTGTCCGCGCCCGCTGGAAGCGCGGCGCACAGACACAGCGCAATCAGCAAAATGCAAATCAGCTTTTTCATTTAAAATCGCCTCCGCGAAAGGACTCCGGCCCACCGGCCGCGCAAGGCGCAGATGACGCGCCCAAGTTTGCTGTCTACGCTTATTTGACGCGCGCGGTGCGTCGCAGGTTCCACCGGATAGCAAAAAAATGTAAAAAAACGCCAGAGTTTTGCCACAACCTCGCTCTGGGCAGCCGTATGGCCGCGCGGAGAATTTGTTAAAATACGAATTGAGCGCGCGCGGGTCGTTGACAAACGCATGGGCGCGGAATATAATGGGACTGTCAAAAGGCGATGAACGGGAAAGTAGGCAATGCATACGGCCCGAAAGAGAGCGGTGGTCACCGGCTGAAAGCCGCCGCAGGGAAGCGCTTTGCTCAAGTGCACCCGGGAGCCGTCGCGCTCAACCCACATGCGGGCACAGGCGCGGCCGGTGAACACCGTTATATGTGTGAGGGCTGACGAGGCCTTCGTTGAGATGAGCAGATATCTGCTTGAATCAGAGTGGAACCGCGGACCGCCGCCTCTGGAGATGAGGCGACGGTCCGTTTTTTGATCCGCTTGGGGAGGAATTCGATGTTTAAACAGCTCAAAGACGACATAGCTGCAGTGCTCACGCGCGATCCGGCGGCGCGCTCGGCGCTGGAGGTGATGCTGTGCTATCCGGGGTTCAAGGCGGTGCGGCGCCACCGGCGTGCGCACTGGCTCTGGCAGCACGACATGAAGCTGCTGGCGCGGGTAGTCAGCCAGCGCACCCGCAAAAAGACCGGCATAGAGATTCACCCCGGCGCGCGCATAGGCGCGAGGCTGTTCATAGATCACGGCATGGGCGTGGTGATAGGCGAGACCACTGAAATAGGCGATGACGTGACGCTGTATCAAGACGTTACGCTGGGCGGCACCGGCAAGGAGACCGGCAAGCGCCATCCCACGCTGGGCAATCGCGTCATGGTCGGCGCAGGCGCCAAGGTGCTGGGGTCGCTTACGATAGGCGACGGCGCCAAGATCGGCGCAGGTTCGATAGTGCTCAAGGATGTGCCGGTGGGCGCGACGGTCGTGGGCAATCCGGGGCGTGTCGTTGCGTCCAAGGCCGAGCGCGCGCCGTCGGACATGGATCAGATACACCTGCCCGATCCGGTCATGGAACAGTTGCAGGCGCTGCGGGGCGAGCTGGTCCGCGCGGACGCGCGCATTGCCAGCATAATAGAGCGCGGCGCATGTGCGCATTGCGGCGCTCCGGATGCGGACTGTCCAATTAGGGAACTCAAAGTTTCAGGAGAGGATGATTGATATATGAAGATCTACAATTCCCAGACCCGGCGCAAGGAGGAGTTTGTGCCGATAGAGCCCGGCAAGGCGCGCATATACTCGTGCGGTCCGACTGTGTATAACTATTTTCACATCGGCAATGCGCGGCCATTCATAATGTTCGATATACTCAGGCGCTATCTTGAGTACCGCGGCTACGAGGTGACGTTCGTGCAGAACTTCACCGACATCGACGACAAGATGATCAAGCGCGCCAATGAGGAAGGCATCACTGTGGAGCAGCTTGGCGACCGCTTCATTGAGGAGTACTTCAAGGATGCCGACGCGTTGGGCATTCGCCGCGCGACGGTACATCCGCGTGCGACGCGCCACATCGGCGATATAATAGGACTCATCCGCAAGCTCGAAAAGAAGGGCCTTGCATACGAGGTAAATGGCGATGTGTACTTCGATACGCAGGCGTATCCCGACTATGGCAAGCTGTCGGGCCAGAATCTGGAGGACCTTGAGGCTGGCGCGCGCATAGACGTCGACGACAGCAAGCGCCATCCGATGGACTTTGCGCTGTGGAAGGCGCAAAAGCCTGGCGAGCCGGCTTGGAAGAGTCCCTGGGGCATGGGCCGACCTGGTTGGCATATTGAGTGCTCTGCGATGAGCATGAAGTACCTGGGCGAGACGATAGACATACACTGCGGCGGCAAGGATCTGCTCTTCCCGCATCACGAGAACGAGGTCGCGCAGTCCGAGGGTGCGACCGGCAAGCCGTTTGCGCACTACTGGATGCACAATGGCCATATCAACGTCGATAATCAGAAGATGTCCAAGTCGCTGGGCAACTTCTTTACGGTGCGCGACATATCCAAGGAATACGACCTCGAGGCGGTGCGGATGTTCATGGTGTCGGCGCATTACCGCTCGCCAGTCAACTTCTCAAAGGAGATGATCGAGCAGGCGCGTTCGGCTCTTGAGCGCATGTACACGGCGCGCGACAACTGGCTGTTCCTGCTGGACCACGCGCCCGAGCGCGAGCTGAACGCGGATGAGACGGCGCTCATGGAGCGCGCGCGCAACGCCGTGGAGCGCTTTGATGAGGCCATGGACGACGACCTGAACACCGCAGACGCGGTGGGCGTGATATTCGAACTCATCAAGGATGGCAACACCTCGCTGAATGCGGACAGCGCGCGTGCGGCGATAAAGGGCATGCTGGACACGCTCAAGGAACTGACCGGCGTGCTGGGCATAATGTCGCGCGAGAGCGATGCGGTGCCCGATGACATAAAGGCGCTGGTCGAGCAGCGCGTACAGGCGCGTGCCGCAAAGAACTGGGCCGAGTCCGACCGGCTGCGCGACCTGATAACCGAGCGCGGCTTTGTGCTGGAGGACACGCCTCAGGGCCCCAAGGTGCGGCGCGCGTAAGTCGCGCGTGCAGCGCCGCTGCGGTGTGCTGGACGAGCTTGTAAAGGGCATAGCTTAAGTGCGGTAAGTTAGATAGATGGCTTGTGGGTAAATGGGACGCGTCGGCCGGGCTGTATGCGCGCTGTGGCAAACGCGCCGGTTGCAAGGCAGGTTAAAAGCCTTACTGAAAATATATAAAGAAAAGCGGAATGGGCAATCGTCCATTCCGCTTCGTTTATAGGCAAAGCGAACTCAGCACGTCGGTTTGCGATCCGTACGATCAGCGTTGACGCGTTACGGTCATGTATCGGTAGAGGGCGCGATTTTAATGCGGCCGTCGAATAAGGCAAGGCATGGGCCAGTGGTGAGCGTGTAATTCTGTAGCGCAAAGCTGCGTAAACAGCATTATACAGAATGAGCAATCGTCCGTTTCGCTTATGTAGTATGCGCGCTCAGCTCCGACCAAACGCGAGGCCGTACATGCTGGATGCGTGCCTGACAAACAGTGCCGTTGCGCTCGAGTCAAGAGCTCGCATCAGCCACATGCATGCACCAGCCACGTGCGCGCACCAGCCACATGCGTGCACCAGCCACGTGCGTGCACCAGCCACATGCGTGCACCAGCCACATGCGTGCACCAGCCACTTACACGCTCCAGTCACGTATTGCACTCCAGCCACATGCGCATTCCAACCAGCTTCAACGCCAGTTGTGCGGTCACGTGCGCCAGCGCGACGCGCATGCCCGAATCAACGGTGTGAAAAAGGCGCCATATTACGTCCTGCCGCATGATAAGCGCTTCGTGGTCATTCATCCGCCCAATCCCTGGGCTCGTCCGGTCGGGCTGCAGGCAACGTGTCCAGTATATCGTTTATAGTCGTCAGCGCCGTCAGATAGCGTTGCAGCGTGGCTGTATCGAGCTGCCCCAACACGTCAGTCAGCGCCGCAACCATTGTGGCATGCAGCTCGCTTAGCGTCGTGCGCGCCGTATCTGTGGCTTCCAGCCAGACCGCGCGCCGGTCGTCGGGCAGTCTCACCCGCACTATAAGGCCGCGCTGTTCGAGCTGATTGAGCAGCCGTGTGACCTGTTGCTTGTGCATCAGTGCGCGCGCGCCCAGCTCGCTGGCCTGTATGCGCTCTGTGCCCGCGATTATGCTCAGCAGCAGGTACTGCGCCTCGCTGAGTTCGGCGGCGCAGATCGCTTTTATACGGCGCGATATCTTTTCGCTGTACAGCCCGTAGTTGCGGGCGAGCTGTCGACTCAGCTCTTGCGTCAGCCCATTGTCCATTTGTTACCCCTCCTGAATTAAGACAAAATTGTGAAAACTGTCGATATCGCCAAAATGCGCTTGACTTGAATGGACGACATGGTATAATTAAAGTAAACAAGCGTTTACTGTAAACGAAAGTTGAAAGTAAACTCAAATCCATCTACATAATAGTATCAATTGATCGATTTGTCAAGTTCGGGAGGTGCACAACATGTTCGGAAACAAACTGGACAAGATAAGCAAGCTGGCAGCCAAGCGCGACGCGGGTAAGCTGGCGGGATTTGTGGGCGATGGCAAGCCGGAAGTGCGTCTGGCGGCGATAGACGCGCTGGGCAAGTGTGAAGGCGACGATGCGTTCAATGCGCTGGTTCCGCTGATACATCATGCCGATCGTGATGTGCGCATACATGCTGCGGGCGCGCTCAGCGAGTTAAAGCAGCCTCGTTCGCGGCCATTCCTCGAGCATCAGCTCGCGCAGGAGAAGGACGCGCAGGTTATTAAGGCGATAGACGAGGCGCTCTCCAAGATTAAGAGCGACGATAACGCTTAATAAAAGTGAAAATGCTCCGCATCAAAAGGCGCTCATAGCGCTTAGGTTAAGGGCGGCGATAGCGCTCAAATAAATATGCGCTGCGCCGCACTTTAACATAAGCGACGGCGTGAGCTATGCACGGCGTGCGGCTATCGCGGCGCGCGCCAGCTCGTCGCAGCGGTTGTTTTCGCGATTGTCGGCGTGGCCCTTGACCTTTATGAATGTCACATCGTGCATGCGGCACAGCTCCAGCAGACGCTGCCAAAGCTCGCGATTTTCGACGGGTTTTTTCTGCGAGTTCAGCCAGCCATTGCGCTGCCATGAATCCAGCCAGCGCTGGTTGAAGGCGTTGACGAGGTATGCGCTGTCCGAGTAGAGCTTGACGCGGCAGGGCTGATTCAGCAGCTCGAGTGCCGCGATTGGGCCGGTGAGTTCCATGCGGTTGTTTGTGGTATAGGCGTCGCCGCCGCTGAGTTCGCGCCGGTGCGCGCCGTAGATCAGCACTGCGCCCCAGCCACCGGGGCCAGGGTTGCCCGAGCAGGCGCCGTCGGTGTAGATCGTGACTTCCTTTTTTGCGGATTCAGGCATCGTCTAACTCCAATACAAATCAAAATTTAGCGGCGCATACGGTTGACAGTACACCGTATGCGCCGCTTGCTTCATGCCGTGGTCACTTGCCCGCAGCCATATCGCGCGACTTTTCGGCGCAGCATATCACAGCGTCCATAACAGCCGGGCGCAGTCCACGCTGCTCGAGCAGTCGAACGGCTTCGATCGTAGTGCCGGCGGGGGAGCACACCGCGTCGCGCAGTGCGTCGGGATGCGCGCCGGTGCTCAGCGCCATTTCAGCGGCGCCCTTGACGGTCTGCGCCGCCAGCTTCATGGCCACATCGCGCGGCAGGCCCATGCGCACGCCGCCCAATGCCAGTGCGTCCATGAACATATACACATACGCCGGACCGCTGCCGGACAAGCCGGTCACCGCATCGATATAGTGCTCGTCCAGCCATATGTACTCGCCCACGCAGCCAAACAGCGCTTCGGCGGCGGCGCGCTCGGTGTCGGACAGCTCGTCGGTCTCGCACAGCGCGGTCATGCCACAGCCCACCAGCGCGGGCGTGTTGGGCATCACGCGCAGCAGGTGTATGTTCGTGGGCAGCTTACTCTTGAGGCGCTCTATGGTCCAACCGGCGGCTATCGACACTATGAACTTGCCGCCCAGCACGCTCTGGCAGGGCCTAATGGCAGCTTCGAGTATCTGCGGCTTTACGGCCAGCACTATCATGTCGCACTCGATGCACATGGCCCGGGCGCTGTCCATGGTTTTCACGCCCATCTTATCCAGGCGCGCACGCGATGCGGGCGAGGGGTCGTAAGCCATGACCGCCTCGAACATGGGCGACTGAGCCTTCAATATGCCCTGCATCAGTGCGCCGCCCATGTTGCCGCCGCCCAGGAAGCCAATCTTCATACCTTAGCCCTCCTTGTCGGAGTAGCCGTAGGGATTTTGCTGCTGCCAGCGCCAGGCGTCGGCGCACATATCGTCCAGCGTGTACTCAGCCTGCCAGCCCAGCAGCTGTTTGGCCAGCGTGGGATCGGCATAGCATTCGGCGATATCGCCGGGGCGGCGTGCGTCTATTACGTAGGGGATCTCACGGCCTACCGCGCGGGAGAAGGCGTTTACTACGTCCAGCACGCTGTAGCCTATGCCGGTGCCCAGGTTGATCGCGATAGAACCGGTGTGCTTGTCGGCGTAGTGCAGAGCGGCGACGTGACCCTTGGCCAGATCGACGACGTGTATGTAATCGCGCACGCCGGTGCCATCCTTGGTGGGGTAGTCGTTGCCGTAGACGTGGAGCTTATCGCGACGGCCTATGGCGACCTGAGTTATATAGGGAGTGAGGTTATTGGGTATGCCCTGCGGATCCTCGCCTATCAAGCCGCTCTTGTGCGCGCCGACGGGGTTGAAGTAGCGCAGCAGTATGACCGACCAGTCGGGTATCGCGGCGGCTGCGTCCATGAGTATCTGTTCGTTCATGAACTTGGTCCAGCCGTAGGGGCATGCGCACCAGCGCGGGAAGGACTCGTTGATCGGCACGGTTTCGGGGCTGCCGTACACCGTGGCCGACGAGGAGAAGATGATCTTCTTGACGCCGTGCTTGCGCATCAGGCGGCACAGCGTGAGCGTTGAATTGAGGTTGTTGTCGTAGTATTCGAGCGGCTTCTGAGTGGATTCGCCCACGGCCTTGTAGCCGGCGAAATGTATGACTGCATCGATAGTATGGTTGGTGAACACCTTGTCCATCGCCGCTTCGTCGCAGCAGTCGACATCATAGGCATCAAAAGTCTTGCCGGTTATTTTCTTTACGCGATTGAGCGCCTCGGGCTTGCTGTTATAATAGTTGTCCACGACGACCACGTCGTAGCCCGCGTTGAGCAGCTCCACGCAGGTATGGGAGCCAATGTATCCGGCGCCACCGGTTACCAGAATGCTCATCAGTGAATCCCTCCGCTTAGATTGTAGCCCTGCGCGCCTTTGAAGCGCAAGGGCGTATGGTTTGCGCGAAAAACAGCGCCACAGCTCGAATATCGGGCGTGTGGCGCTGCCGCTTTATTGTATGAGTTTAATCAGGCCAGCGCCCGTGCGCCAATTACTTGCCGCAGCAGCAATCGCAGGCATTGTCAACTTCATACATATGCTCGATGAGGTTGACGACCTTGTTGGAGTAGCCCCACTCATTGTCGTACCAGGCGACCAGCTTCACGAACGTATCGGACAGCATGATGCCGGCGGTAGCGTCGAAGATGGAGGTACGGGGGTCATGGATGAAGTCGGAGGAAACAACGGCGTCCTCGGTGTAGCCGATGATGCCCTTGAAGCGCTCGGACTCAGAAGCTTCCTTCATGACCTTCTTGATCTCTTCGTAGGTGGTGGGGGTAGCCAGGCGGCAGGTCAGGTCGACGACGGACACGTCAGCGGTGGGTACGCGGAAAGCCATGCCAGTCAGCTTGCCCTTCAGCTCGGGGATGACCACGCCCACGGCCTTGGCCGCGCCGGTGGAAGAAGGTATGATGTTGAACGCCGCGCCGCGGCCGCCGCGCCAGTCCTTCTTGGAGGGACCGTCAACGGTCTTCTGGGTAGCGGTGGTGGAGTGAACGGTGGTCATCAGGCCTTCGATGATGCCGAACTTGTCGTTGATGACGGAGGCCAGAGGGGCCAGGCAGTTGGTGGTGCAGCTGGCGTTGGACACGACCTTCATGTCCTTGGTGTACTTGTCGGAGTTGACGCCCATAACGAACATGGGGGTCGTCTTGTCCTTGGCGGGAGCGGTTATGACAACCTTCTTCGCGCCGCCGACGAAGTGCTTGGAAGCGCCCTCTTCGTTGGTGAACACGCCGGTAGCCTCGGCGATGTACTCAGCGCCGGCCTCGGCCCACGGGATTTCCTCGGGCTTCATGCAGGCATATACGTTTACCGGGTTGCCGTTAACTACGAGCTTGCCGTCCTTGGCCTCGACGGTGCCGTCGTAATGGCCGTGCACGGTATCGTATTTCATCATGTACACCATGTAATCCAAATCGATGAAGGGATCGTTTATAGCCACAACCTGAACGTTGGGGTTAGCGCAAGCCGCGCGCATTACCAGCCGGCCGATGCGGCCAAAGCCATTGATACCAATCTTGACCATCGGAATCTCCTCCTTATGCAAAAGCATATAATTGACATTCCACGCAAGACACGCGGTCTCGCGTCAACTATATTTTACCGCAAACCAGTAAAAAGTACAAGTACCGTAGTGGTTGTCCAAAGACATTTACGGTTAAAAATTGTTAAATGTCTATCAGAAATTGGGCGCGCTTAGTGCGAATTGAAAAAAGTATCATATAAATTGTCCGGATGTGAAACCTGTTAATGTGAAGTTGCGTCAAATAGGCATAAGCTGGCAGCAGCAAATGAGTCATCAGGGGGGAGATATCATGTTAAAGGGCATTCGCCAACTCATAAGTGCGGCGCTGGTGCTGGTCATGGTTATGGCGCTGGCGCTGCCGGCGTCGGGCGCGCTGGCGGCGAGCGGCTATGCGGCGACGGACGTGGAGTCGTCGGGCGCGCGCGTGCGCAACATAGAGCGCGCGGCGGGCGCGATAAGCGGTTATACGCTTGTGGACGGCGAGCAGTTCTCGTTTAACCACGTGGTGGGCGACCGCTCCAAGGAGCGCGGCTATGAGAGCGCGCTCAACGGTCGCGGGGTCAAGGTCTACGGCGGCGGCACGGGTCAGGTGGCGGCGACGCTGTACCTGGCGGTGCGCGGCATAAGCGGAGTGTACATCGACGAGCTGAGCACCTACGGCGACCGGTATACCGGCGACTATGTGTCCAGCGGCGATGACGCCGTGGTTGTGGACTGGCAGAGCGGCACTGACTTTGCATTTACAAATTATACGGGCCGTACGCTGACGATATACGCCTGGCTGGACGACGGCGAACTGCGCGTATCGATAGACGAGTCCAGCGCGATAGCCGGCTATGGCACGACCAGCATCTATGGCACCAATGCAAAGCGCAACAACATCAAGCTTGCGGCCGACGCCATAAACGGCACGACGCTTGGACACAACGATGTGTTCTCGTTCAACGACCTGGTGGGTCCGCGCACCTCGTCCAACGGCTATGAAACCGCGGTAAATGGCCGGGGCGTCAAGGTCGTGGGCGGCGGCGTGGCGCAGGTTGCCTCGTCGATATGGCTGGCGATAAAGAACATGGACGATATCGAGATCATCGACAAGCATACCTACGGCAAAAAGTATTCGGAAAGCTATGTTGAAAGCTCGTCCGATGCGATAGTGACCGATTACAACGCCGGCACCGACTTCAGCTTCCGCTACACCGGCTATGATGAGATAACGATACTGTGCTATGTGCAGTATGACACGCTGGTCTGCGAGATAACCACAGAAGCGGCGGTAGGCTGAGCAACCGGCAGTTTATGGGGGTGGCGATCAGCCGCCCCATTTTTGTAGACGGCAGCGCGCCGGATGCGCGGTATTTGGGCGTAAACGGCGCATTTGGCGCCGGCGGTGGAGCGCGCGCGGTCATCCTTGACAGCGGAGCATAAATGCAATATAATGTGGCGTATCACAAGGGGGTGTTCGTTGATGAAGAGGATATTGCTGCTGGCGCTCGTGTTGCTGGCGCTGATACCGGTGGGGGCGCTGGCCGACGGTGCGGCGGCTCAGACCGGCGAGCAGACCGACGTGCAGACTGAGTACCGGACGCTCGAGCGCGGCTCGGACGGCGAGGATGTGCAGGCGCTGATGCAGCGTCTGGCGGATCTGGGGTACTATACATCCAGCGTGGACGACATGTTTGGGCCGGGCATGGCCCGGGCGGTGCAGTTGTTCAACGCGCAGCATGGACTGGGCAATTCGGAAGTTGCCACGGCGCAGACGCAACAGATGGCCTTTGCGCAGACCGCGCAGGCACGCGCGGCGCAACCGCCGGTCATCCGCTCGGTGACGCTGGAACAGTATGAAGGCCGGCCGGTGTTCAGCGTGGAGGTGTACAACCCCCAGGAGGCCGACATAACGTTTTTGAGCGTGATTTACCGCTGCTATGACGCAAACGGCGTGGAGCTTTCCGCGATGGGCACGGATGCTTCAGCGATAGGCAGCGAGCCCAAGTTCGCAAAGTACAGCGACATAGCGATAGGCTGCGGCGAGACGGTCAACCTGCGCGGCGTGAGCGCGTTTGACCTGAGCGCGTATACCGGAGTGAGCCGCGTCGAGGCGTCGCTCTACTGCTATCAGGCGGGTTCGCAGATGCTGATAGTGCCCGAGCGGTATTTCGTATGGGTGGGCAGCGACGGCTCAAGTACCGGCACGTCGGCCAGCCAGGAGGCGATTGCGATGCTCAATCGCACCGCCGAACAGGATACGCTCGCATCGCGCTTTGCGCTGGGCGCGAAGGTGGAGTACATATTTGAATACGAGAGCGCCAAGTATGGCCTGCCGTGCGGACTGTACCTGGTAGAGGTCGGCGAAGGCGGCAGCTGTGCGCGCGCCGGATTGCAGGCGGGCGACGTGATAACCGCGCTTGCGGGCGTCAAGCTCGACTTTGAGGAAGCGCTCTACCTGGTAAAGGCGCAGATGCAGCCCGATATAGAATACGCGCTGGAATACTCGCGCGCGGGCCAGCTCTCGGGCACCACGCTGAGCTGGAGCGAATCCAACCCGGTAGATGTGGACGTGACCGGCGATGAGGCCGGCACGACCGACGGCACCGGCGCGACAGATGGCGCTGATGCGGCTGACGGCGCTGATACGACGGACGGCACTGGTACGACCGACAGTGCTGACGCAGCCGATGCTACTGATACGGACAGCGCCAACTGACATAACGGCAAGGTTAAAGCCGCCGCCCACTACAGCAATGGTGGGCGGCGGCTTGGTTTTATCTTCAAAGCGGAGTAAAAAAATTGTGGCCCGCGGCGGTACAGCCGCAGGCGGACCGGAATAGGACATGCGCTGGAAGGGATGGGTAAAATGCAATGAGAATGTCGCGCATATCCAAAAGCTGGCGCAGACGGCCTTCAGGCGTGCGGGCCGGTGCGTTGCCCTCATTGCAGTTGCATTATAGCACATGCGCAATTGTGGCGCAAGAGTCCTGAAAAATTCTGTGAAAACGCGACATAATCGACGCTCTAAACAGGTTAGATAGGGCCATTTTATGCCGCCGATGTTGCTAATACGTGGCTTGCTGAAACGCCTGGCGCAGTTTTGCAAATCCAGAAATTGCAGCGCAGATGTCCTGAAACTTCGGATTGCAGCTGTGAATGCGGGCGCAAATCCCGACGGCGCGTCACTTTTCGGGCGGCGTGGTTTCATCGGGTTTTGTGGCGCTGTCATCGCCGGGAGCGAATCTGTTGCGCGCGTAAGCGGATATAAGTCCGCCGATTGCGGCGTGGACATGACGGCGCTTTTCGGGATCGAGCTGGCTCAGCGCGGATATGATCGCCATGGAATTGCGCGGCCATGCAGCGGCGATTTCGTCCAGCGTGCGGGCGTTTGTGGCATGGAGCACATCGTACACCGCGTCGACGAACTCCTTGCGGCGTTCGGGCGTCATGCCTCCCAACCAGTCGCGTATCGTGCGGTCGACCAGCAGGCTTGTGCGCCGGAGCCCGGGTTCATACTCAAAGCAGCCGCGCCGGACCTGCCAGGCGTATGGGTCGTGCTGGACGATGCCCAGCGTGCCCTCGGCGTGCACGACTTTGTAGCGCTCGGCCGTGCCCAGCAGTATGCCCACGACCGACGACTGCGGCAGAAACGTCTGTATGCGGCGTTCAATGCGCGCGTAGCCCGGCTCGGCCATTGCGCGCTCGCTCAGGCCCGGACCGTCATTATTGTACACTGCGATTATGCGTCGGCGCACTTCGGGCCGGCACTTGACCGACGAATATACCGCAAGGTTGCCGCCTTTGGAGTGGCCCATCACGCGTAGCGGCCTGCGGGTATCGCGCGTGCTGTCGTTTAAGTAGCGCACCGCCTCGGCCTGGGATGGTATCTCGTCGGCGAACGACATGTTCAGATCTTCCTTCCAGCCTATCAGCGTCGCGTCGGTGCCGCGGAATACCACGCAGGCGGTGCCGTCGTCCAGCTCAAGCGTCAGCGCGCCGAACTGCATCTGACGCTCCTCGTCCAGCTGCTCGACCGCGCGCCGCACGCGTGCAACGCCCAGCCGGCGCGACGTGGCCAGCAACTCGAGCAATTGCCGGTCGTTGCCCTGCACGTCGCCGGGCCGCAGCCTTGCGCGCGCCATGGCGCCCAGCCGGTCGCGCTTTACGCCGTCAAAGCTGGTGTAGGCCAGCTGTGACAGCACCAGGTTGTCGACCGCGTTGAACGGCGCCACGGTCAACGGCACATCGCCACGCCAGTACATGTAGTCGAGTATGTTCGCCGCAATCAGCCTCCTTCGGAGCGCGCCGCGCCCGGATTTGAATCGATTATATGTTAAAGCGTGAGGTTTGTCAACTCGTGCGCGGCGGGACGTTGTTTTACGAGTTGATTTGAGGATTGTTAAAAGATGGAATCACACTTGACAGCGGGCGGCGGTATACGTATAATTATTCCAATCAAGTGCGCAGCGCGCGTTTGAACATATTGCATTGATGGAGAACAGTAGGCGCATTAGGGGTTCAGAGAGCCGCCGTTTGGTGTGAGGCGGTACTTCAAGGGCGCTGAAGCTCGCTCCGGAGCACAGAAAACTGCGGCTGGTCCCCGTTATCGGATCAGGGCTTAGGGATATTGTCCCGCGAGCCTGTATGAGCTGGGACGCATGTCCCAAGCAGAGTGGTACCGCGCAAGGCTTCAGCCTTTCGTCTCTGATTAGAGATGAAAGGCTTTTTTATTTGCCGCGCAGGTCAAGCAGTAGGATTTAAAGGAGAGGTGCCGGATGGATAAGGAAAATAACATGCAGCCTGAAGAGTATGTGCGCCCGCTTATGAGCGTGACGATAGGCGACCTGCTGCGCAAGTGGGCGCGCGAGATACCCGACAACGAGTGCGTGGTATACCCGCAGGGCGCCAAGCGCTGGACCTGGAAGCAGTTTGACGAGCTGACTGACCGCGTCGCGCGCGGCTTCATGGCGATGGGCATCCAAAAGGAGGACAAGGTGGCCATATGGGCGACCAACGTGCCCGAATGGATAATAACGTTCTTTGCGGCGGCCAAGATGGGCGCGATACTCGTGACGGTCAACACCAACTACAAACAGTTTGAGTTGGAGTATCTGCTGCGCCAGTCCGACACCCAGACGCTCATCATGATAGGCGAGTGCAAGGGCAACAACTACGTCGAGCATGTGCGCGGGCTGTGCCCGGGGCTTGACGAAACCGAGCCCGGCGCGCTGGACAACAAGCGCCTGCCCTACCTGAAGAACCTGGTATACATCGGCGAGCGCGCGGATACGCCCAAGGGTTTCTATAACTTCGAGGACATATACGCCATGGCCGATAAAGTCAGCGAGGCGGAATACCAGGCCCGCACCACGTCGCTGACGCCTCAGGACGTCGTGAACATGCAGTACACCTCGGGCACGACCGGGTTCCCCAAGGGCGTCATGCTCACGCACTACAATGTAACCAACAACGGTCAGGGCATAGGCGACTGCATGGAGTTGACGCCCGAGGACCGGTTGTGCATAGTGGTGCCGCTGTTCCATTGCTTCGGGTGCGTGCTGGGCGTGGAGTCCTGCCTGACGCATGGTTCGACGATGGTGTTCGTCGATCTGTACAACCCCGGCCGCGTGCTCAAGATACTCCAGGACGAGCATTGCACCGCTGTGCACGGCGTGCCTACGATGTTCATTGGCTACCTCGAGCACCCCGACTTCAAGTCGTTTGACCTGAGCCACATGCGCACCGGCATAATGGCGGGTTCGCCGTGCCCGATAAACTACATGCGCCGCGTCGTCAACGAGATGAACATGCGCGACATCGTCATAACCTATGGTCAGACCGAGTGCTCGCCGGGCATGACGATGAGCCGCAAGACCGATCCGCTTGAGCTGCGCGTGACTACGGTGGGCCGCCTGCTGCCGCATTGCGAGGGCAAGATAATCGATCCCGAGACCGGCCGCGAACAGCCTCACGGCGTGCCGGGCGAGATCTGCACGCGCGGATATCACCTGATGCGCGGCTACTACAAGATGCCCGAAGCCACTCGCCAGGCGATAGACGAGGAAGGCTGGCTGCATACCGGCGACATAGGCACCATGGACGACAACGGCTACTTCAAGATCACCGGCCGGCTCAAGGACATGATAATCCGCGGCGGCGAGAACATCTACCCCCGCGAGATAGAGGAGTTCCTCTACACCAATCCCAAGGTCAGCGACGTGCAGGTTGTGGGCGTGCCCGACAAGAAGTACGGCGAGGAAGTCTGCGCATACGTCGTGCTCAAGGAGAAGGGCTCTGCGACCGAACAGGAGCTCATAGACTTCGTAAAGCAGGGCCTGAGCCGCTTCAAGGCGCCGCATTACGTGCTGTTCGTGGACACCTTCCCGATGACTGCCAGCGGCAAGATACAGAAGTTCAAGCTGCGCGAGATGGCGGTGCACGATCTGCATCTGGAGGATGCCGCGGCGATAGAGACCGCGTGACAAAGGCAATATAATATGTGGATACTGGCGCCGCACATGGGGCATATGCCCTTTGTGCGGCGCATATTTTGTCAGTAGCGATCTTAAATTGTTTGCAAAAACCGCCAAAGCCCATTGACAGAGTAGCGCAGCATGGTATAATGTTAGTGGTGGCTAACTTGGGCGAATTTAAGGCGCAAATTGTGATGAAAAGGGGCTGAAACAAATGAAACTGGGCGAAATGCGCGTCGGTCAGGAGGGCGTGATAACCGTCGTAGGCGGTCAGGGCGCGCTGCGTCGACGGCTGCTGGATATGGGATTGACGCCGCATACGAAGGTAAGGGTAAACAAGTTTGCGCCTATGGGCGATCCGATGGAGATAACGCTCAGAGGCTATGAGTTGACGCTGCGCCGCGCCGATGCGGAGCAGATAGAGGTTGAGCTAAGCCAGGGTGCGGGCGCGCCGGGCCGCGGATAAGGAGTTAATATGGCGACGATAAAAAAAGCGGCGCTCGTGGGCAACCAGAACTGCGGCAAGACGACGCTGTTTAATCAACTTACCGGGTCGAATCAGCATGTGGGCAATTTCCCGGGCGTGACGGTCGAGGGCAAGGAGGGCACCGTGCGCGGTCACGACGACCTGGTCGTGGTCGATCTGCCGGGCATATACGCGCTGTCGCCGTACACGGCCGAGGAGATAGTCGCGCGCGACTTCATATTGGAGCAGCAGCCGGCGGTAATAATAAACATTATAGATGCTACAAACCTGGAGCGCAACCTGTACCTGACGCTGCAGCTTATGGAGCTGGGCCGGCCGATGGTAATAGCGCTCAACATGATGGATGAGGTGCAGTCCTCGGGCACCGTGATAGACATACGCGGACTGTCCAAGGAGCTGGGCGTCAAGATGCTGCCGATATCGGCCAGCCGCAATCAGGGCATAGAGGAACTGATACGCGCCGTGGACGATGTGATAAAAAACGGCAATCCCGGTCAGCGCATGGACTTCTGTACGGGCCCTGTCCACAAGGCGGTCCACTCGGTGGCGCACCTTATAGAGGATCATGCGCGCGCGATAGGCTACCCGCCGAGGTTTGCCGCGGTAAAGCTGGTCGAGGGCGACGAGGCGCTTGAAAAGAAGATAAACCTGCCCGAGGACGACAAGCATGTGCTGGAGCACATCGTTGACGAAATGGAGCAGGAACTGGGCACTGACCGTGAAGCCGCTACCGCAGACATGCGCTACCAATATATAGAAGGCATCTGCGCACGCTACCTCAAAAAGGGCGGCCACTCGCGTGAACGCGCGCGCACCGAGAAGATCGACGCGGTGCTCACGCACAAGGTATGGGCGCTGCCGGTGTTCGTGGTCATAATGCTTATGGTTTTCTTCCTGACGTTTGGGCCGGTGGGCGGCACGCTGTCCGGGCTGCTGGATAGCGGCATAGTGAAGCTGACCGAGATAACCGACGCGGCGCTCACTCAGGCCGGCACGTCCACGTGGATGCACTCGCTGATAATCGACGGCGTATTCAACGGCGTGGGTTCGGTGTTGAGCTTCCTGCCGGTGATAGTGGTGCTGTTCTTCTTCCTGTCGATGCTGGAGGACAGCGGATACATGGCGCGCGTGGCGTTTGTCATGGACTCGCTGCTGCGCAAGATAGGTTTGAGCGGGCGTTCGTTTGTGCCGATGCTGATCGGGTTTGGCTGTTCGGTGCCGGCGATAATGAGCTGCCGCACGCTGGCCAGCGAGCGCGACCGCAAGATGACGATGCTGCTGACGCCGTTCATGTCGTGTTCGGCCAAGGTGCCGATATACGCGGCGTTTTCGGCGGCGTTCTTCCCGGGCAAGAGCACGCTGGTGATGATAGTGCTGTACTTTGGCGGCATGCTGGTTGCGGTGATAATGGGTCTGCTGCTCAAGGGGCGGGCGTTCAAGGGCAATCCGGTGCCGTTTGTGATGGAACTGCCGGTGTATCGCTTCCCATCGCTAAAGTCGGTGCTGCTGCACATGTGGGACAAGGCGAAGGACTTTTTGCAGCGGGCGTTCACGATAATATTCATGGCGTCGGTCGTGATCTGGTTCTTGAGGAGCTTTGACGTGCGCTTCAACCTTGTGAGCGATTCGTCGGAGTCGATACTGGCGGCGCTGGGCTCGCTGATATCGGTTATATTCAAGCCGCTGGGCTTTGACGACTGGCGCGCGGCCACGGCGCTGATAACCGGCTTCTCGGCCAAGGAGACGGTCATATCTACGCTGAGCGTGCTGCTCAACGCCGGCGATAGCGTCGAGGCGGCGCTGCCGAGCGTGTTTACGACGCTTGAGGCCAGTTCGTTCCTGGCGTTTGTGCTGCTGTACATGCCGTGCGTGGCGACGATGGCGGCGACGCGGCGCGAGTGGGGCAGCATGAAGGGCGCGCTGATGGCGGGCGGCTTCCAGACGCTGACGGCGTACATCGTGGCGCTGATAGTCTATCAGGGCGGACTGCTGTTGGGATTTGTATGATGATATAATATAAGGAGGTTGCACATATGAGCGTTGCGGACGTGGTACTGAGCCTGGTCATGGCGCTGTTGCTGGCGCTGGCGGCGCGGTCGGTCTGGCGGCGCAGGAAGCGCGGCGGTTGCTGCGGCTGTTGTGCCGGCTGTGCGGGTTGCGCCCATGCGGGTACGCCAGGCTGTGCGAGTTGCGGTCAAGCTGCTCAGGCGAGCGGAAGCGCTGTCGCGGTTGCGGGCAAACTCGCAGGTGACAAGCGCGGCTGAATCTGATAAAATATATGCGGCGGCAGTGTTCCGCCGCATTTTTGTGCGCATTGCGGTGCGGGAGGCTGTGGTATGAGCGAGTTTATCGATGGGTTGAAAGCCCGTCCGATCATAGCGGCGGTGCGCGACAGCGCGTCGCTTGAGGCGGCGTGTCGGTCAAATGCCAATGTGATATTCCTGCTGGGCGGGCGGCTGTTGGAGTTGGAGGACTGGGTAGGGCGCGCGCATGAGCATGGCAAACGGGTGTTGCTGCATCTGGATCTGTGCGAAGGGTTGGGGCGCGATGCGGCGGCGGTGGCATATTGCGCGGCGCGGATACGGCCCGACGGCGTGATATCGACGCGCGCGCCGCTGATAAAATGCGCCGACGAATGCGGCCTGGAGACCGTGCAGCGCATGTTTCTGATGGACTCCCAGAGCTTTGTAAGCGGCGTGAAGCTGCTCAAGAATTCGCCGTGTGCGCTGGTAGAGGTGCTGCCGGGACTGGTGCCCAAGGCGATAAGCTTCATTGGCGCGGAGCTGGGCCGGCCGGTCATAGCCGGGGGCATGATAACCACGCGCGCTGAGGTCGAGCAGGCGCTAAGCGCGGGCGCGGTCGCGGTTTCGACGAGCTGTGCGTATCTTTGGGATGAAATTGTCGAATCGCGCGAATCTTAACCATAACGTAAACCAATATATTGCCGGGCGCAAAGATTCTGGCGTAAAATAGTCTCCACATGGCAGAGATATAGAGAAGCCGTGGCAGACGCCGCAGTTGCGGTGCGTTTGTCATGGGCTTTTTTATATTATTTGAAAGCGGGGGAATGCGTATGAATACCGACCGGTTGGACGTGCTGGTGATAGGCGCGGGCGTGACCGGCTGCGCGATAGCGCGCGAGCTGTCGCACACGGGGCTGCGCGTGGCACTGTGCGACGCGTGCGAGGATGTGGCCATGGGTGCGAGTCGTGCCAACAGCGCGATAGTGCATGCCGGCTACGACTGCGTGCCGGGCACTTTGATGGCCAAGCTGAACGTGCGCGGCAACGAAATGTTCGACGAGATGTGCGAGCAGCTGAGCGTGCCGCTGATGCGGGTAGGATCGTTTGTCATAGCGTTTGGCGAGTCGGACGAGCGGGAGCTGCACAATCTGCTCGAGCGCGGCCGCAAAAACGGCGTGCCGGGCCTTGAGATAATCACCGGCGAACGCGCGCGCGAACTCGAACCCAAGCTGTCGCCCGATGTGACGGCGGCGCTGTGGGCGCCCACGGCGGGCATAACCTGTCCGTACGAGCTGACGATAGCGCTGAGTGAGAACGCGCGGGCGAATGGCGTTGATATACTGCTCAACCATCGCGTGCGCGCGATTCACAGCGGCGAGCGGTTTGAAGTCGAATTCGAGGGCAAGCCCAGCGTCAGCGCGCGCTATATTGTGAACGCGGCGGGCGTGTTTGCCGATGATGTGGCGCGCATGATAGGCGATGCGAGCTTTACGATAACACCGCGCAAGGGCGAGTATATGTTGATGGACAAGCAGGCGCTGTGTGTGAGCACGGTCATATTCCAGACGCCCAACGAGCTGGGCAAAGGCGTGCTGGTGTCGCCGACGGTGGATGGCAACGTGTTTGCCGGCCCCACGGCCATGAACATGACCGACAAAACCGACACCCGCACCACGCCCGAAGGCATGAGCGAGCTCAAGCGCCTGTCGCTCAAGTCGGTGCCCACGCTCAACCTGCGGCAGGTGATAACTTCGTTCGCGGGTGTGCGCGCGCAGCCGTCCACGGGCGACTTCATAATACGGCCCAGCGAAATGGAGCCACGCTTAATACATGCGGCGGGCATATGCTCGCCCGGACTGTCCAGCGCGCCGGCGATAGCCAAGTATGTGCGCGAACTGCTGGGTCAGGCCGGCGCGGATGTGACCGAGCGTGCGGACGCGGTATACCTCAGGCCCCATGCCAAGCCGTTCCGGCTGATGGACGCGGCCGAGCGCGCTGCGGCGTACAAGGAAAACCCGCTCTATGGGCGCATAATCTGCCGCTGCGAGACCGTGACCGAGGCCGAGATAGTGGACGCGATACACCGCGGCGCAACCACGGTGGACGGCGTCAAGCGCCGCACGCGCGCGGGCATGGGCCGGTGCCAGGGCGGATTCTGTGGGCCGCGCGTGATGGAGATACTCAGCCGCGAGCTGAATCGGCCCACCGAGCAGCTGACCAAGTTCGGCGGCGGGTCGTACATGGTAGCCGGAAAGCTGGGGGAGGTCAAGTGCGATGAATGACTACGATGTGATAGTCGTGGGCGGCGGCCCGGCGGGGCTGGCGACGGCGCTGGAGGCCGATAAGGCCGGCGCAAAGGTGCTGGTGCTGGAGCGCGACCACGACCTGGGCGGCATACTGCAGCAGTGCATACACAATGGCTTTGGACTGCACTTCTTTGGCGAGGAGCTGACCGGGCCGGAGTATGCGGGCCGGTTCATAGCCGAACTGGACAAGACCGATATCGAGGTATTGACCGACACGATGGTGTTGGAGGTATCGCCCGAGCGGTTCGTGACGGCGATGTGCGCCAGCCGGGGTTTGCTTACGCTCAGGGCGGGCGCGGTAGTGCTGGCGATGGGCTGCCGCGAGCGCACGCGCGGCGCGCTGAACATACCCGGCACGCGTCCGGCGGGCGTGTACACGGCGGGGTGCGCGCAGCGGCTGTGCAACATGGAAGGGTATCTGCCGGGCCGCAAGGTAGTTATACTGGGTTCGGGCGACATAGGACTGATAATGGCGCGGCGCATGACGTGGGAAGGCGCGCAGGTCAAGCTGGTGTGCGAGCTGATGCCGTATTCGTCGGGCCTTAACCGCAACATAGTGCAGTGCCTGGTCGACAACGACATACCGCTCAAGTTCAACCACACCGTGACCGCGATACATGGTCGGGAGCGCGTGACAGGCGTTACGATCTCCGAAGTGGATCCGGCGACGCGCGCGCCGATACCGGGCAGCGAGTTTGACGTGGAGTGCGACACGCTGCTGTTGTCGGTGGGCCTGATACCCGAGAACGAGCTCAGCCGCGCGGCAGGCGTCGAGATGGATCCGGTGACGTCGGGCGCGGTCGTGGACGAGACGCGACAGACCTCGCTGCCGGGCGTGTTCGCGTGTGGCAATGTGCTGCATGTGCACGACCTGGTCGATAACGTATCGGCTGAGGCGATACTTGCGGGCAAATCGGCGGCGGCGTATGCGCTCAGCGGCGTGGAAGCCGCTCCGTCGACGCGCAAGGTCAGCGTTGCGGGTGCGGTGCGGTACGTGGTGCCCCAGCGGCTCAGCGCGGCGGCGTCGGGCAAGGTGGATCTGTACTTCCGCGTGGGCAATGTCGTAAAGCCCGCGCGTTTGAAGGTCATGTGCGACGGCCGCGAGCTGGTGTCGCGCAAAAAGCAGATAATGACGCCCGGCGAGATGGAGAAGGTAACCGTCGACATACCCCAGGGCGGCGACATATCGATAAGCGTCGAGCAGGCGTAAGGAGGCGCGCACAATGGAAACCCGTGAGATGACCTGTATAGTGTGCCCTATGGGCTGCCGCCTGAGCGTTAAGCGCGAGGGCGACGAGATTACCGTAACCGGCAATACCTGTCCGCGCGGCGACAAGTACGCGCGGCAGGAGTTCACCAATCCGATGCGCACCGTGACCTCGAGCGTGTTCGTGCGCGGCGGCAAAATGCCGCTGTGCTCGGTCAAGACGCGCGATACGATCTCAAAGGCATCGATACCCGAGGCGCTCAGCGCGATACGCGCGTGCGTGATAGACGCGCCGGTCAAGATAGGCGACGTCGTGATACGCGACATCTGCGGCAGCGGCGTGGACCTGGTTGCCACGCGCAATGTGCCGCGCGCGGAATGACGTTTGGCGCGCTGTGATTGATATAGGCTGCTTAGGGAGCGGCTCGGGCAGAGCGTTGGACGCTGCGGCACCGCGCGATGCAACGAGGTTCTTTGCAGGGAGAATATGCCGGCCATGTTGCAAGGTGAGTTTGCCATGGCCGACGCAAGTATGCGGTTTGCCGGTTTGGATCGACTGATCTGCGAGCCGGGTTTGCTGTGTCACTAAATCCAGGGAGCTGCTTTAAGGGCGGCTCCCGTTTTGTTTGACATTGAGCAAGCGTTTCAATAAACGACGCTGATATGTAATTAGCGGCCAATCAGCGACGCCATCAACTTGCGATCATTGCCTGAAACAGATAAATTTCATAACATTTTCGATTGCACATGATGCAAACTGCCTGAACGCTTGACACGAATTTACGGCGGGGTTATAATTTGTATTATGGAAAATCTGCCAAGGAGTGATGAGGTTGAAGAAGATTCGTTATGGCATTGTCGGCGTGGGCAGCCAGGGCGGTTTCTATGCGCGGTATCTGACCGGCGGAATGGCCATGATGGGCGCGGCGCCGACCAACGCCGAGTTGGGCGCGCTGTGCGACATAGACCCGGCCAAGCGCACGATGTGCGAGATAATGTACCCGGAAGTGCCGTTCTTTGACGACTACCGCGACATGATAAGCTCGGGCAAGGTCGACGCGATAGTCACGACGGTGCCGCACTACCTGCATACCGAGATGGCGATATATGCGCTTGAACACGGCATGGCGGTCATGGTCGAAAAGCCGGCGGGCGTGTACGCCAAGGCGGTGCGCGAGATGAACGAGTGCGCCGCGCGCCATCCCGAGGTGCCGTTTGGGATAATGTTCAATCAGCGCACAAACAAGCTGTACCAGCAGCTGCGCGAGCTGGTCGCGGGCGGCTCAATGGGCCAGATCCGCCGCACCAACTGGATAATTAACTCATGGTGGCGGCCGGACAGCTACTATCGCCAGAGCGCGTGGCGCGCCACATGGGGCGGTGAAGGCGGCGGCGTGCTGGTAAATCAGGCGCCTCATCAGCTCGACCTGTTCCAGTGGATCTGCGGCATACCGTGCAAGGTGTACGCAAAGGTGCGCTATGGCGTGGGCCGTGACATAGTCGTGGACAACGACGTGACCGCGACGCTTACGTATCCCAATGGCGCGACGGGCGTGTTCATAACCTGCACGCACGACATAATCGGTACCGATCGCCTTGAGATAGACATGGACGGCGGCAAGATAGTCGTCGAGGACAGCAAGAAGGCCACGGTATATCGGCTCAAGCGCTTTGAAAACGATATAAACGCCACCATCAAGCAGGAGGAGACGAGCCGTCTGTTCATGGGCGGAGGCGAGGGCAATATATACGACGTCGAGGAGTTCGAGAACACCGATGGCTGGGGCGTGCAGCACGGTCAGGTGTTGACCAACTTCGCTGCGCATATACTGGATGGCACGCCGCTGTTGGCGCCGGGCAGCGATGGCATAAACGGCGTAAACCTGGCAAATGCGATACTGCTGTCGAGCTGGCTGGGCTGTGAGGTCGATCTGCCGGTCGACGAGGACCTGTACCTGGCCGAGCTCAACAAGCGCATTGCCCAAGAGGGCAAGTATCCCACCCGCAACTGACGCGCAGATGGAGGATAATATTATATGAAGCAGATAAAAGTAGGCGTGCAGGCGATGATGCTCAAGGGCAAGTTCGGCGAGCTGGGCGCGTATGAGACGCTAAAGCGCGTGGGCGAGCTGGGCTACCGCTGCGTTGAGATATCGCAGATACCCATGACGGCCGAAAACGTTGCGGCGATGAAGCGCGCGCAGGACGACTTTGGCGTCAAGATCGCGTCGCTGTCGGCGGGCGTTGCGCCCAATGGCCCGATGCCCCAGGAGACGCTGGCGACTCATTTTGACAAGATTGTGGCGGACTGCCGCGCGCTGGACTGCCAGTTCATACGCATCGGCATGTTGCCGTTTGACTGCATGGCGTCGTTTGATGCAGCGATGCATTTTTGCCGTATGGCCGAGGTCGCCGCGCGCAAACTGGCCGACAAAGGCATAAAGCTCTACTACCACAACCACCATGTAGAGTTCCATAAGTTCGACGGCAAGACGCTGCTGGACATAATACGCGAAAACGTGCCGGACATGGGCTTTGAATTGGACGTGCACTGGATACATCGCGGCGGTTACGATCCGGTCAAGGTGTTGGCCGACTACGCGGGCAAGGTCGATCTGGTGCATCTGAAGGACTACCGCATCGGTCAGATATCGCCGGATGTGTTCACCGCTGCGCCCAAGGGCGATATGAAGGCGCGGATGGAGGGCTTCCAGCGTGCGTTTGCGGGGGTCGTGCAGTTTGCTGAGATAGGCGAGGGTTCGCTGGACATGCCCGCGATAATCGAGCAGAGCCTGAAGTCGGGCGCGAAGTACTTCTTCATTGAACAGGACGACCTGTATGGCAGGGACGTGTTCGATTGCCTCAAGACCTCATACGACAACATAGTCGCAATGGGCTATGAAATAATCTGACGGGCGGATATTGCGCATAATAAATCGCGGCGAAGCGTATGTTCGCCGCGATTTTGCCTGTGAGCGTTTGAGTGGGTCGAGCGGGGTGCGGGGCGCAAGCGACTAATCGCGGCGCCGTCCGCCGGAGAGTATCAGCAGTCGGAGCAGGTTGAGTATCGACTGCAATGCGGCCGCGACGTAGGTCAGCGCGGCTGCATTGAGCACGCGGCGCGCGCCGGTCAGCTCGTCCGAATCCAGCAGCGAATTGCCCTCGAGCGTAGCCAGTGCGCGGCGCGAAGCGTCGAACTCTACCGGCAGCGTGATCAGCGAGAACACCACGATCAGCGAGAAAAGTATTATGCCCAGGTTGACCAGCGGCTCCCATGCGAATATCAGTCCCAGTATGAACAGCGGTATCGCAAGGTTTGAGCCTATGCTGACAACCGGCGCCATGGCGCTGCGCAGTACCAGCGGCTTGTAGCCGTTGGCGTCCTGTACGGCATGGCCGGCCTCATGCGCAGCCACGCCCAGCGCCGCGACCGAAGTCGAGTTCATGACGCTGTCGGACAGGCGCAGTACCTTGTCGCGGGGATCGTAGTGGTCGGACAGGTGGCCGCTCACGCGCTCTATGCGCACCGATTGCAGGTTGTTTTCATCCAGCAGTATGCGTGCGGCCTGTTCGGCGGTGTAGCCGCGGTGCGTGCCTACCTCCGAGTACTTTGAAAATGTCGAATTTACCCTGAACTGCGCCCACAATGCCAGCAGCAGTCCGGGCAGTACTATCAGTATAGTCGGATCATAGAAAAATGGAAAGAACATCGCCATACCTCCCATAGCAGTGTGCCCGCGCAAGCCAAAGCGCATAGCGGGCGGGGCACGGGCCCTGACTAAATGATACGTTAAATCATGTTATCAATCAAGCACTTTTTGCCGGCACACAAAAATGTCATACTGTGTTCATAGAAAAGTTTTCAACTTGACATGGACGCGCATAGGTGCTATCTTAATATCAGGGAGCTTATATATACACATTACGCCGGCGAGCGCATACGGCGGATAGGATGTGCAGAATGGATAATGAATTTGAGAGCAACGCGCTGCCAGCACAGCTGCTGCTGAATATGCGTGCTATATACGGCCAGCTCAAGCGCGCTGAGCGCAGCGCCGCGGATCTTATACTGACGGATCCGGCGCATCTGGCTGAGATGACGATAGCCGAGGCTGCGCAGACCTGCGGCGTGTCGCAGCCGACGTTTGTGCGCATTGCGCGGCGGCTGGGGTTTGAAGGGTTTGCCCAGCTCAAGTCGGCGCTCAAGGAGGCGCAGTCCGGCGAGCGCGACGCGCGTCTGCCCAGCGACCTGTACCAGCACATGAACGCCGGCGACGATCCATACGCGATAGCCTCGCAGATAATCAAAGCGTCGATACAGTCGATGGAGGATCTGCTGTGCGTGCTGGATCGCGAGCAGTTCAACGGCACGGTCGAAGCGCTGCTGGGCGCGCGGCGGATAGGCTTTTACGGCGTAGGCGACGCCAAGATAGTGGCCGAGTCGGCGTATCACAAGTTCAATCGCATGGGCGCGGTGTGCGACACGTCCAATGACCCGGATGTGCAGCTGGTGCAGGCCAGCCAGCTCGCCGCAGGCGACGTGTGCGTGCTGGTCAGTCATTCGGGGCGTTCGCGCACGACTGTGGCGACTGCGCGGCGCGCCAGAGAGATGGGCGCGACGGTAGTGAGCATAACCAACTATCCATATTCGCCGCTGGCGCGCATGTCGGACTATGTGCTGACGACGGCATCGTTTATGGAGCATTCGGGCGAGGTAATAACCAAGCGCATATCTGAGCTGGTGATAATCGAGAGCCTGTTCATAAGCGTATTGCTGCGCGGCGGCGAGCGCTATCAGCAGGCGCTGGCGCGCTCGAACGAGGCGCTGGTCGAGAACAAGCTGTGAGCGGCGCGCGCAGGTTGACGCGGGCTCAGGCGCGGCGATTCATGCTGGCGCATCAGGGCCTGGTGGGCGAGCACCGGTTTGCAGGCGAGCAGGGCACGCTGGAGTACATATGCAGGGCGGGTTGCGTGCAATACGACCCGGTCGACGTGTGCGGACGCAGCGCGGACATTGCGCTCAACTCGCGCGTTGCGGGCTATCGCAGGTCGATGCTGGAGTCGCTGCTGTATCAGCGCCGGGAACTGGTGGATTACTTTGACAAGAATCTGGCGATATTTGCGGTGCAGGACTGGCCGTACTTTGCGCGCGAGCGGGCGCGGTATGCTCAGAACACGCGTGGCGGAGCGGAATTGGCGTGTGCATGCGCGACCGTGCTCGACGAGATAGCGCGACGCGGGGCGCTGTGTTCGGCCGATATAGATCTGCCCGGCAAGGTGGATTGGTTTTGGAGCGCGACGCGGACCGCGCGTGCGGCGCTGGAGCAGCTGTACTTTGAGGGGCGGCTTGCGATACACCATAAGCGCGGCACGGTCAAGTATTACGACTTGATCGAGCGCTGCCTGCCGGCCGACATGGTGACTGCGCCGGACCCGCTGCCAGACGATGAGGCGCACCGGCAATGGCGCGTGATGCGGCGCGTGGGCGCGGTGGGGCTGCTGTGGAACCGTGCATCGGACGCATGGCTGGGCATACCGGGCCTGAAGGCGGGCGAGCGCGAATCGGCGTTTGCGGCGCTGTGTGCGCGGGGCGAATTGACGGAGCTCGAGGTTGAGGGCGTGCGCTGGCCGCTGTACATGCGCGCATGTGACGAGGCCGAACTGGAGCGGGCGCTGGCGGGCGAGCTTGCGCCGCGGGCCGAGCTGCTTGCGCCGCTGGACGCTATGCTCTGGGACAGGCGGCTTGTCGAGGCGTTGTTTGACTTTGAGTATCGATGGGAGATATACACTCCGGCCGACAGGCGCAGGTATGGGTACTATACGTTGCCGCTGCTGTATGGCGAGGAGCTGACAGGCAGGATCGAGCTGGCGCGCGGACGCACGGGCGGCGCGCTTGAGTTGAAGGGCGCGTGGTATGAGCCGGGCCGGGAACCGGGCGTGGAGGCGCGCGTGGCGCTGGAAGGGTGTCTGGAGCGGTTCGCGCGGTTCAACGACTGCGCGGGCGTTGTGGATGTGCGCGCGGATTGATTATCCATCGGCAAATTGTGCTGGCGCATGCGCATCGAGCGTTAGGACGGACGGCGTCGAAATGCCAAATGTAGCGGCAGAAATTATAGGACGATAAGAAGATAAACGCGGCCGCGATGCGATTGCATTGCGGTCGCGTTTTGCGCAGATCGTATTGTGCTGGCCGGTGGGGATAAGGTCAGCGCCTTAATTGGGCGGCAGCGCGCGGATAAGAGTAGCGGCACGCGGATAACGCGCCTGCTTTGGGGCGCAGATGGCACTGCGGCGGTGCTACTTGACCTTTATGCCATGTGGGCGCTCGGCCTCGCGATACTTGAGCGGCGTCTTGCCGGTCACGGCTTTGAAGCAGCGTATGTAATGGCTGGTCGAGGAAAAGCCGGTCTGCGCGGCGATTTCGGTTATGCTCATGTCGGTCGAGTTTATGAGGCGCATCGATTTTTTCACGCGCGTCAGCAGCAGCGCTTCAGTGAAGCTGCGCCCGGCGTGCTTTGAAAAGAACCGCGAGAACGCGGTGTATGACATGTTGCAATGGCGCGCTACCGCATCCAGCGTAACTTCTCCGGCATAATTGGCCTCTATGAACTCGTATGCGCGCTGGAGCTGAGCCATTGACTCGGCGTCGGGCAGCTCGGGCGCGCCGCCTGCATGCCAGTCGCGCAGTATCTTGACGAACAATCGCATTATTTCGGCGCGAACGCTGAGCGCATAGCCGAACTCCTGTGCGGTGTACTCGCTGAATATGCGCTCCATTATCTCGCCCATGCCGCTCGACTCGACTTCCCGTGCCTCAAAGAGCCGGCGGTGCGACGCGCGCAGGCGCATGTAAGCTGAGACGGTGCCCAGTTCGTAGAGCGGTTGCTCGGCGCTGTACATCAGCTCCGGCACGAACTTGAGTACCATGTACGTGTTTTCGCCCTTGTCCAGCGCGTACGTGCAGTGCACTTCCATCGGGTCGATCACCGCCAGGTCGCCCACGCCCAGGTGTACCGGAGCGTCTCCGGTTTCCAGTCGGAACGCGCCCTCGCGGCACAGCAGTATCTCAAAGTACTCGTGCACGTGAGGCGCTACAAATATGCTGCGGCCGTGGCGGTGCTGTATAGTGCACTCAAACAGATACCCAAGCGTGCCCAGCGGCTTGCGCGACTCGTGATAGAACTGCATATGGCAACCTCGCAAAATTATGCTATTTTGGGCTAAGGCGATTATAGCATGGCGCGAGCGAATGTGCTACTATATAGGCATAATCCATATGTTAAAAATCTGCAAGCGTAAAATATTGTTATTGGAGGTTCTTATGGGCAAGAGGTTGAAGGTAGGCATAATAGGCTGTGGCGGCATAGCCAACGGCAAGCATCTGCCGTCGCTCAAGGCGATAAACCGCGTGGATCTGGTGGCGTTCTGCGACCTGATCGAGGAAAAGGCGCAAAAGGCCGCGCGCGAGTACGGCACGCCCGATGCAAAGGTGTACACCGACTACACCGAGCTGCTCAAGGATGAGAGCATTGACGTTGTGCACGTGCTGACGCCCAACCGCATGCACGCGCAGATATCGATAGACGCGCTGCACGCGGGCAAGCACGTAATGTGCGAAAAGCCCATGGCCAAGACGGCAGAGGATGCCCGCCGCATGGTCGCGGCCGCGCGCGAGACCGGCAAGAAGCTGACGATAGGCTATCAGCATCGTCATAAGCCGGAGACGACGTACGTGAAGCAGGCGATAGACGCCGGCGAGCTGGGCGACATATACTACGCCAAGGCGCTTGCGATACGCCGGCGCGGTACGCCGAACTGGGGCGTGTTCCTCAACGAGTACGAGCAGGGCGGCGGTCCGCTCATCGATATCGGCACGCATTCGCTGGACCTTACGCTGTACCTTATGAACAACTACAAGCCGCGCATGGTCGTGGGCACCGCGTATAAGAAGTGCGAGAACGCCGAGTGCGGCAACCCGTGGGGCGGCTGGGATCCCAAGCAGCACACGATGGAGGATGCGGCGTTCGGCTTCATAGTGATGCAGAACGGCGCGACGATAACGCTGGACGCGACCTGGGCGCTCAACACTATCGAGCCGATTCCCGAAGGCAGCGTGCAGCTGATGGGCAGCAAGGCCGGCGCTCAGATCAAGGGCGGCGTGTCGATCAACAAGGGCGAGTACGGCCGGCTGATCGAGAAGCGGCCTGACATGTCGGCGGGCGGCGTGGCGTTCTATGACGGCGTTGCGGTCACTCCCGGCATCACCGAGCAGATGCGCTGGTATGACGCGATAGAAAACGATACCGACCCCGTGGTGCTGCCTGAGCAGGCGTGCGTGGTCTCCGAGATACTCGAGGCCATATACACCTCCGCACGCACCGGCAAGCCGGTATACTTCGATTGATGTGAATATAAGGCCGGGAGCGCGGACTGCTTCCGGCCTTATTGGACTGTGTGGGCGCACCGCGCATAAAATCTGCGCGGAGTACTCCTGGCCGCTTGATTTCGGGCGGCGCGTGTTGTATACTGATGCCGGAAAGACGCCGCATATGCGGCTTATGGAGGATGAAACGAAATGGCGCTTAAATTGGGTATCATAGGCTATGGCTACATGGGTCACTGGCACCTGCGCAACGCGCCCCGTGTGGAGGGCGTTTCGGTAGTGGCGGCGTATGACATCGATCCCGAAAAGGTGCAGCTGGCGCGCGACGAGGGGCTGGAGGCATTTGATTCGCTCAGCGCGTTCCTGGCAAGCAATCTGTTCAACGTCGTGCTGGTCTCTACGCCCAACGACACGCACTGCGCGCTGGCGTGCGCGGCGATGAAGGCGGGCAAGCACGTGATAGTCGAAAAGCCGGTCGCGATGGACGCGGCTCAGGTCGACATAATGGCGCGCACGGCCAAGCAGTGCGGCGTGATATTCACCGTGCACCAGAACCGGCGCTGGGATAAGGACTATAAGATTGCAAGCGAGATCATAAACAGCGGCGAACTGGGCCATGTATATTCGGTTCAGTCGCGGCTGCACGGGAGCCGGGGCGCAATGTTTGGCTGGCGCGCCGAGCCGGAGCATGGCGGCGGCATGATATACGACTGGGGCGTGCACTTTACCGATCAGATAATGAACCTGTTTGGGTTTGACAGCATCGAGAGCGTGCTGTGCCGCATCGAGAATGTCAAGACGCCTGACGTTGAGGACTACTTCTATCTGACTTACATACTCAAGAGCGGGCTGCACGTGCAGATGGAGATAGGCACATGGGTGCTCAACCCGCTGCCGCGCTGGATGATACTGGGCGACCTGGGCACGGCGTACATTAACGACTTCTCGCGCAATGGCAAGATTATCAAGATAGAGAAGTCCGCCGAGCACAGCGAAGCGGTAGTGACCGGCGAGGGCACGCCTACGCGCACGTTCGCACCGCGGCCCAAGGAGGAAGTCATGGAGTTCGAATTGCCCGACACGCCTGCCGATGTGCGCGAGTACTACATGAACCTGCGCGATGCGGTCGATGGCAAGTGCGAGCCGATAGTCAAGCCCGAGCAGGTGCGCGCGGTCATGCATGTGCTGGACTGCGCGTTCGAGTCGGCGCGCACTGGCAGACAGGTTATGATTTAAGGTCAGGATCAGCTTTGTGCGCTTTGCGGCCGTGGCTGCGGCTGGCGGGCGACAGGCGTTAGAGTTTCAGAAATCAGTTGGCGCGTCAGGCGGCTGCCTGGCGCGCCGCTGCTTTTGGTTAACTTGGAAAAGACATTTGCGCGGCTGTGTAGGCCCAGGTTGAGCGCTAATCTGAGCCAGGCATGACTGATTTATGCTTGCAGATATTCGCGGCCGCATAAACGCCTTATAAAATTCAATCGAACTGATTTGCCTGTTTCTCCGCTTATATGCTATAATGCCGTATGGAGAATGTATGCGCGCGGCGCTTGAATGGTACATGCGTACGCGCGCTCAGGAGGACATAAATGCGCAATCTGATACTCGAATCGCATTCACTTGATCCGTACTATAACCTTGCGCTGGAGCACTGTCTGTTTGAGTCGATAGCTCCGGGCGATGCGGCGCTATACCTGTGGCAAAACCAGAACACTGTTGTGATTGGGCGCAACCAGAATGCGTGGCGTGAGTGTCGCTGCGAACTGCTCGAGCGCGAAGGAGGTTGTCTGGCGCGACGGCGTTCGGGCGGCGGCGCGGTGTTCCATGACGTGGGCAATCTCAACTACACGTTTGCGGCCAGTTCGGACCGATACGACCTTGAACGGCAGTTGGGCGTGATAATCGACGCGTTGAACTCCGTGGGCATACGCGCCGACTTCACCGGCCGAAACGACATAGCCGTCGATGGGCGCAAGGTGTCGGGCAATGCGTTTGAGCATAGCCGGGGCCGCTCATTGCAGCATGGTACGCTGCTGATATCGGTTGACATGGAGCGCCTGTCGCGCTATTTGAATCCCAGTCCGCTCAAGCTGCGGGCCAAGGGTGTCGAGTCAGTGCGCGCTCGGGTAATGAACCTTGCCGAGGCGGCGAGCGGCCTGACTCCCGATGCGCTCAGGCCACTGTTGTGCGCGGCGTTTGAGCGCGCGTATGGCAGCGCGGAGCGAATAGATGCGAATGCGTTTGATGCCATGGCGCTGGAGGCCGGGCGCGCTCAGATGGCATCGTGGGAGTGGCGGTTTGGCCAGACGCCGCGGTTTGACGCGCGATTCGAGACGCGGTTTGACTGGGGCGAGGTCGAGCTGCTGCTGGAGCTGCATGAGTGCCGAGTGGCGGGCTGTGCGCTGCACACCGATGCGATGGATGCGCGGCTGGCGGAATGCGTGAGCGCGGCGCTGGACGGCGTGGAGTTTGGGTCGCGACTGCCTGAGGCGCTGGCAGCGCTTAACGACATGGGCGTAGCGCCCGACCAGGTAAGTCAGCTGCAGACCTGGCTGGCAGGTGAACTGGCGTGACGGCTGCATGGCCGGAGTGGCGCGGCATATGACGACGCCGCCGTTATAGTGTTTGCCGCAGGGCTGCAAGGCGATATTCAGTATCAACAGGCGTGGCGCGATGTGTGCCGCGCCTGTTTTTGTGTGGTCATGCGGCCGATATTCATTTTTGTTTTCCGGTTATGTAACGCGCGGCGATATCCGCTGCGGACGCATTGATTACATTGCTCATAATGAATCTCGCGCCGCTGTGCGCTCCGGCTCGATTGCGCCGGGATTTGCACGGCATATGTCAACTTGAATATAAATTGATGCACATGTTGATTAGATGATTGACGCGCATAACGTTTCATGGTAAAATTGCGTTGTGTAATTGTGAAGTATGTAAACCCGGACACAGAGCGGAATTAGACAGCGAGGTTGATAAAATGAAGGCAATTTACCTGAACGCAAACATAAAGACGGTTGACTGGGTGTACTCGCCCGAAGTGCAGCAGGCGCTGGCGGCCAAGCTGGATGTGCTGGGCAAGGTCACGCCCGCCGAACTGGACGCGCGCGCCGACATATGCGCGCAGGCCGAGTGCATATTCTCGACTTGGGGCATGCCGTCGCTTACCGGCGAGCAGATCGACAGGTACTTTCCGAATCTGAAAGCGGTGTTCTATGCGGCGGGCAGCGTGCAGTACTTTGCACGGCCGTTTATTGAGCGCGGCATACATGTGCTGTCGAGCTGGCAGGCTAACGGCATACCGGTGGCCGAATACACGGTGTCGACGATACTGCTCAGCAACAAGGGCATGCTGAGGCGCGCCGACGATTACCGCGCCGACAAGAGCAAGTCCACGCCTAACGACTACCCGGGCAACTTCGGCTGCAAAGTCGGCCTTATAGGGTTTGGCGCGATAGGCCGCAAGGTGGCTGAATACATGAAGCCGTATCGCGTGGAGCTGATGGCCTACGATCCATATGTGCCCGATGAGGTGCTCAGCGGCCTGAATGTAAAGCGCGCGACGCTTGATGAGATATTTGAGACCTGCCAGACGATAAGCAATCATCTGCCCAACAACGAGCAGACCAAAGGCATGCTCAACTATGATCTGTTCCGGCGCATGAAGCCCAACGCTACGTTCCTGAACACCGGCCGTGGCGCTCAGGTGGTTGAGCCCGACCTGGTGCGCGCGCTGACCGAGCAGCCGCGCCGCACCGCTATACTGGATGTGACCTGGCCCGAGCCGTGCCCGGAGGACTCGCCGCTGTGGAGCCTGCCCAACGTGCTTATAACGCCGCACATCGCGGGCAGCGCCGGCGATGAGGTCATGCGCATGGGAGAGTACATGCTGGGCGAGTGCGAGCGCATGCTTGCGGGCGAGCCGTTTGCCTATGATGTGTCGATGGATATGCTCGAGCATATGGCATAAGTAATTATTAGGGGGAGACAACATGTCTTACTCGACCGGACGGGCCGCGCTGAACCTCGAGATGCCCGAGCGCGTGCCGCGCACTGAGTATTCGATAGCGGAATACCATTGGCTCCTTATAGAGCGAGTGACGGGTATACACGTGACTCAGCACAGCCCCGTCGAGGAGCGTCGGCGCGCCACTCAGGCGTTGCGCAAGGCGTGGACGTTCGATTTCAACTGGAGCACGCTGTTCAGCGGGCAGATATTCGGCGGCTATCATACTACTATGGGCCATGCCGACTATGCCGAGGGCGGCGCCGACTTCGATAACGACATACACTGCCCATTCGAGGAACCCGAGCAGGTGCTCGATTTCGATCCGTGGAAGCAGTACGGCGAGATAGACAAGGCCGACGTGACGCGCCAGTTCGAGGAGCATTACCGCGCAAATCGCGAGTATCTGCCCGACGAGGTGGCGATGACCGGCATATATACGACGCTGATAAGCGGACTTATCGACATATTCGGCTGGGACATGCTGCTGATGGCGGCCGGCATAGATCCGCAGGGATTTGGCGAGGTGGCCAACCGCTATGCTTCGTGGATGCAGCAGTATATGGACGCGCTGGCGGCGGCCGATCTGCCGTGCGTTATGATACACGACGACATAGTGTGGACATCGGGCGCGTTTTTGCATCCTGAATGGTACCGCAAATATGTGTTCCCGAATTACAAGAAGTACTTCCGGCCGATACTCGACAGCGGCAAAAAACTGATATATACGTCGGATGGCAACTATACCGAGTTTATCGACGACATCGCCGACACTGGAGTGAACGGTTTTGTAATGGAGCCCTGCACCGACATGGCGTACATTGCCGAAAAATATGGGCGCACGCATTCGTTCATAGGCAATGCGGATACGCGCATACTGCTGACCGGCACGCGCGAGGCGATAGAAGCTGAGGTCAAGCGCTGCATGGACATAGGCAAGTCGTGTCCGGGATTCATAATGGCGGTGGGCAATCACATACCGGCCAATACACCCGTTGAAAACTGCCTGATATACGAGGAAGCGTATCGCAAGTACTGCCGCCGCTGAGACCGGCGGCATAAGGAGGCGTAAGTATGCGCATATTATCCAGGAGCGAGTACGAGGAGCACATCGCACAGACGCGCGACGCGCGCATGGACTGGTGGCGCAAGGCCAGGTTTGGCATGTTCGTGCACTTCGGCCTGTATTCCCAGCTGGGGCGCAACGAATGGGTGCAGACGCTTGAGAACATACCCGTGGACGAGTATGCCAAGCTCGCCGATACGTTCAACCCCAAGCCGGGTGCGCCGCGCGAGTGGGCGAAGCTTGCCAAGGCCGCAGGCATGAAGTACATGGTGTTGACTACGCGCCACCATGAGGGCTTTTCGCTGTGGGATTCGAAGGCCAACCCGTTTAACTCGGTCAACTATGGGCCGCATCGCGATATAGTGCGCGAGTTCGTAGACGCGTGCCGCGAATTCGACCTGAAGATAGGCTTCTATTCGTCGCTGATGGACTGGCATCATCCGGATGGCTGGCGCTGTGCGTTTGACAGCGAGGCCCGCAAACGGTTCACCGACTACATAGAGGCGCTGAACACCGAACTGCTGACCAATTACGGCAAGATAGACATACTCTGGTACGACGTGAGCTGCCCAATGGAGAGCTGGGAAGGCTGGAATTCGCTGGAGCGCAACCAGCGCCTGCGCGCGTTGCAGCCCGACATAATCATCAACAACCGCAGCTGTCTGGCGGAGGACTTCGGCACGCCCGAAGGCCACATAAAGGCCGAAGACCGCGATTGGGAAGCGTGCATGACGTTCAACGACATATCGTGGGGCTATGTGGACGCCGAGCAGGCGCTGCCGCATGCGTATACCGCGCCGCGCATACTCAAGATGCTCAACACCTGCACGGCGGGCGGCGGCAATCTGCTGCTAAACATCGGCCCGGAGCCGGACGGTTCAGTGCCCAAGGATGCCATAGCGCCGCTGGAGCAGGTGGGCCGGTGGCTTGAAAAGCATGGCGCGGCGGTGTACGGCGACAAGGGTGGCCGGCTAAGCGATGGATGGATGGGCGGCGGCAATGGCGTGTGCGGCACGTCGATAAGCCGGGACGGCACGCATGTGTATCTGTGGAACTGGATCTGGCCCAAGGCGGGCGAGATGGGCTTGGGCGGATACATGGATGCGCCGGTCGCAGTCAAGTTGTACGTAGACGGTCAACCGCAGGATGTTGATTTTGAACTGCGCGGCCAGCGGTTGCTGCTCAAGAACCTGCCCGCGCGCACGCCGGATAAAACGGCAGGAGTGGCGCTGTTTGAGCTGATATTCGATAAGAAGCCGCGCTATCACGCGTTCAGCTATTATCCGCAGCTCAGCGGCGGGCGCGACTACTCGCCGGAAGGCAAGATCTGAGTTACAATATTTGCACACAGGCAAATTGCGCAGCCCCGTGTAACGCGCGGGGCTGCTTTGTGCGCCGGGGAGACAGCATGAAGATTGCGACGTGTGCTGAGGCGGCTGAGCTGGAGAATGCGAGGCAACTAAGCCGGCATGCGCAAGGTGGCTGAGCCGGAGAATGCAAGCCAGCTAAGCCGGCATGTGCAAGGTGGCTGAGCTGGAGAATGCGAGGCAACTAAGCCGGCATGTGCAAGGCGGCTGAGCCGGAGAGTGCGAGGCAACTAAGCCGGCATGTACAAGGCGGCTGAGCCGGAGAGTGCGAAGACACCAAACCAGTATGTGTCAAGGCGTCTGAGCATGTGATGCTGCCGAGCCAGCATGCGCCCCAAATGCGCCCAGCGCGCAGAGTCAGCGCATGGTAGAATGCTGAGCCGGTGCATTGCGAGGCAGTTGAAACCAGTATTCGGGGCCACCGAGTCATTGCGCCCGAGTGGTCGAGTCTGAGCATCGGATGCCGCCGAGCTTGATTATACAATACCGCCGCGCCAGTGCGTGATCAGGCTGCGACTTCAGTGAACGATCAGCCAAAGGCATCGGATAAACGCGGCCGAGTGCAAACTGCGCGTCGCCAGTGCCGTGGTCGGTGCGCACCGCGCTGGTCACGGCTTGGATTGGGTTCGCCTTTATGCCGGCGGTTGTAAGAAATAACCGTCAATGGCGCAATAAGTGCTTGCAATTTTGCGGCATAGGCGTATAATGAATGTGTTTCTGGCTTTTGCCAATAATGACCATGGAGGTTAGTTCGATGAGCGAAAACTGTTCACACGATTGCTCCAGCTGCTCGCTGGACTGCTCTAGCCGCAAGAGCGAGAGCTTGCTTGCCGAGCCGCATAAGGGCACGCATGTAAAGAAGGTAATAGGCGTAGTAAGCGGCAAGGGCGGCGTGGGCAAGTCGATGGTTACGGCGCTGCTGGCGGTAGGCGCGCGGCGCATGGGACTGGAGACTGCGGTGCTGGATGCCGACATAACCGGCCCCTCGATACCCAAGGCGTTCGGCCTTAAGGATAAGGCGTATGGTTCGGAAGACGGCATATTCCCGGCTCAGACCAAGACCGGCATAAAGGCGATGTCGTTGAATCTGCTGCTGGAAAACGACACCGATCCGGTAGTGTGGCGCGGCCCGATAATCGCGGGCACCGTAAAGCAGTTCTGGACGGACGTGCTGTGGGGAGACTGCGACATAATGTTCATAGACATGCCTCCGGGAACCGGCGACGTGCCGCTGACGGTGTTCCAGTCGCTGCCGCTTGACGGCGTGATAATCGTGACCTCGCCGCAGGAACTGGTTGGCATGATAGTCGAAAAGGCGGCCAACATGGCGGCGATTATGAACATACCCGTACTGGGCCTGGTTGAAAACATGTCGTATATCGACTGCCCGGACTGTGGCAAGCGCATATACCCGTTCGGCGAGAGCCATCTGGCCGAAATAGCGGCGCGCCATGGCATAACCTGCACCGCACAGTTGCCGATCAATCCCAAGCTTGCGGCAGCGTGCGACCGCGGTGCGATAGAGCTGTTCGAAGGCGACTGGCTCGACGCGATGCTGAACGAGATCACCAAGTAAGCGTAATGCCGGTTCAAAAGGGCATGTAAAGCAATGCGAGGACGCGCTTCACCTTGACCGTAATGGCCGAGGTGGAGCGCGTCTTTTGGTCATGCGCCGAGCGGGATATATCGCATGGAGCAGAACCCTGAATGCATGGAACATGGCCGCAAATGCATGAAGCAATGCTATTGTGCAGGGGATATTGCCGCCTGCGCCAAATTATGCGGTACATTTTTAAGCGCCGCCTCTGGCAAAAACAAGCCGACTGCGCGAAGCTGGAAACGGCGTTAACGCCAAAGCCGGCGTACATGGCGGACGCTGTCATGGTACTGGCAGCATGCTCAGCGTCGTGCGGCGATGTCGCGTGCGATCTCCTCCATGCGCGGATAACTGTACTCAAAGAATTCCTTGAACGCCTCGCAGAAGCGATTGAGTCCTGGGCGCATGCGAACCTCGCCGGTTACGGCATCGGTCACCGGTATCATGGGCTCGCGGTCCCGCTTGCAGCCGCCGCGACACAGCCCGGCCCATTTGCAGCCTGTGCATTCGGGTGAAGTATAGTGCGACTGCGTGCGGAACTCGTCGGCTATGGGACTGCGCGAGAGCGCATGGAATGAGGACGCATTGATATTGCCCATGCGCCAGCGGTCCAGCACGTAGAAGTCGCATGGATATACGCCGCCATCGCCTTCTATCAGATAATACACGCCACAGCGGCCCTGCATTGCGCAGTTTTCGGGCGTTTGACCCAGCAGTATGCCTATGTAGTTGTCGAATGTGCGCACCGAAACGTACTTGCGATGGAAGTACGCCTCGTAGTACAGGTCAAACGTGGTCTTTAAAAAGCCCAGATAATCCGCCGCGTTGAGCGAGTAGTCCTGAGTCTGCCCGTCAAAGCCATCCAGACAGGGTATGAATTGCAGGTATGTGTGCGGTGCGAGCGCGCGCCAGACCTCGTGCGGCGCGCGGGCTATGTAGCCGTTTACGACGCAGAGTATGTTATACTCGACGCCGGCAGTGCGCAGGCGGTCTATGTTGCGGGTCACGGTAGCGTACGTGCCGGCTCCACGCGCATCTATGCGCATCAGGTCGTGTATCTGCGCCGGGCCGTCCAGCGACACGCCGACCAGAAAGCGGTGCTGCCGGAACAGTTCTATCAGCTCGTCGGACAGCTCGAACGCGTTGGTTTGAATTGAGTTGTTGACCTGTATGTGGCGCGAGTTGTAGCGGCGCTCAAGCTCGACAAAGCGTCGGAAAAAGTCTATGCCGGCCAGCGTGGGCTCGCCGCCCTGGAACGCGAAGTTTACGCTGCCCTCTGCGTAAGTGAACGCACGGCGCACCAGCTTGTCGAGCGTATCTGTTGACATGACGCCATATGATTTAGTCTCGCGATGGCTGGTCACGTCGGCGTAGAAGCAGTATTTGCAGCGCATGTTGCACATGCTGGACACGGGCTTTATCATAAGTGAGAGTGGCGGCATGTTGACCTCCTGTGGCTCAGGCCGGTTGATATACTATATTATATACGATATCGGCTCCGTGTCAAATGTTCAGTTGCAGGTATATCATACAGGAACCGCATTGGCGATGAGAATGGCGAGGCAATGGCAATTGCGCGCGCTGAGCGATGCCGGAAGCACGGCTGTTAAACGGAGGTTGCGCAACTGTTGGCAAACGTTTAACGCCGGGAACGGCGCGCTGTAAAGCGGCGAAACGTTGTCGCTTTGATAGCGCGCGGGCTGCTTGACAGAGTGGCGCGTGCGAATTATACTATTTGATGCAGACATACATTAGCAAGAGGTGAAGGCGATTGGATACGCCTCTGGTGATAGACCTGCAGCGTTTTTCGCTGCATGACGGCGACGGCATACGTACGACGGTGTTCTTCAAGGGCTGCCCGCTGAGCTGCGAGTGGTGCCACAACCCTGAGGGGCAGCGCTTTGAGCGCGAGTGGATGTTCTACAAGGACCGGTGCATAGGCTGCGGCCGGTGCCGGGAGGGCGAGCTGACCGAGGATACCTGTCCCAGCGGCGCGCGGGAACTGGTGGGACGCGTGTATACGCTGGCTGAGCTCATGCGGTTGCTTACGCGCGACAGGCAGTGCTATGAGGTATCGGGCGGCGGCGTTACGCTGTCGGGCGGCGAGGTCATGGCTCAGGACATGTACTATGTCGCAGAGCTTGCCCGGCGGTTGGCGCGCGAGGGCATATCGGTAAACATAGATACATGCGGACTGGCGCCTTGGAGCGCGTTCGAGCGGATCATGCCGTATGCGGATACGTTTCTGTACGACATAAAGGCCATGGATCCGCAGGTACACGCGCGCTATACGGGCGTGGACAATGCGCTGATACTGGACAATCTGAAGCGGCTGAGTGCGGCGGGCGCGCGGATCAACATACGCGTGCCGGTGATACCGGGCGTGAACGACACTCCGGATGAGGTGCGCGCCATGATAGAATTTGCGCGCGCAAACGTCAAGGCAGTGCGTGTGAGCCTGTTGCCGTATCACCGATTGGGCAGCGACAAGTGCGAGCGGCTGGAAGGCCATCAGGCGCATGAGTTTGCAGTGCCATCAAATGAGCATATGGAAGAGCTTGCCGGCCAATGGCGCGCGGCGGGCTTCGCTGATGTCAGGATTGGAGGATGAACGGTCAAATGGAGGAAAGAGGCATGAACGAGCGCGTGCGCAAGCTGCGCCGGGTTAGCGTGGACACTCAGCCGCGCATAAGCATAGAGCGCGCGCGCATAGAGACCGAGACGTATAAAAAGTACGAGGGCACGATGTCGGTGCCCGAACTGCGCGCGACGGCGCTCTACGAGTACATGCGTCAGCGCAAGCTGTACATAGGCGAAGGCGAGCTGATAGTGGGCGAAAAGTCGGAGGGCCCGCAGGTCGCGCCGACGTTCCCGGAGCTGTGCTGCCACACTCTGGAGGATATGCACATAATGAACGACCGCGAACTGATATCGTTCAAGGTCGATGAGGCTGCGCTCGACTACCAGCGCGACACGGTCATACCGTTCTGGAAGGAGCGCTCGATGCGCACGCGACTGCTGGGCGCCATGACCGACGAGTGGAAGGAAGCGTACGCGGCGGGCATATTCACCGAATTCATGGAACAGCGCGGCCCGGGCCACACCGTCGGTTCCAACAAGATATACGAAAAGGGATTCCTGGATTACCAGGCCGACATAGACGCAGCGCTGGCGGCACTGGACTACATGAACGATCCTACCGCGTCCCAGCGCGCCGAGGAACTGCGCGCGATGCGCATAGCTTGCGACGCGATAATGGTCATGGGCAGCCGCTATGCTGAGTTGGCGGACGAAATGGCCAGGCAGACCGCTGACCCGGCGCGCCGCAAGGAACTCGAGCAGATAGCCGAAAACTGCCGCGTCGTGCCCGCGCATAAGCCGCGCACGTTCTGGCAGGCGATACAGATGTACTGGTTTGTGCATCTGTGCGTTACGACCGAGCTGAATCCGTGGGATGCGTACAGTCCGGGGCGCTTTGACCAGCATCTCAACCCGTTCTACAAGGCCGACACCGAGGCGGGCATACTCGACGATGCGCATGCGCTGGAGCTGCTGGAGTGCCTGTGGGTCAAGTTCAACGATCAGCCCGCGCCGCCCAAGGTAGGTGTAACGCTCAAGGAGAGCGGCACGTATACCGACTTTGCCAACATCAACACCGGCGGCATAACGCCCGATGGCGAGGACGGCGTCAATCCGGTCAGCTACCTGATACTGGACTGCATGGACGAGATGAAGCTGCTTCAGCCGTCGTCGAACGTGCAGATCAGCCGCAAGACGCCGCGGCGGTTCCTCAAGCGCGCGTGCGAGATCTCGCGCAAGGGCTGGGGCCAGCCCGCGTTCTACAACACCGAGTCGATCATCTCGGAGCTGATGAACGCCGGCAAGAGCCTGGCGGACGCGCGCAAGGGCGGCACCAGCGGATGCGTCGAGACCGGCGCATTCGGCAATGAGGCGTACATACTGACGGGCTACTTCAACATACCCAAGATGCTGGAGCTGGCGTTGCACGACGGCGTGGATCCGCGCACCGGCAAGCAGTTGGGCCCGCACACGGGCACGCTCGCTGAACTGGATAGCTATGACAAGCTGTACGCGGCGTTCACTGCGCAGATGAAGCATTTCATTGACATCAAGGTGCGCGGCTCGAACGTGATTGAGTCGCTGTATGCGCGGTACATGCCGGTGCCGTTCCTGTCGGTCATAACCAATGACTGCATAGCGCGCGGGCGCGACTACAACGCGGGCGGCGCGCGCTACAATACCAGCTATATACAGGGCGTGGGCATAGGCACGATAACCGACTCGCTCGCGGCAATTAAGAAGTATGTTTACGAGCGCGGCGACGTGACGCTGGAGCGGCTGGTAAACGCACTGGAGCATGACTTTGAGGGCGAGGACTGGCTGCTGGCGCTGCTCAAGACGCGCGCGCCCAAGTACGGCAACGACGACGACTATGCCGATTCCATAATGAGCCAGGTGTTCCACGACTACCTGGGCATGATAAGCGGCCGGCCCAACATGCGCGGCGGCATGTATCGGGTGAACATGCTGCCGACGACGTGCCACGTGTATTTCGGCGAGGTCATGCAGGCTACGCCCAATGGCCGGCGCGCTGGCAAGCCGCTGAGCGAAGGCATATCGCCGACGCAGGGTTCGGACTCGTGCGGCCCGACGGCGGTTATACGTTCGGCAGCCAAGATGGATCACCTTATGACTGGCGGCACGCTGCTGAATCAGAAGTTCACGCCGTCGGTGGTCAAGGGCGAGGCAGGGCTGGATCACATGGCCGACCTGATACGCGCGTACTTTGACCTGGATGGCCATCATATACAGTTTAACGTCATAGACCGCGAGACGCTGTTGGCGGCGCAGCGCAATCCGGATGATTACAAGGATCTGATAGTGCGCGTCGCGGGGTATTCGGATCACTTCCGCAATCTGTCGCGCGCGCTTCAGGACGAGATAATCGCGCGCACCGAGCAGAGCTTCGAGTGAGCCGCGAACGCGTGAAACGCATGCGCCCGTGCGGCGATATTCAACGCATGCGTTCGCACGGGTGAAGACGCGGACAACTGCAAATGCGGTAAGCGCGCAACCAATGCGCATGCGATCAGTTGCGTATGAGCGCACGCGCATGCATCAATCAATTACAGCCATAGACACGTAAAGCACATACGGTCGCGCGGCGCATCTGCGCCGCGCGGCGTTGGAAAGGGATGGGCAAGATGGACAAGAGCTTTTACATCGCAAATCGCAAAGAACTGTATAGCCGCGTAGGCGAAAGCGCGCTGATAGTGCTGCTGGCGGGCCATGCGCCGCGGCGTTCGGCCGACGCGTACTATAACTTCTACTGCAACCGCAACTTTGCCTACGTGACAGGCGCGTGCGACGCCACTACTCAGGGGTTCATCTTCATGGCTGAAAAGCACGGCGAAGATGTGCATGAGACGCTGTTCATACTGCCGCCCGACGCGCATGCCGAGCGCTGGACCGGCCGTCGCATGAAGCCCGACGAGGCGCGCGAGCTGACCGGCATACAGGACATAGCGTATCTGAGCGAGTTCGAGACGCGCTTCCACAAGGCAGCGAGCGCCGCTGCACGGCTTGAGCTGTGGACGGACATAGACCGGCTGAGCTTTGCCGAAGCGGACAATGAGTCAGTAGAGTTCACCAACCGCGCGCTCAAGGCGTATCCGGCGCTGGAGTCGCACAATCTGCTGCCCTTGCTCAAGTCCATGCGCACGTTCAAGAAGCCGTGCGAGCTGGAGGCCATGCGCAAGGCCATGACGATAACCCGCGAGGGCATATTGGACATGATGCACGCGTCCAAGCCCGGGATGTACGAGTATGAGTACAAGGCCATATTTGACGCGGCGCTCACGCGCAACGGCGTGCTGGAGCCGGCATTCCAACCGATAATATCCGCGGGCAATAACAACTTCTGCATACATTATTACTCCTATACCGGTCGCGCGCAGGACGGCGACATGATACTCAACGACGTGGGCGCTTGCTGGGACAACCTGGGCAACGACGTGTCGCGCGGTTTCCCGTGCAACGGCAAGTTCTCCGAGAAGCAGCGGCTGCTCTATACCTGTGCGTACAACACGTCCAACTACATGTTCTCGATAATAAAGCCCGGCATGCCCATGGCGTCGGTCGATCAAACGGCGCGCCGGTACTGCTTTGAGCAGCTCAAAGGCATCGGCCTGTGCGACAAGTATGAGGACGTGGGCAAGTACATGTGGCATGGCGGCGCGCATCATGTGGGCTTTGACACGCACGACGTCGTGGACATGGCGCATCCGGTCGCACCGGGCATGGTATTCTGCGTGGACATTGGCATCTACTGCGAGGAGTGGGGCATAGGTTTCCGGCTGGAGGACAACTGCCTGGTGCTGGAGGACGGCTGCGAGAACCTGTCGCGCGACATACCGCGGTCGATAGATGAGATAGAGGCGGAAATGGCCCGGCGCTGAGCCGGAGTTTGATACAGGGTGGCGATTGGATATGAATGCAAATCGGGCATTTGAGCTGCTGGGCAGGCTGGCGTTCACGCGCATGAGCGGCACTGACGAGGAATTGAAGGCGGCGCAGATACTGGCGCAAGAGGCGCAGGCGGTGGGCGTAGAGCATGAGATAGAGCCGTTCACCGTGCGCGACGGCGTGGTAGAGCGCGCGACGCTTGAGGTGCTGGAGCCGTATCGGCAGACGTATGAGGTTACGGGCATGCGCCGCTCGCTGGATACCGGCGACGAGGGCATCGAGGCCGAACTTGTATATGTCGAAAATGCGCTGGATGCGAACCTTGTGGATGCGAAGGGCAAGATAGTGCTGTACAATGGCTATCTGAACTATGATCCATATGAGCGCATAAAGCGCGCGGGGGCGCTGGGTGCGATAGCGTTCTCGGGCAGCATACAGGATACCCCCGAGGATATGGAACTGGCGCTGCGCATGCTCCGGCCCAAGATGACCGACGCGTTCGGCGATCTGTATGCGGTGAATGTGCGCGCGGCGGATGCGCTGGACATGGTGCGTCGCGGTGCAAGCCGTGTGCGCATGGTGGTACGCGCGCGCAATGTCGAGCTGACCAGCCATAATGTGTATGCGACGATACCGGGCACGACATACCCTGACGAAATAGTGTCGCTGGGCGCGCACTACGACAGCGTGGAGTATTCCAAGGGCGTTTATGACAACGGCGCGGGCAGCGTGATATTGACCGAGCTCATGCGTCACTTCAGCGCGCATCCGGCGCGGCGGACGCTTAAATTCATGTGGTTCGGATCGGAGGAAGTCGGGCTGTGCGGCAGCACGCACTTCTGCGAGGCGCACGAAGCTGAGCTGAAGCGCCACAAGATCATGATAAATGTGGATGTGGCTGCGCCGATACTGGGCAGCGACAAGTGCATAGTCATGGGCGACGATGCACTGGAACACTATGTACGCGGCATGATGCGCGAGAACGGCTTCCCGGTGGATGTGTCGTCCGACACGTATTCCAGCGATTCGATACCGTTTGCAGATCATGGCGTTGCGGCGGTCAACTTTGCGCGGTTTGCGGCGCCGGGCGCGGGGTTCATACACGACCATCGCGATACGATGGACTTCCTGTCGGCGGACGCATTGGGCAAGACGCTCAGGTATGCGTTCACGTTTACCGACAAGGTGGCCAACGCGCCGGTTTTCCCGTTTGATGGCAAGGTGTCCGATGACATGAAAGCCAAGGTCGACAAGTACCTCAAGCGGCGCAAGTAAATCCAGGCGGTTCAGCATCGACTGATATCGTCTAAGCATATAATGGGGCGCGGATCGCCGGAAGCGGTTCGCGCCTTTAAATTGCTCCAGGCAGCGTGAGCCCGGCGCAGCGCGCCATATGATGAGATGTCAGGCGCTAAATGTAGTAGCGCCATGTGCAAGCGCTCAAAAAAGCGAAAAAAATATTCTGCAAGCTATTGACAAAATCCGCGATCCATGGTATACTTATTTCCGTTGCCACGCTCTACGGCAAAGGTACTCAAAGGTGATGCTGATGTAGCTCAGTAGGTAGAGCGCATCCTTGGTAAGGATGAGGTCACCAGTTCGAATCTGGTCATCAGCTCCAGTTAGCCAGTCAATAGTGACTGGCTTTTTTGTTGCCTAAATCAGGATGAAGTCGGATACTAACCAGCGAATTGATTCCTTGTCGGCTGCAATTTCTGCAATGTTTACACATATGTCCGGATGTTGTAAGTACGTGCTGAAACGCGATAATACAATTGCATCGTTGCCGGACTTGCGCAGGGGTTGTGCCTGATTGTAATCACAATGTTCCGCGAGCGCCGTTTTGTAATGCTGCACTGGCGGCTGCCCGCTTGCCGCGGCATGCTCCAATATCGACGTGGACTTTGATATTGCATCAGTTTGAAGCAGCGCCCACATACCCGACTAAATTTAAATTATGTAATGTATGCGGCGGCATATTAAGCATGGCAAACGCATGATGCGCAGGTCGCCAGTGATGTCATACTGATAATGCGATGCCGGGATCTGGAATTCCGGACGCTGATACACGAAAACGGTTGAAAGCCGCACTGAATACCAGTATAATATTATAAGGCGCACAGAGTGCCGAAATGTGACGAAACCGCTTCGCAATATGTGTTGGGAGGGAAACCAAAGTGCCAGTCGACATGAAGGAGACTATTGCCCAGGCGGCCAAGACCCTGTTGATGGAAAAGGGAGTCAAAAAGCTGACAGTGAAGGACATAGTGGGAGAGTGTCAGATCACCCGGCAGGCATTTTACTATCACTTTGAGGATATTCCGGCGCTGTTTAGATGGATGTTTGAGCGGGACACCGAACGCACGATGCTGGAAGCCAAAGCTCTGGGCAATGGCGAGGCGCGGCTCAGGTACCTGTTCGTCATGGCGCTCAACGCGCTTCCATATGTAAAAAAGGGCATGGTCAGCAGCTATCGGGATGAGTTGGAGCAGTTTCTGGTCAAATACGTCGAAAGGCTGTTCGAGCAGGCGTGCGACGAAGAGGGACTATATCAGAACTGCACCCGATTTGAGGTACGACTGATATTGCGCTATCACAGTCAGGCGATAATAGGCATACTGCGGAACTGGACAGACGCGGATACGAAGAATCTGGATCTGATAGTGCACACCGTGTTTCGCCTGATGACGGAAGGCATTGCTCCGCGGGACGCCTGCTGAAGTTGAATTTGTCATATGCGCCAGAGTGTAAAGCAGCTTTACACTCTGGCGTTTGTGTCTATACAGCTGCATGTTTGTGGTTATTGAGTTTCAGGCGAAAGGGTATTATAATTAAAGCCAAGGAGGAGGTGCTAGGATATGTCACATGGAATACTCTCTGTGAAGCTGTGCCAGTTGGACGACCGGGTCGGAAGACTGCATAGCCGCATACAGATGAGTGAAACTGCCAGCCATAGTCAATTGCAACAGCAAATAGATATGCTTGAGCGGGAGTGCGCCGCGGCCGAGTCGGCTCTTAGGCTAAACATGCGGCATTCTAAGTCAGATCTGGTGTCCGTACTGGCTCGGGGGTATGACCAGATGGAACAGATAATTCAAAAATCCAAGGCGCAGTTGCAGGCGCTGGCAGCGGAAAGCCCGGATGCAGAATCCGTCGTGGAGGAGAAGATACTGCTGGCCGAGTACGCGCTGGATTTTGCGCACCAGGCGGCGGATAGGGCACTGCTGCTCTCCATGGATGCCATCAACGCTCAACTGACTCAGCAGGAAGAAGGGAGAACGCAATGAAAGAAGTTAAATCGCCCAAAAAGCCACTTATCTACTACTATGGCATCGTGCTGCTGGTAATTTTCCTGTTTAATATCATATTCAATATGTTCATATTGCCGTCGATGTACCAGCAGCAGGTCGTCGAGGTGGACTATGGCAAATTCATGGACATGATCGATGCTAAGGACATCGGCATGGTACAGGTGGAGGATACCCAGATACTGTTCACCGACAAGGAAGGCACCTCTATATATGAGACTGTGCCTATGGATGATCCGACGCTCACCGAGCGGCTGCACGAAGCGGGCGCACAGTTCACGCGGGTCATGGAGGAACCTGCCTCGCCGCTTATGAGCCTGTTCCTGACCACGATACTGCCCATACTGATATTCGTTGGACTGGGGCAGTACATGAGCAAGAAGCTGATAAACCAGGCTGGCGGCAAAAATGCCATGACGTTTGGCAAGAGCAATGCCAAGGTCTATGTGCCGTCGACGCAGGGCATACGCTTTACCGACGTGGCCGGCGAAGACGAGGCCAAAGAGAGCCTGCAGGAAATAGTGGACTATCTGCACAATCCCAAGAAGTATACTGACGCCGGTGCGTCGATGCCTAAAGGCATACTGCTTGTGGGCCCTCCCGGAACCGGTAAGACGATGCTGGCCAAGGCTGTGGCTGGTGAGGCGAATGTGCCGTTCTTCTCGATATCGGGCTCTGAGTTTGTGGAGATGTTTGTGGGCATGGGCGCATCCAAGGTGCGCGATCTGTTTAAGCAGGCCAAGGAAAAGGCACCGTGCATAGTGTTCATAGATGAAATAGACGCCATAGGTCAAAAGCGCAATTCGGGCAGCAGCTATGGCGGCAACGATGAGCGCGAGCAGACGTTGAATCAGCTGTTGACCGAGATGGACGGCTTTGAAGGCAATAACGGCGTGATAATACTGGCGGCGACAAACCGTCCGGAATCGCTGGATCCGGCGCTCACGCGGCCGGGCCGCTTTGACCGGCGCGTACCGGTGGAACTGCCCGACCTCAAGGGCCGCGAAGCCATATTGAAGGTCCACGCAAAGAAGATCAAGACGGCGGACGACGTCGATTTCCACAGCATAGCGCGAATGGCAGCCGGCGCATCGGGCGCTGAACTGGCCAATATAATCAATGAGGCGGCGCTGCGTGCGGTGCGCGACGGGCGCACGATAGTCAAGCAGTCCGACCTTGAGGAGAGCATAGAGGTAGTCATAGCCGGCTATCAGAAGAAGAACGCAGTGCTTTCCGACCAGGAAAAACGCGTGGTGGCATATCACGAGATTGGCCATGCGCTGGTGGCGGCGCTGCAGAGCAACTCCGCGCCGGTACAGAAGATCACGATCATACCTCGCACATCCGGCGCGCTGGGCTACACCATGCAGGTCGAAACCGGCGACAAGTACCTGATGAGCAAGGAAGAACTGGAGAACAAGATAGCTACTCTCACCGGCGGACGTGCGGCTGAGGAGGTCGCATTTGGTTCGGTGACGACCGGCGCATCCAACGATATCGAACAGGCTACAAAGCTTGCCCGAGCGATGATAAGTCGATATGGCATGAGCGACGAGTTCGACATGGTGGCCATGGAGACCGTGAACAATCAGTATCTGGGCGGCGATGCGTCGCTGACATGCTCTCCTGATACGCAGAAGGAGATCGACATGAAGGTGGTCGACCTGATCAAGAAACAGCACGATCGGGCTCGCAATATACTTCAAAGCAACCGCGCCAAGTTGGATGAGCTGGCCAGCTTCCTTTATGAGCGCGAGACGATTACCGGAGAGGAGTTCATGAAGATTCTGACTGGAGGCGAGAAGCGATGAGAAGGCGCTCTGGGTTTGGCTGGCTTGAACTGGTCACCGGCATACTGTTGATCATACTGGGAATATGGGCATTTGCAAATCCCGGTCGTGCATTGACGGGCATGGTGTTTGCCTATGGAATTGCCGCAATCATAATGGGCGTGGTCGATATCGTAATGTACATTGAAGTGGAACGGTATACCGGATTTGGCCCCATGATATCGTTGATTTCCGGCATACTCAGCGTCATGTCAGGTATGGTGCTGCTGGTTTACCCCAGCGCGGCTACGATAGCGCTGACGTTTCTGTTCCCGCTTTGGTTCATCGCGCATTGTATTTCCAAACTGTCCCAGATAAATTATGTGCGCTACACGGCCGGCGACGCAATGTATTATATTACGCTTATAATCAATGTGATTGGACTGGTACTGGGCTTCATGATGCTACTGAGTCCGGTGTTTACATTGAGTGCGATCCGCTACTTTGCATGCATCTATCTCGTGTTGTTGGGCGTTGACAGCATCATGACGGCGTTTAGCCGCATGGGCATGCCGCGCTGATACAGCGAAGCGCGTAAGCCGACGCGCGCTGTCTGGGCTTTTGTCAGGTCGATTCAGGCGACAATCGGCGAGCGTGCGGCTTCAGACTCAAATGGGTTATTAGCATACTGCGACATAAAAGCTTATCGGGGCAAAGTTACAAACATATGAATCCCAATGTTGGTGTGACCAGCTCAGAGTGTTTCCAGACGGCAGCAGATTTATCTGACTGCCGTCTTGTCTTGTATAGCATGGAGGCAGTGCTGAATGTCAGATGTGACGAATGAGGATTCTTTACCGATGGGGACAGTATCGCAATTGCGTGAAATATAGATCGAGACTGTAACTACATGATAAGTGGATAAGATAAATGCAAATACTCAATGCTTATGCTCAAGTTTGCCGCTGCGCAACCGTACCTTTGTAATACATGTATTTACCGGATGCAGCGTTTCAACATGTCAGTATATGCGCGGTAATATCAAATCAGTGCGGGCTGTAAATCTAGCATGCGGAAATAGAGCTGACACACTATGAGGGACAGATGTGCGTGATTTTGCAAAGCAGATGAACGGAGATGAAATCGTTGGGCGCAGCTGCCGAGTCGAATGAAGTCGCGTCTTGCCCGGTAGTAGGTTCTGCGCAGACTCCCGCGTAGAGCCATTGAGGATTTGACGGCTGGGCGCGATTTGGTTAAATACTGCGTAGAGCTTTTATTTGTCCAAATTGATTGATTCCTGTAAAATGCAGTGCTATAATGAGTGCAAATGCAGCCGGTTTGGCGGTACTGCCGCAGCGGGCAAAAAACGTAAGAGGGATGAGGTATGAATAAGGCAGGACGAATTTTCAAAGGTCGACAACACGATATCGATATGACAGAAGGCAGCGTATTCTGGCATATACTGACGTTCGCGTTGCCGCTGCTGGTAGGCAACATCTTCCAGCAGATGTACAACATGGTCGACACATGGGTGGTCGGTAATTACGTCAGCGCGGAGGCGTTCGCCGCGGTCGGCAATGTGGGACCGATAATCAACACGCTGATAGGCCTGTTTACAGGCCTGGCCAGCGGCGCAGGCGTAGTAATCTCGCAGTATTATGGCGCGCACGACTACAAAAAGGTTCATGATGCCGTGCATACAGCCATCATGCTCACGATAATACTGACTGTGGCCATGACGATCATCGGCATAGCCATGACGCCGTGGATGCTCAACTTCATGAAGATGCAGGGCGAGGTATACAACGAGGCCAAGGAGTATCTGACGATATACTTTGCCGGCATAATAGGGCTGCTGTTTTACAATATGTGCGCCGGTATACTGCGTGCGGTGGGCGACTCCAAGCGGCCGTTCAACTTTCTGCTCGTCGCGGCAGTCACGAACACGGTGCTGGATCTGGTATTCGTCATCGTATTTGGCATGGGCGTGGCGGGCGTAGCGTACGCTACGATCATAGCGCAGGCGCTTTCGGCGTCGCTGACGATGGTGACATTGATGCGTTCGCATTCCTGCGTTCGCGTGATACTGCGCGATATCCGGATACATATGGAGATGCTCAAAAAGACGATTCGAGTGGGCATACCTGCGGCGCTTCAGATGGCTGTGACGGCGTTTTCGAATGTGTTCGTGCAGTCTTATATAAATCAATTCGGCACATACTACATGGGCGGCTGGACGGCGTATTCAAAGATCGATCAATTGATATTTCTGCCCATGCAGTCCTTGGCATTGTCGGCTACGACTTTTGTCGGCCAGAACCTGGGCAAAGGCCAGATCAAGCGCGCCAAGTACGGCGCGCGCATGGCGCTGGGAATGGCAATGGGCATCACCGTGCTGGTTACGGGAGTGGTGATGATCGTAGCGCCGTACCTGGTCGAGTTCTTCAATGACGAACCGGATGTAGTTCGAATTGGAGCGATGTTCCTGCGCTGGCTGACTCCTTTTTATGTGTTCAGCTGCGTCAACCAGGTGTACTCCGGCGCACTGCGCGGCGCGGGCGACAGCCGTGCGCCAATGATAATAATGCTTGGATCGTTTGTGGTGTTCCGGCAGATCTATCTGTATGTCGTGTCCACCTTTATTTCCAACACCATTTTGCCGCTGGCTATGAGCTATCCGGCAGGCTGGCTGGTATGCAGCGTGCTGACGCTTGCCTACTACCGGCGCGCGAATCTGGGCAGCAAGCGGCTGGTCGACGACAACATCGCAGTAGAGGAATCCGCGGACTGATCCACAGAATGGCGCTGAGCATATCAACCGGCAGCAGGGCGCGTGTTCAATGGATGGCGCTCATGTGTTTAAAGATGCCTGCCGAACGCTGTCTTAGGCTCAGCTACTAGGGCCATTGTAGCCGTGGCGATTGAAAGCGGGTAAGGCCGATCCTTCATGGAAAAAGTTGTCAATGCACCCGTCATGCGGCGGGAGAAGCGACCTGATGCTGCAAGAGGCGAAGCTGTGATGACAATCGGACAAATCATTGAAGGGGTGACCTGTCGCCGCTTCATCGGCGCGGCACGCGATGGCTGTGATTACTCTTATATGCGCATAATGAAATTTGCAGTATTATCTCGCACCGATGCCGGAGATAAAACTGATATGCCTGTTTATCGATAAGAGCCAGAAGTAGCGCCTACGCTGGAAACTGGCTTGAACCGACAGAATGATGCGGCCATGCGTACACGCGGTTGTGCGTTGTGTTGACTGATGAATACCAGGATTGCCGTTGGCGCGAATGCATCAGGCAGTTGAGCTGGCGCGAACAGCGCCTGACGCTGCCGGTGCATGACAGCGCAACTCACATGATTGGCCGCAGTGATCGCGGCGTTCGATAATGGGGTGGCGCGCGGGATGTTTATTTGATGCGACGCGCGTATCGTCATGCAATACATGGCGCAGTTCATTTTCTGTCCAGTAGTTGTTCAGTTAACCTGATTATTTCCGGCGCAATTCGCTTGCGCTCGGCTTTGGTTATATGCTGATAGATCGGATAAGCGGCGCTCAGCAGTGTCAGGCCGGCTATGCCGGTAACGACGCCCAACGCAATCAGGTTGCCGACCATTATCAGGCTCATGCCGCCGCCCAGAATCATCAACCCGGATATACCAATTATGAGCGAATATGTGGAACCCTTTTTTTCCGAATGCGCATCCAACCGGCGCAGAGTCTCCAGCGTATCCGCGTGTTCGGGAAGGTATTTTGCGCGGATATTCCGCACCTCGGCCTGTTGCCTGGCCGAATATTCATAATCAAATGAATGCTCTTGACTCATGTTTAAGTTCTCCTTCCGATCAACTGTCGCATTGCCTTTGACAGCATGACCAAAGCCATTGCAAGCAGCGCTAAGAACACTGCGTAACCGGTGAGCGCGTTCATTGCAAATTGAAATGTATCCGGCTCGCCAAACGTTGATATGAGCGCCGTCTGCAGTGCCAGCAGCGACATCAATGCAGCGGCAAAGCGAATGTTCAGCGCGGCACGCTGAAGCGGCAGCACGCTTTTGCGGCAACGTATCATGCGTACAATGACCATGGTCAACGACGTAAATGAATATGCCGCCATTGCGTAAATGCTGAACCCGGGATATTCAAACGCCTTGCCCTTTAATAGATACTGCAACAATATGGCCTGAATTGAGCCGGCGAGCAGTATCAACAGCAGGCCCACGGCGCCATAGCGCCTCCAGGCGGCGCGCGTGTCGAGCGCATGTGGATCTGAGCGATATACCAGCAAGCGCATCAGCGTAAGTACGGTATAATAGCCGCAAAGCGCAACCATCCAACCCGAGCGCTGTATTAGCGCAAGCACTCCCTGAAGCGCTGCGTAAAGCGCGTTTGCGCACACGCCCCAGCACAGTGAAACTCTGTTTCTAAAATCACTATCGTGTATATAGTGGCGTGCGGGCGCGCACCCTTCAATCCATGCCATGCAATACCTAAACCATCTGCCCACATTTGCACACAGCGCTAATGTCGCGTAAGCCGACAATAAATACGCTGCATATTTCAACCACGCAGGGCACACATCAAGCGTGAATGCGGCAAACAGCAACGCAAAGCCCAGTATAATGAGCACTGCTGCCCGAGCGCCATGGGGCACGCAGTACCGCCAGAGGCGCGTCCATTTGCCCATATCAAGCCTCCGGCAGCGTCACGGTGAAAGTGCTGCCCTGACCGGGGACGCTTGATACGGCGATATCGCTGCCGGTTATATCGACGATCTTCTTTACCAGCGCAAGACCCAGGCCGTTTCCCTCGGATTTATGAGCCGTATCGCCTTGATAAAACCGCTCAAAGATGTGCTTGCCGGTCTCCGCCGATATGCCGCAGCCTGTGTCGCGCACGGTGACGCGGGTGCGGCTGCCGTCGCTGTGTGCGGATACGGATAGACTGCCGCCGTCCGGGGTAAATTTTACGGCATTTGAAATCAGGTTTTGCCACACTATTTCCATCAACTCATTGTCGGCGGTGACTATTATATCGGGTTCGATGTCGGTATTTATCTCCAGGCGCTTTGCTTCCCACGCGCTTTCAAAGCTCAACAGGACTGAGCACAGCTGCTCGCTGAGGTTATAAGGTTTACATTTGGGGAAGATGGTTTGATTTTCCAGCTTGTTGAGTTTAAGGATATTGCTTATCAATCCAGCGAGACGGCGCGCGGTGGAACAAATGGCATCGGCATATTCGGCGCGTTGAGCCGCCGTGAGTCCGGGGTCCCTGAGCAGTTCGGCATAGTTCTGCATGATGGCCAGCGGCGTCTTCAACTCATGCGATACATTGGCAATGAAATCCGTCTTAAGCGTTTCGATGCCGGAGAGCTCCTCGACCATTCGGTTGAAGTATGATATTATGTTGTCGAAACTTTCGTGATCTTCCAGCGCACTAAGCGGCGGTATCCTGGTGCTGAAATCGCCCTGCATAACCCGTTCTGCGGCGGCGGTTATGCATCGGACCGGGCGTTCGACCATTATCCTGCGGCGAATTCCATCAAGCACCGTGAACAGCAGGCTCAGCAGTACTACATTGCATAGCGTTACTTTTGCGGCAACGCTTATATTTTCCGGTGTAAACGCGATATCCAGCGTGTTCATGAGCGCATTGAGAAAAAGCAGCATGCAACAGGTGACGACAAACGAAATCAGCGCAAAGAACGACACGCCTCTGCGCAGTATGTGCAGATAGCGTATGGTTTTACTGCTCATAGGATCACCGCCTTGTAGCCCAGGCCGTGAACCGTTTTGATTTCAAAGTCGGTGCAGTCAGCCAGCTTGCTGCGCAATTTAGTCATGTACACATCCACGGTGCGGGTGCTTGAAGTGGTATCGCTGTCCCAGAATTCGTCCATAAGCTGCTGCCGGGTAAAGGTCTTTTTGGGATACGACAGAAGCTTATACAGTATATCGAATTCACGGGCTGTGAGCGGTATCTCATTACCGCCCAGGTAGGCGGCATGCTCGTCCATATCCATGGAAAAGCTGCCAATCGTGAGCTTTTTGCTTGCGGCAATTCTGGCGCGACGCAGCAGCGCGCCAATGCGCAGCAACATCTCTTCCAACTCGATGGGCTTTACCATATAGTCATCTATGCCGATTCGATAGCCCTTTTGCTTTGCAGCCAGGTCGTCGCGGGCGGTCATAAAGAGTATCGGAATCTCAGGATTTACCGACCGTACGGCCTCAACGAATTCAAAGCCGTCTACTACTGGCATCATGATATCGGAGATGATGAGGTCAAAGACCTGCTCGTATCCTTAACATTTTTAGTATATATGTGGGCGAACTGATTGTCAATAGCAATCTGTTAAACCGTGAAGCAGCAGCAGCTGGCGACGGCTCACTCGTGTATCTGCCGGCATGCATGGGTAATTGCATTGGCCTCATCAGGTCGACTTGCCGTGCATATTGAATTAGGCATGATACAAATGCTTATTTCAATACGCAGGGATCTTATTGAACACGACTTTCACGCAGTGCGACTCAAAAGGCCGTATACCAGCTTGACATGGCGCCGGCTGAAAAGCCACATGCGCAGAACTGCTATTTACAGGCTGTCCGAATCAATACAAACATTAAAATGCCTTAAAACCGCCATTGACATTTTCAATTAAATGATATATAATTCTAGATGAGAGGAATTACTAATAATGGGGGATGGACATTGAAGCGAAACACGATCCAGCGGACGCTGGTTCTTGACGCGGTGAACCGTTTGAAATCTCACGCAACGGCGGACGAAATATATGAGGCCGTGGTTCAAACGCATCCGCGCATCAGCAAGGCGACGGTATACCGGAATCTCAATCAATTGGCGGATGATGCAGAGATTCAGAAGTTGGAAATGCCGGATGGGCCCGATCGCTTCGATCATATACTGCAGCGGCATTATCACGCCAAGTGCTCGCGGTGCGGACGCGTTTTTGACGTCGAGATGGACTACATGGAGGATATCATCCGCCTGGTCAAAGATGCGCATGGATTTGCGATAGACGGCCACAATCTGGTGTTTACGGGGGTTTGTCCATCATGCCTACAGGCCGACGCGCAAAATACACCAGCGAGCGTTACATGAGAGCGCGAATACGGGCGCGCAAACCCGTAAATATATTGCAGGAGGATGAGATCATGAGAAGCATAACGACACTGGATCTTCAATATGCACATCGCTTTTACGGTTTTAAGGGTGAAGCGCAATATCTGCATGGGCACACGGGCGTGCTGACCATAGAAGTAGAGGACACTGTAAATCCCGGCGTGAACATGGTATTTCCCTGTAATGAGATACAGAAGACGGCCTGGTCGGTACTCAAGAATTTTGATCACGCGCTGATTCTCCGTCAGGACGATCCGCTGCTGCCCGCGATTTTGAAAGTCTATGAGGAGCAGGGCATACGTAACGGCGCGCCGCAAAACCAGATGAAGGGGCCTGCCTTCAAGACCGAGCTGGCCACTGCCTATCCGGAATGCCGCCTGGTCGTGACCAAGGAGACCATGACGGTTGAGGGCATGATAAAAATCGTATACGATCTGCTAAAGGACAAGTTGAACATTGCAAAGCTCACATTTACCAGCGGCGTCAACGCAGCTTCGGCGGAGTTTGAGACCAACAATAAGATTGAGCGTTGCCCGCTGTGCGGCATTGCGCTGAACGAAGACGGCGTTTGCCCCAAGTGCGGCTATAAGAAAGACTGACATTTCGCAGTCGCCTTAACCCGGAGTACAAACCTGTCAACATAACTGGTATTGCGCCAGGCCCGGGGCTGCCCGGGCCTGGCTTTTTGATGCCGATTTGATTTAGAGCGCATTGCAAATTCAATCGGCCTGAATTCGCGACAGGAGGTCACCGAGCATGATTAAAAAGTTGTTGTCTGTACTGATAATAATGATGTTGCTTGGCGGCTGCTCCGCGCCACGCGGGCAACAGCTCGAGGCAAAAGCGCAAACAGACAGTGAATCAAAACGGGCTCCAGTAGAGTCCGATGAAGGGAGCGAGTATGTGGATACGGCTGAGAATACAATTTATCTGGCGGGTGGATGCTTCTGGGGAATGGAGCATCTGATGCAATCCATCCCCGGAGTGATTGACGTCCAGAGCGGCTATGCAAACGGCAGCGGTGAGAGCGATGCCAACTATCAGGCTGTCTGTGCCGGCAATACCGGATTCCGAGAAACGGTGCGTGTAGAATACGACCCGGAACAGGTCAGCCTGGATGCGCTGCTGCTGGCCTACTTTTATGTGATCGATCCCACCGTGGAGAACCGGCAGGGCAACGACCAGGGCAGCCAGTATCAGACCGGCGTCTATTACACAAATGCAAAGGCCCAGGCGACGGTGGAACGCATCGCGGACATAGAGCGCAGCCGCAGTGAGTCATTTCATGTGGAGATCGGTCCACTGAAGAACTTCTACCCGGCGGAGGAATACCATCAGGATTATCTGACCAAGAATCCCGGCGGCTATTGCCACATTCCGCGGGCGGAGATCGAGCTGTTTTCGAGACTGCAAATTGATCCGGGCGACTACCGTAAGCCCGCGGCGGAGACAATACGCGACAAGCTAACCGCGGAGCAGTACCGCGTTACCCAGGAGAGCGACACCGAACGGCCTTTTGCCAACGAATTCTGGGATCAGTTTGAAAAGGGGATATATGTGGATGTAGTAACTGGCGAGCCGCTGTTTTGCTCAACGGACAAGTTTGAGAGCGGTTGCGGCTGGCCGGCGTTTTCGAAGCCCATAGAGTCTCCGGCCGTCATAGAACTTCCGGACGACAGCCATGGCATGCATCGCACGGAAGTTCGCAGCCGCGCGGGCAACTCACATCTGGGGCATGTATTCAGCGGCGATCCGGAATCTCCCAACGGCGTGCGTTACTGCATAAACAGCGCGGCACTGCGCTTCGTACCATATGAGAAAATGGAGTCGGAGGGCTATGGCTATCTTATGAATCTGTTCGATGAGTAGACTGATGTACAGTAAAAATACGCCTGCGTGTGCCCGTTACCCACGTCTTATGAATCTGTTCGATCAATAGACTGATGCAAATGGACGCGAATGTTGCTGTTTAATGGGCAACGCAGAAGTAAACGCCGTTGCCGGCGGATGCCATGTTGCTTTTCAAGGTATGCGCCGAGTCGTCACAGCTGGTATTTGAACATCGGGCTATGAATATTCGGGTCGTAAGACGGCTTTGCGTGCTAAAACAGATGCGCTATCAATCCCAAAACCAAAGCAGAGGCATTCCTGTCGCTGAGAGGAATGCCTCTGCTTACGTACATGGCCTAAACGCCGAATGGGATGGTTAGAGCCATTTTCCATTGTGCCTTTGATGTGCGCTGTAACCGTTTTACTAGATGTTGTTGATTTGGCAAACAGCCGGGTACTTGTAGGCGCAGCAGTTTATGTACTTATCAGCCGTGATACTCGCCGTTATACTGTATCAGTGTGGCATCCTGAACGCCCTTTATATCGCGGAGCCGTTCCAGAAACAGGGCGTC